>JBAWXH010000034.1:0-54232 GCA_037144155.1 Planctomycetota bacterium | reverse complement strand
CTACTAAGATGGCTTAATGCCTCGTTTGCTTCGGGCAGAGGCGACAAAATCTAAAATTTCGAAAACCCTTCTGAATGTTCGGAAGGGTTTTTTCTTTGGATGCTTCGGCTCTCGGGACCTGTGTTCATCCATAAAACCCATTGAAACAATCCAACCGTTATGAAAACAGGTCTTGGACGACACGGCCATGCACATCCGTCAGTCGGAAATCGCGACCTGCAAAGCGATACGTTAATCGCTCATGATCGATCCCCAACGCATGCAGAATGGTCGCATGAAGATCGTGCATGTGGACCTTGTCGGAGATTGCTTGTTGTCCAAAATCGTCAGTTGAGCCGTGTGCAAACCCCGGTTTCATTCCCCCGCCTGCGAGCCACATTGTAAAGCCGCCTGGGTTATGATCGCGGCCGGTTCCATTCTTTTCGGCGTACGGTTGTCTTCCAAATTCGGATCCCCACCAAACCAACGTGTCTTCGAGCAACCCGCGCTGGGCGAGGTCCGTTAACAAGCCAGCGATGGGGCGATCCACTGCGGCCGCATGGTCGGCATGTTTCGGTAAACCTGAATGTTGGTCCCATGCAGGATTTGCGGAGTCGTCTCCATAATTGACTTGAATGAATCGCACTCCGGCTTCGCACAACCGCCGGGCCAGCAAGCAACGTTTTCCGTACGTTTCCGTTTTTTTGTCATCCAATCCATAGAGTTGACGCATGCCCTCGGTCTCACCGGAAAAGTCGAACAGATTGGGGGCCGATGTCTGCATGCGGGCCGCTAGCTCGTAGGATGCGATGAGGGACTCTAGCTCATCCGAGCCAGTAAAGTTCGCTTCACGCAAGTTCGAACCACCTTCGATGCGTCCGGCGGATTGGAGTTGTCGCAGTTGCAAGTTGTTCAAAGCGTTTTGGTGTTTCCATCGCTCGGATGGGTCTGGTGCTGCCGCGAGTTGAGCACCATCAATATAGTCCATTCGGAGATTGGATTCGTTGGCGCTTCCCACGGGAGTGCCTTGGTACCTAGCGGGCAAGAATGCCGCACCGTAGTTTCTTGGCCCCCCATTGCCGATTGAGGGCGCAATGGAAATGAATCCGGGAAGGTTTTCGTTCTCGCTGCCTAATCCATAAATGGTCCACGAACCGATGGAGGGACGAATGAAATTCAATGTGCCGGTATGTAGAAAGATCGTTGCAGGACCATGCGCAACCCCATCGGTGTGCATACTGTGGATAAACGTCAATTTGTCGACGTGCTCACCGATCTTGGGAAACAAATCGGAGACCCAACGGCCACATTCCCCGTACTTCTTGAAGGTCCAAGGGGATTTCATCACACGCTGCTGTGAGCCCAACTGGCGAGTGTTTGCAAACTCGCGAGCATCATCGAACGAGATCAATTGCCCATCTTTTTCATCGAGCAGAGGTTTCCTGTCGAACGAGTCGACTTGGCTCACTCCTCCCTGCATGAACAAGAAGATCACTCGCTTCGCCCGGGCGAGATGATGCAGTCCGTTCGAAGAAGACAGTGTGCCAGTTCCGGGCCCATTTGCATGAACCGGTGGGCGAATCAGCTCAGAGAATGCCAATGCTCCGAACCCGCAAGCCGATTGGGCCAAGAACGAGCGACGAGGGTTCATGGTGCGATCCTTATTGATGACTGGTTGCGGCAACGGGATTGGAATCGTGTAGAAAAGCCAATGCGACTTGAGTTCAAATACAGAGTATCGTCAGGGGCAGTATCGAAAATCGATGGAAGCCATCAATTGATGGACGAGTTCCGTGAGGTTGGTCGATTGAAGGGTCCCATTTGCCCACAGCAGCTCCGATTCGGAAGGATCGCGACCGAGAACCGTTCGAAACGTAAGGATCACTTGGGACGGCGAAGCGATTGGTTCTTTCTGCAGGACGCGGCTGGCGGCATGGGAGGCTCGATCGCGGATCCATTCGCTGTTCATGATCGCAAGGGCTTGCGTCGCTACGGTGCTGCGATTTCTGCTGGAAATCGAAAAGCTGGGGTTTGCACCGTCGAATTCTCGAATGAGTTCTGGCAGTGTGTTGCGAAACCATGGCAGGTAGATGCTCCGCAAACCCGCCTCATGTTGGTAGCGATAATCCTCTTTCGAGCCGCGTCGAATGTTCGAATCGTAGCGGGCACCGAGGCTTAGTTCGCCGCTGGCTTGCAGCAATGAATCTCGGAACGATTCCGCGTCCAGCCTTCGCATCCCCCCGCGGGCAAACGCTTTGTTTTCGGGATCCATCGTGAATGACTCGTTCGATGCGTTAGAACTTCGTCGATAAGCATCGGACGTGACTATGGTTCGAACTAGCCATTTGATGGACCAGCCGTGGGCGATGAATTCAGAGGTCAGGTAGTCGAGCAATTCCGGTTGCGAAGGAGCGTCTCCTGTCGTGCCAAAATTATCGATCGTACGAACCAGTCCGTCCCCCATAAGCCATGACCAGATTCGGTTGACGATAACCCGGGCGGTCAGAGGATTGTTCGGATCGACGAGCCATTGTGCTAATTCCAAACGACCATTGGCATCTGCCGCGATTCGATATCGGCTGGCCAGTTCAGGATCGTGTCGATCGATGACGCTAAGAAATCCTCGCGGTACGATTGCTCCCAAACGATGCACGCTGCCACGAACATGAATCGCAATGTCGGCTGGTTTTTCGGATGCCCGCAGTGTTTGCACCATCGGGCGTTCATCGAGCAATTCCTGGGTGGCTGACAGTGCCGATTCCCACTGCTTGAGCTGATGCAACCGACCGCTTTCTTCACTCTCGTCCGTGGCATCGACAGAGGCATCCAAGGACGACGGTTTATCTCTGCGAGGGGGAAGGCCATCCGGCAAGAATTGAACGGCGTCTACAATTACGTATCCATCGGCTTCTTCGTTGCTGACAATGACAAAGGCTTGGCCATCTTTCTCGACACGAATTTTCCCGAGCGATTGCCACAACCCATCGTCCTCGGCGGGACGGCGTTGATTGACGAGTACCGTTTTGTCTCCGTCGGCGCTCGATATGCGAACCAATGTTTTGCTGGAACGATTCTCCCCGTGTGCGTAAGCAATACGGACCGTGTAACTGCCCGGTTGGAGTCCTAGCGGTTCAAACGTTGCGGATTTAGATCCCCGATCCTGGTTTTTGTCATGGAGGTAATCGGCATCGATATATTCTGCCACCGAGGAAGAAGATTGCCAATCGCCGACAATGCGTGCAGTGCGGTTGTCGATTACGACACCATGAAAATCCGAGGATGGGATCACTAAGCTTCCTTTGGGCTTGTTTCCGATTACTTTTCTGAGGGCACCGATCTCGCGTTGCAATTCCTTACTCGCCCTGCCAGCTAATTCGTAGATCGCTTGTTGGTCCTCAGAGACGGGGAGGGGCATCCGTACCCATTTGGACACATTTTCATGATCCATCGCAACGGAGGATTTGAAGATCCCGGCAAGTGCATAGTAGTCGCTGGTCGGAATCGGATCGAATTTGTGATCATGGCATCGAGCACACGAAAGTGTTTGCGCTAAGAATGCTTTTGATACTGTATCCAGCTGCTCGTCGATCGCATCCATTTCTAGTTGTTGCTTGTCCTGTTCCTCGTAGTTGAGATCCCCGATCGCGAGTGCGGTGGTGGCTACCCAACGCCGCGCTGCGACTTGAGGGTCGTCGTCGTACAAAAGGTCTCCTGCGATCTGCTCGAGGATCATTTGGTCAAACGGAGCATCGGCATTAAAATTGTCGATCAAATAATTGCGGTATCTCCACACATCGGGCAGGATAAATCCGCGGAGGGTCAGCGATTCCGCGTACCGAACCACATCCATCCATTTTCGGGCGAAGCGTTCACCGAATCGAGGCGAAGCGAGAATCGCGTCAACCCACTGCTCGCGGAGCTCGATATCTCCATCTCCGCCATTGTTCGAGGAATCAGGTCCTTCCGACACCGTTTGCGGTGCGGTTTTGGCGAACTGTTGATCCAAGGCCATCAACTGCTCATAGGTCGGATTGAATCCATGCAAGTCCATTGAAAGCCTGCGTGCCCAAACACGATCGCTCACGAGCGAACTAGGTCGGAGCGACAAAGAGGATTGATGTGTTTCCAAGAACGCATCGATGGGATTGTGGCGTGAGGACGTTGCCGGTGGTACGGGATGCGCAATCGGACGATAGGCCCAATGATTCAGGGCATTTTCAACGGATAGCGCTTCACTAGTATGCGTCGTCAACATCTCCGTACGAAAGGAATCGGGCGCAGGCGTTCCATCTTGAATCCACGTACGAAAGATACCGATTTGTGATTCGCTCAGCTTTCCTCCAGGGGGCATTTGAAGGTCAGGCTTGCGGTACTCGATGGCTTGGAGGAGTGGACTTTTCAGAGGTGAGTCACGATCGATGGCCGGTCCTGAATCGCCTCCACGGAGAATGCCTTCGAGGGAATCGATCGTTAGTCCGCCATCAGGATTGCCCTCATGCGATGCATGGCATTCGAAACACTTCTCGATCAACAGGGGGCGAACGCTGGATTCGAAAAAATGCAATTGCTCAGGGGTGGGAGGGATCGAGGTCGTCGGATTTCGGTCGCTTGGAATCGAAACAGAAGGCTCGTTTTGGGCCATCGTGACCGTCGGATCAAGCCACAGGAAGCACAGGATCGCAAACCTACAGATCCGCATAAGAACCTTGTCGCAGCGGAAATCGCTCAGCCGTTCAGGCCGCAGGTTCAGTGCCGTATGCCAGTCATGGATCGAAAGAGTGTAAGACTTTGCAATCATATACATTGTCCGAAGGGTGGTTCGTCGCAACGACCTAACAGCTTCATTATGCCCGATCGCAATGGCGAACGCACGGAAGAATCCCATCCTTTCATCCCGCGAGGCGCTTTGAAGAAGCGCAAGGGATCTCGCCGATTCTTTTCGGTTGCATGGGCCCTATGCTTGCTCCGAGATTGTCGAGAGTCGACAATGCAAAGGACGGTTCTGCTATGACATACAGTCCAAGCTCCTCTCTTGCTTGGGTTCGGAGCGGGCAAGCGTTCCGCGATTTCGAGAATCGTTTCCACATTGGTCCGTCCTGCGAGCAAAGAATACGAAGGAGTCTTCTTGTCCGTGCTAAACATCGTTTCGAACCCGTGGAAAAAGCTACCAATGTGGGCGGTATCGCTCATCGCGTTGGGTGTGTTGGGATATTGGGCTATGGCTCAACCTCCCGGAGGGCGCAGGTTTCGAAGTCGCGATTGGCAGAGTGCCGGCCGCCAAGGAGTCCCAAGTTGGGAACTTGATAAGAAGTTCGCCAAGGACTCATTTACCTTCGTCCGCATCAAATACGATTCGTCCGGTTATCGCCGAGGGGGAGGCTGGGCAACCGATTTCCGAGATAGCGAATTGAATTTTTCGCTTCGGCTGCAGCAACTGACCACCATGAAGGTCAACCCGGAGCCCATCGTATTGGAATTGAGCGATCCAAAGCTGTTTGAATACCCGTTCATTTACATCATTGAACCGGGTGATTTGATGTTCCACGAAGAAGAAGTGTCTGCCCTTCGTCGATACTGTTTGAATGGCGGATTCCTAATGGTGGATGATTTCTGGGGAGACGAGGAGTACGAGAATTTTTATCGAGAGATCAAGAGGGTATTTCCGGATCGTGAACCCGAGGAAGTCCCTTTGGAACACGAGATTTTTCACTGTGTCTATGATCTGAAGGAGAAGCCGCAATTGCCCTCGATCCATACTGCTTGGTCCGGACGACAATCCGGGATGACTTGGGAACCGAGGTACGGATCGGACACGAGCATCCCTCACTATCGCGCGATCAAGGACGATGCAGGGCGGATCATGGTTTTCATTTGCCACAACACCGATCTTGGTGACGGATGGGAGCGAGAAGGAGAAGACCCTTGGTACTTCGAGGAGTTTTCCGTGAAGAAAGCATATCCTCTCGGGATAAACATCGTGACGTATGCGATGACCCATTGAATTGATCCGAGTCATTCGCTGTGGGCAATGGAAGGCTGCGAGGGTAAACCGAATCGCAGTCCAATCAGCATGGACTTCGCAACGCTAATCAACGAAGAAAGAAATCAGCCTTGAGTACCACGAACGCCAACTTGGAAGAAGACGCAGACGTTTTTGAAAGGATCCAGATCGGAAAGACCAAGATGGAGGCCGAATTGGCCAAGGCCATTGTGGGTCAAAAGGATGTGATCGAACAACTGCTGATCTGCTTGTTCTCCGGCACCCACTGCTTGATCACCGGAGCCCCGGGACTAGCGAAAACTTTGTTGGTGCGCAGTGTTGCTCAAGTCTTCCATCTTGACTTCAGTCGCGTCCAATTTACGCCTGATCTCATGCCTGCCGACATCACGGGGACCGAAATCCTGTCGGATGGGGAAGGAGGGCGAGCGCTGAAATTCGTAAAGGGACCTGTATTTGCCAATGTTATTTTGGCGGATGAAATCAATCGCACACCTCCGAAAACGCAATCGGCATTGTTGGAAGCGATGCAGGAGCATCAAGTGACAGCGGCTGGAAAACGCTATGCGCTCCCCAAACCATTTTTCGTCTTAGCGACTCAAAACCCGATCGAAATGGAGGGGACATATCCATTGCCCGAGGCGCAGCTTGATCGATTCATGTTCAATGTGTTGATCGACTACCTACCCTTTGAAGATGAATTGCAAGTCGTATTGGATACGACGAGCAAGTCTCCTGAACCGATTGTCGCGCTCTTTAGTGGGGAGGACATTCTGCAATTTCAGCAGCTTGTTCGACGAATGCCGATTGCGAGAGACGTCGCCAGCTACGCTGTCAAACTGGTGACTTCAACGCGGGCGGGGCGGGAGGAAGCATTGCCGTTCATCAATCAATGGGTGACATGGGGAGCCGGATTGCGAGCCGCTCAGATGCTGGTTCTAGGTGCGAAGGCTCGAGCCCTTCTGAATGGCAACTCCCATGTCCGAATCGACGATATCCGTGCATTGGCTCCCCCCGTACTTCGCCATCGTATCCTGCTGTCCTATAAAGCCGAAGCCGACGGAGTTACCGTAGAGAAGTGCATCGAACGACTGCTTCAAGAGGTTCGAGGATAATGCCAAGCTTGACCTCGCGCGCGGAACCCCACGAGTCCCAGGGGACGGATACACATCGTTGGATCGACCTAAAGACTTTGATGGCGATTCAGGATCTACAGTGGCGAGCCAAGACAGTGGTTGACGGATTTCAAACGGGACTTCACCGCAGTCCTCTCCATGGCTTCTCGGTTGAGTTCAGTGAGTACCGACCATTTTCGATGGGAGACGATCCTCGCAATATCGACTGGAAACTTTACGCACGTTCGGATCGTTACTACATCAAAAAATTTGAGGATGAAACCAATCGGCGTTGCTACCTCGTGGTCGATCAAAGTAGGTCCATGAATTACGGGTCCGTGGGTTATTCAAAGTTGGACTATGCCAGAACCCTGTCCGCAACTATCGCTTTCCAATTGATCCGTCAAAGGGATGCTGTCGGGTTGATTACATTTGACGCTGTTGTGGCCGATCTATTGACTGCCAGGTATCGCACTGGGCAATTGAAGAGAATCCTGAGCATGCTGGAGCGTCCCACGAGCGGAGAGGCTACCGACCTCGTATCTCCTTTGCGGCAAGTCTCCGATCTCGTCCGACATCGAAGCCTCGTCACCATCGTTTCCGATTTCTTGGTGTCTCCTGAAGAGTTGCAAACTCCCTTAGCCTTTCTCAGAGCACGCAAGCATGAAGTGGTATTAATGCGAGTTCTCGATCCGAGAGAAATCGATTTCCAACATCCTAACCCGGTGATGGTTCGCGATTTGGAATCTGGACAAGAACGATTCGTCGATCCCACTTTGGTGAGAGAATCTTATCGCAAGCGATTCGAAGAGCATGAGGCACGATTGAAGGCGATTGCGGAACCGCTAGGTATCGCTGTTGTGCAATTGCCGACGGATTATCCATTGGAATTGGCACTCCACGAGTTCCTCTCGCAGCGAGAACGAGGGCTCACCACGCGTCAGGCTGTTGGCGACCGCTACGGGACAGGTGCCCACTCAGGTGGCACCCCAGGCCAAGGAGGTTCCCGAGGATGAACTTTTTGGCACCTTTGTATGCGCTAGGAGCGTTGGCTATTCTCGGGCCCATTGTGTTGCATTTGGTCCGCAAACGACCGAGCGAAGTACTGGATTTTAGCTCATTGATGTTCTTGGATGCGGCTCCCCCGAAACTGACCAGCCGCAGTCACATCGAACAGTGGTTGCTACTCGCATGTCGCACCCTGCTGATCGGCTCGATCGCGTTTGCCTTCGCTAGACCCTATCTGAATAGCGCTATCCAGCATGCCGCAAGTTCCCGTCGTGGTGTGCATCGATTGCTCCTGATCGATACCAGCGCCAGCATGCAGCGTCCAGGTATTCGGGATTCGGTCGGTGATGTGACAAGAAAGTGGATCGATGAAGCCAGTGCAGGCGATACCCTCGCGGTTTACAGTTTTTCGAATCAACTGGTCTCTCATTTGTCCGTTAGGGATTCGCTGAACGTCCCAATCGGGGGCCGATCCCCGACGGCCCTTGCAGCCGTCGAAAAGGTTGCGCCGGATTGGGGCATAGGAAACGTTGGACAGGCTCTAGCATCCAGCCTGGACGCACTGCAAATCGATTACGCCAATGGCGAGCGAAATGAAGAGATGGAAATTGCTCTGGTCACGGATTTGGCAACGGGGAACAGTTTGGACGGAATGGTCGGGATCGAATGGCCTTCCCATGCGCGCCTGAGGGTGCTGGCAGTCAAGCCAACAACTTTGGGAAATGCATATGCCACGTTGTTACCGACAGAGCAGGACGTCGAAAGTACGAATTCGGATCGAGAACCCGATGGAGGCCTGGTAAGAAGCAATCCAGTACAGCAGGGAGCCAAGGGCTCTTGGCGTGTTCGGGTGACGAATGAAGCGGGTGGTAGCCATGAAGTTTTTACTCTGCAATGGTTGGATGCAAAGGGAATTCCCATCGAAGGTTCTGCGGTTCCATGCCGAGTTCCATTGGGGACGAGCACGGTGGTTCGATTGCAGGAGCCACCTAGCGGAGCAACAGCCTACGAGCTGTTTGGGGATGCTACCGTATTCGATAACCGGAGGTTCTTTGTTCCACCCGCCCAGCGGTCGATGTCGGTAGCGTGTGTCGAAGCGGACATAGCAGATCCAGAGAATTCGCTGCGGTTCTTTGCCGAACACGTACCGCTGGATGAGGAGACGCTCCATGTCGATTGGTTGCATTGGAAGCCGGGCTCGCCGGGATCAAAGGAAAGCCTTCCGTCGCCGATCGAGGCTGCGAAAATCCCATTGGTCTTAGTGGGGCATGAACTCACAGACGAGGAGGTCGTCGCTCTGAAATTGTATTTGACGTCGGGTGGAAATGTGCTCGATGTTTGGGATCGATCGGCTGAGGAAACGGATGCTTCCGGAAAGAAGTGGGGGCTCCGATACGCGGAGAGATTACAAGCATGGACTGGATTTGATGCAGCGACGGTTACCGAATCCAAAGTGGATCAGTACCGATTACTCGCTTCGGTCGATTTAAAGAGCCCCCTCTTTGCACCTTTTGCGGATGCAAAGTTCAATGATTTCAGCAAGATTCGTTTTTGGAAACATCGCCAAGTATCCCTCCGTCAGGAAGAGCCTTGGACGATCTCGGCTCGTTTCGATTCGGGAAGTCCTGCGATTTTCTCAACAACCGTCGGATCTGGGACATTGACCATTTTGGCGGCAGGCTGGCAGCCGAATGAAAGCCAATTGGCACTATCGAGCAAGTTTGTACCGATGTTGAGCCAATGGTTTGCATTGGCACTACCCAAAACGAACGAGGGTGTCGTTTGGGAATCGGGTGAACGCTTCGATGATTCTCGGTTCGAAAAGATGCTCATTCCCGGAACTTCGATCGCCCGCGACTTAGATCTACCACAGGCAGGTTGGAAATTGAGTGTCCCAGGGATATACAGCGGCACGCTCTCGAATGGGACATCCCAATCGCTGGCGATCAATGTTCCGTTGGCGGAGAGCAAGACGCAAGTCATCGACTTGGAAGAGTTTTCGAGACTAGGGGTGCGCATGGAGACTGCAGCCAAACGCCCGGAGTCCGAACAGGTCCTTAGGCAGCTACAGGCCACGGAACTCGAATCGCGGCAAGGGGGTTGGTGGTGGCTGTTGGTTGCTGCACTCGCCTTCGTAGCGATCGAGTCATTGCTCTGCGTTAAGCAATCGCTTATCGGGACGAATGCCAAATGAATAATCAAGGAAATCAACCGCAGAAGGAATTGAGATCGTGAGTCGTGCAAATGCGATCATTGATGGATTGATTGGAAACGTCCGTGCGCGATTGAGGTCGTACCGGCTGGCCTGGTCCCTCGTGTTGTTTTGGATCCTGGCAGGTGTTCTGCTGGTTCAAGGCTTGTTGCCGAGTTTGTCCGGGAGTTGGGATAACCATGAATCCAAGACGTATGCATGGGTCCTTTTGGCAGGGATAGGTGGGCTGCTCTGGTTTGCGTCAAGACTCTCGCATCGCGACTCCTATGAAATTGCTAAACGAGTGGAGGCGAAGTATCCGTCGCTGGAGCAGCGGCTCTTGACGACGCTGGAGCCGCGTGGGAATACATCCTCAGAATACCTGCAACAGAAGTTGATTCGAGAAAACGCGAGCCATGCCAATCGGCATGGAGACTGGTTAGAAACACTTCCAGCGTGGAAATTGCGAAGTGCCTGGGGATTGCAAACCGCGGCAATGGTCGGGGTCATCGGTTGGGGGATCTTCGGTAGCGAAGATCTTCTTCATACTCCGTTTGGAGAAACGCCAGCGATAGCTTCGAGTTCGGAAGGAATGACGATCGAACCTGGCAATATCGAGCTTGAGCGGGGAAGCGACTTGTTGGTTACAGCGCGATTCGGAAATCGAATTCCGGAGTCTGCCCAATTGATCGTTATTTCCGAATCGGGGGAGCAATCGACGCTGGAGATGACGCGTGCACTATCGGATTCACTGTTCGGTGCTGCGGCGCGGCGGATCGAACGATCTTTCCAATACTCAATTCAATACGATGGCCAAGAGAGCGAACGATTTTCGGTCAATGTCTATGAGCATCCAACGTTAACGAGAAGCGACGCGACCATCACCCCCCCTGAATACGCGAATCAAGAGGTTCGAACTGTCGAAGACACTCGAAAGGTTACCGTGGTAGAAGGTTCTAACGTCAAATGGTCTTGTCGATTGAATAAGGAAGTATCTGTCGCAGAATTGGTCGATGAAGCTGGCGTCGTGACGCATCTCAAGCAAAACGCCGAGGATTCGTTGGTATATGAAACGGATTTCGATTTGGATCAATCGCAGCGATGGAAACTGCGTTTGATGGATCGCGAATTGCGAGCTTCCAAGTTGAACGAGGAACTCACTGTACGGGTGTTGGAGAATAAAGTGCCCGATGTCAAGCTAGCAGGACCGATGGATCAAAATGTATCCCCAATTCAAGAAGTGATGATCTCGGCTAAAGTGCAAGACGACTTTGGTTTGATGCGGACCGGTGTTTCCTATTCGCTAGGTAGCGACGAACCACAAGAGATCGTGCTTCAGGATTGGTTGCATCGAGCAGGGGAAGGCAACAAGGGAGAATCGCAAACAACGTTCAACGAGAAGTCCGTCGTTCGAAAGGTCGACGTCACGCACATCCTCGATTTGGAATCGATGCACGCGGAAGCCGACCAACTTTTGTCCTATCATTTTTGGACAGAAGATCTCGATCGCGATGGTTCCGTCCGACGCATTGACGGCGAGATGTACTTCGCTGAGATTCGCCCATTTGAGGAACTTTTTCGCCAAGGGGATTCCAACGCATCGGACCCAAACGCGTCGCAACAACAGCCGTCCGGTTCCTCTCCTGCGGCCCAACAAGCGGAGGAGCTTGGCGAGGTCCAAAAGAAAATTGTCGCGGCTACGTGGAACGTCCTTCGATCGATCGGGAAAGCCTCCGATGCCTCGCTCGGCGAGAATCGCGATGTGTTGATCGAATCGCAAAGTAGTGCGCTCGAGCAATCGCAATCTCTCCAGGAAAAGATCCAAGATCAAAAATCAAAAGAACTTCTCCGTGAATTGCAGCAAGATATGGAAGACGCCCTTCAGCAACTGCGTTCGATCGACAAAGCCACTCTAGCTGGCATCCCACTCCGTGATGCGCTTAAAGAAGAGAGGAATGCGTATGAAGGATTGCTCAAGCTCCGTGCTCGTGAGCACAACATTGTTCAGCAGGAACAGCAGCAGTCGCAGAGTCAATCGCAATCGGCTAGTCAACGCAATCGTCAGCAGCAGATCGACCAATTAAAGCTCGATAACGATGAACAACGTTTTGAACGAGAGTCGCGGCCGGAAGAGAGAGAGCCAGAGACGGAACGGGAAATGCGCCAAGTGATGAACCGACTGGATGAATTGGCTCGTCGGCAAAAGGATCTCAACGAGACCCTTCGGGAACTAGATGTGGCAATTCAGGCGGTGAAAGACCCCGAAGAGAAAAAGAAGCTTGAGGAAGAACTGAAGCGATTACGGGATGAACAGCAAGAAATGCTTCGGGACGCCGACGAGTTATTGGATCGGATGAATCAAGAGCGGAATCGAGATTCCATGGAGGAGTCCCGGCAGCAAATGGAGCGAGCCCGCGAACAGATGCAGCAGTCTGCACAGTCTCTCTCGCGTTCGGAGACGTCGCCAGCCATCGCCTCCGGTGCCAAAGCGCAACAATCGATGGAGGAAACGCGTGAAGAGCTCCGTCAGCAGTCGTCCGAAGGGTTGCGGAAGTCGATGAATGATTTGATCGATCGAACAAGTGATCTGGAAAAGCGTCAAAGCGAGCTGGACCGACAATTGCGTGAGGAAGAGAATGGAAGTGAATCGAATCCTTTGGGTGAAAATCCATCGGCACTAAGATCGGCGTCGGAGCTTGCTGATGCGAAGGGAAATGGGGACGCGTGGAAGAATCAACGGGAACAGCTCAATCAAGCGCTCGAAAAGATTCAGGAAACCATCTCGGAATCCGAGTCGAGTGAACCATTGTTGGCGGACGAATTGTACGAGACCTTCCGCAAGGCGAAACAGGCTGGGATCGATCAACGTTTGGAGCAAATTCCAAAGATGCTAGATCGAGGCTTGGATAGCCCGGCGCGCGAAGCCTCCGGCGAAGCCCTCGAAGCCATTCGGGATTTGAAGGAGCAAATCAAGGGGTCCGCAGCCAGTGTTTTAGGTAGCGAGGAAGAATCGCTACGACGAGCATTGCGCGAGTTAGATCAAGCTCGGGATTGGCTGGCCAGCGAACAAAGAGCAAAGGATCCCAACGGAGTGGCGGAGGAGAACTCGACCAGGCCATCGAGCAAACCCAACGAGCGTTGGGAATCGAATCGCGATCGGCCTGAAAATGGAGATTCGGAAGGCTCTGCAGAGTCTGTGTCGGAAACGGAACAAGAAAAGAACAGCGGTCGATCGACGCGTTCGACGCAATCGTCCCCTGCAACGGCTAACAATCCAGATGGTTCATCTGAAGAAACTCTGACGCGCGATGACAAAGACCGCGAGCAGGGGGCAAAGAGGGATTCTCGCAATCCGAATCCTCGTTCTGGAAAGGATGGGCGAGGCTCTGCCGAGTCCGGTGACCCAATTCCTGACCTATCATCCGAGAATCGAGACGTACAAGGAACTGACGGGTCTCCAACGGGAGCGGGACAACGAGGCCAGCCGCCAAACCAGGAGGAACCAAGTCCCAATGGGCAAGGCTCGAATCCCAATCGGAAGGGAAATGGCGCGACGGGTTCGAGTGGTGGAGCGCTGCTTGAACGCATCGCCGGCGAAAGGGAGTTTGTTGCACCTCTTACGGGTGAAGACTTCTCTCGCTGGACCGACGCGATTCGCGATGTGGAGGAGTTGGTTCGCGATCCCGATTTGCGTGCGGAGGCAGCACGCATTCGCGAGGCCGCGCGTGAAATTCGGATTGAATACAAACGCCATTCCAAAGATCCAGAGTGGCCCATCGTGCGGCGCTTGATCGCGGAGCCATTGGATCAACTGCGAGAACGCATATCCGAAGAATTGATTCGCAAATCGGCCAAGCAAAATGAGATCGTACCTATTGATCGTGATCCCGTTCCCAATCAATTTCAAAATCGATTGGATCGCTACTACGAGCGTTTAGGAAGCGGAAGGGCTCGTTGATGGATTGGCTCCCAAAATTTTCATTTGTCCATATCCCGTGGATTCCATATGCGGTTGCTGCGTTTGGGGTTCTGTTCGTGTTATCGCTCCTCTCCTATCGCGGCAGTCCCCTAACCATTTGGAAGCGAGTTTTTGGGATTGCTGCCCGAATGTTGGGGATAGGGCTGTTACTATTTTGCATTTTGGAGCCGATGGCCAGCTTAGAGCGGCCCAAGCCCCAGGCAAATAGTGTCGCCATTTTGGTCGATAACAGCCGTTCGCTGCAGGCGCTCGCTCACTCTTCGGCTTTAGGAGTGGAATCGCAATCCCCTGAATCCTCCCCGCTTCTACCGTGGCTGGTGGACGACGCCGATTGGTTGCTCGATTTGTCAAAGGATTTTCGAGTTCGCAAGTACATCTTTGATCAAAGTCTTGCCCCGGTTGAGAGTCTTACGAGTCGGACTGGGACCGGGAATGCTTCGTCTCTCTACTACGCGCTGCGCAACATAGAAGAACGCTATCGAGGAGAGTCGCTGGCAGCCATTATTGTGGTTAGTGATGGACATGCGACGGATGCACCCGAGAGAGCAATCAATACTGCGAACGCGTTGAAATTGCCCACACCCATCTTCCCTGTTCAGATGGATATGACCGATCGAGCCGACGACCTGCGTTTGGATCATGTCGGTGTTCGCGTAAGCGAATTCGAAACGGCACCCACCACCATTCAGGCAACCCTCTCACATCGAGGATTGGAGGGAGAGGAAGCAATCGTAGAGTTGCGTGATCATGCTGGCGGGTTGGTGAAGCAGGAGTCCATGAAGCTTTCTGCGGGCGCGAAACCGCAGGGCGTGACCTTTCGTTTTCGACCGGAAGCATCAGGGATTACGGACTATGCCATCCACGCCAGGCTGGCCAGTGAACCGAATGCGGCCGAGGGAGAGTCTGTCTATCCGACGGCATCGCGAAAGCCTCGTGAACTGACCTATGGAAACAATCATAGGATCGTGTCCGTGGATCGAGGGATCGGCCCGTATCGCGTTCTCTACATTGCCGGGCGAGCCAATTGGGAGTTTAAGTTTCTGCGACGTGCATTGGATGAAGATGCTGAGATCAAGCTGACATCGCTGATTCGAATTGCAAGAAAGCAGCCGAAATTTAGTTTTCGAAATTCCCAGCTGGAAAGTACGAACCCTCTTTTCCGTGGCTTTGAAGATGTTTCGGAGGAGGAAAAAGAACAGTACAACGAACCGGTATTTGCGCGATTGGGGGTCGCGGATTCATCCGAGTTGAAAAAAGGGTTTCCGAAGGATTCCGAGGAACTCTACGCGTATTCGGCAGTGATCCTGGATGACATCGAACCCGATTTTTTTACCTTGGATCAACAACAGATGTTGCGCCAGTTTGTTTCGGTCCGCGGGGGATCGCTGCTTGCTTTGGGCGGCCAGGAGAGTATGCGAGGCAAGACGTTTCGCGATTCGATCTTGGGACAGCTTCTTCCTGTGTACGGGGATACTGTTCCACCCGACATGGTCACACCTCAGGGGGTCGATGAAATCCGCGTACCGCCTGTGCGTTTTCTATTGTCCCGTGAGGGATGGCTGCAACCGTGGTTGCGTTTGTTCGAGAGAGAAAGCGAAGAGAAATCGCGATTGCAAGAGATGCCACCATTTCAAGTCTGGAATCGCACTTCCCAGTTCAAGCCGGGAACACGTGTTTTGGTCGAAGGAATGCTAGAAGATGAAGAAAATGTTCCGTTGCTCTTAATGCAGCGGTTTGGACGAGGATCTTCCGCAGCTTTCATGATTGGAGATTTTTGGCGTTGGGGGTTGATACATGACGGTCCTGAGGCGAGCCCGATCTATCAGGCTTGGAGACAAATGGTTCGCGCGCTTATTGCCGATGTTCCCAAGCAGCATGTGGCAAGGATTGAAGTATCTCCTGCTTCCCCGCGCATTGCACGCATCAAGATCGAAGTAAGAGGGCAGGATTTTCAGGTCATCGACAATGCAGTTGTCGATCTAACGATAACGGATCCATCGGGGGAAACAGTCCGATCCATTGCGGTGCCATCGGCATCGCGGGCTGGAGAATATGAATGCGAAATGGTCATGACAGAAACGGGGTTTTATCGGGCTACAGCGGCGATCCGTTCCAGCGATGGTAGCGATCTCGGGGACGTGGTTGCAGGGTGCGTTTACGAACCTGAAGTGGCTGAAATGGCAGAAATTGGATTGGATAGAGAGAGGTTGAAGGCATTGGCTCAAGGGTCCGGGGGGAGGTTGCTGACTCCCTCGGAATTGGGGCGATTAGCAGAAGTCCTACCTCCTGACAAAGTGCCAGTCACCGAGATGCAAACGTTTCCGCTGTGGCATCAGCCTTGGATTGTGATGACAGCCCTGATCAGCCTGATCCTGGAATGGAGATTGAGGAGACGCAATGGTTTGGCGTGAAATTCGATCTGGAGTAGCATCCGGAGTATTTAGGTCCTGTACCGAGGAAGCCGTAAAGCGTCGTCACTGCAGAGGCATTCTACATGCTCTAGCAATCGCGGTTGGAGGGCTCGGGATTGCAGGGTTTGGGGGTTGCAAATGCGCGGTGGGACAGGATGCGTTTCCCCTCAGTGATCCAGGTTACGCGGCATTGCAAATGGATGATCCGATGACGACACCATTTCTTGCAGCGCGACGTTTTTGTCTGGTAGTAGGTGCTGCCGGTGAGTCCGAGTACGGCGAGCAATTCCTGGCCTGGGCGAAACCCTGGCAGCTGATGGAACGCGAAAAGAGTACCGTCACAACGATCGGTATCGAATCCTCTGAATCGGGGCGCACGATTACCAATGCCATCGAGGAGGGCGGGGCTATCGCGACCGATAAGGAGCGTCTCTTAAAATGGGTTGCGGAGGCATCCGATGCCAACGAGCAAAATTGGTTGATCTTGATCGGGCATGGTACGCATGACGGCAAGAGTACGAAGTTCAACTTGAACGGTCCTGATATTGCAGCGGAGGAATTGGCGCGGTCATTGGATGGGATGCCAGGACCATGGATTCTGGTTGTTTGTTCGGCATCGAGCGGCCCGTTCATTTCAAAAATAAGTGGACCGGGCCGGATCGTTGTGACGGCGACGAAGAGTGGGTCGGAGCAGAACTTTTCACGCTTCGGGAAGTACTTCTCCGAGGCCATTAGCGATCCTACTGGGGACTTGGATCACGATCACGCGGTTTCGGTGCTTGAGGTATTTCTGGCGGCGAGTGACCGCGTTGCGAAGTATTACTCAGATCAGGGTTTGCTGGCGACCGAACAAGCCTTGTTGGATGATAATGGGGATGGCAAGGGAACGCCGGCTTCGTTCTATCGTGGAGTGCGGGCTGTCAAATCGCCTGCGGGGGGCGCACTCTTAGATGGTGCATTGGCGAGAAAAACCATCCTGTGGGACGAGCATTCAAAGCCTCATCTCACCCCGGAAATCCGCGAAGAAATAGAGCAATTGGAAAGAGGAGTGGAATCGTTGAGAAGCAATAAAGCGGAAATGGACGAAGTCGAGTACTATCGTGAGTTGGAACGCATTTTTCGCAGGCTGGCCGAGCTTCAGCAAACCAAGTCCCTGGGACTTTAGATGCGATGGGTCTCCAGGGCTTGGTTCGGCGAGCGATGCAACATAAATCGTTACGATGCAAATGAAAGCCGAATCGATGGTTCGGAACGATCCATTCCACTAGGCCGTTTCGGGGACAGGAATCGCATAATTGCCCGAGGGTGTAGGCAATGTCAAGTTTCCAAATGCAAACGTGTCAAGCAGCCGTTCCAGGCGTTCTTTGCATCGATCCAAATTGCGATAGTGTCGGAATCGCGAAAGTTTGCTGATGCGATCAATTTTGGGCTGACCAGGATCGATTTCCCAAGGATGAATGTAGAAGTGGATCGATCGGCCGCTGGTTTCGATTTGCTTTAGCGCCCATCGAGTAAACCACCATGGGAATATTCGGAAGTAACCGCCTCCACCGACCGGGATGCGGATCGGTCCTTTGGGCAACACCGATACCGGGTGTTCATTGATCGCGAACTCTCCGGCGGACACGCGATAAGAATCGATCGGCGAATCAGGGATGCCGTAACGATCGTGCCGAACGGGGACGATGCTACTGTCGTGTTCGATGCCATGAAGGAGGAGTTTTTCGATTGCCCAAGGGTTTTTCTTCGTAATCGAGAAACTAGGGGCGCGAAAGTGCTTGATCGGCTTGCCCGTAATGTTGCTCAGCGCGTTGCTTGCCAAACCCATATCGATGTCAAAGGCCATCGGACCTTGTTCGTACAGCAAGCGATGCCAATAGGTATGAGATCCGATCACGTGTCCCGATTGATCGATGCGACGCACTAGGTCAGGGAATTGGTCTGCAATCCACCCGAGAACGTAACAGAAGGACTTTACGCCGCGATGATCAAGCATATCGAGCATCTCATGGGTGCTCTTTTCAACGCGTGATTCCCAGTCCCCCCAACTGTCACGAGAAACAAAGGGATCAAAGGAAGAGACCTGAAAATAGTCTTCGACGTCGATGCTGAAGTAATGGCGGCGGGTAGTAGATGAATCTGTCATTGATGGATGGTGGGGAGGGATCGAACCGCTGTGGGAACCATTCAGCCTAACACGGACTGATTCGGTCCGATATGACGATGCGTCGCTTGGGAAGTGACATGATGGATCCTTCCAATAACGAAGAATTGCACGCCATGATGAACCGTGATGTGGCGGGGAGAAACTATAGCCTTTTTACGAGCACGATCGCGAACGAGAGAGGCGGAAAAGTTGTTTGAAAAACGAAACAGGCCCGGGATCCGGGCCTGTTTCGTTGGGTTTGCAATCGCTGCTGCTGGCGGTCTTAATTCTTGCTGCACGCGATCAAGTCGGGGGTGAGCGCGTCAACGCGAGGATCTTCACTCGCTTCGGCATTTTCCCAATAGGGTGCATAGATCACAGAGAATCGGGACCCTTCTGGGACCATGGTCAAACCTGCCAGCCGTGTTGCCTTCTCACCTGGTACGCCAATCAATCGGAGGGCCGTACACGCAATCATCTTGAGATCGGCGGCGAAGGAGGCCTGCACCACGTATTCGAGATCGAGAGTTTGCTTCTTTAACACAGACTCTGTACCGGAATCGGGTGGCAAATTGATCTGAGCAAAGCCGGTGATGCCCGGACGAACGGTGAGTCGCGATCGGTAGTAGGGTACTACCTCAACCAATTTTTCTATAAATGCCGGTCGTTCCGGACGAGGACCGCAGAAGGACATATCGCCACGGATAACATTGACGATCTGTGGTAATTCGTCCAAATGCAGTTTGCGTAGCCACTTGCCGACGGGTGTTACACGCGGATCGTTATCTCCCATGCACCACTGAGCGCCGCGAGCTTCCGCATCGCTGTACATGCTGCGCAACTTGTACATTTTGAAGGATCGGCCACCGCGACCAGATCGTTCCTGTGCATAAATGCCAGGACCATGACTCGTCGCGCGAACGAGGAGAATCAGGAACGCAGTCATGAGCAGGGCTGGGCCAGCCAATACCAGAGCGACTGGAACTTCCCAAAACCTTTTGAGTTCGTGGTAGGGGGGAATCTCCAAGGACTTCAATAAACCTTGGGGAACCGAACGAGGAGCGTTGCTAGGTCGTTTTGCGATCGGCTCAGCAATCACTGCAGGACCCGTGTTGGATACGGAGCTGCGGTAAGATTGGTCGCTTTGGGTGGACTCATCAAAGCGACGATCAAATCCGACGTCGGATGGAAGGACGGCGGATTCTACGGACGAAAAGTCTGCCATTGTCATTACCTTGTTGCGAGACAAGTTTGGGACATGAAAACGAGTGAATAGGAGTGGTTGCTCCTGGGCGTCACTCGCGGGCCATTATCGCAATCCAATGAGAACGACGCAACGGTTCGGCTCGTGAATTTACTGCAAAGAGCGATAGTTTTGTCCCGAGTCCAATATCGGCTGTTTCCCTTGGTTTTTCCCCCTTCTTTTGCGGTTGGTTCGGTCAATCCGAAGAAATGGATGATTCAGTATTCGGTCCTTGAGACCAGGATTCCGCCCCCTTACTTTTGAGGCTAGGGGGGTTCATGTTGCCTTAGAATGGGGTCAGGGTTGCGTTATGGAACAAGAGCTGTTTTTGGCGAAATAACCTCCCTCGGTTTCAAAACGCGTTGAATAATATTTTGAGATTTTTCCTCCGGACGTCACAATTTCGGCGGGTGGCTTGCTGAGTCGGGTAAAGTTTTTCGTGTCAGAATGGTCGTTTTTCCCAATTTCCTGGATGGGTGTGCGTTTTCGATGGCAACTGCAAACGAAACCGTTGCGGCGACGGCGACGAAAACGACAACCGCTACGGTGTCGGATGGGCTGTCCCTGCCGGTAGTTCCGCCGCTGGATTGGCGGTCAGCTGAAATTCATTTAGAAGTTGCGTTCGATGGTCGTGTCCGCACCTTTCGAATTCATGGTGCATTTGCCAGGATGGGATCGGGCGATCGATGCGAGATCCGAATCCCCAACTTAGGCTCCCCTGTATCGGCCTATATTCAAGTCGGGAACGGTTACTTGGCAGTGATCGAAGTCTCTTCGTCGGTCGAGCTTCCAAGATGTGAGATCCAATATCTCCTCCCGGGGGGATCCGTTTGGCTGTTGCCGAATGCTCGACTGACCCTGGAATCCTTACGATTGGATCAGGTCGCACCCGAGTCCTTTTCTTGGGAATCGTATGACATGGAAGATCTCCGTGTTCTTCCCAATACTTTGGCGCTAGAGTCGGTGACTTCCAAATCGGAGAGACGGGAACGAGACAACCATTTTCGGCTGACTTCTGCTCTGTCCGTTTTGGGGACGCATCCAGCGTGCCATTTGCAGCTCAAGCACCGCAGCGTGGCACCTTTTCAGTGTGTGATCTATCGTGGCGAGCACGTCGGCCAACCTGTTCGAGTTGTCGATCTACATGCTCCTTCTCCAACGCAGGTGGGAAGCCGGATCGCAAACGGCGACATCTTGAACGTCGGTTCGCGTCTTGTTTGCGGCAAACTGGTCTTCACTGCTAGACGCATGCTTTATGGCTCTCCCAACGCCTTCATGTCTTCCCTTCCCGGCATGGAGAACCTGAGAAACCGAGCCACGGATGATGGCATGCTTCAACCGGAGATCGTCTTGCAGGATGGGTTGCCAGCGATAGAAACGCCATCAACTCCCAACATTCCAGGACAATCATCCGAAAAAACATCGATGCCCTCGGCAGCCAGTTTCAACGCAGCGGCAGCGGTCTCTCACGAAGGTGGAATGGTGGAGGCGACGTTTGCGTTTACGAAGGGTTCGCGGCCTAGCGGTGTTGGCTCTAGCGATGTCGGACGAACACATGTTGGAACGTCCATTCACAGTGAACTCCGGCCCGATTCTCTGCCTTCCGAAGACGTTGCGAACAACCAACTGGTGATCACGCTCCCCAGCGTCTGGGAAGAAAATATGGAACGTAATCAAGCCGAGATGTTGACGTCGATCCAAGCCATGGTGAGCCGCATGGACGCGATGGAACAGTCTCTCGTTGCGATCCCAAAGTTGTTGGATCGTTTGCCTAAATTACTCCAAGATTCGCTAGCAGACTCGTCCAATCGTTCCAATGACCGAGTGCTCGAAGCGATCCATGAAATCAAAAGGATTGCGAAGGGGATCCCCAATGCTTCCAACAAAGAAAACGATGGGACTTCCCTATCTCCGCAGCATAAACCCGCCGAAAAAATCGCAGCGGTGCCGCAGCCAGTCCCTAAGTCTTGGGGAGGCAAAAAACGGGCTTCACAAACCGGGCACGATGAGAATGGTTTAGCGAACGATGGACACAGAACGAGCGAGTCCAAAGAAGTTAGTCGTGCGAACGACGTGTTGAAAATTCCCCGTCCCGATCGGCCCTCGACAATCTCCCATGCGGCGGATGTAGTCACTCGTAAACCCTTGGGTTCTGTCGCCCGCTCACAAAGCGAGATCAATCCTAATATCGATTCTAAGGATAAGCGGCTGGCTGCGAGCGACTCGCCAGGCGAAACGCTCCTGCTGGGTTCACTTGTTCGATTGAGACAGAAAAAGGAAGATTCCTCCCAATTTCGCTTTTGGTTCATCATGGCGATCGCAGCTTTTTTGCTGATGATTTTTTTGCCCATGGCCTGGATGCTCATACCAGAAGGTTGGCGAAACCTCTTATGGGATACCTTGACGCCCTGGAGCAACCAAGGCGATTGAACGCAAGCAGATGACCTCAGTGGTCTGCAGAGTTGCCTTCCTGCAATTCGCGAATCAACGGGGAATTCCGCGTAGGAATCGCGTCCGTCAGAGTGCATTTGGCGCGTCGGCTCCGCGGTGCCCCATGCGAACACCGCCGCACGGACCTTTTCAACGAGTTATACACACGTGGCTTGCGGGCCATTCCTGTTAGGATTGAGCTGCCAATCTTGCCTAAGTGTTGTTTCGGGTTGGAGATGCATCCGAATTCTCGGAAGTTCTCGGTTCGACGGTTGGAAGAGCCCGTTCCTTCTTGTAGTCTCTCCTCGCCTTTCGACCGCAGGGCGACTACCGAAACCCAAAGGAATGCGAACGTTCGGATAACTGTTCTCAGCGCAGGGTCGCGTCGCCGATTGATTAGCGGATCTCAATGATTCAGGACTCCATTTGCCATGAGGAACCATGAAAGCATCGCAGCATACTAACGGAGACGTTGTGGAAAGGGATCTGGATGAGATCGCCCCACCCCTCATTGGCTCCGAAGGATCCGAAGGGACAAGCGCCGACGAGGGAAGTTTGGTGTTGGATCCCCAATCCATGGAATGGTCACGGCCTTTTGTAGGGCGATGGCAACAGCTAATCAGTCAGACCAATTGGGAAAAAGGAAAGATCATTCACGAGTGGCGCTCGGCATTGGTAACGCAATCCTCGTCGGTCACGGCTTACAGTGACGAGTCGTGGGCGAAGCAAGTCGGTGCCGTCACCAGCCAGCATGTCGGACGGCTGCGCCGAGTGTATGAACGTTTTGGATCTAGCTGTGAAAGTTATCCCAGATTGTTCTGGAGTCACTTTCTCGCGGCCATCGATTGGGACGACGCAGAATTATGGTTGGAGGGAGCGGCGCAGAGCCATTGGAGCGTTTCGCAGATGCGCCGTACGCGCAATGAAGCCATGGGGCAGGATCCCGATGCATCGGAACGCGAAGTTTTGATTGATTCTGAATTGGACGACGGCTTTGTGGCGTTGTCCGAAGATGACGGAGCGATTCACGTCGACACCATGGACGAGGGTTCTACCCAGGACGGATCGGATCGATCGACGTCGGGGCCGTTGAACGAAGGGCCCGATTTTGGCGAAGAAGGGCAGGGCGATGGGAGCGGATTCGACTCCGATCCTGCTTCCAGCAGATCGCAATCCGAAATCGATGGTCTCGGGATTGAATCGGGATCGTTGAACAATCCGTTTGCGGGACTAGGGGAGATGCCCCCCGACGTATCCGATGCTTTGGAGCAGTTCAAGCTATGCATCATTCGCCATCGAGCCAATCATTGGACTGATATTTCCCAGACGCAGTTGCTTTCCGCTCTTGAGGCGTTACGACATTTCGCGAACCGATAGCCTATATTATGCCAAAGGCGATTTTGCCCCCTGGGTCCTGGGTGAACTCGAATGTCTATTGAGAATGGGGAACCGTTCGGGCGAAAACATAAGGTTGGGGTGCCCGTACCGACTCACCGGTCTGTAACGAACGGTGCCGAACAGGTAGAATCATGGGTGTTTGGTGATAGGGAAAGGTCGAGCTCCAAGTCGACCATTTTCCCTACAGCCGATTGAGCCAAGCTATTTCACCGGTTTCCCCTTTTCGCGAAGAGATAGGTTCCAGCGAGAGCTCATTGCCCAGCTATCGAATCGTTCGCGCCGGCGCACGGTCCTCAGCATGGTGACAAGCCCCTTTGGAAAAATCTCGTTGCTTCGCTCCTTGGGGGCCAGCGAACGATGCAGGACTCCACTTGAACCAGTCATCTCGGCCTAGGCCTTCATCACAGTTCGTGTCAACACCCTAGATCTTCTTTATCCATACGCGGCCTGAGGGCGAGGAATCCTGACGGAATGAACGAAGAAACCCTGCAACGGATTTATCGCACCTACGGCATTGAGAATTGGTCGTCAGGGTACTTCGGTGTGAATTCGTCAGGCAACATGGTCGCCCATCCTGGCGTGAACGATCCGCGCTGGGTGGACCTCAAGGCTGTCGTCGATCATTTGATCCGAGACAAGAAGCTGCAGTTGCCGATTCTGCTCCGCTTCCCGCAGATCTTGACCAATCAACTACGCCTTCTTTCGACGGCCTATCGCGATTCCATCGAACAATACGGCTACCGGGCAAAGCATTTCCCGGTATTTCCAATGAAAGTCAATCCGCGCCGCGAAGTGGTCGAAGAGTTTCTCAAAGAGACGGGCAAATACCTCGTGGGGCTCGAATGCGGCTCGAAGGCCGAGCTCTATGCGGCAATCGCGCAAGAGCAAACCCCCGAATCGTTGCTCATCTGCAACGGCTTCAAAGACGAATCTTTCTGCCGATTGGCTTTGTTGGCCGTCCAATCGGGAAAGCGTGTCGTCATCGTTATTGAGAAGCTCAACGAGCTTCGAATTCTTCTTCGCGTTTGCAAGGAGATCGGCGTGTTTCCTTGGATCGGATTGCGAGCCAAGCTTTACACGCGGGGTTCGGGCAAGTGGGCGAGTTCGGGGGGGGACTCTGCAAAATTCGGACTGACGACTTCCGAATTGTTGCAATGCATCCGGCTGCTTAAGGAAGAGGGGAAGGATCAGTTTCTTCGCCTATTGCACTTCCACATCGGTAGTCAAATCACCGATATCAAACGTGTCAAGAACGCGATGAAGGAGGCGGCTCGCGTTTATGCCAAAATCCACCAATGGGGTTTGCCCGTGGATTACCTCGATATCGGAGGTGGACTAGGGGTGGACTACGATGGATCGAAGACCCGCACCGAATCCTCGATGAACTACACCGTGCAGGAATTCGCAAACGACGTTGTTTACACGGTCCAGGCAGTCTGCGATGAGGAGGGCGTGCCCCACCCCAATCTCGTCACGGAAAGTGGCCGGATGATGACGGCCTATCACACCGTTCTCGTGGTATCGATTCGCGAAGAAATCGAAACATTCGCTGACGATGAGCCTGAGGTCACGATCGATGAAGATGATCCACAAGTCATCACCGAGATGAAGTGGCTGCTAGACGATTTGAATGGCAAGAACTACTTTGAGTTCTACCACGACGCGCTTGAACACAAAGATGAATTGCACACGCAGTTCAATCTCGGTTTGATCTCGCTCGAGGATCGAGCCAAAGGAGAAGTCCTGTATTGGGAAATCTGTGCACGGGCTCTTCGCGAATCAGAACAAACGCGCAATCCGAACGAAGAGTTCGAAGATGTAAAGCGCATTCTGGCTGCCAAGTACCTATGTAATTTTTCTTTGTTCCGATCCGCCCCGGATTCATGGGCTATCGGTCAACTCTTTCCCATCGTACCGTTGCATAGGCTGAATGAACCGAAGATCGATTTTGCAACGTTGGTAGACGTCACGTGCGATTCGGATGGCAAGATCGACAAGTTCGTCGATGTGCGTGATGTAAAAGAAACCTTGGAACTGCCGGAGTGGCGCGAGAATGAAGACTACTTTCTCGGGATCTTTCTCGTAGGTGCCTACCAAGAAGTCATGGGTTCGTACCATAACCTCTTCGGATTGCCCAACGAAGCCCAGATCTTTATTGAGTCCGATGGGAGATTCCATGTTTCGAAAATAATTCAGGGGAGCAAGATCCAGGATATGGTGACATTTGCTCGCTACGAAGTCGGGAATTTGCAGGATCAATTCGGTCGCCGGGTACGGTCGCAAGTCAGTGGTGGTCATCTCAGTGAACAACAAGCGAGCGAATTGACCAAGCGATACGAATCTGCCGCGCTCTGGACGACCTACCTCGACTGACCATTCGAAGCTGCGTTCTTTGTCGTCCGATGGAATCGGAATCGTCGCTTTGGATCGAGCATGCACCGATCTGCCAGGCAACTCCCGGAAAGGAAATCGAAAGGACTCTCCGCATGGCCCGCAATGAACAACTGATCCGTCAACACAAAATCATCCAAGTGCTCGAACGGCGTCGTTACGGTGCGACTCTCGAAGATCTCCGAGATACAGTGGTCGATGAGTTGGGTTTGGGTAGTTTGCACGTAAGAAGCATCCGTCGAGATATCGAAGCGCTCCAAGCCGCTGGTATGCCGATCATCACAGAGGAGACGCAAAGCGGAAAAATCTGGAAGATGAGCCGTTCGGATACCGGGCTGCATCGTTTGACAATTACCGCGAGCGAACTTATCTCCCTATCGATGGGTCGCGATCTGTTGATCCCTTTGGTGGGTACCCAGTTCTGGCAAGGCATCGAAGCGTTCTGGAATAAAGTTCGCGAGCAATTGCCTCCCGGAGTTTGGGAACATTACGAGCGCTATCGTCGCACTTTACGCATCCTCGGTGTTGTTCCGAAGACCTACGAGAAGCAGCAGGGGATGCTCAAGACCTTCAATCGGGCAATCCAAGAACATCGACGTTTGGACGTCGAATACGAAGCCAGCGGCAGTCCGGCTAGGCAACGATTGCTGGAGCCGTATGGCTTGGCAATCTTTCAGTCCAGTATCTATCTCGTCGCGGTCGAAAGTGCCCAACATCTGGATCTCGAACCGCAGGAGAGATTGCGACACTGGAAACTGGATCGCTTTCAAAAGGCGACTGCTCTGGACGATTGGTTCAAGCCGGATGAAGAGATCGATCTGGATAGTCATTTGGGGCGAAGCGTCGGTATCTTCAGTGGGGACCGCCCG
This sequence comes from Planctomycetota bacterium, assembly GCA_037144155.1. Classification (GTDB taxonomy): domain Bacteria; phylum Planctomycetota; class Planctomycetia; order Pirellulales; family Pirellulaceae; genus JBKCUI01. The sequence continues at coordinate 27,074 of JBAWXH010000034.1, read as the reverse complement.
ACGGTTTATCGCATCCGACTGAATTCCAAGGCAGCCCGATGGGTTCAAGAGGAACCATGGCATGCAGAGCAACAGTTGGAGATCTGTTCCGATGGGTCCAGTATCCTTTCGGTTCCTGCGTACCATCCCTTGGAAGTGATTCCTCAAGTGCTGAGATTAGGTTCGGCCGCCGAATTGCTAGAGCCCGCTTCTGCCCGAACGATTCTCGCAGAGCAGATCGAAGAAATGGCCGCCCTCTATGCGTCTCCCAAAAAAGCAAATGCTCGAGCGAACGCGCGCTGGGGGAAATGATGTTGTCGATCCAGCGTATCCATTGCTGCCATAGGAGACGGCCTACGCTCTCGAAGAGAGGAACGAACAGTTATCTCAAAAGCGACTGGTATTCTGATCCTGTGTTTGAATCGAAGAATAGTCCTTCCAAGAGTCGTTGATCAAGCTTTCAATAGTTTGGTCGATGAATTGCAATCGTTGAGAAATGCTATTCGCCAATCGGGATGGAAGTAGCCCCAGCGAATCAAACCAACCAGGATGGACCATCCCTAGCGCTGCATGAGAGACTTCTTGGCTCAGCGATTGGAACGGAATCGCAGACGGCTGATACTGGTCGAGCCAATGTCGGTTGCCTGCCAGAAAGAGAGACCAAATCACGGGTGCGTCATTCCCCAGTCGACGATAGCCATATTCGGTGGCGTATTCGGCGACTCGTTCCATGCTGTGAGCGTATTCCTGCGCCGTGGCCATGTCGGAAAAGAATCCGAGGAGCATGTCGGTCCATTGTTCCAAGTAAACCCGAAGACGATTGATACGATTAGCCCACTCCATGCGGAGGTCCAAACCCTCCAACGCTAACTTAAGGCATCGATGGCGAAAGGCTAGATGAGAACAAAATACGTTGTGCATGATCGCGCAACTCTCGCCGTCAATCTCGCGTGTTTCCAATCGCATGGCGACCGCGACCGTAATCCGCGTCAGCGGTTCCGATAGCAACACCTCTTCGATAAGTCCAACCAGTTGACTCCAGGCTTCGTCCCGTCGACTGCGAACTGGGGATTGAACCCGAGGCAGATGTTCGCGCAGTAGACCGTTCCATGCATCGAATCTAAGCCGATTGCTCGACCAGTAGGCGTGCACGGCAGAAACTTCGAACGGTTGCTGAGATTCTGCAAACATCGCACCGTGGTATCCCCACATTCCGGCAGATTCGACGAGCCAACGAGGGTGCATATGCGGTCTCAACCGATTCGAGAAAAGAACAACCCACTCCACAATCTTTGGAGGGAATTGATTTCTCAACGGTGCGAACCGGAACTCGGCGAACTTTGATCCGATGAATTTCTCCGATTCGCTACGACCCCTACAGTCGGATAGAGAGAATGCGGCCAGGAGCCAGGATGATGCTGCCATTGGATCCCTGCGGGGATGGATCGTTGGCAACGGCATATTCGTTACGACCGAGCGCATTTCGATATCTGGAAGAGTCTATGCAACAGAAATCGATGGACAGGGAGCATCCGTTTGGTAGTATTCCACGTCACTTCGATAGTTCGAAAGGAAGCTTCATCATGAGATTACCGATTGTCTTTGCGATCGGCCTGACGGTTTCGATTTTTTCCGGAACTGCTTCTGCTAAGCAATACGTCCGCAACGTCCAAGGTAGAGAAGTGGTGGTTCACACCAGTCCAATCCCTGTGGTCTTGCATCGGCTGGTACCACCGCAACATGGTCGCCATGTTACCCAGCGAGAACTGCAAACCGGCCGTGTTCCGCAGCCGAGCCGCTACGGAACCATGGGTCGCTAAAGGTAGTTCGATAGGTGGGCTGAACTCGATTTGCAGGTTTTGCCCAAACCCACCGATCACTCGAGAACAGCCCCCTTGGGAAAGCGGTCGATTACGGAGCCAGTTTAGCCGTCGACCCTTCGGTATCGACGCGAATACGGATCGGTCGATCGCCGATGAGGTCACGATTGACGCCGACAAAAATCCACGATTCCCCATCGGCAAATGGGATAGCAGGAGAGCTTCCATCTACCGGAATCGGTTTTCCACCTGCCCAGATCGAGATGGCACCTTTCGGGATATCCCCCAAGTCCAGACGCAGCGAACCTCCTTTGGCAACGTTCAATTTACTGCGCAGAAACGTGTAGTTGGGCATCGTCGCATGGGGACGATAGGTGGGCAAACCGCGCGTCGGTATTTCACCAGACACCAATGCGGGGTGTGCTTGCCAAACGAAATTGGAGGGATCGCCGACGATGGAATCAAGGCTGGTTCTGTTGAAGAGGACAAATGCCTTTTCCGTCCACGCTAGAGTATCCCAACTCCGGATCGAACCATCGGGCTTCACGAGCATGGATCCATCGATCTTTCCAAGTTCCGTAATGAACCGGAGAAGGTCAATGGCTTCGGCTTCCGTTAAAGAATCGAGAAGGCCATCCGGCATCAAGGAGCGAGAATCCTTGATGTCCGCGATATTGGACTTGGCAATCGAAACTTCCTTCCCGTCAGCGAGTCGGAGTACGACGTCATCGTCGGATTCTCGGACCGGAATACCTGCTAGGATTTCTTCGTCGTCCGTGCGCACCAATTTGGCGTTGTAGCCTTCTTTGACCTTTGCGGCAGGGTTCAGAAGAGCTTCGAGCAAATAGTCCGCGGGGGCCTGCGCTCCGATGCTTGAGAGATCAGGGCCGACCAGTCCACCGACGCCACCGATGCGATGGCACTGAATGCACTGCAGTTCCGACCGACGGTAGATCCATTCGCCATTCGAAGCGTCCCCTTGGGTTTTAGCAAGGTCCAGCCATCGATTGCGAACTTCTTCGTTCAGCAACCATCGATTCTCTTGCAGTTTGCCAGCCGAATCGATCGCACCTAATAGGTCGGCACTCGCATTCATTTTTCGGACTGCCGACTTCAACTGTCGGGCTGCGGCTGGATCGATGGATTTGCCACCAAGAGCATGGGTCAGGTGGGCCAGTCCATCTTTTCGGGAAAGTAGATTTGCAGCCAATGCGGAGAGTGGTTCTGCGCGGGCAGGATCCGAAACAAGTCGTTCGACGAGCGATTGGGCAGACCGAGGCAAGTCGATATCGGCTTGGTTCTCGATAGCAGCAATCGCCACATCGACATTGCTGTCTGTGATGAGCGTTTGAAGCAATGCTTTCGCAGCATCGTCGCCATAGTTGGAGACAGAGCGCAGGGCGGCTTGACGAATGGCCGAAGAATGGGTTGGATCCACGGCGACTTGTTCGAGCCAGCTTCGAGCGTCCTTCACGCGCCAGGGTCCCAAAGACCTCAAGGAGCTCCATGCAGGATTGTCCCCGGGTAGTGGTTTGCCGTCGCGATCGGCAGCGACGGCCAATTTTGCCAATTCGAGCAGCTTTATTTGGGTCGTTTCTGGGAGTGCGAGAACTTCCTTGCGTCGCAGGCTCGAGTCCAATATCGACTGCAGAATTTGTGTTCGACTACTCTCGTTGGCGAGTGGAATTGGATCCTTTGCGAACAATCGCTCCACCAAGCGGGCCTGCTGTGAACCGTTACCTAGTTCAGCGACGAGTCGACCCAAGTCGGGCTTGGCAGCCAGTGCTGCGTCTGCATCGCCGGTTTTCTTCTCATCGAGCATGCTCAGGATAGCATCGATGGTGGAGGGATCTTCGACCGCTCTCAGTGCAAACGCGATCGACGCTGGATCGTTCTGAAATCGGAACTTGCCGGTTCGAAACTCGGGCAGCCAGGTCGGTGCCAAATCGCGCAGCGTTTGCCAAAGAGCAAAATCGAGGAATCGGTCCATCGGGTGCTTGAGGATATCCGTGGCAGCATTGGCAGCATCGCTGGTTGGGAGTTCCGAGAGCAGGCGAACGGCTTCGAGCCGAACGCGAGGATGCGGATCGTTCGCCAATTTGCGTCCGAGAGCGGACCACTGAGCCAGTTGCGATGCATCGAGTTTTCCGAATTGGGACGTGCGAACCCATCGGATTTGATTTGCGACTTGATGGGCGTAGGCTGCGCGCAATCGTCCATCCTCTGCGGTTGCCAATACAGATTGCAATCGAGCATCAAAGATTCCAAGGCCTTCAAGGACCCACGCCAGTTCTAGCTGTTCGAGGCCGCGATTACGGTCCGCGGCAACTTTTAATAGATGGGCTTCGATGATGGATCGTGCGTCGGACTGTCCAACAGATGCTCGAATGGCTTGGCCCGCGAACAATCGGACCAAATCCGAATCATCGGACAGCCGATCCAAATTCTTTTGAATCGGATCCTTCGAGGTGATGGATTGGTTTTCTGTTGGCCCAGCATCGCGATGGGTTAACCGCCAGATGCGGCCGTGCGTTCGATCGCGGCGCGGATCGCGGAAGTCGACTTCGCCGTGCTGGATAATCGGGTTGTACCAATCCGCAATGTAGAGAGCGCCATCGAGGCCTTGCTTGGCATCGATTGGACGGAACGCAACGTGGGGTGTCTTAATCAATTCGGCTTGTTGAACCGATTCGTAGCCCGACTGGTCGTCGGTGACTTTGAAGCGGCAGACGCGATGAGCGCGAAAGTCATTGGTGACCATCGATCCCCGAATCGATTCGGGCCAATGATTGCCCGATAGGATTTCCAGACTGCAATGCTTTGGACTACCCGGGTTAAGGCCGGTCATCAAGCGTTTGGCACCAACCGCTGTGACGAAGACGCTTCCAGGGAAGGCATAGTTAATGCCTTCTCCGTAGGCTCCATCCGTAGCGAACATCTGTCCGAATCGATCGAAGTGAACGCCCCATGGATTGACGAAACCGCGAACGACAACCTCGAGCCGCTTGGTCGGTGGATGGAATCGCCAAATCCCGCCTCCGTTGAGTCTCTGAACACCCCACGGCGTCTCGATGTGGGAGTGGATGTAGATGGACTGGTTCATGTAGATCCAGCCATCATGTCCCCAACGCAGGGAATGGAGCAAATGGTGCGTATCCTCGGTTCCAAACCCCGATAGAACGATCTGGGTTTCATCCGCCACAAGATCTCCGTCGGTATCCTTCAAGTACAGCAGTTGATCGCTGTTCACGACATAGGCGCTGGCATTCGGCCCATCGTTGGCTGGTAGGACACCGGTTGGGATCAGCAATCCGTCGGCGAAGACGATCGTTCGATCGGCTTGGCCATCCTTATTGGAGTCTTCCAAGATGAGGATCTTGTCATTGGATGGTTCCCCGGGCTTGATTTGGGGATAGGTTTCGCTGGAGGCGACCCACAGTCGGCCATGATTATCCCAGTTCATGTGGATCGGCTTGGCCAACAAAGGGTCGCCAGCAAACAGCTCGACATTCCAACCTTCGTCCACTTGAAACGTCGCGCGTTCCTGTTCTGAATTAGGGATAGGAATGTCGGTCAATTCGCGCTGAGCGAAAGCGAAGGATATCGGTTGGGAAAGCAAGGCAAAGGACGCGAGGAGTTTCCACATGCGTCCAAAGAGTTCCAATGGATTCATCGTCATCGGTAAATCTCGAAGGAGGGATTGAAGTTCGACTGGAGGGAGGGGATAAGGAGACAATCGGAAAGTGATTGCAAGTGAGTGTTGCACGCATGGCGCGTCCATTTTCATCGACACATGGATTCATCCGGACGATCAACACTCATACCAATCCAATCCGGTGCATTTCGGTTCCGGATCTTTCGTCGGATGCGACCTGCCCGGAAGCCATGTGCGTCTCGATCGTCGCAACCATTGTACCTAACCCAATTTTGCGAATGAGGTATAATCGGGCAGGCCTGATGTTTTTTTCTTTGGCCAGGCGCTGCACTGCGGACGCCAACCCCACGCGAGCTTTATCTATGTCAAACCCGTACTATTGCGGATTCGATCTTGGTGGAACCAAGATGCTGTGCATCCTGCTCGATTCGCAATTTAAGATCATCGCACGCAAGCGTCGCAAGACAAAGGGGATGGAGGGAGCTCAAGCGGGACTGGTCCGCATCATCGATCTGATTCGAGAGACCATTGCAGACGAAAACTTACCACTCGAAGATTTGAAAGCCATCGGCATCGGTGTCCCTGGGCCGGTCGATATGGAAAAGGGAATCGTGCACATTGCGGTGAATCTCAAGTGGAAGAATGTTCCGCTTGGGGAACTGCTCGAAGATGCGTTCTTGCGGTCGGTCTCGGTACTCAATGATGTGGATGCCGGGGTTTACGGCGAATATTGCCTCGGCGCGGCGGTCGGTGCGCATAGCGCCGTGGGTATCTTTCCCGGAACGGGAATTGGGGGCGGGTTTGTTTACAACGGACAAATCTTGAGAGGAAAAGCGCACACTGGGATGGAGATAGGCCACACTCGGATCGCGTCGACCGATCATACCAGTGGAACGCGCATGACGGGGACGCTGGAAAGCGAAGCCAGTCGGCTAGCGATTGCCGCCAATTGTGCCAAGCTCGCATACCGTGGCGAAGCCCCAACGCTGGCCAAAATAACTGGCACGGATTTGAGTGAAATCCGTAGCAAGGCATTGGCCGCTGCCGTCAAAGGAGGGGATGAACAGGTCGAAGCCGTGATCCGCAAAGCCGCGCATGCGGTTGGGTTTTCGGTCGTGAACTTGATCCATCTTCTGACACCGGAAGTGATCGTGCTTGGTGGGGGATTGGTAGAGGCGTTGAGCAGTATCTACCTAGAGGAAGTCAAGAAAACGGTCGAAGACAATGTGCTGGAATGCTATGCCGATACGTTCAAGATCAATATCGCCGAGTTAGGCGATGATGCGGGGGCGATCGGTGCGGGCATTTGGGCCGCACAGCATGCAAAGAGTTACGTTCCTGAAAAAATTTCTGAGAGTTGATCCATGAATCAGAAGCACCGCGACGCGTGCGATCCATCGCCACGAACAATGACAGGTCGACGCGAATGGATCGCACAATGTGTTTTGGCCAGTGGTGCTGTCGCTACGTTGAGTCAGGCGAATCTGCTCGCTTCTTCCCTCGAAACAACGACGCAAGAAGATGGTAGTGCCTCGAAAGCGATCACTGCCGAAATGGTTCGGGCCGCTTCCTGGCTCTCGCGAGTCCCCCTCGACGACGCGCAATGCGAACAAATCACCAAGGGCCTCAACGCCAAAGCAAAGTCGATCGAAGCCCTTCGGTCGACGCCGATCGACGAAAATACCGCGATGGCAATGACCTTCATGCCTTGGTATTTCGTCGAAGGTGCTGGCAATCTCTCCTCGCACGAAGCTGAAAGCGTCAGTAGCGATCCTTCCAAAGAACAAGGGAACTGGCGTACACAGGATATCCAGCTTCCTTCGTACCAAGCCCCAGAGGACGCGGCGTTTTGGTCGGTGCGGCAATTGGCGGTTGGTTTGCGGCGGAAACTATTCAGCAGTGTGCAACTAACTCAGATGTATTTGGATCGTTTGAAAAAGTACGATCCAGTCCTTCATTGCGTCGTCAACTATCACGGGCGTGCGCTGGACGAAGCGAGGATTGCGGACGAGGAGTTGAGCCAAGGCAAGGATCGGGGAATCCTGCATGGCATTCCCTGGGGAGCCAAGGACATTATCTCGATCCCGGGCATGCCGACGACTTGGGGTGCGATCGATTACAAGGATACGGTTCGGGAATCGCTGGCGACGGTTGCTAAGCGGATGAAGGAGGCAGGCGCTATTCTGCTCGCCAAGCTTTCGGTGGGTACATTGGCATGGGGGGACAAATGGTTCGCGGAGACAACGCGTAATCCTTGGGATACGAGCAAGGGGAGTTCGGGATCTTCGGCGGGAAGTGCTTCGGCCACCGTCGCGGGCCTGTGTGGTTTCGCTATTGGATCCGAAACACTGGGGAGCATTGTTTCACCGACGCGCGTTTGCTGCACGTCGGGTTTGCGGCCGACTTTTGGTCGGGTTAGTCGGTTTGGTTGTATGACTTTGGGTTGGTCGATGGACAAGATTGGTCCGATCGCGAGGCACGTCGAAGATTGCGCATGGATTTTCGAAGCCATGATTGGCGTGGATGGGCTCGATGCTTCAGTGGTAGATCGCCCCTTTTCATGGCCCGTCGAAAAATTGGATCTAACGAAACTCCGCGTCGGCGTGCCAAAGAACCTACGTCGATCCGAGGGATTGATCTCTGAGTTGTTTCGCGCCGCCGGGGCGACTATGGTCGAGATAGACTTCCCGGCCGATCCCCGCATCAATGCGATGTCGGATGCCATTTCCGTCGAGGCCGCCACGATGCACGGGGATCTCTTTGAGAAGATCGAGAAGGATTCGCAAGTCGGGGAATGGGGCCCCTCGTTTCGTGAAGCCCAATTCTGCTCGGCCATCGACTATGTTCAGGCCATGCGTGCACGGGTCGATCTCGTTCGGAAGACCGAAACCGTATTGCGAGGTGTCGACGTATTGATCGGGGATGGGAATCTGACGCGAATGAATTTGACGGGTCATCCCAGCCTTGTTGTTTCTTTTGGCACGAACGAAGAGCAGTCTCGGCCGAACACGGTGGTTCTCACGTCCAAGTTCTTTGCGGAGTCGGAGTTGTTGCAATCGGGGATTTGGATCCAGGAGCAACTACCACCCCTGCCTTCCGAGCCACCGATCTCAACACCTGAGGCAGAAAAAACAGAGTGAATCTTCCTTGTCTGCAGGGGCAATACAGGCATAGCCGACAATGTTCGATTTTCCTTGCTATGAGCCTGAGGCGCTAGCCGATTTTTGTACATCAAATGAACTCGGCTAGCGTCGCTAGATGCTGCGCTATTTTGGCATCTCTCGTACTCGTACTCAATGAAATGGTACTCGTACTCGATGCGGTTTCGTCGAGTACGAGTACGAGTACTGCTAGCGCGGAGTACGAGTACGAAAAACCCTGGAAAATCGGGAATTGAAACTACGAGACACACAAATCGCGCAACTTCAAAACGAGCGACTCAGGCTCACTTTGGGTGGCCGTTTCAAGATAGCCTGGCGGATGGCTAGCATTGCAGTTCAGTCGCGTGCCGTGCAACCTTCTGAGCTTTCCATCGCCAGTTTCCCTGGCTTGACTCGCCTCCCCAGATTTTGCTACATCTCCAGAGTGGCATAGGGTGGCGTATTCCTATGCCGTAATTCGCAGAACGCTGGATTTGATAGGCGCGGCCACACTCGACTGGCAGCGTTTGGGGAAGCGAGGTACATGGATGTTCATCTCCGTTGTGATCCCTGTTTTTAACGAATATGAAGTGCTCCCTCATCTATTTGCGGCACTGCCTCCCGTATTGGAAAAATTGGGAGATGACTACGAAATTCTGCTGGTCAACGATGGAAGTCAGGATGGATCGGTCGATTGGATCCGTGACCGTGCCTCGCGAGACCATCGCATAAAACTGATCAGCTTCAGTCGAAATTTTGGGCAACAAGCCGCAATGACCGCGGGGCTTGACGCTGCTTCCGGTGATGTCGCGGTTGTCATGGATTCGGATTTGCAAGACCCTCCTGAGTTGCTCGAACAGATGTTGGAAAAGATCAACGAAGGCTATGACGTTGTTTCGTGTCAGCGAGCATCCAGAGCGGGTGAAACCCTGTTTAAGAAAGTCACAGCGACCGCCTTTTATGAATTGATGCGACGTGGAATTGATCGTCGCATTCCACCGGAAGTTGGCGATTTTCGAATGTACAGTCGGAATGCGGTTCAGGCCCTGTGCAGTTTTCGAGAACAGCATCGATTTATGCGAGGTTTGGTAGCTTGGCTCGGTCTTAAAGAAGCGGTGATTCCATTTCACCGTCCACCTCGTGTGGCGGGTGAAACCAAGTACCCTGTTTCCAAATTGTTTCGATTGGCTTGGACGGCGATCTCCTCTTCTTCGGCTCTGCCTTTGAAGTTCTGCACCTACGCAGGCATAGCAATGTTGGCGGGGAGTTTGCTGACAGGTTTATTGTCGGCGGTCGCAGGTCTTGGTCTTGGAAATGGTGCGGCGGTCTCCTATGGCTGGATTGGGTTTCAGCTCTTTTTGACAGGAATTCAATTAAGTGCCGTCGGATTGCTAGGAGATTATGTCGGTCGTATCTACGAAGAATCGAAACAGCGTCCTCTGTATATCGTGAACGAAACATGCAATTTGGGACGCGGGATGGCATCTACGAGATCGGTTTGGCTTCATGCGGACAGCGACACCGAAGCATCCGATATGCACGAGAGCGCGCCGTACGTGATTGCAATGCCCGGCCGTGTTCCTGTCGCGCGCGGCTTAAATCCTGGCGAGCATTCTGCAGCAGCGCCTTGGAAGCGACGCGCTGGTTGAGTTGCTGCGACGACAGTCTGGAAGACTATCCCACGCGCGAGCAGTCACGGCTAATGAGTTGGTGTAAATTGATTCGTGCGCCGTCCGAACGCAATGGATAATTAACAGGGAAGTGGTCAAGGGAAGCACATGGAAGTATCCACCGAGGGACGCATCGGGCTGTCCTCTTCAGTCAATGCCAATCGCAATCCATCACCATTGCCACGTGGACGCACGGGGCGCGAAGATTCGTTGCGTGATATGACCTGGATCGTGTTGGCGTCCTTGATCGTGTTTGTGCTCGGGTTGGGAAACAGCCGGTTTTGGGATCAGGACGAGGGGTACTATGCTTCGGTTGCATACGAGATGTACGAGCGTGGCGACTGGATTGTGCCGACCTTCAATCAGGAATTGTTTGCTCACAAGCCACCGATGATGTATTGGGGGATGATGGCTGGCTTCTACGCATTTGGTCCCTCGGAATTTTCGGCACGGTTATTCTCGGCCCTTCTGGGGATTGGGAGCGCACTCCTGACGTACTGGTTGGGGAGGCGAATGTTTGATGCGGTGGCAGGGCTTATCGCGGCCCTTGCACTGGTTTCCTGTTTGATGTTTTCCATTGCAGCTAGATCGGCCACGGCCGACGCGTATTTGACCTTCTTTGTACTTGTTGCGATCTGTGTTTGGGCACGGGACGCGATTCGCCCTGCAGGGACGCTCTTGGAGGGCGAGCGATCACCGGACGAGGCGAACCCGCATGCATTGGGAGTCCGAACGCAAACGTGGTGCTGCGTTTACTTGGCCATCGGCATGGCGGTGATGAGCAAAGGACCGATTGGTTTTGCCTTCCCAGTCACTATCCTGGGTATCGTCCACTGGTTAGCACCTTATCTAGAAGGACGTTCCGCGTCGAATGAAGGATATCGCAGCTCGTTTGGAGGGTTGCTCCAGCAATTGCGACCGATGGTCGTTCTGCAATCCATTCTGGCCTTGAGGCCCCTCATGGGCGTGGCCATGGTTTCGGCAGTCTGCGCTCCGTGGTTCTGGACCATGCAATCGGTGACCAACGGGGCATTCTTGAGCGAGTTTTTAGGGGTCCATCATTTGCATCGTTTTTCGCAACCGATGGATAATCATGGTGGTCCGATTTACTACTACGTCATCGCCTGCCTCGTCGGGCTGTATCCGTGGACTGCGTTTTTGATTCCAACGGGCTGGGCATGGATGCGTCAAGATTTATGGCGTGGAGCGTCGAGGGCTGCGCTCTTGGTTACGGCGTGGGGTATTCTGTATTTGTTTATCTTTTCGCTGGCGCGAACCAAGCTTCCCAGTTATGTCATCCCGGCCTATCCAGCCTTTGCATTGATTGTCGGCTATTACGTCTCCTCCTGGCGGTCCTATCAGTTGCCCGTCGAGCGGGCTTGGCAGTTGGTAGGGTGGTTTTGCATGTTACTCGTTGGCGTGGTCTTGTTGGTCATGCCATGGGTGCTTACGTGGCAAACAGCGAGTGGGACATGGATGGACTATTTGCAGCTTGATCCGAAGTTACTCGTCACAATGCGCTGGGTATCCGTTCTTGGGATCCCATTGGTGGTCGGAGGCTTTGCTGGAGGGTGGTTGCGAGGACATAATCGTATTCGCTACGCAACAACGTGTTATGCAGCAACAGCGGTCACGATGATGGTTTTGTTCTGGCAAGTGGTCGTTCCGATCGCGGACCAGCATCAAACTCCACAGGATGTCGCGCTGTGGTTGCGCTCGGCTAACGGGCAGGGTCGCACTCACCCCGTTGCGGTCCTTGGTTATTTTCGACCCAGTATGGTTTACTACTCGGGCGGGACCGTTCGGTTTTGTGCATCCCCTGAGGAATTGGTGCAGGAGGCAAACCACGGGAACGAATCGATCTTGGTGATGAGCGATACTGCGTTTGAGTCGCTCCATGAGCAACTGCCTTCGGAATACCGCATCGTCGAACGCTACCCAAGTTTTCCGAGACGTGGAAACATGCTGATTCTCAGCCCGGGCTCGCTCGTTCGTTAGTTGGTCACCTCAGCATGATTGAAAAACGATTCCCGTTGCGATAAACTCGCGCATCGCGATTGCAGTGTTGTTATGCTCAGGCCGCCGAATAACCCGTGTGACCCTTAGTGCCATGAATATCGTTGGTACTCAACGGCCGGGCGATCGAAATTGTTGGTGCGCTGCAGGTCGAGTCATGTAAATAATTTTGGCATCGTCACAAGGCAACAGCGATGGCGTTCTCGGATTTCTTTCGCCGTAAGAAAAAAACTCCGGTCAAAGGTTTTGGGCAACAATGGAAAAACCCACCCGCGGAAGCAACGCGGCATTGTTTTGTTCTGTGCGGATCGGCCGAACCGGGGGACTTGCATGGAGCATCACAAGCTGTGTCTGAAATTTTTGGACCTGACGTGACGTGCGATGCTCCCGATGGCCGTTGCATCGTGATTATGCGAGGAGAGCAAATGATTGGCGTTCTTGCTCATATGCCTGCCCCGATTCCCCAAGAGGAAGCTGAGCATCATGCGGACGGCAATTTTCTATGGCCGGAAGGGAAGGAGATTGCCAGCCAGCATCGATCGCATGTGATTGTGACGACGATGGGAGGCGAAGAGGAACCACCTGTCGATGCCGCATTGACACTGACGCGTCTCGCGTTGGTGGGACTTCGGCTATTCGATGGTATGGGGGTTTATTGGGGCAACGCGTCGGTCAGCAATTCCCGCGAAGCGTTTGAGAATTTTTGCGATGGAATGTCGGAGGATAGTTTGCCGGTGCCGGTGTGGTTGCGATTTCAGTTGGTGAAAGCCGACGAGGAAGAGTTCGGCATTTATACTTTGGGAATGCAACAGTTCGGATTGATGGATATCGAAGTCGATCAATCATCGATGGAGATCGGAGATTTGTTTTCGTTTGTGTCGAACATAGCTCATTACTTGATCAAGAACGGACCAGTGATTGGGGACGGCAATACGGTAGGAGGGAATGAGGAGGAGAAGATTGTCGTGCGGCATCGACCGAGCATGGTCGACGGGAATCGCCGAGTTTATAAGATCTTGATGGAATAAGGCTCGATCAGAGGTCGCAATAGGCTCTCGGCTTGGAAGCATTGCAAAAGTATTGCGATTGAGATAGTCTTTCGGACCCAAGCGGGTGTAACTCAGTGGCTAGAGTGTTAGCTTCCCAAGCTGAAAGTCGAGGGTTCGAATCCCTTCACCCGCTCTCGCGATTGGGGCAAATTTCTATGCCATCGCTATCGTGAATCCGGCCCGAGTCCTAGGCCGTTGGCCTAGGCTGTTATCGTATTGGGCCTTTGGCCATGCGCAGCGTTTCACAATCATTACGTAGTCCAATGTTCGGAAATTGGAACGAACAGAAAACTTTATTACTTTGGGGACGGATAGAAGATGTGGAAGCAGAAATCGCTGTTGAGTTTGTTCGTCGCTAGCGCTATGGGAGGAGTCGTTGCCCAGGCGCAGGACAAACGGGTCGTTCCTGCTCCTGCGAAGAGTGCCAACATCGATGGAGTTCTGACCGATGGTCTTCTAGGCAAATGGATTGCCGAGTATTCGGCGGATGGTTCCACTCTGAATCGCCGTTTTCGTATGCCTGGCGATCCGATTGGAGCTCAATTTCGAGATCGGCATTACGCCGGTTGGTTGGAGAGATTAGAGTCGGCCGAATTCGAACGGCTGGGGCTCGATGATCGCATCGACTGGATCGCGCTCAAGGCCGAAGTTCTTCACGATCAACAGGAGATGTTGCGACTGCGGAGCAGACAGGAATTCGCGGAGCAGTTGGTCCCGTATGCCGATCTGGCGTTGCAGGTGGGAGCAACGCGCGAACATGGTGCAACCCTTCCGGCGGAAGAAGTTGCTGGTCTGCTGGACCGCATTGCCTCGGAAGCCAATCGATTGGCGCGCAAGCCGTCCGACGCACTCGGGAGTGACGGTGACGACAAAACGGGGAAGAAGTCAGAGGTCCCGTCGATCGATCCGGTGCTAGCGTTGGAAGCCGCCGATTTGATCGATGCGTTGTCCCGTACGCTAGAGAGCACAAACCGGTTTCTTGACGGATATGATCCAGCCTACAGTTGGTGGGCCGCCAAACCGTATGAGGCGGCCCGTGCGGCACTGGCATCCCATCGAAAAGCACTTCGCGAAAAATCGGCGGGGATCAGCGAAGGGGATAACGACAAGATTGTCGGCGTGCCGATCGGCGAAGAGGGTTTGCGTGAGCACTTGCGGCATGCCTGGATCGTGTATTCACCTGAGGAACTCATTCGTATCGGTGAACAGGAGATGGCTTGGTGCGACAGAGAGTTTGCTAAAGCTGCAACCGAAATGGGATTGGAGGGTGATTGGAAGAAGGCCTTGGAACAAGTGAAGTCACTGCATGTCGAGCCGGGGGATCAACCTAAGCTGATACGAGAGCTGGCCTGGGAAGCCATTCGGTTCCTTGAGGGCAATGACCTAGTGACCGTGCCCGATTTGGCCAAGCACGGTTGGCGCATCGAAATGATGAGCCCGGAGCAACAACGGATGAACCCTTACTTCCTTGGGGGTGAAAGCATCATCGTCGCGTTCCCTACGAGTGGCATGCAGCATTCGGAAAAGCTCATGAGCCTTCGGAGCAACAACATCCATTTCTGCCGAGCGACGGTACATCATGAGTTGATTCCAGGTCATCATCTGCAGTACTTTTCCAATGCTCGATTTCGCACCTATCGCGATGCATTTCGAACCCCGTTTTGGACCGAAGGTTGGGCTCTCTATTGGGAAATGCTTCTTTGGGATTTGAAGTTTGCTCAGTCGCCTGAGGATCGTGTAGGAATGTTGTTCTGGCGACGACATCGCGCAGCGCGGATCCTGTTTTCATTGAACTACCAAACAGGACGGTGGACAGCCGAGCAATGCGTTCAGTACTTGGTGGATCGTGTCGGACATGAGCCGAGCGCTGCGGCCGCGGAAGTCCGGCGCTCTTTCATGGGGAATTACGGGCCTTTGTATCAAGCCGCATACTTACTAGGGGGACTGCAGATTCGCAAGTTGCACGAAGAGTTGGTGCAAACGGGCAAGATGACCAATCGCGATTTTCATGACGCAATCTTGCATGAGAATCATCTTCCGATCGAGTTGTTGCGATACAAGCTCACGGGCGTAGCGCCATCGAAGGATTCGGTTCCCAGTTGGAAGTTCTATAACTTCGAGAAGTAAGCGTTAGATAGGCTGCCGGTATGTGTGGGTGCTATGTTATGCGATGGCTTATTCGTCTACCTCGAAGGCGGGTTGGGGCAATGCGCCCACGATGGATTGGATTGCCTCGCGGGATAAACCGTCCCGTTTGACACCCCAGCCTCGGTAGATAGGCAGACCTTGTTTGCGAGCCAGGATTTCACGTCTGGAGCGAAACTGTGGTCCGCTAGGCCATTCTCCTTCGACCGGGTGCCAATCGAACAGTGGACGTATGGCCGCGTTGATGTACTCCCAGTACGACTGGCGGTCGGTTTGGAGGATGATTTGACCGCCAGTAGTGAGCCGATCATGGACCAGTGCGATGAAATCGGGGGTCAGCATGCGGAGATTGGCTTCGTGAGGATCGGCGTACGGTTGCGGGTGATAGATATGGATTTCGGCGATCGTGTTGGGAGCAAAATAGTCGTGGAGGATACGCCATCCATCGCTTACCGCGAATCTTGTATTGCCCAGTCCGCGTTGATTGGCACGGCGGGTTCCGTATCGGATTACGGCAGGGAGAAAGTCGACGGCGAGATGATTGCACTCGGGGCGTTCGACGGCCGACGCGATGGTGTAGCGACCATTGCCACATCCTATGTCGAGCACGATGGGTGCGGAACGACCAAATATCTTGGTCCAATCGGCGGGATGCGTTTCAGGTAAACGTTTCAATGCCGTGGTTGCCCATAGAGATTTTTCAAGAATCGGGCCCGCGATGGGGACGCCGAACTCGTATTCGAATTGGCCGGGCTGTAGGACAGGAGCCGAATTTCCTCGAAACCTAGGTCGCTTCATGGTTGCCTTCCATCGCCAACTGTTGGCGGTAACGGGATCCGATCTCCACGTAGTGTTTCCAACCACGATCAATCATCCAGGCTTCGCGTTCTGAGCCTTCGCGGACGACTTTGGCGGGTATCCCCATCACCAAGGAGTTGGGTGGGATGATTTTTCCTTCGGTGACAAGGGCTCCGGCTGCGATGACCGATCCCTTGCCTATCACGGCTCCATTGAGAATGGTCGCGCGGAGGCCGATCAAACAGTCCGATTCGACTGTCGCGCCATGCACGATGGCACCGTGACCGATGGTGACCCTATCTCCGATGATACATGGGATACCGGGGTCCGCATGGATGCAAACCAAATCCTGAACATTAGAGCACTCACCGATCTCGATGCGATCAGCATCTCCACGTACGACGGCACCAAACAAGACCGTACTGGATTTTCCAATCCGCACATTCCCTCGGACTGTTGCCGTTGGGGCGATGAAACAGTCTTCGCCAACCAATTCGGTACGAAATGATAAATCGACGTTTTCTTCCACAGTGATCTCCATCCGATGCATGGCTTGCAGCTTGTAATGCGACTGTCACGGAAATGGGCCAGAGCCAAATCGATTGTGAGAGCGTTCTTTCACGAGCGTTCGACGATTCTAAGCATGTTTGCAAAGATCGTTGAGTAACACAAACCAAAATTCTATGGGGTAATGCTGCAAGCTGCTGGCTGTTCGTATGGGGCTTTGTATCAGCCGCATTGCGTTAGCACCCGGTTTTCGTTGCACATGACGTGAAACCGGACGCTAACGCGTTTCGGCTGGTGGAGGAGGCGGATGGAGGAGTTCGTGAAGCTTGGCAAATAGCACGCGTCGCACCTTTCGCATAGCGGATTGTAGCGACCATACCGATCGCTTCAGCCAATCGTAATGCATGGATCGTGCTCATTCTTAGGTTGACCGGAAGAACCAGCAGCGATTTTGTCCCGGATTTCGAGAAGAGTCCAATCCCTTTCATCCGTTGAGGAAGAATTGGAAGAGCTTGTCACCGTTTGCCGAGTGATGGCTGATTCTCCGGTTTCAATGATTGGTCCGAGCTATGTCCGACCCAGTGCGCGAATCACGAAATAAGAGGTCCCTTCGATGGGATTTGGTCGGAGTCTGCATGTTTAGCCTAGCGGCGATCGTATGGGTTTCGCTTTTAACGCACGATCCGGCAGACGACTTGACCAAAGTTTTCGGTGCGTCAACCGCATCCGGATCGACGGCCTCCGGACATGAAGCATGGTACAACCCAACCGCATACCCACCCAACGTGAAACCCAAGAATGCTTGCGGAATCATTGGCGCGATTATCAGCCAAGCCCTTTTTCAGACGGTGGGGATTGGGGCCTACATGCTGGCGCTATTGTTGCCTTTGGCGGGGGTTGTCTGTTTGCGTCAGCAACCCTGGGCTTCTCCCCTTGGTCGCAGTATCGGTTGGACGATGGTCTTCGCTGCCCTTTGCGCCATGCCAGACCGATTCGGATGGCATGCAAGCCTACCTGTCCCGATCGGAGGAGGTGGATACTTAGGCAAACTCATGAACCTATGGATGGATCACAATCTTGCCCACGCGGGGGGAACGATTTTGGTGCTCTGTTTGTTCATTGTGGGTTTGTTGCTGAGCACCGAATATGCGGTGCTGCGATATTTGGGATACGCATGGGCTGGGGGGAGAGTCGCCGCGCGCAAGATTCCATTGCCTCGCATCTCTTGGCCAGGGAAAGATAAAGAAATCTCTGGTACTTTTGCGTCCACCCGATCGGGTATGCCGGCTTCAGTGACCATGCGATCGGACCTGGATTCGGTCCCTTTCGAAGCGATGGCGAATACTGCTGCGGTTGCGAATGGGAATCGGCAACCATTGAATGGACAATCGGTCCAGCAGTCTGACGCTCTTCTCGCTGCGACAACGTCTGTGGCTTTGAGCAACGCGAAAACTGTCGGTGATGCAACGGTCGAAGGGGAGGCAGACGCGGGGCATGGACCATCGATTCGAATCGGACGTCGAACGACAGCCTCTGTTTCGACTGCAGATCTTGGGGGCTTGTCCAAAACCGTGGGACGGACGGACTTGGTTACTCCTAAAGCCAAACCGTTGAGCCAAACCGCCGCCGCAATGAGCATGCCACAGGCGGATGAAGGCGTTGAGGAATCGGAATGGATTGAGCGGGACGAGAGCGAATCAACAGATGACGAAGTCAGCGATGAGGACTGGGAGAACGAAGAGTCCGCGACATCCGATGAGGACGATGCAAACACACCCGATGATGAAGATGTCGAAGACGACGAGGATGTGGACGGTGATGAAGAAGAGGAGGACCCAGCACCTGTGGTTTCCTCAAAAGCTAACGAGAAGGGGGGGCGAATTACCGCGGCTCGTGGAGCTAAGGAAAATGGTCCTCGCGTGAAGAATTCGAAGAACCGTTCCGAAACGGATCGGGAGCAAGAAAAGCAGGAACTGTATAGCGAGTTAAACGATACCAAATTGCCAGTCGGGGCCGAGGAATATGTTCTGCCCGGACTGGACCTTCTTACCGAAGGGGATGATTTCTCGTACGACGAGCAAACCGAGGAAGTCAAACGCAAAGCACGGATACTTGAGCAAACCTTTGGCAACTTTGGATTCAATATTCGGGTCGTCGAAATCGAAACCGGTCCGGTGATCGCTCAGTATGAGATTGAGCTGGAAGCGGGATTGCGCCTGTCGAAGATCACTGGATTGGCAGAGGATTTGGCGATTGCATTACGTGTTCCGAGCGTTCGTATCGTCGCGCCGATTCCAGGCAAGAATACGGTCGGTATCGAAGTTCCGAACGAACGGCGCCAGGTCGTTCGGATGCGTGAAGTGATCGAAGAAGGGGCCGCCGCTGTTCGCAAGATGAAGATCCCTCTCTTTCTTGGAAAAGACGTCTCTGGCAAACCATTGGCAGCGGATTTGGCGAGTCTTCCTCACTTGCTCATCGCCGGTCGGACAGGAACGGGCAAAAGCGTTTGTTTGAACTCGATCATCTGCTCGATACTCATGGCACGAAGACCCGATGAAGTTCGGATGTTGATGATCGATCCGAAGATGGTCGAACTGAGCGGCTATGGGCGATTGCCCCACTTGATGCATCCGGTCGTCACCGACATGCGAAAAGCCGAAGCCATTCTGGCCTGGGCGGTGGACAAGATGGAAGAGCGATACGCTTTGCTGGCCAGGGCCGGTGTACGTCATATCACTAGTTACAACCAACTCGGTCGCGAAGAGCTGCATGATCGATTGAGACCCGAAAACGACGATGAAGCGGAATTGATTCCCGACCACCTGCCATTCATCGTGATTGTTGCCGACGAAATGGCGGACCTGATGATGACCGCTGGCAAAGAAGTCGAAGCCCACATCATTCGTCTGGCACAGAAAAGCCGTGCGGTTGGAATTCACTTGATCCTGGCGACGCAAAAGCCGACCGTCGACGTAATCACCGGATTGATCAAAAGCAACTTGCCCGCTCGTATCAGCTTCCAAGTCGCGAGCCGCACCGATAGCCGCGTGGTACTCGATGAGAACGGCGCCGATAAATTGTTAGGCAATGGCGATATGCTCTTCCTTTGGCCGGGGACAAGCACCTTGCTCCGCGGTCAAGGTACCTACGTGAGTGACGATGAAATCAATGCGGTTGTCGATCATTGCAGCACTGGCGAACAGAATTTTGTTCAGGAGTTGGTACAGCTCAAGGTCAACCAAGACGAAGAGCAAGCGGTGAAACCGGGAGCCCTGAAGAAACGGGATGAACTGTACGAGGCGGCCGTCGACGTTGTCGTCCGCGAGGGTCGAGGTAGTTGTTCGTTGTTGCAACGAGCCTTGGGTATTGGCTATGGAAGAGCAGCACGGCTGATCGACTTTATGGCTGAGGATGGCATTGTCGGGCAGTACAATGGTTCACAAGCACGCGAGGTTGTGATCAGCCTTGCGGATTGGGATGCGATGCGCTCGCCTGCCGAAGAAGCCCCAGCCAAAGCGAGGTCGAACAAGATTCGCCGCGAGGATGGATGGGACGAACCACCCAAGGTCAAAAAGCAGGTTCGGAATACCAAACGTCAGGTTCACGACGATTCAGAATACGATTCGCTCGTAAGAACTCCCGATGAGAATGAGAGCGAAGAGGGCTTCTGGGACGACGAGTGACAGGGACCATTCGAGTTTGGTCTTCATGATCGCTTAAGGTTGCTTCATGTATCGTTTCGCTCTGATGCTCATTGGCTAACCTCCCTTCACCACGTTTTCTAAAGTTTATCGCGTGCGAGTTCTTGTTGTTGAAGATGAACCCGATCTGCTGAACTCGCTAACAGAGGCGTTGCGAGAAGAAGGCTATGCGGTCGATACAAGCCTGCGCGGTGACGAAGGATTGCACAAAGCGATCTCATGGGATTACGACGCGATTGTGTTGGATTGGATGCTCCCCGGGCTCGATGGGATTCAATTCATTGAGAAGTTGCGCAGAAAGAAGACGACCCCCGTCTTGTTGTTGACGGCCCGCGATACGGTGAGCGATCGCGTTGTCGGGCTCGATGCTGGGGCGGATGATTACTTGATCAAGCCTTGTAGTCTGCGCGAACTAGTTGCAAGGTTGCGTGCATTGATTCGAAGGACCACTGGGCATGCTTCAAGTCGCATCGAGTTGGGCTCGGTGATTTTGGATACATCCAAACGGCTGGTGGAAGTGGACGGAAATGATGTGCCACTGACGCCGAGAGAATATGCGTTATTGGAGATGCTGGCACTGCATCGAGGCAGGCTAGTGACGAGGACGATGATCTACGATCACCTGTTTGATGAAGACGATGATTCCCTTTCGAATATCGTCGATGTGCATGTCTCGCATTTACGAAAAAAATTGGGTAAGGATCTTATCGAGACTCGGCGCGGCCAAGGATACATCATCCATGACTAACCTGGGAGCAAAGGGTTGGCTGCGATGGGGACAAGGCCCGAGTTCGTTGCGCTTGCGAATCCTGGCGTGGTATTCGCTCATCGTAATGCTTTCGTTGTTGCTGATCAGCGCGTTGGTGATGTGGGAGGCATCCCGTTCGTTATGGATGGATGTCGACAATGATTTGTTGGCAGGAGCGAAACTCATCGATGGAGCGATTCGACGATTGCCACCTGAAGTGTTAGGGACGTTCTCACCCGATGCAGGCTTGCGCGGTGAGCCCATTCATCGTCCTCCCCGTCCTGGCGGCCCCCGAGGCGATCGAGGACAGCGAAGTGGTAGGCCTCGCCCATTCAATCCACGCAATGAGGGACCGCTCCCAGGGGGTGGAGTGGATGGCGCGATGGGTACGCCCCGTTCGAATGCGTGGTTTCAACCGAGCTTGGATACGCAGGAAGTAGGAGACAACACGTCCACCGACAATTTGGCTTCCCCGCGTGAAACATTCGAAGAATCGGTGGATTGGTCATTGCTGGAACGCATCGCGCCCATCCGGTTGAGCCTCCAGGACGCGCAAGCCTACAGTTTGGTCTGGGGCAGCGATGGTTCACTCCTTCATCAGAGCCGATTGCCCGAAGAATTTCCCATGGTGGAGGTAGGAGAATGGACGAAGACATCCTTTGCGGGACGAAGTGATCGCGTCGTCCGGCAGATGCGAGGCCATTTTCGAGAGTTGTTCTTCAAAGGGCCGAACGAATCTGTCATCTGTGTCGGTATGAATACAACCCGCGAACTTGATCGGCTGTGGAGATACAGCATGTTCCTGCTCCTCTCCGGGCTTTCCGTGTTTGGAATTGCTCTGCTTGGGGGCAATTGGTGCCTGCGCCGCACGTTAGAACCGATGCGAAAGATGCAGGCGGCGAGCGAAGCCATCGGGACCGCGCAGTTGGACCAACGATTTGATGTGCGAGCCATGGATCGAGAGGTTGCGGATGTAGCATCTGCGATCAATACCATGCTCGATCGCCTGCAGCAGGGGTTCGAACAACAGAAGCAATTCACGGCGGATGCGTCGCACGAATTGCGGACACCTCTCGCGATCCTGTTGTCGAGCACGGAATTGGCGTTGAGTCGGGAACGGTCCGCTGAATCCTACAAAAAAGAGCTTGAGAAGTGCAATCGAGCAGCCCATCGCATGCATGGACTGGTCGAAAGTTTGTTGACTTTGTCTCGACTGGAAGCACCATTCGATAGCGGGTCGATGCCGCCCTTACGGTTCGATACGATTTGTCGCGATCAATTGGAATACCTAGCGGAACTAGCACAGCATCGGAATGTAACACTCCGGTCTGAGATCGACAGTTGCACAGTCCATGGAGACGCGGTTATGTTGGAGCGGTTGGTCTCCAATCTGTTAGTGAACGCGATTCATTACAACCAACCCGGGGGATGGGTCCAATTGACGTTGCGAATGTGCGAACCCACGCCCGGGCAAATCAATCCTCTGGTGCGTTTGACTGTGCAGGACAGCGGTATAGGAATCCCGAAGGATGAACTTCCTAATCTCTTCAAACGATTCTATCGTGTCGATAAGGCGCGCTCACGATCCAGCGAGGGTCTTAATGGGAGCTGTGGTAGCGGTCTAGGTCTGGCGATTTGCGATGCGATTGTGAAGTGTCACGGAGGGCGCATTGATGCAGAATCGGTCGAATCGGCAGGAAGTACGTTTACGGTAGAGTTACCGACTTCGACGGCTAAATAAACGAAATAAGGGAGATCGACTTGGGTCGTATGCCCGCACAAATTCTTGCGGTTGATATCTTTGGATAGAACGCAATCTCGATGAACAGCGTGCTGGAGAAGTGACTTGCGGCAGCGTATAATTTTTCTCTGACGATCTACCGCATCCCGTTGACTTCGTTACGACTAGTGGTTTGACGTAGACGAACATGGCCTGACAAACAAAGCCGACAGAAATCGTTTCTCGTTTCCATGAGCCTGAGGCGCTAGCCGATTTTTTGTACGTCGAAAGAACTCGGCTAGCGCCTCAGGCTCACTTTTGCCAGATGAGCCCTGACAGGATCAACGGGTGGAGAAAAAGTGATGCCTACAAAAGCTCCGCTGAGAACTTGGACCCGCCGTCAGTTTGTCCAGTTCGGTAGCGCTGGGTCGCTATCGCTCGGTGGGTTGTGGCGAGCGAATCTGCTTGCCGAAGAGCAAGGGACACCGATCCAGCCCGCGATTCGGGCATGCATCTTCGTCTTCTACTATGGTGGTCCAAGCCATCTGGATACCTATGATCTGAAGCCGAATGCCCCCAGTAGCGTTCGAGGGGAATTCAATCCTATTTCTACGACGGTGCCTGGCCTGCAGATCTGTGAGCACATGCCGCACATGGCCAAGCAGATGCATCACTGCGCGCTCATTCGAAGCATGCATCACTCCAATCGCTTGCACGATTCCGCATCGATCGAAACACATACAGGGCGTCAAGCATCCCAGGGAGATCGCGAGGAGTTCGCTCCCATTCCCCAGTTCTTTCCTTGTCATGGTGCGGTCGTCCACTATTTGCAGCGTGAACGGCAACGCGTCGTAGCTCACGCCGCTCTCCCGTTCGTCTTCCACAACGTTGTGGATGTACCCTGCCAAGGGGGTGGATTTCTCGGTACCGAGTTCGATTCCTTTCGAATCACCGTGGATGCGGAACAGCAAAGCTACGCGGCGCAGGAATTGATATTGCGCGACGATCTGCCCATGAACCGAATGCGAGGCCGTTCGGATTTACTCCATGGTCTGAAGCAATCGCAGGGTACAGCGTTCCAATCGGGTGAGAGTCTGACGAAGTATTACGAGCGAGCATTGAGTTTGTTGGACTCAGATACGATCCGGACAGCGCTGGATGTGTCGAAGGAGTCGGCAGTAACGCGTGAGCGATATGGTGTCTACCCGAATCAAACGACGGAAAGCGGTATTGGGGCGACCAACGGACACGCACGGCACATGCGAGGACAGAATTTGCTAGTCGCACGCCGACTCGTTGAAGCGGGAGTCCCATTTGTCAACGTATTCGATTTTCGCCAGCAAGGGCAAAACTGGGATAGTCATGCACAGAACTTTTCGCAGCACAAAGAGATCCTACTGCCGGCCGCCGATCAAGGACTCGCGGCGCTGATCAGTGATCTCGACGAACGAGGGTTGCTCGACTCGACATTGATCGTCGCAACGGGGGAATTCGGCAGGACGCCGCAGATCAATAAAGACGGTGGGCGGGATCATTGGCCCGACTGCTACTCGGTTCTGCTAGCTGGAGGAGGCGTTCAAGGTGGGGCGATTTTCGGTGCCAGCGATGCGATCGGAGCCTATCCGGCGATCGATCCCGTGACGCCGGGTGATCTTGCGGCGACTATTTTTTGGCGATTTGGATTGGACCCATCGCAACACATTAATGATCGCACATCCCGTCCATGGCAGATCGCCAGTGGCAAACCGATCCATGCGCTGTTTTAAGCCCACGGTGAATTTCAGCGATCGTTGATGGACGCATGACGTTTCTATTTAGTCGTATGGCGGGGGATAGGGTGACTCATCGTGTCTCCCCTGCTGACCAATGAAGATTGAGTAAGAACCACTGACCGCGACGTTAAAATCGCAAGGATGGATTGAATACCAATTCCCGGACGGTGCTTTGCCTCAGAAACCGACCGCGATGCATTTTGTCAATTCGTCCAAGCCGGTATATTGAGGACCGAATTCCTACCGCGAATGCAGTCACGTAGCGAGTCCCAAAATGCCTTCGCCGATTTCGATCCTCAGCACGCAGAACCCGATTGTGAAACGGGCGATGAAACTGCACCGAATGAGCGAAAGAGACAGTCGCGGTGAGTTCTTGTTCGAGGGGACGCACCCGCTCCAGGAAGCCGTCGAAGCAGCATGGGCTCTACGAGCTGTTTACTTTACGCAAAATTGGTTCGATCGCAACCGCGCTCTGGCTCAGAGAGTAGAAGCCATCAGTGTCAACTACCTCGTTAGCGATGAGATACTGGATAAACTTTCTACGACCCAAACACCCGATGGAGTGGTTGCGGTCGCGTCCAGCCAACCGACATCTGAGATCCCAAGTGACTATCGACTCGGGATCGCGGTTGACGCTTTGCAAGACCCTGGAAATCTGGGTTCATTGCTGCGAAGTTGTGTGGCGTGCGGAGCGGATGCTTTGTTTGTTGGTTCGGGATCGGTTGCCGTGCATCATCCCAAAGTGATACGATCGACGGCCGGACAATGGTTTCGGCGACCACCCGTCTCGGTAGACTTAGGAACGATGATCCCCTCGGCCAAAGAAAACGGGATTCGTGTTCTGGCCGCCGTAGCGGGAGGTGAACCGATCTGGGATGTCGATTTCCAGCGACCGAGCCTGGTCCTGCTGGGTAATGAAGGAGCAGGTCTCCGGCCGGAATGGATCGATCAAGCCGATCAGCGGATTGGGGTGCCGATGGCCTTCGGCGTGGAATCGCTCAATGTGGCGATGACCGGTTCAATGATTCTTTATGAAGCGATGCGGCAACGAATCCAAGGGTCAAGCCGGTCCTAACCAAGAAAGAAGTGTGATGAGTCGGATTTCGTTAGAATGGAAGAAACATTGCCACATTTTAGGCAAATTGTTCCTCGTGGCTTGGCTGATGCTGACCGTTTCGCCAGCCAACGACGCGGCTGGACAAGGCCCAACGAATAATTCCCATCCCGAGTGGATGGAAGCGTGGTATCAACTTAAAGGGGATGTCCGAAATGCGTTGCGCCCATTAAGGCAACCCGGATTCTCGATGACGTTCTTGAAGGATGGTCACGAGCATCCTAACGCCTTTCGCTGGGAGGATATGCCACCTCGCATCGTATTGATTCTTGGTGGTTTGCAATCGCAATCCGAGGCAACCATCCAGTTTGCAACCGCGTTAAAGGAATGTTCGGGTGCGCGTTCCGAATGTGCGTATGCTGTCTACAACTACCCCAATGACGGACCCATCGAAGAATCGGGGGAGTCGTTGAGGTTGTTGTTGAAACAACTATCGGAAAAGGCTCCCAATGCACGTGTTTCCATTGTTGCCCATTCGATGGGGGCATTGGTGGCTCGCTCGGCGTTGGAGTTGTCAAGCGACGAGCAGCCATCCCAAGTTTCGAATGTCGATCGATTGATCATGGTTTGCCCTCCTAATCATGGATCGGTATTAGCGCAATATGCTGACCCGTTGGAACTGACGGAACTGCTGGATCGATTTCTGAAGGAGGGTTTTCGGATCGAAACGTTGCTCGATGTTCTGGTTCATGATGGGATGGGTGAAGCATGCGAAGACCTTGTTCCAGGCTCGCCACTGTTGCTCCGACTGGAATCGGCCAAGCGAACGCCGGGTGTTCGCTATTCGATCGCTTTCGGAACAGAAGGTCCCATCGATCCGGCCCATCAGTTGCTTTCGTCGTTGGTGCTCGAACAAGTACGCCCGCAGGTCGCCAATCAGCCGAAGGACTTGCAATGGTTGTTCGCACGGGGCGAGGAGCTACTGCATTGCGATGAATTGACACGGGGGAGGGGAGATGGAGCGGTATCCTGCCGCTCGGCGAAACTTCAAGGGGCGCATGAAAAAGCGGGCTTTCGAATTCACCATCTGCAGTGGCTGGAACGCGAACATCCGGAAGTGCAGCGATTGATGGCTTGGATTGCGAAGAGGGCTGTGGCTTCCGCCGGGCCGTGATTGGCCTTTTTTCAGTGGATATCGGCCGCGTGTGGGATAGTCTTCCAGACGGTCATTTGTCGCTCCTATTGAATCAGAGCCGCGAGCGTTACGGCTTGTTGATTTAATCGGTTACTTTTTTGGGGG
>JBAWXH010000033.1:0-54694 GCA_037144155.1 Planctomycetota bacterium | reverse complement strand
AACTCGTAAACTCGTAAACTCGTAAACTCGTAAACTCGTAAACTCGTAAACTCGTTCCCAGGCTCCTGCCTGGGAACGCACTGCCTCGGAGGCTCTGCCTCCCTACTCACGCCAACCACTCTTTGACCAACCTAGCAACCGAGCGAAAAATGGCAAAAGCATCTATCTTCGTTTACGGGACACTCAAACGAGATCAATTACGAGGTCGCATGTGGCCTCGACCCGCGCAATCCGTCGCGCCTGCGGTTGTGCGTGCACAGTTATTCGATTTCGGTTCCTACCCTGGAATTGTCGCCGGTCAGGATTGGGTTCTGGGAGAACTGTGGTCCATCCAGGAACGGGACCTGGCAGAGACCTTTCGTGTGCTTGATGCGATTGAAGGCTACGACCCCCGTCAACATCGTGGGCTCTACCTGCGGACCGAGATCTTGGCCTTCCCTGCACACGACGGGAACGATTGCCACTTCATCGATTCGATGGAGCCTATCCTGGCTTCCACCTACGTAG
The DNA here is from genome assembly GCA_037144155.1 of Planctomycetota bacterium. Classification (GTDB taxonomy): domain Bacteria; phylum Planctomycetota; class Planctomycetia; order Pirellulales; family Pirellulaceae; genus JBKCUI01. Next base: position 54,187 of record JBAWXH010000033.1, on the reverse strand, counting down.
CGAATGATCCATCCTTGCTTATCCGTGCAAGGCGTATTGAGCCCTACCAAACGTGGAACGGATTGCTCGTCGCCCAATGGCCCGATTCTCTGACTCGCATTCCAACGTCACTCGACGATGAATAGCGTTTCGTTCGACTGGCCCCGCCTAGGTTATTGCTTATTCAGCACTTCATCGAGATTGAGTATAACCCGCGCGACCAATGTCCACGCGGCAGCGTCTTGTGGGGTTGATCCCTCGGGAAGATCCTTCAGTTTGCTAGGATCCCCCGTCAGGATCTCACGCGGGTTCAGCCATCCTTCCGCGAGTCTCTGCCGTTGGGACTGCACAAATCGCAACAGTGCGGTTTGTTCCCGATCGTTCGGCTTTCGAGACAACGCCAAGAGGAAAGCCCGTTCGATTCGCTGTTCGTCCGACGGGGGTGATTCCTTCAAGATTCGTATCGCGAATGCACCTGCCGCTTCGACAAAAATAGGTTCGTTCAATGCGGTGAGGGCTGCCAAGGGAGTGTTGGAACGCGCGCGTCGAGCACACGCCAGATCTCCGTTGGGTGCATCAAAAGCACTCAGAACCGGATCTGGCATAGAACGTTTGCGAAACATGTACATCGCTCTTCGATAGCGATCGGGACCTTGGGCTGGGGTCCAGTAGCTCGGATAGGTGTAGTTGTAGTCGAGCACATTCTGCGGAACGGGGGGGATCACACTGGGTCCACCCTGTTGTTCATGCAACAAACCGGAGACACTCAAGACGATATCGCGGACGGATTCCGCGTCATAACGGTAACGAGGGCCACGCGTCAGCCAACGATTCTTTGGGTCGACATCCATCAACGGTTGGCTCGACCGTGAACTGCGTTGGTAGGCTTCCGACTTCATGATCGATCGGATCAAGGCTTTTTGACTCCAACCCCCGTCCATAAAATCCAGGGCCAAGGTATCGAGGATACCCTGGTACTCGGGCACCGCTGTACGGGTCCCAAAATCTTCGGACGTCTCTACCAAGCCCTGACCAAAAAGGTTCTGCCAAACGCGATTGACGGCGACCCGTGCTGCTAACGGAGACTGGCGATCGACCAGCCAGCGAGCTAGCCGTAGGCGGGGAGGTTGTTCGGAAACGGGCACTTCATGCATGCTCGAAATCATCTTCGGCTGGATCGGCCGTTGAGGTTGGTCCCAATTGCCTCGCGACAATACGAACGTTGTACGCTGCTTGGGCTGTGACCGTTCCGTCAAATGAAGAATGCTCGTCTTTGCATTCGGAAAACGCTGCCATTGGGATTGGATCGCGTCGCGAGACCCTTTCGCGTCTTCACGCGTGCCTAGCCACGCTAGAAGGCTGATCTCCGAAGGCTCGGTGATCGTCGGATTCACCATCGCTAAGACGGCATCATGATCGATTGCAGGCGCAGTCGGGTTCGTTGAACCGGTGACGCTGATCCGACACGATCCAACCATATCCCCCTGACGCCAAACGATCTTCAGTTTGAAGTCCTTGAGATTTTCCAACGGTGTTTCCAATTGCACAACAGCTACGGAGCTTTGATTGCGTCTTCCCAATCCACGATCTGACTTCCATGTTGTGTCGTCATTGCCATCGATCAAATACGCTACGGGACCCGAAGCATGCTTGCCATCCGCGGCTTTTTCGTCGGCGCTCGAATAGTCCGCGGTGGCCGACGCAAGTTTCTGCTTTTCCCATTCTTTGCTCCCAGGTCGTTGGATCAGCAATTCCAATTCACGCAGATCCCACATTCCAACCCCGCTTCGCCCCGGACCACGGAACGGGAGCTCTCCGTGAGTAAGTACCTCAAACTGCAGACCGGTGATTCGATCGATGGGCGCAGTAGCAATCATGAAGACATCATTGCTCGTATGTCCGACCATCAAGATCGAGCCATCTTCTTCTTGAACCGGGTGGTTCAACCCGCTGATCGTTTCCAGAAGCTCTGCTTGCAACGACTTCCAGTCGGCCCGCGATTGCAATGTTTGTTCTCGCCATGCCGCAAACTGGCTGGCCCAATCGCTGTTGGCGTTTTGAAATTTCGAAATCTCGCCCCGAATACCGCTGCGGATTTCCCGGAGTGTTTCCAATTGCTCCGGGGTATAGACCCACGATCGAGCTTCGTACGTGTTGTTAAAAAATGCAAACATTCCGTAGTATTCGTCGTGCGTGATCGGATCGAATTTGTGGGTGTGGCACTGGGCACATTGCAGGGACATTCCTAGCACGGCCTTTCCAAGGCAATCCATGCGGTCGAACATTTCCACCATTCGAAACTGCTCGGGGACAATCGCTCCTTCCTCATTGATCATGCTATTGCGGAGAAAACCGGTGGCAACGATCTGGTCTTGGGTCGCGTCGGGCAATAGATCTCCCGCCAATTGCTCAATGATAAACTGGTCATAAGGCATATCTCGATTGAATGCATCGATCACCCAATCCCGCCAAGCCCATTGCTCACGCTGCATATCTTTTTCATACCCGTTGGTATCCGAGTAGCGAGCGACATCGAGCCAGGACCTGGCCCAACGCTCGCCGTATCTCGCATCCGTGAGCAATCGATCGATGGTGCTATCTAGCCCATCTCGTTCGAATGCAGCGACTTGTTCGGGAGTCGGAGGTACGCCGATCAGATCTAGATACACGCGGCGGCATAACTCCCATGACTCAGCCATTGCATTGGGAGTCCAGCCATGGCTTCGATGGGTCTTGCGAACCCATTGATCAATCTCCGAACCCATTCCATTTGCATCGATTCCCAACCATGCTTTGAGCTTGTTCGGATTCGGTGGTTCGAAGGCCCAATGCAATTCGTATTCGGCACCGCCATCAATCCATTGGCGAAGGAGTTCCATTTCATCAGGGCTGAGGGGTTTGTCATGCTCTGGCGGAGGCATAACCGTATCCGGATCGGACGATTGGATGCGACGAACCAGTTCGCTCTCGCCGGACTTGCCAGGTATAACCGCCGGATTGCCCGAATCTCCGCCCGATAAAATTCCTTCGCGCGTGTCGACGCGGAGTCCTCCCTCCCTAGCCGCTTGGTCGACACCATGGCATTGAGAACAATGTTCCGCCAGGATGGGCTGGATCTGTTTTTGGAAATCGATGTCTCCTGTGCTGGCAACAGCAGAGGAGGTTATCAACGCCAGAATGGATGGGAGTATGGACAAGGATCGATGCGATCGAATCATGATGGTTGGACTACGAGAAGCGTAGGTCGGAGGGAGGAAGGCGAACGGAGGCTCCGCGAGGCTTATCCTCGCAGGTGCCTTTCTCATTATCCACGGAAATCTGCAAGAGAAAAGCGACTCTCAGGCTGCAAACCGACAGGACATAGAGAAGCATCCCCAGTAAGGAACGCATCGGCTAGACGGGGCCCCAGCCATTTTCGATAGCCAAGGTAACTGGATGTGAGTCTCGCATTGATTTCGATCGCATGCCACATTCCCTGCGGATCGATGACAAAATCCAACCCGATCCAACCTCGCGGCTGGCCCGGAATCCCTTGCAACACCCTTTTACCGTACGATTCAAGGACGTCCTTGGAAACAGAGACCGCAGGCCCCGAACCACCAACATACGACGTCGAAGGATTGGGCCCAGGGGATTCGATCAAGTGTTGGCGCATGGTCCCTAATACCTGGACGTGCGATCCGGCGAGAATGGCCATGCTGGCCGCCTGACCCATGATCCATGGCTGGACGATCCATGCTTCCAAATCCTCTTCGGGATTTGTCTTTCCTGAGGGTGCTTGATCGGCTGGCTCGGACTGCAACATCCCTTGAACGTGTTCTCGCAGTTGTACCGATGTCCTGAATCGTCGCATGCCCACACCACCCGCTCCCCAGCGTTGTTTAAGTACCCAGCCGTGTTCGCTCGGCTCCTCAAGGGAACTCGACAACCAATGATCGAGCCTGATTGTTTCCGGATGGTGAATACCTAAAGCGCGCCAGTGTTGGCTAGTCCGCCATTTGTCCGTAGCCACTTCGAGAAAGGAAGCCGAGGATGCAATGACGGGAATGTTGCGGTGACGGAGGCCTGCGATCAGACGGGGTAGCCAATGCTCTAACTCTGGAGCAATGACAATCGCGGCATCGCACTGCCGGGCAATGTCGCTCCAGATTTCAAGAACAAGGCATAGGGTCTGATCCTCGTGAACGTCATGAAATGGCGTCAGGACGGGTACAAAAGGGGGATGTGGGAGGAGGTGCTGGGACGCCCAACTCTGGATTGAGGGTTCGATGGCCGAATAAACCTCATGCCCAGACTTCTGCAGATCTCCCGCCAGCGCGTAGAGCATGGCGCTGCCTTCGAGAAGCAATTCCGACGTTGAAGAATCCGGGGTCGATTGGGTTGGAGCGCGCCAAAGGCCGCTTCCGGTGATCCATTCCAGAACGGCGATGCGCAATCAGTTTTCATCCCGTCGCAAATCGAGATTTTCAAAGGCATATGCTCGCGCAAACCAACGGCGCCATTCGAGAACGTCGAAGCCGAAATTCTCTTGGGTCAGGTTCTGCAACGCTGCCAAGACATCTTTGTGCTGATTGATGCGCTGCTGCGCCGCCGGCGCACCGTTGGCTAGGGCCACACCACCATTGTTCCCCACGCCTACATTCAAGCCGCCCGGAGGCCCCGCCGGTTGCACCATGTCGGAGGATAGCAGCGAATTGATCAACACTCCGATAAATCGCTTGTCATTGAACGGCATCATGCAGTACGCAGCCCGATCCCGTTTGGACTTATTCCCGAGGTTTGCTGCAAAGCCATTCACGGCCATTTCGCGCACCTGGTCATCGCCAGAGGCAAGAAAGTCCAAGCACTCGTTGACGACGACGATATCCCGGTCTTCAAGGGCGATACGAATCATCGCCGGAGCTACGGATTGAATCGGCATCTGCTTGAGCAATCCCAAGTAGAAGCCACGATCGGAAGAAGCATCTTCGCGAAAGAGTTTTGCAAGCTTGCCGATCAACTGAGGGTTGTTGAGATTCCGAAAATAGGCTTCCGATTCGGCTTTCTTGACTGCGTTTCCATTGAGTCCTTTGATGCGAGCATCGAGTTCCTTCTCAGCCGCAACACGCTGCAGTTTGGTCTTCTGATCCCAATCGAGAAGTGCTTTCTCTTCCCATGTGTACCACTTGCCCTTATCCCCTTTGAGCTTCCCTCGGCGGTACATAACGACTTCGCGTCGCAGGTACTTGCCTGTGGCCTCGTCTTTGAAGTAACGAAGATTCTCCCAGGACGAGCGATCCGCTGGATCCAGTTCGACGATGCGCTCTCGGTGCGCATTGGCCAGCGACACCATCTGTTGGGCCATGCATTCCTCGACGATGGAACGATGATCTTCCAGCGAATCGGTTTTGCCGGAGACCTTTTTTGCGTACTCTAGATCCCGATCCATGGTCTGCCGAATCTTGACCAGCTTTCGATCGATTTCGAGCGTGGTCCCATCCTCGGTCTCGATCTTGACCAATGCACCTTGCTGGGGGTTCAGCACCTTTCCAACAATCACGCCACCATCTCGCAGTTCCACGACATCTGCACTCGCAATCCCGCCGCATGCAGCAAAAAATACGGACGCCAAAAAACAAGACCGGCGCTCAACCCCGTGAAAAGCCACTTGAACAGCCCCGTGAAGAACTCTCAACGACATCGATCTGGCTTGTTTCAACAGCAACATGATCAAAAGCTCCGGTCTAGATCGCGCCCCAAATCCGCCTGATTCGCTCTCTCGCGTCACACACACTGGCGTTTTATGTGAGGAATCGACATACTGATTGGCAGATTCGATTTCCTCAGTATACGGAACTGCAAAACCGGATTCGAGAGACTTTTCCTTTGGAAACCCGATTCACGCGTTACTTCGTGTAGGGAATTTCGGGTTTTTCGGTCCATCGACCCGTAGGTTGATCCGAAGGTCGACCCGAAGAGTGTCGCCTAGGGGCTGTCAACGTCTGCCCCGTCGATCCTTCCTTGCCCTAACCGTTCCGCGATGCATCGAATGGGCGTTACGAGAGTTGCATGACGACTTCTATCTTTTACAAACGCTATCGCATGCAGATCGATCTGGCATCGCTTCCGGACAGTGCATGGGAGGAGAATTCGCTTCAGTCAACACATTCTCCGATCGCGTGGTTGACGTGGCACCCTAGGCTCGTCGGGCTTCATGCCCGTGCGAAATGGGAGAGCTTTCGCAATGAGATGGATGGCAACGTCTTCCCATGCTTGGCGGACCATGAAGGTTGCAAGCAGTTGATGCGTGACATTACTTCCAAGAGCAACTTCGTTCCGGAAGCCACATGGTTGGCCGTATGCCAGCCCGGTTCCCCAGAAGAAACTGTCATGGGAACCATTCAAGGTCTGCAAACCAGTCCAGCGTTGGGTGCGATCCAGAATATTGGTGTCGTGCCTGCCTGGAGAGGCCGCGGCATCGGTCGCGAACTCATTCGAAGGTCACTGCAAGGTTTTCGAGACGCAGGATGCCGGATTGTTACTCTGGAGGTCACCGTTCATAACTTAGCAGCGATTCGGCTCTATCAAACGATGGGATTCGTTTATGCGGAAACCGTTTTCAAGTACGGTGTTGTTCCGATGCCCTAGGGGATTCAATAAGCTACCTGGGCAACTCCTCGCATTCGAGTTGCATTCGAGTTGCATTCGAGTTGCATTCGAGCCTCACAAGGATGGCCAACCATGAAGTTTTGGAATCGGGTCCGATTGAACCCAAGCTAGAGTTCGCTTGCACTTCGGTCGGCCGGAATGGAATGCTGCGCTTGTGGATCGGCATGACCCGAAGGATGCGGGATGCGTTGATAATTTTCAAGCAAATGGACAGCAGCTCGGTACCGCGATTCAACTCCCGGTTGAGGATAGAGTCCTCCTCCAAGGATGATCAACGTCATTGCGATAATCGCGAACATTTCTTCAGGCTGGCTTCGCATCGGTATGGACGTGACATGTTTGGTCCCCGTGAAGACGCGAAAGTAGGCCCGCATGACGGCTATACCATTGAGGGTCGTTGCCAAAACAACGAGACAGCCAATCCAAGGGGAATAGGCGATAACGCTTTCCGTTAGCAGTTCGCCGGCCACAAACCCAATCGTGCACGGAAATCCCACACTGGCCAAACCGGTCAACAGAAAGAATGCCGCCATGGTCGGCATGTGGTTGTATAAACCGTAGTAGTTCCCCAAATCGATCCGGCCGATGCGCGCTTCGATGCAACGCATGGTTATGCCAAAGCTGGTCAATGCGACGCCGACCGATACCCACATGCTCAAGGCTCCTGCGATACCGATGGGAGTCGCTAACTCCAACCCCACCAGGACCAACGAAGCATGACTCAAGAACAAATAGCAATAGAATCGCCGTCCATCGTTTTGAACCAGCGCCATGCTAGCCGCATACACAGCCGTCGCCAACGACAAGATGCTGATCGCATGCAATGCCCAGTCCGGTTCGCTCGGCAATACCCAACGAAGACAGATATACGCACCCATCATGGGTGACACAAACAGGATCGCCGAACCGAAGGTCGCCTTTTCAAATAGATCGATTCGCCATACATGAAATGGAAACGCACCACTGCGAATCAATACTGCGATAGTCAACAGACTGACGCTCAAACTCATCGAAGGAACGCTATTGGGCGTGTGCAACCAGCCTCCCAAAACCAAGCAAAACACAAAAAGAACTTGATGGATGGTATAGACGCGGGTCGATCGCCCTCGCGATCGTAGTTCGAACCAAATCGGTATCACACTCAGACACTGCAAGACCACCATCAGCCAAAGTACGTCCGTGGAGAACGTAAGCAGCGTGAGGGACTCCCCTAACAGCGCTCCACTGAACGAAAAATTCTTCGCTTTATGACCGACTGTTGCAAGCAAGGTGGAGAAATAGATCAGCGCGGTCAGCGGTAGAAGGGGTCGGCTAAATTCATCGATATGGACCAAATCCTGATGAAACAGGAGACCGATCCAAGTCGTGTTTACTGGAACCGCCAACAGTTCCAAGCCTATCGCGAGAATGAGCGTGATTCCCGCAAGCAAAATGCAGATGAAACGGGCTTTCCCCGTTTCCATCGGCCGCCATAGCAATAACGCACCGATCAACGGGATGAGTGAAACCAACTCGTACCAAGGAACGTTCATTGACGGTTTGCTCCCGGACTAGCTGTGATCACCGGATCTGACACAGAATTGGATCCGCGGGTCGGATAGTGCTCGCGAATCACCGGAGTTTCGCCGGACAAAAACTGCATCCATCGATCCTCGAGCCTAGTAAAGTAATGGAACAAATTGCAAAAGGGCCGGACGACATAAAGATCGATCATCGCATCCATATAGCCTCGCTCCAGCGCGAAGCGATACCAACGCGAACTAAGTGAATGGGCATCGGCTGAAATTTCCGGACTTGGCTGATGTGCCAACCGACCACCGATCGCATTCTCGAGCGAGCGGTAATCGCGAAGCAACGTGGGCGCTCGCAGCAATTGCAGGGAACGCAAAAATGCATGGCCAATCATGTGAATCAGGGCCAGATACCACCATCCAAAACCGATCTCCATGACAATGATGCCGACTTGGCAAACCGACGAGTAGGCCAGCGCGCTCTTCACGTCGGTCTGTACTCTGGATATCGCCGCCGCAACAATGGCTGTCGATGCGCCCAGCAATACCACGATCACTCGTAACATGATCGATTCAGCAAAGATAGGAGATATGCGAAGTAGGAGATAGGCTCCTAAGTGAATCGAAAGCGCGCCATAGAACACCGCGCTCGAAGGAGTCGGACCTTCCATCGCGCGAGGGAGCCACCCCGAAAAGGGAATCAAACCGGACTTGCCAGCCGCTGCAATGAGAAGCAGGATGCCGAACAGAAACGAGGTCCATGGATCCAATGTAGAAACCCCCTCGGGCCACACTCCCGAACCTGTCATCTTAGCAAATTCACCTTGACCATATTGATGATGCATGGCGATCGCGGCTGCCAGGAATGCTGCATCTGCGACACGGTAAACAGCCCAGACTCGCAACCCGTTCTGGACTGGGGCCGGTCGCTCATGGAAATAGGCAATCAATAGGGCCGACGACAATCCCACCAACTCCCAACCCACAAAGAGAGTTTCGATCGTCCCAGCCAGGAACGCAAAAATCAAACCGACGAGAAATACGGAAAAGCAAAGAAAGAACCGATGGTAGCCCGAATCGGCTTGCAGGTAGATATTCGCGAACGATCCGATCACACCAATCAATACAAAAGACATCAGGATCATGGGAACACTGAGCCGATCAAAGATAAACTCGAGGTGGAAATGGAGGTGTTCTTCGTTGATATCCACCATATTGCCAAGATCCAAAACGCGGATGCGATTTCCCGTCCAAAGCATCCAGATCAATATCCCGATCGACGCCAACAGTCCAATAGCGACATTCGTTTTCGTCAGTCGATCGACGGCGATACTGGGTAGGGGTTGCTGGAAAAGGCCGGTCAAGCTGAGGACGAGCAAGGTCAATATCGGGCAGCCAATCACCAGGTAACCAAGAAAATCGATCATGGGGGTTAGCTCGCAGTGACGTTGGCAAACGGAAGATGTCCGCGTTGGTACTGATAGATGGCAAGAGAATTAGGGACTCGAGGCATCTGGTTCACGGTCGGGCTATAGGGAACAAATCCGCCGTTTTCAAATAACTGGATGTCGCTGGAATCGGGAGAAAGAACCGCGATTTGTACCCAGCGTTTGCGAATCATCCCGTCGATGTTGGGATTGCGAGCCATGATGGAGAGGAGGGCTTGCGGCGTGCTCTCAATGACAAACAAAATTCGCATCGGCTCATGGATTTCAACCATTTGTTGACTGAGCCCAGTCCTCAAGTCGCTCACAGCACCTTCCATCACACCCAAGAGCGAGGTGATGTTGTGCGGAAGCTTGGACCCGCAACCATAACCGACGTTGTCGACGGTCGAAAAGTAGTACTCGAGAGAGATGCCTGAGCAAACCGGAATGATGGCTTGCAGGATGCGCATTAGGATCGGCGTATCGGGACTATCGGTCGTCGGGTCGTACGACGTGAGGAATGCACGTCGATCCATGAATAGGCCACGCGTTCTATCTCGCCGACCCACGATGCATGCGGCGTTGGTTGCATGATTGTACTCTGGCCGAGCCTGTGCCAGATCCTCGGAACGCCCCTCGACGTGCTTGAGCGATTCCGCAGGCGACATGTCGATTGGAGCCGAATGAAACCTTCGTGATCGCTCGCGCGCATTGAGCTGCCTGGCCTCATCCAATTTGGCCTGAGCATCCAAAAATTCCATCTGGTGGCTTGGAGGCAGCCGATCGATATCAAAGTACTCGATGTGGTCGTTGCACGTGTTGTGGTATCCTCCCACAAAGATGCACGACTCTGGAATGATCATCCCGCGTTGCTCTAAGATACGTCGTACCCGATAGTCGTTCGCCATCAGGGCGAACGCCCGTGCGTTCGGCCCACCCCGTCCACCTCCACAAGCGCCGCAGTTATAAGCCGATTCGTGCGGATTGTTGAGAGAACCAGAACCATGCCCGAGCATGATGACCAATCGCGAAAATCTTTTGAGTCCGATATCGCCCAACAGCCGCTGAACCATGCTAGCCATTTCTTCATGCGTAAAGCCTTGGTTCAATTTCGGAGTCGGAAGAGACGATTGTTGATGGTTGTTTTGCATATCGATCCGCTCAATCAGCAACATCGTGGCTTGATTCGGGCGCATGATGCGGCTGACCAAAGATCGGAATTGAGACGTCAAACGGGGAGCCAAAACCCGAGCCACCATGGGCAAACTTGCCAGCGATCCCAGCAACGAAGTCACAATCCCCGCTGCCAGGGTTCGACTCCCCAAATGGATTCGGTGCGATGCGTACCCTAAGACGCGCCTCGCTTCGGCCTGTCGTCGCTGCAATTCCTGTTGCGAGAGAGTCCCTATCTCGTCGACGAAATGCTGCGGTTTGATCACTACAGGACATAGGGGGATGTAATGCGCATCCGATGACGATCGAAAGTACATTGGAACGGAAAAGAATCCAGCAGCACCAAAGGTTTCCACTTGCGGCACGACTTCTTCCAAATTGCGTCGCAGCGATTCCTCGCGATCGTCGATGCAGGTCACCAACTGGAACGAAATGGCTTCGGCCGGTCGTGGCTCTTTCAATGATTGCGAAGCAAGCGCATCGAGCAACTGGGTACGGTAATTTCGTTCGTACGCGAGTTGAAAAAGACGTCTTCGCTCAAGCGATCCAAAATCGCTGATCTCGTTCATCAGCTTCTGCCATTGATCCGGTCGCAAATCGACCAATGCATTGGGAGGCCAACCCAGCAACTGGGCGACTTGAAAGAGAATGAATGCCCGTTGCTCGACCGATTGCCGAACATGCTTGCGCTCTTGGAACTCAAGGCATTCCGAGAGCTTTTCAATCGAAAATCCATGCTCAGAGAGCCATTGTCGTTGATCGGAAGGAAGCAACTCGCGAATGGCGTTTGCAATCGAAGCCCGATCGAGCAGCAATCGAATCGCCAGCAACTCCATCAACGCCCCGCTCGGAGCGGGCCGTGGCGTCCATTCCGCATTGGTTTCCAATTGCCAAATCATGCCGCTCCAGCCGGGAAGTGCCAGCAACGTGCTCTCGATGAAGTCGTCGATCTGGCCGGCGGGAACTCCCAACCGATCCAAGGAGTTCTCGATCGAGTCCATCGCGGACCTGCCCGCTCGTTTGTCCTCCTGAATCGCTTCGGCCAGTTCTCGCTTCCACGGTTCGGTAAAGAACGATTGGACTTCGTAGAGTTCCAGAAATGACTTGTAAATGCCTAGGCTTCGATTGGGCATCGTCCATTGTGCGAAGCCTTGGTCCGTGAAGCTCGACAAGAATCGAACTAGCAATTCCAGAACACGGAGATCGCAATCAAACTGACACGTTCCCAAAAGCACGTCTCGATGGCGATGCACCGAAACGTCATCCGTTCTTACTTCTCCAACAAATCCCGCCCCCTCGCGGCAAACGCGGTGCAGCCAGCGAAGGCTAAGCTGGCACCAGTTCTCATGGCTCCACGAATCCAATGGCCCGCGATTGACCTCGTAACGGATCGATTCAATCGTCTGATCGATCGGAGACGATGCATGGTCTGGACTGGAAGCATGACGAAGCAACCATTGCTTCACCGATTCGACGATATTCCTGTCGGATTGCACGGGGACATCTCGCCGGAATTGATCTAGTGCATTTGTCTCTGCGGTGAACCAGAGAAGTTCTTGATCGGGGCCGTTGCGAATCACATGCCCCAGCATCATGCGGCGCAATTGGAAACGGTTGGTGTCCAGAACGACAGGCGCCGATTGGTTGTCCCCCAAATCGCTTTTTAGAACCTCGTCAATATCCGCGTCGATGATGCGGCCATTCGCATACTCTTCACGAAATCGTTCTTCAGACAGATAGGGTTGACTATGGTATTTGTTCCAACCCGATACGACCGCTTCTTCGAATGGCAAATGCTCGAAGGCATGCAATGTGTTATGGTGGACGAAGATTGCGATCGGACCCTGCGAAGGGAGATAATGAATCGCATGTTCCAGCGCTCGCTGAATTTCCTCGCGGCGAATACCGTGAGTCGAATGGTCGGCCAAACGTTTACCAGAAGCATCTTCTGGGCGATGATGATGCGAGGACACAATAATCAGAATTCGTCGAGGGACTACCAATGCTCAAGAACAGAGTCTCGATTGTAGCTCTTCCCGATCTTTCTGCGGAATTGCAATCTCAACGAAGCACATCAGTGACGCAGTAAAAAGCTGCAGTGTCCTATTTCTATCCATCTTCTGGAAAGTTTCTAGCCAAGGATTTCTCGTTTGCGGTCGAGATAGTCCCACAATACGAAGCGATCGAGGTTGTCACCGCTCGTGAAGAAGACACGACCTTTGGTTTGTTCCGCCATTCGGTAGGCGAATCGAATGTCCTCTTCGGACTGGGACCAGCTCGGTACCAAGAACAAATTGATGGTAATACCATCGCGGGCACACATCATGGCTTCGCGCATCGTCTGTTGTTCCGTGCGTGGGTCTGGCGGATAGAGCAGGAAGAGCATTTCATTTTCGAAATGGGCTGTTGGCAAACCATCCGTGATTAAAACGATTTGTTTGTTCACCGTGTCGGCGGTTGCCAAGTTCTGCCTCGCCAACCGCAGCGCATGTTGAATGTTCGTGAAGTGGGGTGGGATCTCCATCTCACTGATCCCCTCTTCGCTCATGTCCGCCTTGAGCCGAACGACAGGATTATGAATCGTGACAGGCTTGGGCATCATATCGATGATTTCCCCCGCTGGTCGCAGTTTGGCAAAGGTGTACATCTCGATGAATCGAAGAAAATCTCCCGGATATTCGCTGGTGATCAGCCCTTGCAGCGCCAGCGCCATCCGTTTGACGTTCATGTATTGCCCGTCGTGGCGCATCGATCCACTCATGTCCATAATGACGACCGTGGCGCATTTAGGCATATTGCGCGTCTTGAACACTTCCAAGTCATCGTTGGACAAACGGACGGGTCGCTCTTCCGGCCTGCGAAGCATTGCATTGACCACCGACTGAACAATGTCGAGATTGGCAATCGAATCACCGAACTCGTAGGACTTCGTCGTGGGCAACTCGACACTCCCATCACCTAGAATGCGACCGCTATGTCGACCGCTGCGCGAGGCTTTTAGATTTGCAAAGATCTTCTCGAGCAGCTTCGCTTGAAACGTCTTATACGCCTTCGGGGTCAACTGATACGCGCCCGATTCATTGCGATCGAGCCCTTGGCGTTCGGCTATCTCACGAACAATATTGCTGATCTGCTCACGAATTTCTTCGAGCTGATTGAGATCGGCAGGAGGGGCAAACTGCGCGAGCGCCTCCATATCGATCAGGCCAATCTGGGCGGTCTTTGCGGCCTCCTCCAGTTGCTTAAGCAACGCGTCGATCTGCTCCAACTCTTTCTTGATTTCGATGGCTGTTGGGATGTCGACTTTCTGCCGTCCGGTGAAAGTGTACTTGCTGACAAGTTCATCGATTTGGTACTTGTCTCCGAGAGCCTCCATCCCCTTCAGCACGTCGCTCGCAAAGGTGGGATCGCTTCTGTCGGCCGCATACCAAAGTTGTTCGAACAAGTAGATTTGTTTGTGGCGGACGGCCCGATCGAAGAGCGATTTGAGAGGGGCAGGAGGTCGGATGCGGCGCGACAGCTTATCAAAACGATCCTGAGCCTTTTTGTCTAACCCATCGACTTGGTATGTTTCAAGAATCTTTCGCTTGCGTTCCTCCAACATCGCTCGCAATGCATCGATGCTAGGACCTAATCCGGCGATCTGGCTTGGATCCAACTCCACCGCTCGGGCCAATTCCTCTTCGGTCAGCTCGCGATAACTACCGTATGCCAACGCATGCTCAAACGCACTCGAAACCAAATCGGGGTCCGACTGATTCGGGCTGGGAAACTCGGTCGGATTAAATTTTTGATAGATGTGGACCACTCCACCGATATCTTTGCGTCGATTCATTGAACGGATCTTACTTTCGGTGGGTGGAAACAGCGGTTTGCGTCGGGAGCCCGTTTTGGCAGCGACGATTCGTGTTGGTGACGGGTCGTGTTAGTGTAGGGTGATTGTCCAGAGCTGGAGCCAATGCGCATTCGGATTTTTTGGATAACCGTGCACGAGCCAACCCGACCCGTCAGGCAAGAAATGGACGGCACCGGACAGAACCGCAGAAAAGGAAAGGTCGTTCAGCAACGGACGCCATGGGCCGCCATGCGCGCTCACAAGTCCAGGCGTTCCATCGCAAATCGCCGTCAGCCACTCCCCACTGGAGTCGATGGCGATTTGATTTCCGATCGATGTTCGAAGCTCACTGATCGGCTCGATTCGGCCGGAATCAAGATCGACACGGGCGATTTGGACGATCCCCTGATTGTCTGACATCGGAAAGTAAACCCATCGGCCATCGGGCGATGCCACCAGCCAATTGCGGGGTCCCGACACTCCGGGAAACCGTCGATGCTGCGAATAGGTAACCCTGCGGACTTCGCATTCAGGGGGTGGCATGAGCCGTCCCGACGCATCCACCGGAGCCAATTCTCGCAGGTTGATCCGCAGGTTGAATCGATCGATCGTCGACGCGTTCCCCTTCCATTCCGCCACAAACACTTCGTCGATGGCCTGGCCATCCAAATTGCGAACCCGACCAACGAATGCAAGAGTGCGCCACGGCCGACCCTCTACCCAACATTCTTCCCGAGCGCTTTCGATCTCGTCACTACCCCACTTGGGATTTTCTACGACCTTGGCAACGATACACGCCCAGCCTACGCCTAAAAAGTTTTCGATGTCTCGGCCTGGTTCTGCAGGGTGATTAAGCCGCGCAATTTGCAACTCCGAGTCCCCAAACATGACCACTCCGACGGTTCGCAAATCGGGAGGTCCCAACCTCTGCCGGTGGCGAAGTTCCATGACATGATCGTTGTAAGTGAAACTGGCCCACTGCCCATCGCGCGACCAACTATGGGCATGGGTCCCTCCACGCAGGCATCCTCGCGGGCATCCCTCTGCGATCCAACGTCCCTCGAACGGGACCGGTTTCCGCTCTCGTGAATGGTCTGTTAAATGGTCTATCGGCATGTCCGTTCCATCGATCAGGGCACCGAATCGTCGCGTTGCCGAGTAGGGATTATCGGCCGTGCAATTCCACAACCCATGGATGAACAGCAGGTGTGATCGTTGAGGATGGACGACGACGGCCCCAACACCCGGTCCGTACCCGCTCGCACTCGGAACGGCATATTCCACATGTGTTTGGCCACTCTCCAAATCGATCGACTCGATGCGGGACGTGACCATGATGTCCGGGTCGGCATTGCGGGTATCGTAGAAGGCTCGCTTACCGTCAGGTGAAAAGATTTGACGGTGGTTCAGGAAATGGCCGTAGGGCTGCCCAGTCCATTGCCGTAATCGCGCCGAGAAGGGGCCGGTTAGCGTCATGCTCGCTGCAGAGTTACTTGAGAAACAACAAAGCCACGTTGACGTAAATGAGGATTCCGAGCAAATCGCTCAGCCCGGCAACGAACTGATTGCTCATCATCGCTGGATCAAGCCCCACTCGCTTGAAGGCCAACGGCAACATGCTCCCCATGCACGTGCCGCAACAAACGACGCAGAGGACAGTGATTGGGATGATCAATGCATCGAAAGCGCGCGGAGCGAGAATCAATGCACAGAGATAGCCGATCGATCCCATGATGCTCCCAAGGAGCAATCCCATGATCAATTCTCGCTTCACAATTCGGCTCCAATCCGCGAGCTCGATATCCTTCGTCGCCAAGGCGGAGATGATCAGGGTCGAAGATTGGCTGCCAGAGTTGCCGCCGCTGCTGATAATCAATGGTATGAATAGAACGAGCCAGCCATATTGATTGAGCCAGTCTTGATAAAACTGGAGAGCAAAGGCAGTCGATAGCGCGGCAAAGAACAGGATCAGGAGCCAGATTCCCCGTTTCCACGAAAGCACCAGCAGTGGCATGCGCAGATAGGAATCATTGAGCGGTTCCACAGCGACGATCCGCTGAACATCTTCGACTGCCTCGTCGCGGACCACATCGATAACGTCGTCGTGTGTGATGATGCCCAACATATGTTGATGGTCGTCAACAACCGGAATCGCCAGCATATTGTAGAACGCCACTTTTTGTGCGACCTGTTCTTGGTCGTCATGTACATTGACGGTGACCAAGTCGGTCTTCATGAGATCCGCCAGAAGGGTCTCCGGTCGACCGATGGCGGAAATCAACCAACGTCCGGAGACCACTCCCCGAAGGTGATTGGTATCATCCACAACATAGATGTAGTAAATAGTCTCCAAACGCTCGGCTTGGCGGCTGAGCGCATCGAGGGCTTGGCGGACCGTCAGGTTTTCTGCAAGGCAGGCAGCTTCGGTCGTCATCAACGCGCCCGCCGTCCCCTCTGGAAAGGTCTGCAGTCGGCGGATGTCCCGTCGATCGGGTGCAGGAACGAGGGCGAGAATCTCATCGACTCGATGTTCGGGCAACTCGCGCAATAAGTCGACCGCATCGTCGGCTGGCAACTGTGTTACCAAGACAGCGACGTGTTTTTCATCTTGCGTGGCCAGCAAATCGACTTGGCGACGCGAATCAAAATAGAGAAAGATCTCTGCCTGCAACGAAGGTTGGGCGTGCTGAAGGACACGCCACGTTTCGTTGTTGTCCAACCCTTCCATGAACTCGGCTGTCCGAGCTGGGTGCAGCGCTGTACAGAACTCGCGGAGTTCGTCTTTGCGATCCTCCGTGAGCATCTCGCGGAGCTCGGGAAGAAAAAGGGTATTGATCATGCGCCACCGAAACAGTTCATCCAAAGACGCCGAAACTGTTTCGGCTGGCGGAAAAATTCATCAGCCCCGAACTTGCAAATGGAAGTCCCCGGTCAAGTCTCTCCAAACCGAATGGATATGGTTGGCTTTGGTCCCTTCGGGGTCTGTCTGGAAATTGCACAGCTCGGCAATGAAAGTGGGGCCTTGCAGACGGATAAAGTGCTGCTCGGCAGGATCGAATCCTCCTGCCCAACCAAATCGGATCTGCTCGAGCCCCGCCTGAGTCAAACCGTCCCAGCGATCTTTGGCAACCGCTGCAGGCATGGTTGAAAAATACGCAGTAATGATCGACGCCAAGTTCTTTTGCTGTGCAGCATTCAGTTGCGTGGCAGCGATGCCAACGGGCTGATCATGATGCGGTTGAGGCTCACCGGGCCACTGAATATCGTCTGGTGATTCTACGTTGAACACAGCGATCTTCTTTTGCTCCTCAGTCAATGATCCTGCGAGCGTGTAAGCGGCTTGCTCTTCGGGCAGAAGCAACCGCGTTCCTGACTTGTATTGAGTTTTGGCGCCGGACTGCAAAGGATCTGGGGTCGAAAACTCCCGTTTTAACCTGGCTGGATTGACCCCGAAGAATTGCGGCGTGGAATCGACGATCTTCTCTCCGTCATAAGTGATGTTGACCGAAAGGTGATGCCCCTCGACGCTCACGCCCCACAAGCCTGTTTCGGAAGGTGTGCCGTAGACCGTGAAATAGTACTTTTGGTAGTCGCGACGTTTGGCTTGGCTCGGACCCTCCAACTCAAGCAGGATGGCTTCATAGGCCATGATATCGACAGCTCGCCGAAAACCTTCTTCGCTCAGGATGGATGCCAGTAGTCCTAAGGCAGCACTCCGCTGGCGGTCGTCCATATCTCGCAATGGAAGCCCCTTGCGAGTTTCCATCGGGACGAAATGCCATGCGCTGCGTCGATCATCGCTGTATTCCAGATTCGCGGCAGCCCTCTGGGTGTTGCTGAGGCTCTCCAAAAAGCCGCGCGCTGTCTCGCGAGCACTAACCGCCGGATGCAATCCCCAAAGCTGCTGGGATGATAACCCTGCCAACCACGACCCGGCAGCAACCGCCGCAGAGGAGCGAATCAAGAATTCTCGTCGTGTACGAAGGTACATGGAACGTAATGCGGTCATGGTTGATTTCTCGTGCGGAGGGAAAGGATGTTGCCGCATGTTCTCACAGCGACAATCAGGCCGGGTTAACCCTATTATGATCGATACCCCCGCCTCTACATAGCCCTTCGATCACCCCAGTTCCACCCATTCCACCTTCTAAGGGAGCCTGGATCGCACGAAATCCACCTGGGAACGTGGAAGGTCGATGGGCTACGTGAAAATGTAGCCGAAATACGAAACTTGGTAGACCACGCACTCAGGCCCCTTCGCCACCGTCATTCAAGCGTGCAACGTCGAGTTCTGAGCCAGTACCATCGCCCTGGCAAGAACTTCGGGAGGAACCCCGATCGGTAGAACGGTCAGTTTTCCAACCACGGGTATCGCCGCTGGTTGCGTGAATCCCAACTTGGGAGCGACAAAGGTGAGCGTTTCATCCGCGCGAAAAACGTTCGCACCCTGTCGACCCAGATCCGCATCGAGTCCGGTCGGGATATCGATGGCAAATCGGACGGCGCGGCATCGATTGGCGATGGCTATTAGCTGCGCCATCCAACCGCGAGGTTCACCGCGCGCACCCGTACCGAGCATCGCATCCACAATAACATCGGCACTCCGCAGCGCGTCGAACGATGGCAATCCGATCGGGTCCTTCGAAGCCACGGACAAATCGTCCTCGGGAGTATTCACTTCGCGATCGAAAGAGAACTCCGGTTGCCCGGACAACCATGTGCATGGAACGGATGTTCGCTCCAGAATACGATAGTTCGCTGCCGCATCCTCAGACAACTTGTCGGGTGATCCGATCAACCACACTCGCACCTGACGCTGCGCACCATGAAGATGGCGAGCGATCACCAATCCGTCCCCTCCATTGTTTCCCGTTCCGCATAAAATCACGATCACGGCGCCGCCAACTGCGGTGCGTGCAATGTGATCCGCTGCGCCACGCCCTGCGTTTTCCATCAGCACCAAAGAGTGCATGCCAAAGTCGCGCGTGGCAATCGTATCCACCCTTCGAAGTTGATCGACTGTCATCGGCACTGGGACGAGCGATTCGATCATTGAAATACCTTCATTGCGAGTCCGTCGAACGAAACTTGTGTTTTTGCAGTTTCTTCGCGGGAAAGATTCCCCTTTGATAACGCCACGCAAACCAACCGATACCCGAGAGTCCCAAAAGGGTCGTCACGATCGACGTCCAAGGAGTGGATCGCTGGTTGGGATTCGTTACCGGGATGGGATTCGCCATCTCGATACGATCGATCACAAGCATCGGTCCTTGCTGGAACTGCTTGTCGTCCGTCGCAGCGCTGACTTGGGCTGTCTTGTATTTCCATGTGCGATAACACCAACCTTCGACTTGTGTTCGTATACGTGGATACCAAGCGATCGAGCCTGCGGAATCTGTGTCTCCCGAGTTGACGAGGATCCAATCGGGCACGGTCCTCGCGACCAAAGTCACTGGGAATTCTTTTTCGAAAACGACGGGCTCACTGTCGGGACCATAGCGGATCTCGATCCGATTGCGGCCGATTTCCGCGATGCCATCGATTTGGTAATACGCGTTCGAACCGAGTAACTCAATAAGCTCTGGGTTGGTGACTTCGATCCGCTGCACGCGTCGAAGAGTGACAACCGCGTGAACGCGATATCCGGAACTCCGATCGTCGATACCGATCTTTCCATTCTTTCGTTTGGCTCCTTCGGATCGTTGGATCACCGACATCAGGTTCAGGCTGGGCAGTGGATCCTCGGCGGTCCCATCGGCGGTCCCCGATGGGTCTGCGGCAGCGAGCAAACGATAAAAGGCTGTTGATTCACGGCTCGTCATCGATTGGCCTTGAAGGGATTCCAGCATATCCAGCCAACCTAAGTTCCATCCTCGATCGAGCAATCGCTCCCAGGACGGTGGTATCGAAGGGGAAAGGGGTTCATCCCGAACCGAAGGGGGAGAAGTGGACTGCAAAATGGCATCGGCCGAAACGCGTTCGTCGCGCGGTTCTCTTTGCCAAGCGATCGATGCTCCTAAGACAACTTTCGGTGAGCTTCCACTCGAAGTCGTTCCCAGATGTCCTTCCTTGCTGACCGGTTGGGACAGTCGCGGATCGAGGATTTCGATCCCTTCGATCACGCACGGTTGATTCAAGCTCTTTTCCGTCAGCCAAGCCATGGGGACATTGGGGAGAAACGCGACCAAGTCGACCGGCTCGGAACGTTCACCATGGTTTGTTCGTTCCCTAGGTTCCACCTGCACGTGGAGTGCGTAAATAGCCTTCCATTCCCATCCCGGAAAGGGTGGTTGTTCGATGGCAAACGTCTCGATCGATCGAACTCGGCCAACCCATCGGCCGACCACCTGCCCCGGGCCGACCGAGACGCGCTCCAGACCTCGCGCGAGCAAAGCCACTTCGTCCGAGAACTTCTGGAGTCCGAGCAAGCTTGCAAGCACGGGTCCTGAAAGTGCAAACGGCTTCCAAGCGATTAAGCCATTGGCGGTTGCCGGGGACTCGGACGACGCGACCGAAAGAGAGGGAGCCAGTTCTACCGGGATAGACTCCAAGCGTGGGCCGAGCCGATCTCTGAGGGTACGCGCGGGAGCCTCGATGTCGATAGGTGGAGACCACGCATGGGATTTGCGTCCAGCCGCCAGGACAGTAGCCACGCGACTTTGCAATGGACTGAGGGGAGGTGCTGTTGTGCCTGGAGGCGCGGCAGGTTCGATGATGGCCGCGATCAAAACGGGGGCGACTTCACCTCCGCGACTCGATGCGTAAGCGCGGCGTTTGGCAACGATTCCCGCCACCGTTACGGCCTGATCGACTTGAAGCCAATCCGTCGGCACGTTTAGCTCTTCAGGAACATGAATGATAATGGGTTGGTTGCTGTAATCATCCGGCCGCAACCAAAGGACATCGTAGTTTTGGATCGGTTGCGAGGACAAGGCGATGGACGCCTTTGGGTCGATGCGTGCAATACGACCAGATAGACGGATCCCCTTCCCACGCAGGGAAGCGGTTTGAGAAGTCAGTTGCGGGATCGAAACACCCGGTAACATGGCTGCGTTCAACCACCCTTCCCTCGCGGCCTGATGCATGGCGACAGCCCTCGCCGTGGTTCGAGACAATGCTAAACGTTCACCCGTGCGCCAAGGTGTGTTGTCGGAAAACGATTGCAACAACATCCGATCCAGGCACAATCGCATTGCGCTACGAAATCTTTCACTCGCTGGATCGAGGACGATTTCCGAATCGGTCGCCCCCCTTTTTGGCTCACCCTCGACCGCGCCCAACCGCTTTGCAGTCAAGGATCGATGCAGTTCGAGCAGAGAGGTGTGCTCCGGACGGGCGGGATCGGAAAGTTCTAGCCAGCGTTGGAGTGTCGATTGCGCGGACTGGATCCAATCCTGGATCTCGGAGGAATCGATATCCAGACGAGCTGCCGAGGATGGGATTGGGTTCTGGTTCTCGGCGGAGTCTAAGGGGGAAGAGGAGTCTAACGTAGAAATCAAATCGGAGAGGCCAAGCCAATGCTGGACTAATCCCTCGAACACGGGACGCGGGGCAGTCTGAACCAGACGCTGTAAGATTAGCGATTGGCTTTGAACGGTGTTATCCGGATCAAAGAGTGCAATCGTCGAAACTTCGAGCGGCAGATCCTGAACGATCGCTGTGTTTGTGTCGGCAGGATCGGCCGAATCCGAGGAACGGAGATCGTCTGCGTTGCGATTGAGCTGGTCCGAATCAAGTCGAACATTCGGACGCAGCAAAGTCGACCCCTGCGGTACAAGATCCTGGGCCGGTTGTTGCTGAGCATCGTTCGGAAAAAGCCCTACCGCACCCGCTACACGAGCGACCCGTTTCGGATCGGAGACTTGGTGGAGCATGGTCAATGTGAGCACCAGCAGAATCACGAGAGAGATAAGTCGGCGGGGACCATGCGAAGATTGTTCGGCTGCGACCCGCGTTCGACGCTGGCCTTCGCTTGAATACCATCTTTCCTGCCGTCTCCTTGACATCTGTGAAATTGCCCTCGACCGAACGTCTGCGGAAATGGAACTTCGTTACACTATTGAATTGCGTCGCGATGCGACCGACGCAGTTGTTTGACGACGCGGTTGTTCGTCTCCATCGCAGCGAGGCGAAACAGCCCGCGGTTCGGCAACCGACCGCTGCGGATGTGTTCTGGCTGCAGGTGCTAGGAATCACAACACGGCGAGTCCACGCCACAACGTCAAGCCTAGTTACCGCCTCGCACCCAACGAACGCATACTCATTGCACGGATCGACCAGCCAGAAAACCAACACCGGCTGAATCCAGCGCGGGTTGGCAATGTTCTCGTCGACCGAGCAATCGTATGCTACTCACGATACATTATACTGGTGATGGACGTCATCGTAGCCGCGAAACCCCGATCCGGCTTTCGGGCCAGTCATGCTGGACGTCCGCCACGAAATGAACCAAGGATCGACCGGTAATAGCCGCGGCGATAGGAACGAATGCGGAAAAGGCTTGGATCCGAAGCATCGACGTCCAGGCCTAACCCAATTGTTCCGACGCAGTCCGATCCTCGCTATCAATTCGCGAAACAATCCTTCCGATGTTTGGAAATTGGAGAAAAGGCCTATGCCTTTCACACGACTTATTTCGAAACCCGCGCGGAAAGCCAATCCTGCCGATGGCAAGGATCGGGGAATACGCCATTGGCTTTGGTTCCTAGTCATCGGCTCGATCCCCTCGATGATCGCGCCCAGCCTCGTGCGTGCGGACGAGCCAGCGGCCAAATTTTTAGAGCGGCTAAAGGATGAGGGGTTGTACGATCAAGCCCTGAAGTACCTCGAAATCAGTTCCCAGCGCAATCGTCTCCCGGCATCGATGAAAGCCGATCTAGGGCTAGAAAAGATTCTGCTGTTGCAGTTGTCTCTGAAGGAAGTTCGTTCCAGCAAGGACGTTGACTCCAAGCTGGCAGCGATCGAAAACGGGTACAAGGAATTTCTGGCAGGTTCGCCCGACCATCCGCGACGGGGCGAAACCCTCCTGAAATTGGCGGACCTTTACTTGGCGCGCGGAGGGCAGTTACTCGAAGATTCAAAAGCCGAATCGAAAAAGGATTCTGGATCCGCCAAAGCGGTCGAGTTGCGTGAAAAAGCCAGGGTCTTCTACCAACAGGCCTACGATACGTTCGGCACAACTGTCGAGACCTTGAGACCTATCCTAGAGAAGATGCAAGGAGCCAATGTCAAACCCAACGAGACCGACCGCTTGGCGCTGCGCGAAAAACTGCAGACCGAGTATCGACAAGGACAAATCCTGCAAGCGATCACCCTCAAGTACTTGGCAGAAACCTTCGAACCTCAAAGCGCGGAATGGAAGCAACGCCTCGAAGAAGCGGATAAACGACTCAATGAGGTTGCCGATAAGAGCTCGCGACAACCGGGTGCCAAATACTTGAGTTTGCTCAATCGCGGACAAGTCCAAGCATTGCTCGGCCAAATCGATGCGGCGCGCGAAACATTCAATCGCGTCGCGGAAACGGACGAAGCGGGTATTTTTCGGTTGTGGAGGGTCCAAGCCATCACAGGGATCGTGCGTTTGGACAGCAGTCCTGCATCCGGCAAGTACGAAGCAGCCATCGCACGGGGTGAAGACCAATGGAAACTGGGGGACATGCGGGAGAAAGACAAGCCCGAATGGAAGGAGCTGCAACTGGCTATTGCCGAGGCTCGTTTGGCCTGGATCGCATCCCTGGATGCCAAGTCGGATGAAGGCAAGATCCGAAACATTCGCCGTGAAGCCAGAGAAGGTCTGCAATCCGTGGTCAAGAAGCCCGGCCCGCTACAAGCCAGAGCCAGGGACTTGCTGAAGGATCTAGGGATCGAAGCCAAAGCGGTCGACGATACCAAATTGCCCGATACCAAGACCTTTGCAGAATCGATCAAAGCGGCTCGAGCGAGGTTGGATCGAGCCGATGAAGGAGACACAACAATTCAGATCCTGCAACGGCAACTGGCCACAGCCAACGAGCAGGAAAAAAAAGAGATCGAAGATCAGATCCGCACGGTGCAAGACGATGCCAATCGAGATCGTTTGCAAGCCATCGAGTTGAACCAACGAGCCTTGTCACTCTATCGCGACGATGATTCGCGAGAAGACCTTTTGCAGACCCGATTTTTGCAATCCTATCTTTACCTGCGACTGAAAAGGTATTGGGAATCGGTCGCTATTTCCGAAGTCATTATGCGCACCAGCAAAGGGTCCGAGACGGCTCAAAAGGCGAGTTCGTTTGCGCTAGCGGGGTTGGGGCAGTTGATCGAGAACGCACCCAGCGATCGACAGGCTTCCCTGATGGCAAATCTGGAGCGACTCGCTCGTTACTTGATCGACCATTCGCAAGGAACTCCTGAGAGCGATCAAGCCGTAGACATTCTGGTATCCCTGGCGCTCCGCGACAAGAGATGGGATGAGGCGGAGCGGTTTATAGCCATGAAAGGAACCCTTGGAGGCGAAAAGGCGTTCTTGCTCGGACGGATCCTCTGGTCGCAGTACCGACAAAACCTTTATGCACACCGACAAGCCAAAACAGAACCGACACCCGAAGACCTGGATCTGAAGCAACGTGCATTCAAGTTGCTTTCCGCTTCATGGTCGGCATTGACCGAAGAGGACATCTCGCCGGGCACGCTCGAAGGAACCAATGATCTCATCTCTTTCTATCTGCAAGAAGGTCGGCTCGACGATGCCTTGAACGTTTTGAATGCCCCCGTCAAAGGTGCCATTGCGCAGGCGTCCGCGATCCCCGAACTGAATCCATCGATTCATGTCGATACTCGCCGCTTGAATTTGCAGGCCATGGTTCAATCCGCAGGGCAAGGCAAATCCGATTTGTCGGTCGCTCAAGTCACGTCGGAAATCGACACCATGAAGAATCTATGCGATCAGACCGGAGATGCGGCGATGCTGCCACGCTGTTTGCAAAACTTGGCTGCGGAACTCCAAAGCCAGCTGGAAGGGTCGAAAAACCCAGATCAACAAGCGAAACTAACAGCGGCATTCAAGATATTGATCGACCAACTGATCGGACTCAGCAAAGACCCCGCTATCATCGAATCGGCAGGGGCAGCGATGGTCGTATTGGCTACCAATCTTGAAAAGATCCCTGCCATGGCTGCCTCGGTCCCCTCCCTGATGGAATCCGCAGAAAAGGCCTTTGAAAAACTGAGGGGTCTATCCGCAGCCGATTTGGAAAAAATCCATCGTAAACCCGAAGAGATCCTTCTGAAACTGGCCATGGCAAAGCGAGGTGCCAAGAACTATGCCGAGGCGCACAAACTGTTTATCGAAGCGCTGCAAAAGAACGCCAACAACATTACCATTCAAATCGAAGCCGCAAACAATCTGCAAAAGTGGTCCGCAGGGACCGATGCGCAGTTGCTCAAAGATGCCATGCTCGGAGCGGAGCCTGGAGCCAACAAAAACAAATTGATTTGGGGATGGGGCAAGATAGCGCAAGTCACTTCGAAGTACCCGAATTTCCAGAAGGAATTTTTCGACTCTCGATTGAATGTAGCGCGTTGCCGATCCCTTCTCGCCGACGCGCAAACCTCCCCACCCGAGAAACAAAAACTCTACGACGCAGCCATCAGCGATATCTCGCAAACCGTCGTTCGATTCCCAGAATTGGGAGGGGCCGCGACCTTTGCTGAGTTTGACCGGTTGCTACGCGAGATCCAACAAAAAGCCAAGAAGCCAGTTACAGGTGTTGCCGGTCTACAAGCGGCGGGACTGAACGCAACTCCGACCGACGCGAACGGAAACCCGAACAAGTAGCTGCACCGAAGTCTTCGTTCGCATGCAATGCAGGACATTGATCATTGAACCTATCGACACGTTTCGAAACCAGCGTCGATACCACTGAAAATTACTTACACCCACATATTTTCATTCATTTACGATTAGCTCCAAACTTATGACTCTCTCCCTCTTCTTTCGTACGTTGGCTGTCAGCGCTTGCTTTGCATGGCTTTCAGGTGTGGTTGTTGCTCAGGATCGTGATCGTGTTTTCCCTATCAAGGGAGCTGCGGTTACGGGCAAAATCGTCGAGCGCAATCGAGACCGCGTGGTGGTCGAAGTCCGCGGCAACAATCAGAACTTCCCGACCAATGAGATCCTCCGAGTCTTGTTCGATGGTGAGCCCCCTTCTTTTTCTCGGACCAAGGATTTGGCAGGGCAAGGTCAATTCGATCAAGCCGTCGAGGAGTTTAAGAAAATCGATGCCGCGTCCTTGAAAACCGATGACATGAAACAGGAGTACCAGTTCTATCGAGGATACCTCGCGGGCCAAATGGCACTCCGAGGGAAAGGGGATCCTGCCAACGCTCTCAAGATTCTATCGGCGTGGGTCAAAGACGATGCCCAGTCCCACCAGTTCTACAGCGCCGCCGAAGTCATGGGAGAATTGGCTCTGGCAACGGGTGCTGCCGATCAAGCGGCGAAGTACTACGGCGGTTTGGCCGCTGCTCCGTTTCCCGAACTCAAGGCCAAAGGGAATTTTCTTCAGGGACGAGCTTTGGTCAGCCAGAAACAAAACGCTGATGCCAAATCGAAGTTCGCCGCGGTTATCGATGCCAAACTCTCCGACCCTGTGTCGCTCAAGTACCAAAAGCTCGCGCGGATCGGATTGATCAAGTGCGATGCCCAGGAAGGAAAGGGAGATCAAGCCATCGCGGAACTCGAAAAAATGGTCGACGATGGGGACTCCACCGATTCCGAGCTATTCGCCGAAATATTCAATACGCTCGGATCCTTGTTCGAGGCGGCCGGTCGAAACGACGAAGCATTGCTCTCCTACCTCAAAACCGATCTCCTCTATGCCATGCAGAGTGAACCCCATGCCGAGTCCTTGTACCGGCTCTCTCAGCTCTGGGCAAAAATGGGGGATGTCCAGCAAGCGGCAGAAAGCAAGCAGCGTCTATCCAAGCTGTATCCCACATCGCCATGGGTGAAGAAGTAGCCACGGGGTTGGCCGTATCGGAGCTTCGATCGCCAGGGGTTTCCATCGCCCGGAGCTTCCAGCGATGGATGGAACGGAGGGCCGGACGATCGGTTCTCTTTTTATGCGGCAGCAAGACAAACCATGGAATATTGAGTACCCTACACTTCGTGCGTTTGTTACAACTGCGTAGGATCGATCCCCGTCCCTTCGAAGCACGTCGTCGATCTGCGAATCCACTACCATCCTCTTTTCTCAATTCGCCGGAGTAGTCATGCAGTTTCGATTTCCCAACTTGGGCAAACTTGCAATTGCAAAGTTTGGAGTCATTGTTTCGACGGTAGTCATCGCATGTTTGATGTTCGGCATGACTTGGGCCCAGGACGGTGCAGCCAATGTACCCGCAGTACCTGCTGCCGCGCCAGCTCCTGTAACGGAGAACATGCTGGTCAAGACATGGAACTCGTTGGGTACGATGTACGCCATCGTGTTTCTGATCATGTCGATCATTCTGGTGGCGTTGGTCGTGCGCGCGATCTTGGCCGTCCAAAAAAACAACTTCGTTCCGGATGACTTGGTTCAGGGAGTCGAAACCAGCTTGGGGGAAAAGAATCCGCAAGCCGCCGTGGAATTGGTGCGTGCCGACGAGAGTTTCCTCGGAGTAGTACTCTCCGCTGGACTAGAAAAGATGCATAAGGGCAAAGAAGCCGTTCTCGAAGCCATGCAGATCGCTGGCGATTCCGAAACCATGCGAGTGGAGCACTTGCTCAGCTACATCGCTCTCATCGGTAACATCGCGCCGATGGTCGGCTTGCTCGGTACCGTTCAAGGGATGGTGGCCTCCTTCGGTACGATCGCCAGCAGTGCTCAAACGCCAAAGCCGAACGAACTGGCAAACGGTATCGAACAAGCCTTGTACACCACGCTGGTCGGACTGTACCTCGCGATTCCCGCTATCGCCATTTACAACATTCTTCGGAACACGGTTCAGCGTCGCATCATGACCGCTGGCACCAAGAGCGAAGAGATCATGGAACAGTTTCAAGCCCTTTCCAAGTGATCCAGGTTCGCCGTTCAGTCGCTGACGAATCCAGAAGCAAAGGGCAACAATGAAACGCAAGTTCGACACCAAGGTTGCGGAAGGGGACATGACCGCAATGATCGACATGGTCTTCCAATTGATCATCTTTTTCATGGTGCTGATCAACTTCTCCCAAGAAGACCAGAACCAAGCCATCAAACTTCCCTCGAGCGAATTGGCCCAACCCGCTGAAGCACCCCTCGAGCATCCGATCGTCTTGAATTTGGATTTCAATGGGACGGTGTACATGGGTGCCGAAACGTCTTCGATCGCCGGCCTGCGTCCCCTGCTCCAGCTGGAAGCAGATGCACTAAAATCCAAGGGGCACTCGGCCAAAGATGCCAACATCATCATCCGCGCCCACCAAAAAACAGCGGGAGGGATGGTCCAAGAACTCATCAAAAAATGCCAAGAAGTGGGCTTCGAGAAATTCGTGCTCCGGGCTCAAGAAGACCTCAGCTAGCCATTGGAACGCTGCAGCTTCGACTCCGTTCAAACCCCCCAACTCCGATGGAAAATCAGTCATGGCGATGAAATTCAAATCGCATAGCCCCGAGAAGGCTGAGATGCAGTTGACATCGATGATCGATGTGATTTTTTTGCTTCTCATCTTCTTCGTCATGACCTTCCGTATCTCTGCCCAGGAAGGAGATTTCAATATTCGTATGCCCATCGGCGGGGGAACAGGGGCAGCCGACTCGACCAGTATTCCGATCAAACTCCGATTGCGGTCCAATATCGATGGTGAATTGGTCGACATCGTCGTGGACGAAACCCGCTCTTTCGGCAACGACTTTTCCAAACTGCGGGGATTCATACTTCAGTTGACGGGCGGGAACGCTCCACCGAACCCGGCTGAAGGTCCTGAGGTCGAAATCGATCTTGATTACAACCTACGCTACGAGCATGTGGTCGCGGCTATCACCGCTGTCACCGGTCAGCGAAAAGGGGACAAGATTCAGCGACTGGTCGAGAGAATCAAGTTCGCGACACCGCGTAAACCGCAGTAATCGATCCCCCGCAATCGTTGATCCCGATCGTTAATCCCGTCGGCGCGGTTTTTTTAAGTTGCGCTAGTCGAGTGTCTCGGAGTTTCAATCCCCGATTTTCCTAGGTTTTTCGTACTCGTACTCGTACTCAGCGTTAGCGGTACTCGTACTCGAAGATACCGCATCGAGTACGAGTACCTTTTCATTGAGTACGAGTACGAATACGAGAAATGCCAAAACAGCGCGACTTCAAAGGGCGCGGCGGAAGGCGATCCATCATGTTTCGAAGTCATGCGGCAGTGGTTGGCACTGGATTTATTGGACCTGTGCATGTCGAAGCATTGCAACGGGCGGGGGTGGTCGTCCGAGGAGTCCTCGGCTCTTCGTTGGACAAGTCCCAGCGAGTCGCGGATCAGTATGGAATCGAACGTGCCTATTCCAGCTTGCGAGAATTACTCGACGATGAACAACTAGACGTCGTCCACATTACCAGCCCCAACCGATTTCATTACGACCAAATGATGGCTTGCCTCGATGCTGGCAAGCATGTCTTGTGCGAAAAGCCACTGGCAATGAATAGCCAGGAAAGCCTGGCGCTGGTGGACAAGGCCAAACAATCCGGACTGCACACGGCTGTCAACTACAACGTTCGCTATTACCCGATGTGCATCGAAGCCAGAGAGCAGGTTCGATTGGGACACCTCGGCGATGCGTTTCATATCACTGGAAGCTACGTCCAAGACTGGCTGCACCAAATCACCGATTTCAATTGGCGTGTGCTAGCCAGCGAAGGTGGACCGTTGCGCGCTGTCGCTGACATCGGAACCCATTGGCTCGATCTCATCCAATCGATCTCGGGCTCGCGAGTCGAAAGTGTTTGCGCCGATTTGCAAACGGTTTACCCCGTCCGCAAAGTGCATCAAGGCAGCATCGAGACCTTTTCGCAGTCCGTTTCTCACGATCCGGCGCAAACCCGCAATCAATCGATCGATACGGAAGATTACGGGAGCGTCCTTTTACGTTTCGATAACGGAGCTCGAGGAACGATGCATGTCTCGCAAGTCACCGCGGGACATAAGAACAGCATCCGTTGGGAAATCGCCGGTAGCCATCGATCGTTCGCGTGGGATAGCCGTCAATCGGAAGAACTCTGGGTCGGTCATCGCGATCAGCCCAACCAAACGATCCTGCGAGATCCGAGCTTGCTCCACGGTGCCGCACGAGCGCATGCACAATATCCCGCCGGTCATGCCGAAGGATTTCCGGATACGTTCAAGCAGCTGTTTCGTGCGTTTTACACGCAATTGGAATCCGGGGAGTCGGGCGGACTGTTGCCGCCACCCAGCCTAGAAGACGGCCATCGCGAAATCGTCCTCTGCGAAGCGATTCTCCGAAGCGCTCGCAACCAAGCCTGGGTGCACGTCAAGGACATCTGATCGTTTGCTGCGTTATGAGGATGCTACTGAAACTAGCTCCGTATGGGCATGTGCGTTGCCGAACATCTCCATACGAAAACACCCCGCGCGATGGCAGGGTGTTTTGCAATTTTGGTTAGGCTCGAAATGGATCAGAATCGATCTGTTTCGCCGAACCGAAATTAGAACGTGTAGAGAACGTCGCCACCGATAGCAGCTTGGCTAGCAGCAAAGTCCTCGTTGAATCCGTAACGTTCTTTATCCCATACGAATCGAACTTCTGGGCGAATCAACAGGTTCGAAGAAGCTCGGTAGTTGACACCCACGGTGTAGTTGTACAGGTCGTCGTTTTGGACTCCTTGGAATCCAAGACCACCGAAGTTGAACCACTCGAAGCGTTGACCCCATGACCAACGATCGTTGACCTTGTAGATCAAGTAGTTGATGTTACCGAACGTGTTACGAACGGTTGCACCTCCGGCATTGGTGGTGAACATAGAGTCGGTTTGACTGATGAAGGTCAACTTCTCCGAGAGAGCGCCCATGAGGATGAAGCTTTGATTCCCACCTCGTTCGTTCGGATTGGGAGCATGTTGCTCACCGAATCGGCCCATGACCGTGCTATACAGAACGGACCACGTATCGTTGACCTTGGTCTTGAAACCACCTAAGTACGCGTCACCGTTGTCGGCGTAACCGCTGTCCCAACCAAGTACATACCCGTTGTAAATGAACGTGTCATCGTTCACTTTGTACGTGGTCAACGCACCGGTATGGGTGAACGGCTCAGCGTTGTAAAACGTGAACTGGCGGCTGTAGAAGTAGTTACCGGTAGCTTGAACGACTTCGTTTCCAATAATCGTGAAGAACTTACCGACTTTCACACTCAGATTGCCAACAGCGGCTTCGCCATACAACTGGGGCAGAGCGTTACCATAAGCACCGCCGTTCTTCCACGTGTTGTCCCACGATGGGGTGGTCAATCCGAAAGCTTGGGTGTCCGGAGCATCCGTACCGTAGACATAGTCGATGCGTCCACCAAGTCCGAATCCGTTGCTTCCGTCCGCAATGCGCTCAGCATAGAGCCATTGCTGTTGCAACTGCACATGCTTCGCGTAGTTATTGAAGCTGTAGTTGTTGGCGCGGTCAAAGTATCCGATGTCGGACCATCCACCAATGGTAATGCCGGCCACGGGTTCCTTGCACAACTTCCAAGGATCGTTCAGAGCACGCTCTGTACCGATCAGTCCGAAGCCGAACCAACCTCCGGGATTGCCACCTTGGCCATCGCATCCATTGGAATCGCATCCCGTACCGAGATCGCACGCTGGCTTTCCACTGTCGCAGGTCTTTCCAGTATCGCAGGTCGCCGATGCTGGAATGACGGAATCAGCCGCGACGATTGGAGCTGCATTGCTCCCTTCGTCGTAGTAGCTGTAATAAGAAGCTGGGGCATATCGAGGTGCTGCTGTTCGGTTGGTTTGACCGAAGGCCGTACCCGAGATACAAGCGCCGGCAATCATTGCACTGAGCGCTAGTCGGTTCATAGTCATAGTTCTGGAACTCCTATCCTGAACAAATTTCGGCGACGCTTCCGCGTTTTTTGCGGCCTTCAACGGATGTGGCCATTATGGGGATGCAAAGAAACATGCCGCCGATGACCCGGCTTCCTGCCTTGAAAGGAGAAAGTGATTCGGTTCATCCATGAACTCCCTGCACAAATTGCTTCATCGGAGAGAACTTCGTCAAAAATTGATGACAATCCAGCCCTGTCTGGGTTCCTTGGATGCCGATTTTCCGGGAGATGGTAAATTGTGTGGGTTGAACAGAAATAACGGTTCTTGCTAGCGGTTTGCCCACTCTGTCCATTCCCAACCGGCTTGGCTCGAGCAGATAATTGTTTGGTTCCCACTCGGCGGTCGCAAACCCGACGCGCCCGCCCTCCTTGCAAAACGACGAGCAAGGATGGTCAAAAGGGGGCGTTGTCTTGCTTCCTTGATATTCCCCCAACGCGACGCTCATTCCCCTAGAAAGCACCTCCAATGATCGACTACCGATTGCGGACACGAATCGTGGCCGGCGATGGAGCCGTAGAACAGCTTGGTGTGCTAGCAAAGGAATTGAATGCTCGAACGGTGCTCGTGGTTAGCGATCCCGGGGTTGTTTCCGCAGGTATTTTTGAAAAGGGATGTGCTTCCCTCCATGCCGTAGGAATCCGCGTTCACGGCTTTCACGGACTTTCGGAAAACCCATCGACCGATCACGTTGCGGCCGGATTGAAACTGGCCCAGCAAATCCAACCGGACCTCCTAGTCGGCTTGGGAGGAGGATCGAGCATGGACTGCGCCAAAGGGATTAACTTTCTTTACTCCTGCGGTGGCGCTATCAAAGACTACTGGGGTGTTGGCAAAGCCACCGGACCGATGCTACCTCTGATCGCTATTCCTACAACAGCAGGTACAGGGAGCGAAACACAATCTTTTGCACTCATCAGCGACGCACAGAAGCATGTGAAAATGGCCTGCGGCGATCCGCGTGCAGCCGCGGCCGTTGCGATCCTCGATCCTCTCCTGACCCTTACCCAGCCTCCGCGAGTTACGGCCCTCACGGGAATCGATGCGCTGACCCATGCGCTTGAGACTTTTGTCACGAACAAGCAGAACGCGGTGAGCGATTGTTTTTCGCGCGAGGCTTGGATGCTTCTCTCGCGCGGTCTTCCACGCGTGATCGAAGAGCCAAAGGACATCTCAGGTCGCACTCAGATGCAACTAGGGGCCTCCTTCGCAGGTATGGCCATCGAGGCATCGATGCTGGGTTCAGCCCACGCGTTGTCGAATCCATTGACGGCGATTCTCGGTGTGCCGCATGGCCAAGCCGTAGGTATGATGATGCCTCATGTTCTTCGATTCAATAACGAAGCGGTCGAAAGTCGCTATCGCGAATTGGTGTATCTCTTGCCCGAAGTCTCTGGGACCGACCGTAGAAGCAGTGGTGAAGTCCTTGCGGACCGCTTCACGCATTGGCTTACGATTGCGGGTCTGGCAGTCCGATTGAGTGACCTACCGACCTGGTCTGAACATGCGGAAGGGGGCCAGGTTACCGAACTCTTGAATGCCATGGCAGACATGGCCGTCAAGCAATGGACGGGCAGTTTCAACCCCAGGCCTGCCACGCGCGAGGACTACCTCTCGCTCTACCAGGCAGCCCTCTAACGCAGCCGTCCAACGAGGATTATGAGGTACTCAAGGGTATCGGCCTATTGTTTCTCGCACCCTCCGTCATCCCCACGTGCGCAAGAATGACGGGCTGGAACTCAGAGAAAGTCTTCTGACGCGACCTCATGGCAGCTTGCTACGAATCGTGCCATGGGGAGCTGTCCCAGCGATAAAAAGGTTCATCGGACTGCGATCGGCGATCCTCCTCCGTGCTCTGCGTCTCGCTGGGCGCATCGCTGTTCACCGTACCATCGAGAAAGTCGTCCCCTTGTTCGGCAGGCGATCGGTCCATTGAATCGTGTGCACCCAACGCCAATTCCTCACTTATCCATCCATCCCCCGTCACGAGATCCTCGTGCGGCGCGACTTCATCTCTGTTCGGTAAAATGGCATTTGCCCCTCGAGATTCTCGGAGCTCGATCGTATCGATCGCGTCCGTCTCGCGAAACGCCTCATCTGCATAATAGCACTCGCGAACCTCTTCCATGACATCGATCAGCCGCAACCCTTCACCCAACGCAATCTCCCGGCATGCTTCGTATTCCGGAGAGAACTCGATTTCGCGATCTGGCAACTGACTCACTTTTCCCGTGACAATTCCCCACGGCGTATTCACATCGACCTGCGCTCTAGGCAGGATCGTACGGCTTTGTCGTCGAAAGCGCAGTCCCAACGAGCCTGTGTGAATGAGTAACAGCTTTTCGATCGCTCCCTTGTCCTCCGGTTTGGCAATGACGGTCAGCAACGTGCCAGGCCTCCCTTTTTTCATGAAGATAGGAACCGTGAATACATCCAGTGCCCCTGCCCGCCACAGTTGCTCACAAGCAAAACCGATCTGCTCGCCCGTCACGTCGTCCAAGTTCGTTTCCAGGATCACCACCGAATCATCCGGCGTAGGAGACCGGGGTAACATCCCGTCGCCAATCAGAATGCGAAGAAGGTTTGGGCGATCGTCGATATCGCGCGATCCGGCACCATACCCGATACGGCCGACCTGCATCGGTGGTAACGCCCCAAAGTCCTGAACGAGTTCTCGCAAAACAGCCGCGCCGGTCGGAGTCGTCATCTCCATTGGGATGGAGCACGGGGCGATCGGTATGCCTTGCAGTAGCTCTGCCGTGGCCGGCGCGGGAATACTGACGACTCCGTGCGCAATCTTGATCTTGCCCGTTCCAGTGGGTACATGCGATGCAACGGCGCGCTCGATCCCCAATGCATCCCAAGCGATGGCGATACCGACCACATCGACAATCGAGTCGATCGCGCCGACTTCGTGGAAATGGACTTGATCGATGGTCGTGCCATGGACCTTCGCTTCGGCTTTGGCGATTCGTTCGAAAATTTGAAGGGCGATCTCACGCGCTGCCAAAGAAAGTTTGGCCCGCTGGATTAATTCGTGAATGTCGCGCAAGTTGCGATGCGAGTGTTGCTCAGGATGGTCGATGCGCAGCGACAAACCGCGAAAGGCATGTTTTTTGACATGTGCGACGCTTAACCGTGCTTGCAGATTGAGGCTATCGATGGCCAATTGAATGGCTGACAGCGGCGCGCCTGCATCGATCAATGCGGCCAAACACATATCCCCGCTAATACCGCTGAAGCAATCAAGGTAGGCGACGCGCATGGTGGAATCGAATAGGAGAGGCATGTCGGAGGTTAATCACAAGCCTCTATTCTAGTCAGCCCCAGCTCATTTTCCTGCCTACGAAACGACCCCCAGGGACCCGAACTTTCTTTCATGAGCCGTTTCCGCTCGTTCGGCACCCCTGGGTCGTATCAATTCTTGACAGTCACGGTCTTCAAGACAGTCACGGTCTTCAAGTTGTCATCGGCGACCCGGTCGATGAGCATATTTCTCGGATCGACTCCAGCGCGATGTGGCAATTCATCGACCAGGAATTCGAGTTCATGCTCACCGGACTCCAGTTGGACTCGCTCGCGATGCAAGAGTTTTCCGTAACGAT
This sequence comes from Planctomycetota bacterium, assembly GCA_037144155.1. GTDB lineage: Bacteria > Planctomycetota > Planctomycetia > Pirellulales > Pirellulaceae > JBKCUI01. The sequence goes on along the minus strand of JBAWXH010000033.1, from coordinate 17,973 downwards.
TACCTGCTTCAGGTTTTTCGTAGGCACCCACCTCGATCCAATCGTTCATCGGAACTTCCGTCTCAACGCCCTTTTCATCGGCCTTGAACTTCTTGCAATCGATCTTGATCTTGACGAGATACTTGCCCTCCTCATTTTTCGTCGCCGTTGCTTCGAGCGTTCGATTTCCAAAGAGCGTAATGTCTTCGAACAAGTCCTTGATGAGATACTGTAACTCGGGTGGCGTTTGTGCCTTGAGTCGGTCGATCAGAATGTACGCATTCGGATAGGGAGGACCTTGGTAAGCGTACTTCTCAACGATGTCTTTCAAGGCCGCATTGATGCGATCTTCGCCGATCATATCCGCGAGGTAATAGAGAGCGACGCTCCCCTTTTGGTAATGGATGTAGCCTTGAGAGAACTCGACGTTCATCAGCGGCCGTTCCTTGATCTGCTCCGAACCCCGCGATCGCAAGTATCTATCCATCTCGTACTTCAAAAACTTGTGCATTATGTCATCACCGTATTTGTGTTTCATAATCATGAGAGCAGTGTATTGAGCGAGGGTTTCGGAAAGAAGCGTGGCCCCCTCCATCCGTGCTCCGATGACTTGATGCGCCCACCACTGATGTGCCATTTCGTGCGCCACCACGTAGGTGACCATGTCGATGTCATCCGGCTTTTCGAGATTAGCGATAAAGCCGAGGCTTTCCGAATACGGCATCGTTCCAGGAAAGGCTTGTGCAAACGCAGCGACCCGTGGAAATTCGATGATACGGGCTTGTTTGTGTTTGTACGGACCGAAGTTTTTCGTGCAATACTCGAGCGTATCTTTGATGGCGCTCGACATCTTCGGAACGTTCCATTTGTGTTCCGGATGGTAGTAGACTTCGGTATCGACATCTCCCACTTTGTCGCGCTCCACTTCATAGCGAGCAGAAATGAAAGAATAAAAATTCAGAGAAGGATGATCCACTCGGTATTGGAAGTAGTTGCGATCATTCTCCTTCCATTGCTTGATCAATGTGCCTGGACCGACAGCGATTTGATCGGCAGAGGTGCTGATGATCGTTTCAATGTCGACCCAATCGGAATCCCCGGCGATGTAATGGGTGCGGCATGCCTCGGTGCATTCACGTTCGAGGGGTGGGATAGATTCAATCGGTGGTAGACCATAGTCCTTACGCCTCTTGGGCAGGGCCAACCGACGGTCCAGGTTAAAACCAAACGAAGGGGCGATTCCATTGTTGAAGAACGTTCCGTTCTGCACTAGCTGTTCTATGGAAACTTGGTTTTCGATCCCTTGCGTGTGGGTCTCCAAAGCATATTTCATTTCGAGAGATTGATCAGGCTCCAGAGGTGGGGTCAAACGATACGTAAGAACGTCGAGGCGTTCATCTGCGGTTTCCAAGGTGGCGGTGGGAATATCGAGCGTGGTATTGAAACCGCGGTTGGTATTGATGTAGAGGGTTTCGATAGGCTGCGAGGACTTGTTCACAATCCTCTGCTCAGCCCGCAGTTTCATGTTCCGAGTCTCTGGGTAGATGTCGATGTCGTATTTGATTTTCGTGACTTTGGGTTGCTCGATCGACGCAATCTTCTCGTACTTCTGCTCGTATTCGACTTGGCGACGTTCCAGTTCGGCAGAACCGATCAGTGTGTTGAGCACTTGCGTGTTGTAGTAAAGCCATCCACCCAGAGCGACGGCCGCTAGTAGTGCCAGTGCAGCAAATCCTCGCGAGCCAGCGCTCTGATCGCGAAGGCCTTGAACCAATCGCGATTTCAGTTCCATGGCCACACCTCGATGCATCAGAATCGAGGTCAACCAAATCAATAGAATTGAGACCATCCCCCAATAGAGTCCGAACCCGACCAAACCGCGCACGTAGGGAGCAATCCCGAACATGTCGGAATAAATGTGTTGAGGCATAGCTCCGAACCGCCACAATAGCGATTCCCATCTCAAGCCTTGCCAAAGAAACGCATTGACGACTAGGAATAGAACGAACAAGGCATACCCTACGTACTTGTTCGGTGCCAACGTATGCGCCAGTAATCCTAGGACGATCAAAAACAGAAAGCGAACACCTTGAATGCCAACGAGTTCTTGAAAGTAAACTCCCAATTGAAACCGCGTGTATCCCTGTGTCCATTGGTAGAAACAGCCCAAGCCGATCCCGAGCAGCAGAATGCTCAACACGCACAGGATCATCGTCATTAGTCGGGAAGCAGCGAAAACGCTGTTGGGAGTCGGCGTCGCACCGACGATTTCGTGAATGCGACTATCGCGATCACGCCATACCAAGACGCCGCAGAAGTACGTAATAATCGCGATTGGAAAGATCCCGAGAGTTCCGGAGATCCGATCTACGACGTTGTAGGTCACTGGGAACGATGAATTGCCATAGCTCGAATCGGTACCAAGAAACAGACCGGCCGACGTGTTTAGAATTGCAAAACACAAGATCACGATGAAGGTCGCGCTTCCGATCACATTTAACAAATCGGACCGAACTGTAGAGACGAACTGCGATAACCACGAAGGGGAGGGAGTTCGTTTCGGGATATCTGTGACTTGTTGAAGCTCGATCGCTTTGGCCGGTTCAATTGGTTGAGATTTGGCGCTGGACTTTATCTTCTTCCGATTCCCGGTGCTCCGAGTCTCGAATGAAAACCAATTTCCCGCCAAAACAAAAATCGCGACGGATACCGAGAACCAAATGGCACGATTGATTAGCAGTAACTGCGTTAGAGGTATCGTGAGCGTGTTTCGTTCTTCTAGCGTCCAGTACTTGGATGCAACATCAAAAGCGCTTGCGCCGAATGGATCGACGAGGCAACTCAAGGTTTCCTGTTCGAGCCGACCGACTAAACTTCCGGAAATCACATAACCGACTAAAAGCAAGAGCACTCCCAAGAACGAATACAACGTGTTGCGAGTCACGGTCGCGATCGCAAACACCACAGCTCCAAACAACAACGTGTTGGGAATCGTAAACACGAAGATGGGAAGCACATAGTGCCAAAGGTGAAATGGACCCCAGCGTTCGGTGTCGGACCAATGGAAAAGTCTCGCAATCAAAATCCCGAGAGCGATTCCTAGTGCAGGCAGGATGGCGATCAGGGTAGCGGCTGTGAAACGTCCGGTGAGAAATCCCCACTTGCGCAGCGGTTTGCTAAACAGGATATCCGACATCTTCGAACTAAAGTCACGCGACGCGGACGAGTCGTAGATGGCGGCCGCCATGAAACCGGTCAATATCGAAGCGCCTACGAACCATCCCACTATTGCATATGGAGAATTCTTGTTTTCGTTGCCAAGTGGTCCACCGACCTGCACAAAATCAGAACCGGCCACAAGCCCAAACATCAGTGTCATGACCGCGACGAAGATGTAAATCATCCAGCCGCGCAGCCAATAAAAAATCTCAAAACGAAAGAATTCACGAAACATGCTGGAGAGCTCGAGGGCTTGAGGTGTCGGCGTTAAAAGCTGGGATGGGAAGGCATCACCCTCGGCCATTGGCATCGGCACATGCATGCGCAATGAACTACGGCCTAGGGCGACAGGTCAGGCATCGGAGAGATGGGAAAAGAAGACATCTTCCAAGTCGGGCTCGGCGGTGCGAAAGCCGTTCCCGGGGTCGGTCTCGCTGTAAATGCGAACCATTGGACGACCAGCAACTAACTTGGTGGACAGGATGCGATATTGCCATGGTCGATCGGTCAACTCTTGCTTGCTCATCGAGCGCGCCCAGACTCTCCCGGCCAATGCTTCTTCTCCATCCGATGGGGCACCTGCAAAAAGGACTCGGCCATGATGGATGATAGCCATATGGGTGCAAAGTTCTTTGACATCTTGAACGATGTGTGTCGACAAAATGACAATGATGCTTTCCCCGACCTCGGCCAGCAGGTTGTAGAAACGATTGCGTTCGCCAGGATCCAGTCCCGCCGTCGGTTCATCGACGATGAGCAATTGGGGATCCCCGAGCAGGGCTTGTGCAATCCCGAATCGTTGCCGCATCCCGCCTGAATAGGTTGAAACCGATTTATTGCGGACGTCACTCAGATTGACTCGATCCAATAGATTTTCGACCACTTCGCGGCGATCTCGCCCGTTGCTTCCGACCCCTTTCAGGGTTGCCAAATGGGTCAGTAATGCGACGGCACTCGTGCGCGGATAGACGCCGAATTCCTGCGGCAGATACCCTAGGATTTTACGCACACTCGTCTTGTCGCGAAGGACGTCGATATCTCCCAGTCGCACCTCCCCCGTGTCGGCCGTTTGCAGAGTAGCAATGGTTCGCATCAGGGTCGATTTTCCGGCACCGTTGGGGCCCAGCAGTCCGAACATCCCTTTCGGAATGGTCAGATGGACATCGTCCAACGCGCGCACTCCTCCTGGATAGGTTTTGCTCAAGTTCTCAATGGTCAGTTGCATGCTTGGTTCAACGTAAAGGGGATTTCGGTAAGTCCGAGGAGAAAAATGGATCGGGGACAGTCGCCGCCTACCACACGGGCACCTGAGAATTTCGTTTGAGAAACCGAAATCTTGGTTGAATCGCCGCGGGTAAGTCGCCGATTCCGCCCGGTCCCCCACCGAGATGATATACGAATATCATATGCATTCCTCCGTGCAGCGCAGAATTGTTCCAGCGTATCCACTCACCGGAATCCGAGATGGCGAAAAAGAAATTACCGAGCAAAGTCCGCAAGAAAGGAACCTGGAAGCGGCGGTCCAAGCCTGGAGACGCGCCTGGCCAAATCCTGGTTGATCCCAATGCGGTCCCCACGCGAATTCATGTTATCGGAATCGGAGGCTCAGAAGTCATCGAACGAGAATTGCACGATGTTCATGAACTGCACGGGGCACTCCTCGAAGCTCCCAAGATCTGGATCGATGTGGTAGGTCTCGGTAGCCAAGAGACATTGCAATCGATCGCGAACATTCTGGGCCTGCATCCATTGGCGATGGAGGACGTCGTCAATGTGCACCAGCGCGCCAAATGCGAGGACTACGACGACACGGTTTTTGTGATTGCTCGCATGGTGGATGGCGATGACGCCACCGTAACCGAGCAGATTTCGGTCTTCCTCAAAGGAAATGTTCTGGTCAGCTTTCAAGAGCGCCCCGGAGACTGCTGGGACCCGCTTCGACAACGCATTCGTCAAAGGAAAGGGCGAGTGCATGAAGAACATCTCGACTATTTGCTCTACAGCATGCTCGATGCAGTAGTCGATAGCTACTTTCCTGTGATTGAGCGGCTGGTCGAACAAGTCGATGCGCTCGAGTTGCAAATCAGCGACCATATCGACCCTATGCAGATGCGATCAATCCATGAGTTGCGAACAAACTTGTTGTCGCTTCGGCGCGCGATTCGCCCCCATCGCGAGATGATCAACGAGTTGGTTCGAGATTCGATCCAGGAGATCCGTCCCGAAACGCGCATCCACCTGAGGGATTGCTATGACCACGTGATCCAAGTCATTGACACGGTGGACACCTACCGCGAAGTGACTTCGGACTTGCGAGATTTTTATCTCTCCAGCGTGAGCAACAATATGAACGAAACCATGAAGTTGCTGACGATCATCTCGACGATTTTCATTCCGTTGTCCTTTATCGCAGGCGTGTACGGGATGAACTTTGATTACGACGCTTCGGCTTGGAATATGCCGGAAACCAAATGGAAGTACGGCTATCAATTCTCGCTGCTGCTGATGGCCATTGTCGCGGGCATGCTACTGGTTTACTTCCGCCGCCGACGCTGGATTTAATGCCATTTCCAACCGGCGGATGCGGATACGATTGCCAGCGGCTTGTGGGGTCGCTTCGAATTTATACTGTTCGATTGCTGATGCCGAATCTTCCAGCGTTTCGAAATTACGCCCTAACAGATAGTGGGCATGGGCGTGCCATCGATCGGTTCCCTTGACGTCCAGCAGACGCTTCGTCAACCAATCGATCGCTGTTTCTGGCTTGTTCAAGTCCATGTTCGCCATGGCCAGAAAAATCCCGATGTCAAATTTCGATCGGCGGAAAAAATTCTGAGCTAACTGAAGGCGCCCCTGGAAGGATTCCATCGGTTCGTTGGGCCGCTTGACGACACCAAAACTCCTTTGCAGCTCCCGGTCGTACATCAGCTCCCTCAGCGTTTCCTCGTCGACGCGAAAATCCATGTACGTTCGAAGCGCTCCGGCAGCATTGATGGTGCTTTCGAATTGCCCCTTGAAATGGAGCATGCGAGCGCGGCTGATGGGCGTGTCAGTGATAAAAATCCCAAACCGTTCCATGTAGGCCAACGAGAAGGGGGACATGTCATCCAGCCGCTTTCGAACCGCCATGTTGTAAACGTGAGCTAGCCAGGGCGCATTCCATAATCGAACTTGCAACTTCGGATCGATCGCCATTAACCGCTTCTCAAACGCGTCGCCATCCAGACTCAGCCTTTGGCGACCGTCGCCTGTCAACGATCGTTCCAGAGTGTACATGGCTCTACCGACGGCAAACGGCTCGGCATCCACCAAGGCAACAACGTTGGCCAAATCCTTTTGTTCGACGGGATAGCCGAACCTCCCGGGCAACTTGGCTTTCCGCAACACGTTGGGATCGGATTTGGTTTGGGCCAAGGTTGCGATACCCGGTCCATTCGGATTGGGGATAGGCAATCCCCACCGCGGTTCGAACAGATAGATTTCAGTCCCGATGGGCACTCCGACGCACCACAGTCGCAGGGCTGAATTCTCGGTCGCCCCCGTCAAACTGGGGATGGCCAAGACAACTGAGTCGATCCCTTGGGAAAAGCACAATTGAGTGAAGACACGGGCGCGTTCCCAAGCGTCCCCGCGTGCGAACATCACTGTTTGCCAAGGGAGCTGGCGGTAGACGGGAGCCGAATCGCTCAATTGCCCATCAGGATTGGTGATCAGTCGTTCAACGTCTTCGGAATTCCCTTCGAGCGCCACATTGCAGATGGACCAATCGAACAGTTTGAGGACGGTCTCCAGTCTGGCCCCCTCGTCACTCGGCAAACTAGTCTTTTGAGCGACAAGCCAGTCCTTAAACAATCGATCTCGATAGGGACGATCCAATACCCATTGCGAAATCTGACGCATGATCTGGCATTGCAACATGTACTCGCATTCGGGTTCGGCAAACTCAAGCTTGTTGGTCCGTTCTGCAAAGTCGATCGTTCGCAGCGATGCCGAAAGAGATTCCAGCAACCCAGAAGGATTCCACTCCGGTGGGGCCGTGACACTCTTTGACCACGTATTGAGCTGAAGATTGATTTCTTGGATGGCCGCCGTTCGTTCCAACCGGTTCAGTTGCGGCAAATAACGGAACGCTTCGCGGAGCGAATCGCGGTTTTCTTTGGGCTTCAGGGTCTCGGTCTGGATCGATTCAAATTCCCGTTGATTGGGATCGGTGCAGCCAGGAATCGCAATCGCAACACAGACCAACAGGATCGCCCCCAAAAAGCGATCGGCAATATCACTCATGCATTTGCCCTCACTCATGCATTTGCTCCGACCGCCTCGGACCGACGCATGCCGCGAAATTGCACGTGGACGATATCCAGCGATGCAATGGAAACAAGAGATGGCGCGCTGGTTCAGATGCATGGTGGTTGGATGATGGGCAAGTTGGGTGCCGCCGGTTTCCTATGGATGATTTCTATTGAGGACTTCATGGCATGGGCCCCAAGATCGCCCCTCGATGATTTGACAACGAGTTCGCAGGAAAAACGACGACGCCGCAGGGGGCAAGTCCGACCTGCGGCGTCTAGGGATCTGGTATCTATTTCAAGGTTACGATACCCAGTCGATGGCGGTTCGCCAAATCCGGTGGACCCGTTCCAAAACCGCTGGAAATTGATCGAGCGGAACCATGTTGGGACCGTCGCTGGGGCTGCGATCGGGATCGGGATGGGTTTCAAAGAACATTCCGTCCACTCCGACAGCGGCGGCGGCCCTGGCCAGCGGCTCAACCATCGCTCGATTCCCTCCCGTCGTCCCTCCCATCCCGCTGGGCTGCTGCACCGAATGGGTGGCGTCAAAAAGAACGGGGACCCCTAAACTGCGCATTACGGGCAGAGCGGTCATGTCATTGACCAACCGTCCATAACCAAAAAAAGTCCCTCGCTCGCAGAGCATGACGCCACTAGCCCCCGCCGCGCGCGTCTTTTCAACCACATATTTCATGTCCATAGGGGCCATAAACTGCCCTTTTTTGACGTTGAGCGGCCGACCCGTTTCCGCACACGCGACCAACAGGTCGGTCTGCCTAGCCAGGAATGCCGGTATTTGCAAAAGCTCGCAAACTTCGGCGGCCGGTAACGCCTGCTCCGGCAAATGAATATCGGTGGTCACCGGGCATCCCAACTTCGATCGGACTTGATCGAGTACCGCCAGCCCATCCGCAATGCCAGGACCTCGGAAGCTACCCCCGCTCGTTCGATTCGCCTTGTCAAAAGAAGCCTTAAACACGTAGCCGATATCGAGTCGCTCGCAAGCTTTAGCCACCGCCTCACCAATCTTCAAACATAGGTCCAACGATTCGATCACGCATGGCCCTGCAATCAGCAGCAATCGATCCCGCTGCCCGCAAACCAGCGAACCGATCTTGACCGGCTCTACGCTCAAACCGATTGAATCCCGAGCGTCGCTGGACGCAGGTTGCGATACTTGGTGGCTATGTCCATGCGTCATGAGAAGTTCCTTAATATCGTGATTCGGATCTCGAATCCATCGGGCAATCGAGGATTGTCTTAAGTACCTCGTCTTGTGTTTGTTATTCTTCGTACTCGTACTCGTGCTCGTACGAGGACTGAGGACTGAGGACTGAGGACTGAGGACTGAGGACTGAGGACTGAGGACTATCGTAGCGTAGTATCCGCGCGCCTCTCTTGCTCCCTTCGCCCCATTTGGGGAGAAGGGGTTGGGGATGAGGGGTTCACCGAGCACGATCCGAATACAGTCAACCTGATGAGAAACAGTCGATCGATCAGCCGGTCATCCCACCATCGACGGTGAGTACCTGCCCCGTCACGTAGCTTGCGGCAGGACTCGCCAAAAAGAGGACGCACGCTGCCACATCATCGGCTGTCCCCAGCCGATTGGCGGGGACTCGCTTCTTGACTTCATCGATGATCGAGTCGCCGAGGGCCTTGGTCATGTCGCTTTCGATAAAGCCGGGAGCGACCGCGTTGACGGTGATCTTGCGCTTGGCAAGTTCCTTTGAAAGTGAACGGGTAAAACCGATCATACCTGCCTTGGTGGCGGAATAGTTCGTTTGACCAGCGTTGCCGATCAAGCCTGATACGCTGGACATATTGATAACCCGTCCATAGCGTTGGCCCATCATGATTCGTACCGCAGCGCGGCAACATAGAAAACAACTGGTCAAGTTCGCTGCGATGATCTCATCCCACTGCGCATCGGACATGCGGGGCAGGAGCGTGTCGCGAGTGATGCCCGCGTTGTTCACGAGGATATCCAGCCGCTTGTATTCGGTCTCAACGGTTTCAAATAACTTCTCGACCGCAGCCCGATCGGTCATGTCACACGCCAGGGCAACCGCATCCCCTCCCGCGTCCTTGATGGTGGCAACCGTCGCCGCCAGCTTTTCTGCATTGCGAGCAACACACAATACCTTGGCACCGTTTTCCCCCAATCGAATAGCCACGGCTTGTCCGAGCCCCTGCGATGCACCCGTAACGAGTGCGACTTGGCCGTTTAAAGGGACTGACATACCCAAAGGAGTGGACATAGTGATGGCTCTCTTGATGTTTTAGAAAAGGGTGAATTTGAAATGGATGAATAGGTGATTCGAGGCGGGGATGAGGGATTGGCTTCTGTAGGACCTAGTCGCCAAACGCTTCGCACGGGATTTTGCGATCGGTTCGCTTGAGAGTGCCTGTCAGGACCCGCCCCGTACCGATCTCGTAACATTGTTCGACTCCGCTGGCGATCAATTGCCGCAGCGAGCTTTCCCATAACACCGGGGAAACGATTTGTTTCGTAAGCAACTGCACGAACTCGCTGGCCGAAGTATGCGGCTGTGCATCCACATTGGATACCAGCGGGATGCGTGCGTCCTTGACGGATGCAGGACCGAGCGCATGCTGCAGTGCGACCACGGCCGGTTGCATGATGTCCGTATGAAAGGCCCCGGCCACGCTCAATCGAATGAACTTGGCACCTGAAGCGGCTGCGGCTGTTTCGGCGGCTTGGAGTGATGCGACATGGCCTGAGATGGCGATATTGCCAGGACAAAGAAGATTGGCCACTTGCAAGATCTCGCCGGGCCGGCGAGCTTCTTGGCAGAGCGCATCGACTTGCTCCCGTTCCAATCCGAGAACGCTGGCCATTCCGCTGGGAACGGCGCTGGCTGCGTCCTGCATGGCACGCCCACGTGCCGCTACCAATCGCACCCCCTCTTCAAAGGGAATTGCCCCTGCAGCGTAGAGGGCGCTGTACTCCCCCAAACTCAATCCGGCGACCGCGATGACGTCATCCGCGACATGGGGACGTTGCTGAAAAAAATCGGCCAGGCTCGCTACGGAATGCACGAACAACGCGGGCTGACTGTGACACGTCAAGTGGAGCTCAGCTTCGGGTCCCTTTTGACACAACTCTCCTAAATCATAGCCAAGAATCTCCGAGGCGGTGGAAAAAAGTTCGCGCGCCTTCTCGCTGCGCTCGAGCAACCCAGCTCCCATCCCGACGCTTTGTGCACCCTGGCCTGGAAATAGCAATGCAGTCTTCGGCACGCAATTCTCCCTTTTTCAATTGGGTCTTATTTCCTATGACTCGCTTCCAAGATCCGACCGTTCCTCCGGGCAGATCTCAGAATCATAACCCGCAGTGCAAACCAGGGGCATGCCAATAACCACTCTAGCGAAAACCTTTGACAACCGGCAAAGTCCTAACCCGCCGCGCCAGCAAGGGACGTAGCCAATCGATCAGAATGAAACGGACGAGTGCGAGGGATGACAGTCTGGAAGACTATCCCACAGGAGCGCATTCTCACTCCGCGGCGTCGGCCAGGAACGCACCCAACGCGACTACCGCCTCGCGATTCGATTTTGCGAAAACCCCTAACGAAAACACCGCAGAAGAAATCCTGCGGTGCTGCAATTTTTGCGGTCGGGTCAACTTGGTAGCCCTATCCATGCCATTGCTTGTTTGGCACGGATCGCGGCAAGATTTCCAAGCCCGGCTCAGATGGACGCCCGGCTATCGATAGACCCCCGACAGCGATAAACCAGAATCTGGTTACTCTTGGACTTCGCCCATTTCAACAACGACGCGACCCATGTAGTAACCGCACTTGGGGCATACACAATGGGTTGGAATACTCGTGCTGCAGCGACTGCAAACTTGCAGTTGCTTGGGCTTCTTGTGATGGTGGGCTCGACGCTTGCCAGAGCGAGCATTCGAGTGTCGACGCTTGGGTACTGCCATTTCGAAATCTCACAAAACAATTGGGGCTGAGGTTACACGGTGCCTCCCACCCGGGCCAACTTAATTTTTGGAGTGAGAAGGGTAAAGGTGTGGGGAGAAACTGTCAAGCCGAAACCTGCGAACATCGCCTTGGCTACAGATTCTCCCGGAGTATCGAGCGATCAGAGCTCGAATCTTGCCCGTATTACGCCGACGTGAGACGGCGGACGAGGACTCCGCAGGCTTGGCCTTGGGCTGAATAAGCTACATGCATAAAGGCCTCTCCGGGCCCATCCGACGTCCGAGCCAACCGAATAGGGCATTTTGGGTCGACGGTCCGGGTGTTGAGGACGGGGAAAAGTTGTTGGCGGTCTAGGGCCAAACAGCTCGCGACGATTTCGATCGCACCGCTCCCGGCGCCTAGATTCCCAAAGTAGCTTTTGGCCGCGGCGACAGGAACATCCCGATCGCCGATCCCGTCCCGAATGCCCCCTGCCTCGGACGCGTCCCCGGCCACTTCACTTTTGCCACAGCCATGAAAATGCCATTTGCCCGGTGCGAGGTCGATATGGGAGTCCACAGCTCGTTTCACGAGGTTCTTGGTGACGTTGCCGACAGCGATTCGAATGTTGTCTCGGGTGTAGCCGATCGAGCCGACAGCCGAAGAGGCTCCAGCTACGAATTCGCCCCAGATTTTGGCACCACGTGCAACGGCCCGATCCAAAGATTCCAAGACGACCGCTCCGGCCCCTTCGCCGATGAGTGCACCATCGCGGGTGATATCGTACGGGCGCGACATTTCGGCGGGGATCGCGGTCTGTTTGGCCAGGGGTTCGGACGCGATGAAATGCAAGGCTCGCAGGGGTTCCATGCGGGATCCCGTGGCTCCTGCCAGCATCACGTCGGCAGCTCCGCGACGAATCGCCGAGACGGCTTCGAGAATGGAAGCACCACTGCTGGCTTCGCGGATGGTGACGGAGTTGCTTGGCCCGCGCAGGTCGTTGTAGATCGCAACGTGACTAGCGGGCATGTTCGGAAGGTACTTGAGCAACCATAGTGGATTGACTTTGGGGCGACCTATTGTAGGCCACTTCGATGCGTCGAAAACATGTTCGGGATCAAGGCAAGCAGCCACCCCATCGGCATATTCTTCGGGGCGGGTGATGATGTAGTCGCTACCGTAAACGATTCCGAATCGATCGGGATCGCGGACGGCGGGATCGGATAAACCCGCGTGGTGAAGAGCCAACTGGCAGGCGGCGACCCCCATCTCGATTTCGCGGCACATCACCTTTTGGTTTTTCTTGATGGCTCGCTGGGTGTTTTTTTCGAGCGGACCGAAATCGCCGATGTCCCCTGTGAAGCAGCGTGCGTAGCCGCCAAAACGAACGGGTAGCGAGTCCAGAGGCAAGCAATCCAGCGCAGAGATGCCGCTTTTTTCTGCGACAAGATGATCCCAATAGGAATCGAGATCGCGACCGAGAGGACCGACGACACCGAGGCCAGTGATGACAACTCTGGGTGGAGAAGTGGACATGGAGCGGATTGAAAAGGGGTCGGCGGTTGGATCTGGCGGCGCAGACCTATCATCGGTCCGAGCGCGGGTGAGGAATCACGGACGCGACGAAAATCGGGATGAATCTCATGGGAATGCTCTTGGGAAAGCATACACAGGGCGTACGGGTTGGGCAACCAAGGTCGGAGTTACGGATTTTGCGGGGGAAAACAGGAAATAGCAGCGTTTCTCAGGCGAGTCCTATCCCTTGCCCAAAAGGGAGCGTCTCTGGAACGCAAAAGTGGGTCGCGGATCCAAAAATGGGGGAACGGCGGAGAAGATCTCCCGGGCTGAGTCCTCCCGGGGGTGATTCCTCCGCGGATGCCGAGAAAACGGTCGATAGGCAGCCGATAAGCCGCAGATGCTCTGGGAGAGGTAACGTGTTGGACTTGACAATCGCAACCTATGATCAACAATCGGACAGCTGTGAGGGCGGTTAGCTCAGTTGGTTAGAGCGCAACGTTGACATCGTTGAGGTCGTTGGTTCGAGTCCAATATCGCCCACTTCAAGGGAAAAGCCAGCGTCGGACAGTAGCTGACAAATCACGTCAAACCCTAGGGAAACCTGGGGTTTTTTCGTTTCTTGACCGATTGCTCCTGAGTCAACAAGGGACGTTTCGGGACCGTTCAAGCCATCGTCGTGGGCTAACTTCTGGGCTAACTTTGGGCTACCAAGTTTCTCGACTGCGAGATCGAGATCGCTTTCACCGACTTGCCAGTAGTGCTCTTTCGCGACTTCTTCGGTATGGCCGCAAATCTCTGCTGCAACATGTGAAGGAAGCGTGCGCGCAAAGTCTGTCGCTCCTGAAGCTCGGAGATTGTGCCAGAGCTTCGGCCACTGTTTCAGGCCAGTGTTGCGAATGATCCTTTCGAGGGCGGTTCGAAGGTTCGTTTGACCGCTTATGTTTGGGAACACGTATTCCTCTCCGTCTTCGGCTTCGAGATGGAGCTTCAGAAGCTCCGTTTCGATCTGTGGAAGCAAAGGGATAGATCGAATCGCTCTGCGTCTGTGATGTTCCGTCTTTGAGCTGTCGACGATGAAGATCCGCTTCGCTTCGAAGTTGATACCTGATGCTGCTGAAGGAATTGAAATACATCGGGAGGCGAACTTGGCTCGCGCCAAAGGGCGATGAATGCGTTGACAGTGGACATGGGCGTGTGATGTGATGGACGTTGATGAGATGTTCTAGCGCGATCTGCGAACATCGCGAGGGAACGGATGAACCTAGAAAAAAGCGCGTCTTTCCGATTGTGTCTTGGATTCGAACGCGAAACAATCAGGCATCAGATCCACGTAGATAGTTCAGCAAGAACTTCATCGTTGGCTGTCAGCATGCGATTCTTCGCCATTATTCGGAGAAGTGCCCTGTCCTGGTTCTGTTTGCTCGCCTACATAACGGCAAAAGTCGAAGCTAAGGCGTTCTTTGCGGCAGCTTCGAGCCGCTCAAATCCAAATGGCTGTAACCGTTCTTCTTGTTGAATGTGTACGCAGCCCTGATGTAACTGTAGGCATCGAAGTCGACTCCATAGCCGACTCTTCCGCTGACTGAAGGGAATCTTGCTTCCGCTTTGGAGGAGAAAACAAAAATGCACGAGAAGTACGGTGCATCCGTCTTCATCTTCAAGATCCGGCATCGTTCCTCGAGCAACTCAGCATCGATCTCACCCGTGGTGAGGTAAAGATGAACTACATCTCCATCCATGTTTTCGTATTTCTTCATCCCCAAATACACCAGCGAATCCTTGATTCGCCCCCCATCATTCAACGGATCTACTTGCGTGCCATCCAATACCGTTGGCCGTTCGGATTCATCTTTCGCAGATTCAAACGCTTTCGTGATTTCAACGGCGGCATCGCTGATGCCGTCCGTAGCCAGAACGAGTATTCCACCAGCGATTCCAATCGTTCCCGGACGAATTCCCGGGGATGGTTCACTATCTGCGAGAAGTGTATACGGTATGTCCTTTACGACCTGTCCCTGTGCATTCTTGAGATGGTAAATACCATCAACAACCCGAACAGGTCGATCGCTCAAATTCCTTAGCATGACGGATATCTTTATAGACGGTCGCCGCAAAGCATCTTGGACGTGCTCGATTTTCACTGAGTCGACCAACACTAGTTCCTGGAGGTTGCGAGCATCTATCTCGCTTTCCGGTCCGTTAGCTCGAGGAATATTGTTCAGGAGCGAAATATCCCTCTCGATCCATCGACCGCCCCCGATCGACCTCCATTGTCCGGAATGCTCCGATTCCATTCGATCCTCGTACAACCGTAAACGCTCGTGATGCTTCGGATTATACAGCTCAATATAATCGTCCGTTTCGGAGACGAACCGCATTTCTACCTTGAGCTCTTTGGTCCGGTTGTCGAATTCCAGCCACGAGTTTTCATTGAGACGCAAGATCACGGCATCGTAGGCTTTTGAATCCCAAGCAAGTCGCTTTTTGGCAGATTTCCAGTGGCCGAAAGCAATGTCCTTTACTTCTTTTCGTTCAAGCAACTGCATGCGATCATCGAATAGGCGAATTCTTTGCTTTCTTTCCCGGAGAATCATCTCGATGTAGTCTTCCTTGACCGCCAATTCGTCAAAATGCCAACGCACTTCTCCTGTCGCGGAATCGACTTCCTGCCACACTTTCTTTCCGACCTTCTTCAAGTGCGAGTTGTAGCTCTTGTTCACCCAAATCTTGTCACGGTACTGGTCGTTCGGCGAGGTCTTGCCAGTCTTTTGTCCGTATGCGATGGAAATCGGAACAAGCGACGCCATGCCGATCATCAATAAGAGATTAGCAAAGCATTTGGGGGGGCCAGCTGGAACGGGCATTGGAATCATTCCTAAAAAAAGCGTGTTTCCTCGTCGAGCGTTCTCTAGATCGATAAGTATCGAAAGTACGTCGTGAGCGGATTTCTCAAAGGCTAGGTTGTGTTGAAGAACGTTATTGTGCGCATATGAGGATAACTTTGGTGTGGTAAGGTTGCCCGGCTGAGCGCATCCTTACCCGATTTATCCAGCATCTCTGCGTACGAGCGAGCGTTTGATGCGGACACGACCTCGATTGATCTTTGCACAGTGGACGTTTCGAGTCGTTTTTCGGAAATCGACAGTCACCGCGTAACCGAATGAATCCGGATTCAGTTTTGAGAATTCCGTTAGCCAGTGAAGATCATGATCATCGAACATCGCGTCGAAGCGTCCCTTCCGGCGAGTTTTCCATTCCATCACGACCCAAGGCACATTTACGGGCAACCAATTGGCATCCCAAGCCACGTCGAGTGGGTTTCGCCAAATCACCAAATCCTTCGAGCATGAAGGTCGATTGAAGCACGGAGGTTGTGGAACGCCGCATTCGACACGAACTTGAGAGTAGTTCTTGATTGCGGCAGTAGGACTAACTGCTGGCAACAGGAAGTTCGTTGCGAAAATGTTGATACAGTCGCGTTCCTTACCTCGCCAATTGGATTTAGCGATCCAACCGGCGAAGCGTACAACCGCATCTTCGAGGAATCGATCTATTCGTTTTCGTGTCTTCATTTTCAGCGCATAAATTGTCGTCAGGCGAATCTGCCTCTTCCCTTTGCAAAGAAACATTGCAGCCTTTCACGTGAGGTAACCGTCCCCGAAATCTGAAGGTATCAGGTACTCATGAGCCGATCAACTATTTGCTGGCGAGATAGACTGGTCTGCACTGCAAAATCGGTGTGGGTTGTTTTCTCTTGGCTAGGCAGCTCGCCGCAAGTGGCACAGCCGAGTTACCTGCTGGTGACCGAGGATGATTTTGCGAGCGCAGCGGATCGAATAAGGTATTGGTGTAGGCGTGAAGTGCTAGGCGGTGTGGGGAGGGTGAGCGCAAACAGGCATCCGAATCCGATTTCTGCGGCGGTTAGGTTAACCTCGCATCTCCTCGGAATCGAGGAATTCCGATTTGCGCCAGCCGACCGGAAAAATGGCTCAATCCGAAACCGGAATTGACATTTGACAATCAAATTCTGTTCCCAATGAAAATGTCTGGCGTTCATCAGCGCCTGAAGCTAAACAACTTGCGTAAAGTGCCGTTACTTTACCCTTTTATCCAGTATGGGCCTCCATAAAGCCCCCGTTTCCCAAACAGCAATACGTTCTCGCGAGCACGCGCCACCATCAATGTCTTGATCCTGGACCCAGTCTTTATCGAGCATTGCCCTCGTTTCTAATTCTATCGCAGCAGCAAACTCTCCCAATGCCGCCAATGCGCATGCCTGGGCGTTGAGTGCGTAGACATTCTCAGGTTGTAGCTGGAGAGCAGTTTCAGCGAGCTCCTTAGCCTGCTTTGCGTCGAAAAGTGCATTGTCATCCACTACCGCTAAGAGCAACGCTTTACTAACTCTTGCATTTACGTGGTCAGGTTCGAGGATCAATGCATGATCGAATTCACAAAGAGCGCCGGAAAAGTCCAGGAGTTTGTGCCGCTCAATCCCCAAACCAACGTAAGCATCAACGAATTTCGGATCTAACCGAATCGCTTCCATGTAGTCATTCATCGTTTCTGTGAGATTTCCGCACCTCGCATGAGTGGACCCGCGATTATGGAATGCGGCTGCTGATAGCGGATTGAGCAAGATCGAGTTATCTAGATCTTGTAATGAACCAAGGTAATCCTTTAGCTTGCACCTAAGCGTACCGCGAGCATAAAGTGCGTCTGCGGACTTCGGATTTAACCTAAGCGACTGATCGAAATCTAACATAGCGGATTCATATTGCCGCAACTTAAACCTAATCTTGCCGCGCAGGCAATGTGAGAGTGCTGATTTTGGTTGAATGCGAATTGAGTCATTTACATCAAAAAGGGCTCTTGTGAAGTTCCCCAGACTGCACTCGGTTCTCGCACGTCTTAGGTAGAGATCTCCAGACCTACCATTCCGTCTAAGAGCCTATCCGAAAACCTGATTGGTATTGAAAAAAGCGAGCCAACCTTGGAAATGAGAGTTACCACACTTTCACCAGCCAAGG
>JBAWXH010000032.1:0-55105 GCA_037144155.1 Planctomycetota bacterium | reverse complement strand
AATTGATTGGTCTAGGCCGATGAAAACATGTTTCGAGCGGTGGTGTTACGCTCAGATGGCAAGTGCATTGCGTCGCTACCTTGCGATTGATCCGCACTTCACGTACCCTCTAGACCTGTTTGATCGCTCACCTCAGGAATCGATTCCATGCCACGCAATCCCGACTTGGATCTGGACCAATACATCCGCGCCATCCCCGACTTTCCAAAGCCAGGTATTCTGTTCCGTGACATTACGCCGATGCTTGGGCACCCAGAAGCATTTCGCGAAACGATTTCCCGCATGGCTGATCTCATCCGCGACCAGAAGGTCGACGCATTGATTGCGGCCGAAGCGCGTGGATTTATCTTTGCGGCTCCCCTAGCGATCGAACTCGGGGCAGCGTTTGTGCCTGTTAGAAAGCCCGGAAAACTTCCGTACGAAAAGCATTCGTACTCGTACGACTTAGAGTATGGCAGCGATACCTTGGAAATGCACATCGATGCCCTCAAGCCCGGGGCGCGTGTCTGGATCGTCGATGATTTGTTAGCGACCGGCGGCACGGTCGAAGCGTGTTGCAAACTACTCGCAAACTACCGTGCCGAAATCGCAGGCTGTCTCTTCTGCATCGAGCTGGCGGCTTTGGCCGGCCGTGATCGTCTGGCACCCCATCGAGTCGAATCGCTGCTCACCTACTGATTTTGAAGCAGCGGACAAACGAGAAATGCCCAGCCCACCATACGCTACTTCTGTTTTGTAGGTGCATGGGTCTGAAGGCATTCGTCGATGCCATCACAAAATTGCATTTCCAGACGATCGGCTCGGTTGGTGTGTGCACGGAATTCGCTGCACAATGTTTTCGTAGTTTTCGTACTCACGCGGTGTTACCATACATGGCTATGGGGAAACTGTTCGGGAGTTCGCGAACGGCTAGCCCACTGCAGACTACTTCATGACCGCGACGATCGAAATGTCGTGTCGAATACTTGACTATCGATAGAGAACATCCTGAGATTCTATGACGCGACCCATCGGTACCCTCTTGGCTGTCTCGATGCTGATCGGATTCAGCGTCAGCTTCCTTTGCGCCCAGCCTCCCTCCCCCGATTCACCCGCGTCCAATGGATCGATTCCTGAGGATTCGGTCCAAGTCCTTCCTGCGCATCTCCAAAAACTCATCGCTCAGTATTGCAGTGAATGCCACGTTCGCGAGAACGCAAATACTGACTTTCGAATCGTTGCAGACGAGCCGATCGATTTCCGATCCGCGAGCGCACGCAGTCATTGGTCCGAAGTGGTGCATGTGCTGAATAGCCATGAGATGCCCCCGGAGACTGCGCCACAGCCGAGTGACGAGGATGTTTCGCTCCTGGCCGATTGGATCACCGATGGTATTGTCGGAGCCGAGAGAAGCCTGCGCGAAAACCAAGTCGTCCTGCGGCGACTGAACCGAATCGAATACAAGAATACGATCCGCGATCTGGTCGGTGTCGACGTGGATGTCTCTGGGTTCCCACAAGATCCTCCCGCTAGCGGCTTTGACAACATCGGCGCCGCCCTATCCATCTCCCCGATGCAGATGGAACTCTATCTGGACACGGCCCAAAAGATCATGGATGCGGCCTTGGTCGATCGTGAAGCACCCTCCACGATCCGCTGGAAATTCGAAGTGGACTCTGGAAATGACGATTCCAACCGCGTACCCACCGATGGTCAGAACCCGATCGTCAACGGTGGAAACCTCCCGGTCATCGATGGCTTCAAGAAGATGCACCATGCCTCGTGGGACAAGACCCTCAACGTTCGCGATTTCGCGGTGAAAGAAGGGGGCACCTATGTTCTTCGAATCCGAGCCTTCGGCGAAATCCCTTCGCGCGATCAAGTCGTCGCATCGGCAAAGCTTGCTCTCGAAAAGCGTTTCCAAGACCAAATGAAGGAGAACCCAAAGGGAGAGAAATGGCATCGGGAAGCGATGGAGCGGGACCTTGAACACTTTCGTAACGATCGCATGTACGACTATGGGCCACCTCGGCTGAAACTGATTCAAGACCTGGCTGGTCAACCCCGAACGATCGCCGAGGTCGACATCGACGCGCCTCGCAATGCCCCGCGCATCTACGAGTTCCCAATTCCATTCACGACCGATCGCGCCGGTATCACCATCGAGTACGCCTACTCAATTCCCAGTGTGCTTGAGAACTTCTGGATGCAGAACCAAGATTCTTTTGCGCGCCCCGAGCTCTACGTGGATTGGATCGAGCTGGAAGGTCCCATTCATCCTCAATGGCCGCCAGAAGCCCATCGCCGTTGCGTCCCTAACCCGATCGACGAAAGCAACGAGAAAGATCGCATCGAGGAAACGATTGGCCGTTTCGTTCGACGAGCGTTTCGACGTCCTGTCTCACGTGCGGAAGTCGCCCCGTACGTGAAGATCTATTCCGAAGCCCGCGGCCAACAACAATCCCCGATCCGATCCCTTCGAGCGGCACTCGGCTCGGTTCTCGTCTCGCCTCATTTTCTTTACCTGATAGAAACCGAATCGAACTCCGACACACATCGCATCAACAGCCACCAATTGGCCTCTCGGCTCTCGTACTTTCTCTGGTCTGCTCCTCCGGATGCAGAGCTAGTGCAAGTTGCCAATCAAGGCAATCTCACCGACGACGCGGTACTGCGTGAACAGACAGCCCGCATGCTGGCGGATGCTCGCAGCGAGGAGCTCGTAAAGAACTTCTGCGATCAATGGTTGTCATTGCGAGAGATCGGCGCGAATCCCCCTGCCCCAGATCTCTATCCTCATTACGATCGCCATTTGGAAACGTCGATGATCGAGGAAGGGCGAGCACTGTTTCGCACCATCCTCCGCGAAGGGCGTCACGCCCTGGAATTCGTTGATCCGGATTACGTCGTAATCAACGAACGATTGGCTCGTTTTTATGACGTCGAGGGGGTCCGCGGAGATCACTTTCGCTCCGTCCCCCTGGTCGCGAATAGGAACCGTGGCGGAATCTTGACGCAGGCGGGCATGCTCACTGTCACTTCCAATGGGACTCGTACATCGCCGGTCAAACGGGGGACTTGGATTCTGAAAAATATCCTCGGTTCCGATCCTGGTCTCCCTGTTGCGAACGCGGGAGATATCGCACCCAAGGTCCCAGGTATCGATAAGGCGACCGTGCGACAACGATTGGAGATCCATCGCCAACTTCCGCAATGTGCGCGATGCCATGACAAGATCGATCCGCTCGGATTAGCACTGGAGAATTTCAATGCTTCCGGAGGGTATCGGGAACAGGAAGGTTTCGGCTACAAAGGTCGCATCGAACGTGATGATCCGCGCATCGATGCATCCGCAAAGCTTCCCGATGGCACGACAGTGGATGGTCCTGCGGAACTGAAAAAAGCGATTCGAGATCAGGAAAACGCCTTCCTGCGATGCTTGGCTCAAAAGCTCCTCACGTACTCCCTCGGTCGAGAACTGACACTGGCCGACGAACCCGATATCAGACGCATTGTCGAGCGAACGAAACAGAACCAATACCGACTCGATGGCATGATCCAGGAGATCGTTCACAGCGATTCTTTTTTGAGTTATTGAAAACAGACGCGATCGCGCGCTAGCGAAATTCATTCGTCGAGAAGAGTCCCTTTGCTTTTCAGGAAAATCAACCCTATGCTGCCATGTCATTCTTCGTATGCAATATCTCGCCGGCATGTGTTGCGAGGCGCGGGGGTTGCTTTGGCCTTGCCATGGCTCGATGCGATGCAACCTATCGCCCAGGGTGCGGATTCGCAATTCAAAGCTTGGCCACAATCGAATGCATCCCATCCCCGCGCGATCTTTTGCTACATCCCCAATGGGGTCAATATCCTGCAATGGACGCCACCCAATGCCGGTGAAAACTACACCCTCTCGCCGACATTGAAGGTGTTGGAAGGTATTCGCGATGAATTCACGGTGGTTACCGGTTTGGGGCATCCTCGCTGCACCGGTGGCCACAGCGGCGCCGACACGTGGTTGTCCGGGGCGGACCTGAAATCGATCCCAGGAAAAGACTATGCGAATAGTCTTTCCGCCGACCAGCTCATCGCGGAGTCGCTCGGTTCGCAAACGCGATTTCCTTCCTTGCAATGGTCAGACATGTCCGGCACCGGTGGAGCTGGTCACTCCCACACACTGTCGTTTGATCGCACCGGAACACCGCTGCCAGCAGAGAACTCACCCCGAAGGATTTTCGAAAGGCTCTTCGTGCCCGATTCAGCCGCCGATCGATCCGCAACGCTACGACGCTATTCCGAGAAACGATCTATCCTCGACAATGTTCTCCAAGAGGCAAACAAGTTGCGACAACGTGTTGGCCGCGAGGATCAACGCAAGCTCGACGAGTATTACCATAGCGTTCGAAGTACCGAAGATCGCCTTGAACGCCTTGAACAGTGGATCGATCGCCCGAAACCCGACGTCGACCCCAGCCTTTTGCAATTGGCCATGCAACCGAACAATGCGCACGACCGGCCGATGTGGATCGATGTGATGATGGAAATGGCCTACCTCGCCTTTGCTACCGATTCGACGCGGGTCATCGCCTTTGAGTGGTCTCGCGAAGCGGGTGGCTATGGAGGGGGTGGGGAAAACCATCACGAGCTTTCCCATCACGGGGGCGACCCTGGGATGCTCGAAAAGCTCGCAACGATCGATCGATTCCATCTCGGTCGGCTGAAGCGTTTCATCGAACTCTTGCAGCAAACACGAGAAAAAGAAACCAACATGCTAGATCAAACGGTGGTTGTCTTGGGATCGGGGATGAATAGCGGGGAGGGTGGTGATCATTCGCCGAAGAATCTCCCACTCTTGATCGCCGGCGGGCGCGGTTTGGGGCTGAAGCACAATCGCCATCTTCAATTTCAACCGGACCAGCATCCGCCGTTAACCAATCTGCTCTTGGAAGTGGTCCATCGCACCGGAGTGGAAACAGATACTTTTAGCGATGCAACAGGATCGATGAGCGAACTGGGCGTTTAGGTTCCGCTGCGCCGAGCAGATGCGTCGACGGAATCTTTTCTGTCAGTTCCTTATTCTCCAATCGAAATTGGTTGGTCGATAAGCATTTCGCCACCTGACGTCGATGCCATGGGAACCTCTCTCGGTAATGTGCTATTGCCTGAAACCGTTGCTTCGGAAGGGATGGCTTCGTGAGGATACATTGCAGAGGAGGCTTGTGTGGGCATTTCTTCGGTAACGTGCAATCGCAGAATGCGCTTCAGCTCATTGAACGTATCCCGATGCCGTAGCACTCCGTTGTGGGTGGAGGGGACCAACAATTCGCTATCGGCACCTCGATGCCTGGCACTGGTGACCGACACAACCCCATCCCCACGATGATGACCAACCAACAAATTCCCATTCCCAATGATGGAATGCAATGGGACGCATTCCTTGAGTTTCAAGTGTTCCAACACACCCAAGAACGGTTGCTTTGGATCCAAGAGTTCGATGCTCGTCGGTAATCCTTGGGTCACCGATTCCTTGAATCCACCTGGATTGTCTGCGGTGAGTTGATCGAACGTCGAATCGGACTGCACGACCAAGCTGCTTGCCACTTTACCGATTGCTCCGCTGGCGGTTTGGCTACCCCGATGCGGTGTGGCGATGAATACGACCCGACTGGCCATGGGATGAGGGTCGAAAAAAAGCCGCTGGGCCAAGCCAGCGCGGGTTTCTTCATGTGTTGCGACTTGCTCGAGAGGAACATTGGCAATCGACTCCCATACCTCTTCGCCGCTGTAAGCAATCATCAACTCGGATATCAACCCTCCCATGCTGTGACCGATCATAACACTGCGGCGCATCAATGGATTTTCATGATGGGGATCAAACCGATCACAGGCCTCATCCATTTGGCTTCTAAGTACCGACGCGGAACGAATAAATGGGGCTCCCGTGGAATACTTAAAAGCCCAAAATTGATAGGTTTGGGCAATCTGAGGATCCGCACGCAATTCATTGTAGATATCCCCCCAGGCATCGGGATTGGAGAGCAATCCATGCACAAACAGGACTGGGATTTTATCCGGTTGGTAAGGCTCCAAAAAGTACAACTTGGACGTTGCCTGAGCACTATCCGGTCGCAGGAAGTCTTGGACACGCGTTTGCGAGTGATGTTGCAGACTGTATGCCAGACTTGCAGTGAGATCGCGAGCCAGTGGGAGACAACGTCCTTCGATTTCGACCGTCTCAAAATGGATAGGGTTGTAAAGAGCCAAACCGCTTCCATCGGGTTTCAAGACGGCCGTCGCAGCGAAGCAGGCGGTCGAGGGAAGGAAATCGCTCTCGTGCGGCAACTTGGGGGCCCTTGTCCGCTTGACCACCACGGGCACTCCTATTCCGGCAGAGATTTTCCGCTCTGTGATCGTGTGATTTGCATAGGCACCGACCACGATGCATTCTTGGAAATCGGCCGGCTCCCAAGCAAAACCATAGTATTGCATTGGAATCGTGGCGGGAATACCAGCGATATCGACCTGAAGCGATGACGTCGGATGCAATCGCTGATGCAACTGACCTTCGCGCAGCAGTCTCGCGAGACTGGCGTTGTATTGCTGGATAGACGCGTTGCTAACAACGGGTGACTCCAGTGCAGTGTCTTGTTCAACGTAAGACTGCCAGCTCCAGAGTATGGCAGAGTGAAAGTTATCGATGCAGGCCGGGTTGTGGAGCAAGGCTTCGGATTCGGCCTGCTTGTGCCTACGGCAGGCCATCTGAAGCCAATCGATCCGACCTTCGGCTACATCGCTCCAAGGAACCGTTGGCATGATCGCATGCGTATGTGTCGCGACGGACAGGGTGGGCTTACCCCCATCGATCCAAATCGACTTGAGCTTGAAACTCGAACACCCTGCCATGCACGCGACCATGGCCAAAAGAGACCATGGAGCGATGCGATGCTTGAACGAATCCACCATGGAGCAAGAACTTTCAATGCGGCAGGTCCATTCCTGCGCGCTAGGCAAATTGATTGATTCATCCCTGCTCGAAAGAGATCGCGTCCTAGCAATTCTCTGTTTTCGTGAGCTCCTCTGGATTCAAACTCCAAAAAGCCCTGACAAACTTTCATCGGCACGCGGGCACGCGTTCCACAAATGCCGACGAGAGTTGCGAAATGTTAGGAATGTAGGGATTGCGCCGTGATGTCGCGACTACTTCCGCATGGGAGTGGCTTGTCCATTAGCCATTTCGGCGTCTTGATACAGGGGGAGGTACCGGTAATAAACTTCTAGGCACATGCATGCGGTTGCTGTCGAGTAGACGCGGCCCCCATAAGAACCCCAAACACACGTTGGGTTCCAGGACCCGGCGTTCGGTCCACCGGTCAATTGCGTCAGGCAAAGCTGTTTCTTCATGGCATCGTTCCATCGCACCCATGCCGCATTTGCAGGAGAACTGGAATTAGCGACCGTGGCGCCGGGAAAAGTATCCCGAAGATGATAGAGCGCCATGGTTGCGTAATACCAATAGTACAGATTCTCTTCCTTCTGCCCTGGCAGATGAAGGAGGAGCAGTTCCCGTGCTTCGGCGGAAGCTTGCATGGTGATTGGGAATCCCAACAAGCTCCGCATCGCCAATGCTTCCGCAGTCATGGCGGGTGTGGCCGCCGAAGCGGTTGGCCGCGAATTGGGAAGGACGTTGCGATAGACCGCCAATCCCGCCGCGCGGCCCGTACTGACCGAATCGAGGAAGCGTTGCATGGCCAATCGGTTGTTTCCACCCACCTGCACTGCCCCGCTGGCGGAAGCGCTGTGAAGCAACATGGCTTGCCAGCCAAACTGGCTTGTATCCCCTGGATCGTCACTGGCGAAATCGTAACGCCAGCCTCCGGAACGGGGATTCATGGCGTTCAGCGTGTATCGGGCAGAGGACTGAATGGTCGGGAGCAGCGCGGGATCGCCCGTCAGCGCATAGGCTTCGGAGACTGCCAACGAAGCCATTCCGTGGCTATACATGCGCGCATACCGAACGGTCGCCTCCTGCCCGATTTGATCCCTACCTGAGAGATCACCTGAAGGAAATTGCTGTTTTTGCAAATAGTCCAATCCCCGTGCGACGGTTTTTGCATAGGGACCATCGACATGGGTATGCCCTGCCCCCAAAAACGCGAGCAGTGCCAATCCCGTCATCGCCGTATTGGCTTGTTTGCCCGCATTGGAGCGGTATTTCCCTTCTGTTGTGGCTAGCTTGGACGCGTCATCCAGCCCCGCACCATGCGCGGCAGCATTCCAGGATCCATTCTCGGACTGAGCGGCGGCGAGCCATACCAATGCTCGCTGGACCGCTTGTTCGGTCTGTCCATCCCCACCATTTTGAAAGGCGAACTGAGTGCGGTTCGGTGAGATCCGCATTTGATAGGCAGGAGGGACAGGCCGAAGAGGTGCGGAGCGCGCGTATCCCTGTGCCATCGCCATGGAATCGATCGGCACGATCGGTGCAATGGGACCAAGCGATGGAGCGATGGTCGGCTGGATCTCGCGCGGCGCTAGGTCCGCGCTGGCAGCTGTGCTTCTTACGTCGGAAGCCGGTGGCTCGGGTGGAAGTTCGGCCAGTCGCAACAGTTCCTCGGCGCTGTATTCGATCGGTAATGTGAGTTCATCCCATTCCGGGAGTTGTACTGGAACCTCGGGGACAGGCACCTCGTGAATAGGCACGTCGTGGACCGGCACCTCAGCCGTCGATGCAGTTACCTCCAATGGAGGAATCTCCGGTGCAGCGTGTTGTTCAAAGCCTGAAGTGACTGGAGATTCCCAGGCACCGATTGATGCCGCCTCCTTGGATTCGGACCCATTCGATGGATCCGCTTTTTCGTCCACGCCTGTGGGCTGGGATTCGATCGGTGACCAATCCACGTTGGCTGGAAAACTGGTTGCGGTCGCGATGCCACCCGCATTCCCCAGACCATGTCCGGGATAAGCGATACGCGTTCCATAGGCATAGAGCAGCAACCACACGTGCGCGAGAAATGCGATCCCAATGCACTTGGCAAGCGGTTTGGATTGACCCCAGCGCGTCCAGGAGGCGATCAGCAAAGACAATGCGATCGCCGCGAATGCTACTCCTAGGAAGATGGCCCATGCACGACTCGTGGGGGGAGCCCCGATCGAAGCTACGGCATAATGCGGCACCGAGTTGATCGACCAACGTTCGAATCCAGCCATGGCGAGCGAAAACATCCCCATGGCTAACGGATCGCCGATCCGGGCATTCTGGTGGCCGTGGTCGTCCATCCCAAGTCGCGAACACCGGCGCGGCTGATGGCTTCCATCACGATCGAAGCTTGCTCCACCGAACAGCCCTTGTCCGCGCGGAACTGAACCTTGAGATCGGGATAGTTTTGAATCGCTGGAATGAGGGCCGCAGTAAGTTCACTGCTAGATAGTCGTCTTCCATCCAATTCCAACATGCCATCGGGATAGACAGTGACGGTTTTTGCTGTCGGGCGATCCATCATGGTTTGTGGATTGGACGACTTGGGCAACGAGAGCCGAATCTGATGTTCATTCTCGGTGAAGCGCGTTCCGACCATGAAAAAAATAATCAGCAAGAACAGGACGTCAATCATGCTGGTCAAGTTAATTGCGGGAAGCTCGTCAGTGCTGGAGGTTTTTAGCGGCATGCTCGGATTCCTCGATGCTTGTTACGATCGGCGATCCGATCCGATAGTCGGCGGATAGCGGATCGCAATTCCCACATTGGTCTTGAACTACGCTGCTTTGCGACTGCGTTTAGGGGATCGAGCGACATCACTCTCCTGAAGCCCTTCGGCACTGATCACATCGATGAGTCGTTGCGCATGAACGTCCATCTCCATGATGAGGCGATCGATATGTCCCACAAAGTAGATGTACAAGACGTATGCGGGGATGGCCACAAGCAGCCCTGCGGCCGTGGTCAACAAGGCCTGGCTGATGCCCCCGGCCAGCATTTCCGGGCGACCCATGGCTTGGGAACTGGAAATGTCATTGAAGGACTGAATCATTCCGAGGACCGTTCCCAAAAGCCCAAGAAGCGGACTGACATTGCTGATGCCGCTCAGGATTCGCAAGTTTCGACGGAGGTGATTGCTCTCGCGCTCGCCCGAATCGAGAACTGCTTGCTCGACTTCCACCGAAGCCCTGCCATATTTTTTCACTGCCGCGTACATGATCTTCGCCATTGGGCTTGGATGGCGCTCGCATAGTTCGAGCGCTTCCTCGCGATCCATCTGCTGCTGTTGCAATTGTTCAATCAGCCGATTGACGAATGGAAGGGGAATGACGCGTCCACGACGCAAAAAAATGAATCGTTCAAAGGAATACACCATCAGCGCAAAGGAACAGAGCGCGATGGGATACATCATCCATCCACCATCGTGGAACATCTGCAAGAGACTGCGGACCGGGATTTTACCTTCGGCCGAATTGGGATCAGCAATGCCAGGCGTTTCGGGTTTGGCACTGCTGATCGGTGTTCCAGCGTTTCCCGTGCTTGGCAGACCCGCGATGCGTGGATCGGTATTCGTCCGCACTCCGTAATTCGGGTTGGGTGCCTGCGTCGGCGCTCCCTGATAGTAGGTCGGCTGCGAGGAGGTGGGAGCGAGGTTTTGGACTTGAGGACGCGCTAAGGGCTGTACCCCACCCCAATTGCCCGATTGGGCTTGCGATGCAGATGTCAAAACGGCAAGCAGAAGCGCAACGGTACCGATACCGGTCACGCCCCTTCGACCATTGCCTGGACAAATGCATCTCATCGTTGTTTTTCGCCCAATCCTTCCCTGGATGTTCTAGCGTTCGGCGGTAACTCGAGGAGTGCCGCCAGTCGATCGCGAGCCTGGGAAGTAAGGACTCCCTCAGAATCTCGATCGACAATTTGTTGGTAAACCACCCGGGCCGATGAAACATCCCGCAGCAGTTCGTAGCACTGGCCCATTTGCATCCATGCAGCCGAAATCCAGTACTGTTGCGCTCCTGATCCCAAAACTTGCTCGTAGGCCGCAATCGCATCTGTGTACTTGCGTTGCATCAGATGCGTTTCCCCGATCATCCACCATGAACGGGCGACCAACTCCGGCGAATGTCCCTCAGGATTGCTAGCAATCCTTTGTAGTAGACTTCTCGCGTCATCGAATTGAGCTTTGGATACCAAGCACCGCGCAAGGAGATAATCGACTTCGTCCATTCGGTTGCATTCAGGAAACTGCTCTCGAATTTGATAAACGATCGTCTCCGCCTCCCCCCAACCCTTCCTCGCTGCCAACATTTCCGCCTGGCGAAGCCATACGGTGGCGATCCAAGTGGGCAGAACACCTGTCGGTGGCACTCCAGTTATCCCATCTTGCCCAGCCATCGCACTTGCTCGGCGCGTTAAAAACTCCCAATGGGGTTGAACTTCATTCCATTGTTGCAACTGGGATAAGGCTTCCGCCAAATCAAATCGAATGGCGGTTTCCAATTCGACGTTGCCCGATGGGGAAGCAAATTGGAGCGCCAGAACCAAATCGTCGCGGGCGCTTTCTGGCAGTTGCATCGCCATCTTGGCTCGACCTCGCATCAGATAGGCGTGCCCCTGCATGCTCTCGGGACACCCCCTCTCAATCGCTTCATCCAGCAACTCGCATGTCTCTTTCCAGTTTCCAGAGTCCGCTTGGTGCTTCGCCAATCGAATGCGGGCTTCGATCGCGACGTGGCTGGCAGGGTCGCGATGAACCACTTCCAACAGCAGGGTATCCGCCGTGGCATTCTCCTTCGCTTCTAGCAATGCCAGAGCAAGCTCATAAAGCAGAACGGTTTCGGGGTGACTCGCCAGCGCGATCTCTACCGCAGGCTTGAGTGCCTCGGCCGCGACGAGCAGATCCCCTTGAGCTTTTTTCCAACGGTATTGAAGCAGGCCCAACCGAATCTTCCATGCATTCGCGATGTCGCCGAGATCTTCTCCCTCGGGACTTTCGAGGATGTGTTGCAAATCGCGAAGGTTTTCTGCCGCTTGATTCCAGTCCCCATTGGCGAGGTGGCAATTGGCCAGCTCACTTTGTGCGGCGCATTGATTATCCGTTGATAATCCTCCCAATTGAATCGCTTGGGTCAAACAGGGAATGGCAGCGCTCCATTTCTTTTGCTGACGTGCGTGCATGAGGCCTAACTCCAGCCATAGGGTCGAGGGTTGAATCACCTCTTCCGGCCAAGCGAGGATCGGATCTCGATGGCAATCTTCCAACTGCAACAAAGCGCGCAGACGTTGCTCGGCTTGCTCGCATTTCTGGTTTGATCGATCCCATTGGGCGAGCATCCTTTGGGATTGATTCACCCACGCATCCAACTTCCGCAGCGTCTTCCCAGGATTCTTGGACCGATACGACTGCGCATTTTCAAGCCATTTCAAAACGTTGCTGGAGCATTTTGGATCGCGTCGTTGCCAATCCGCTTGGATGGCCATGTAGTCGCATTCCAGCGCCAATAAGGATCCAGCGCAGGATCGGCTGATCCGTCGATAGTGCGAGGCGGCTTCCTCCCATCTCTGCCGTTGGAAGGCTTGGCCAGCACTGCTGAATGCGGCGGATAGTTCTGTTCGATCCAGGATCGATGGATCTGAGTTTTCGAGGTCCGTAACCGATGGCAAAGTAATGATCTGTGCCTCAGGCGAATCGGCCGATCGCGTTTCCGCTGCATCGTCGCGATGGAGGGAATCCGCCTGTGCCCGTCCCGCATTTTCCGTCTTCACGGGTGGTTCCTGGGCCGAGCTTTGCTTGAACAAGGTGTTGCACAGGAGCAAGCAGACCACGCCGATGCCCCAGGTTGTCTTCCATCGCTCAGGATTTGAGGGGGTAGAGCGTGCCCCGTTGGGTTGGGATTGCGAGTTGGTAGGATTCATAGAAGACCAACGGGTGCGTGTACCAGGGAAGAGAATGAGATACCAACACGGCCGATGACACGTTCGACAATGCATCGGCCGGCATGCGTGCCGCTTCGGTCCGGCTGCAGTCCATGGCGAATCGCGTTGCCACAATCGTCATCGCGCGGAAGGGAGCGAGTGTAGTTAAATAGGAGATTGCCCCTGTAAAATCAATGCAAATCGTTGGTGAGTCCAGTCCGCGATCGCTGTTCCAAACCGATTGCCCATGGCTCGCATTGCGAGCATTGATTTCATGATTGCCTTTTCAAAAACCGCTCGATACTTCCGGCCGTGCCCCGTTCAGGCTATTGGCCGAGGCCTATTGGGCGATGGGATTCGACGGGGTGATTTTGTTCTGAATAGCAAGCGTTTTCAGCCGAGGCGCGAACTCCACTAGCGTAGATACCTAAGAATTTGCTACATCTGCAGTGATTCCAAGATGGGATAGGAGCGCGAGGGCGAATGGCAGTTGCCTGTCGATTGCCGCTATCGGGAGTGAGCGATTGTCGTCGAAGAGGGATGTATCCTCAACCTGGTTGAGGCCAGCAATTCTCTATCGGTCCGCTTGCTCACACGCCGCTCCCATTCGGTTTGTGTGGATCGATCGTTTGAATCCCAGCCCTTCCTCCAGGTCGGATGATAGCTTTGTTCGCGGCAGCCACGCCCGAAAAACTTGATTGCAGGAAGATCGCCGAACGCGGTTTGAATCGCTGGATCCTAGCGTGGGTATTCGTTTGGCTTCCGGCCGTCTTCGCGAACACTTCTTGTCGCTCGCTGACGAGTGGACAGACCAACAAGCCACTCGTATCCGCACGGCAGTTGTCGCTTCGGGGCGCCGATGCGCTGCAGCGTGGTCGATCATCCGATGCCGAGCTTCTCTTCTCGCAATCGCTTGCACAATCTCCATTGGATGAACGAGCTCATTGGGGTTATGCAACCACTTTATGGGACCGAGGTGATAAGCAGAAGGCGACGTTCCACATGGCAGAAGCGTTGCGGCTCTCCGGACGCAATCCAGAATATGCAATTCGACTGGGGGAGATGAATCTGGAACTCGGCAACATCGCCGATGCAAAGAACATCGCGCTCGATGTCCTTTCGGCAAACCGAAATCATGCGCAAGCCTGGTCACTCCTCGGAGATACGCATCGCGCCGAAAAGGACTGGGATAATGCGATGGAGTGTTATCATCGAGCCTTATTGATTCGAAGCGATTATCCCAAAGTCCAGTTGGCCATGGCGGATATTTACCGCACACGCGGGCGTCCCCAGCGCGCCCTAGCCATGCTCGACCGCATGACCGATATCAATGCGGATATTTCCGAGAATCCCGAACACATGCTCCTGCGAGGTTTGACATTCGCCGATCTTCATCGGGACCAGGATGCCACTTCCCTACTCGCATCCTGTTCGGAGCATCTATCCGCCGATTCTTGGCGCAAGCAACTTGAGGTCGCCGAAGCCCAGTACCGCCTTGGTGCCTTGGTGGAGGCACGCATGACAATGGGTAGAATTCCCAATGACCACCTCACCGATGCAGCCGTGCTGAGCTTCAAGAATAAACTCGATAGTTCCTTTGATCAGTGGTCTGCACAGCACCCCGGCCAGCTTCCCAGCGAACAGCAAGCACGCACGATGCAATCCTCAGAAAACCGGGTCGCATCGTCCGTCCCGGAGCCACGCATTGGACCCGTGGAGCCCAAACCCCTGCGCGGTCTTCCAACCGGTTATCGCCAAGACGCAACCCAAAAAAGATGATCGGCTCGCTGCCCCAATCACGCCCCCTCGTTCGGAAAGCATCTATCGGCATCCGCCCCAACCATCGATTGCGCATTCTCAATCGGGGCGTAGTTGATATCATTCTCTTCTCGGCGTGCCTGCATAAAGCCCGGGAGTGCCAGGATTAAGGCAATCCCTGTTCGAAATTCAACACGGTCAAATCGATGCCTCTCATCGTCCAAAAGTTCGGTGGAACCAGCGTAGCAACCCCGGAAAAGATCCAGGCGGCTGCTCGCAAAGCGATCCGCGCCCAGCAAGAAGGGAACCAAGTTGTCGTTGTGGTCAGCGCCATGGGGCATGAAACGGATCATCTGATCGATCTAGCGAAACAAGTCAACGATGCTCCCCCGGCTCGGGAGATGGACATGCTGCTGAGCACTGGCGAACAAGTCAGCGTGGCCTTGATGGCCATGGCCGTGCATCGCTTCGGCTACCGGGCAGTATCCTTGACCGGTGCTCAAATGGGGATTCGAACCGATAGTTCATATACCAAGGCCCGCATCAAGACGATCTCCACCGATCGCATTCGCCGCTTGCTCGATGAAGGGAACATCGTGATTGCAGCGGGCTTTCAAGGGGTCGATGATGACTTCAATATTACGACGCTCGGCCGGGGTGGGAGCGATACGACAGCCGTCGCCTTGGCTGCGGTGCTCAATGCCGATGCGTGCGAAATCTATACCGATGTCGATGGGGTTTATACCACGGATCCCAGGCTCCTCCCGGAAGCCCGACAGATGGGGCTCATCAGCTACGACGAGATGTTGGAACTAGCCAGTCTCGGTGCCAGTGTGATGCACAATCGCTCGATCGAGTTCGCGAAAAAATTTGATGTGCCTATTCGCGTGCGAAGCAGTTTTTCCGATGCTCCCGGATCGATGATCGTATCGATGCCGGAGTCCTCATCCGTTCCCGTATGCGGTGCTGCTCTCAATCGCGATGAAGCGAGAATCACGGTCCAAGGTGTCCCCGATACGCCAGGCAATAGCTATGAGATCTTCAAGCGGCTTGCGGATCGCAAGATCACCGTCGATATGATTGTCCAAAATATCGGCATGGAGAACCGAGCCGATATTTCGTTTACCATCCCAAGCGATGAATTGAAGGAAACGTTACGGGCAGTGAACGAAGCGGTGGCAGTGATCGGCGCGACCGGCGTGACACACGACGATGCAGTCGCCAAAGTCTCCGTCGTAGGGTTGGGAATGGCGGCTCAAACCGGTGTGGCCGAGCGGATGTTTGCGGCGCTCGCCAGTGCTGGGATCAATATCCAGATGATCACGACTAGCGAAATCAAAATCAGCGTGCTCGTCCAACGAACGGAAGGTGGGCCAGCCCTCCGGGCCGTCCATCAAGCCTTTGATCTGCAAAACAAACCCTCCGACGTCAATCAATGGCGCATCGGCCAGATGTCGAATACGAAGAAGAGCCCGAGCGAGATCGTCGAACGCCTTCGTTCCACCAATCTGGAGCAATTGACGCTACTCGATGTCTCGCTTTTGGGCCATCAAGCCCGTGTCACACTGACCGGAGTTCCCGATACGCCTGGATTGGCCGAACGGGTCTTCAAAGAGGTCGCGAGCGCTGGGGTGTTTGTCGATATGATCATTCAAAGCTGCGATGGCTATCTCGGGGAAACCAGTATCAGCTTTACGATCCCCAAAGAACAACTCGAACCGTGCATGCAAGTCCTCAAGGTCCAGGGAAGTCAATTTCGAAAGATCGGCAGCTCCTCCAATATCTCGAAGCTCTCGGTCAGCGGGATTGGACTTCGCAGCCACACCAGCGTCGCCATCGCCATGTTCAAAGCGTTGGCAGACGAGCAAATCAACGTGCTGATGATCAATACGAGCGAATTGCGAGTCAATGTGGTGGTCGAAGGCAAAGACGGTGAAAGAGGCTTGGCCGCGTTGCAAAAGACGTTTGAAGGTTCCTTGGTCTAACACCCCACTCTTATCCCACCCTCTATCCGTACCATGATCATTCCACGACCGGAATTCATTTATTTCGACCTTGGGAACGTATTGCTCTATTTCGATCATGGATTGGCTTTCCGTTCGATGGCAAAGATCGCGGGAGTCGATCCGAAACGGCTGCGCGAGGTCATCATGGACAGCGAGCTTCAAGACGAATACGAGACCGGATGGATCAGCGGCGAAGAGTTTATCGATCGTATCGCGAAGACGCTGGATCGTCCCCTCGATTCGAAAGAAATGCTTCAAGCTGCTGCGGACATGTTCGTACCCAACGCAACCATTCTTCCGGTTTTGGAGCACGTAGAGCGATTGGGCATCCCCGCCGGTATTCTCTCGAACACATGCGAAGCGCATTGGAATTGGATCCTGCAGATGCGTTATCCCCAAGTGGTGGATCGCTTCTCACCGGTCATTCTTTCCTATGAAGTGAACAGCATGAAGCCGGATGAAGGGATCTATCGCATCGCTACCGAGCGCTCCGGCCGAGACCCGAGCCAGATCTTTTTTACGGACGATCGGCCGGAAAACATCGAGGCAGCCAAAAAAGTCGGATGGCACGGTGCAACGTTTACCAGCGGCGATCGCTTGATGGATATTATTCAGCATTGGTAGCACGTAGGGCGATTGCCCCATTCTTACCACTCCGGCTAAAGGAACTCCACAATATCAGCCGTAACCCGTTAGCGTCCGGTTAACAGCAGCCTGCCTGACAATGGACATTGGGCCGAGGAATTTCCCCTGATTGGTGGGGCAACGAGACCGGAGGATAAAAGTTATCACGGTTTCGCAGGGACGAAACGAACCGCCGGGAGCGTCGAAGACACATTGAGCGATTCAGGGATAAGATGCTTGACCCTTTCGGGATAACTCGCGAAAACTCGGGTATCAACCAACCCAAACCGAGAAATAAACAAGGTCTGATTTTCAGTTCTCGATAACGTCGTATCTCCTTAGTGGAAATTAGCGCCAATGAGTGTTCCTCGCTTCGTTGCGTGATCCCAAAAATGGTTTGGAACACGAATCGAGGGCATAATCGACACTAACAACAATCCTATTTCGCCAGGTTCGTTTTGAAAGTATGGCGTTTGAGGGCACACAGCAATCCACACCAGTACGCCATTGTTCTTTCCGTGGCGAGATCGTTATCGCAGG
This sequence comes from Planctomycetota bacterium, assembly GCA_037144155.1. Classification (GTDB taxonomy): domain Bacteria; phylum Planctomycetota; class Planctomycetia; order Pirellulales; family Pirellulaceae; genus JBKCUI01. The sequence goes on along the minus strand of JBAWXH010000032.1, from coordinate 37,303 downwards.
CCTTCAGGACCTTGGAACCACGTGCGGCGAGGGAACCTGGGCGTTGCCCTTGGCTGCATTATCTGGCCCCGTTTGGGCAAAGATGGGAAACCGTGAACGTGTGCTCGCCAGCGATTGCAATGACAAAGCCGACAAAACGTGCAGGCACACTTCGACGTCCATGCGCGTCCTAGAATTTTGTGCGATTCCAGGTGAGCGGCACATCGAATCTACTTGCTAATTTGCTTTGACTTTTGTCCGCTGTGATCACAGACCAAAAGAGATCGCGTTCTGGTACCGTCAACACCGGAACGAGCCTGGCAGAAAGCTCAGTCGCACTATCTCACTAATCGACATTGGTGAGGTCGGGCGCCCAATTCAACGGCTTGACGTCCGGTGTGATTCCAGACACAGGCAGGCTGCTCCGAATGGCGGCTTGCAATTGTTCGGATAACTGAGCAATCGTTGCCGCATGCTCGGGACGATTGACGAGATTGGTTATCTCCAACGGGTCGGTGGCATGGTCGTAGAGTTCAACGCCCCGCTTACCATCCTCCCATTCCGTATAGCGCCATTGTTGCGTCCGGAGGGAATAACCGAAGAACCGATTGTCGTTGCCTCCTCGCGTGACTTGAGTCAATGCCCAGCCTCGCCCGGCATGCGATGGATCGCGCAGATAGGGAATCAGGCTCTCTCCTTGATGTGCCGCCGAACGTGGCAAGCCGCACCATTCATAGAGCGTCGGTGCAAGATCCACATGCGATACTGGTTCTCGAACGACACTCCCTGGCTGCGAAACACCCGGCGCTACAATCAACAGGGGAACTCGAGCGCTTTCTTCGAACAAGCTCATCTTCTGCCATAATCCATGTTCACCCACGTGATATCCATGATCGCTAGTGAATACGATCATCGTATTCTGAGCTAATCCCAGTCGATCCAATGCCGACAGGATCTTACCGAGCTGCGCATCCATAAAACTGATGCTTGCGTCATAGGCTTGGATCGCCTCGCGCGCGGTTTCCTCCGACATGTCATCCTGTTCCTTTTTGCCGCTCGCGAGCGCCGGTTTTGGGATGTCCTGTCGATCTTCCTCGACTCCGCGGACGAGTTGAACCTTGGCTGGATCATGGAGGTCAAAGTACTCACGCGGAGCGACGTACGGTGTATGCGGTCGAAAGAATCCAACGCATAACATAAAGGGCCGATCCTTTTCACGCGCCATTCTCTCCAGAACCCATTCGGCATCCTTGGCTTGAAGGCTATCGGTATGGTTCGATTCCGGATGTGGCGATGCGTACCAACTCAATGTCCCGCCGAACTGTTCTGGTACCAGCGTCTTGATTTGTGGTTGCTCAACCAGCCGTTCGACGCCGGCAGGGTTCAGCTCCATCTCCCAACTCGCGGGATCATCATGGCCGTTGGTGCCAACCGAGTTGGGTACGTTGTAGTGGTAGAGCTTGCCGATTCGGCCTGCAAAGTAACCAGCGAGCCTCATTGCTTGAGGGACACTGGCTTGTCTGGGAATCGTCTGGCGAAAGATTTGGCCATTATTCAATATCCCAGTACTGTTGGGATAAAGCCCGGTAAGGATCGAATTGCGACTGGGTCCACATAGCGGAAAGGTGCAGTAAGCGCGATCAAAGCGAACGCCTCGTGCTGCCAAAGCATCGAGATGGGGTGTGCTCGCAGTGGCATGGCCATAGCAGCCCAAACGATTATTGAGATCGTCCGAGATGATGAACAAAACATTGGGGCGGCTTGAACGCGGATCCTGAATCCCAACAGCTCCTGGCAACGCTTCTTGAGCGTGGCCGAAGGAACTACCGAGGAACAGCCAAACCAGCATGCAAAGACGTTGCATGCGCTGAACTCGTTCCGTTCGAACCATCCGGTGCCGAGCGCGCCATAAATTGCTGTCAAGAAGGATGCGTGGTGAAGTGGTAGACATAGAAGTGATCGCCAGAGGAAAGGAACGATTGAAAACGCATTGGAAATGAACTGGCGCACGAGCAGCACCGTGCGCGCAATCAGCCGTTGCTCGCACCCTAATGTACTCGTTCGTGGGAGGCCAGTTCCTCGGGAAAGAGTATCCTGGATTCTTGGTTTTCCGTATATAATGGACTACCGCTCCCAAATACCGGTGCCGTTGGCCGATGTCATTGGCCCTCCCTACCCTGTCGCAGTTTCGCACCCCCCCTTTCCTTCCTATCGCTTCCGCTGGCAGCATGTGAGATCGCCCTCCGATGCTTTGTACGATCGAACGGTTGAGCTGTATTTTTTCCAAGGCGCTAAGCTTGCTGGAACGAACGATCGGTTCGTTATCGACAACGGCTCAATCACTGGCGTCGAAGCAAAAAGCATGTTTCGGACTTGGAGCTCTTCTCATTGTTTTTGTCAGCCCAAAAATCTCGGAACGGGCGCTAGCTGACGATCCCAATGCATTGGAAAAATGGGGCAAGACGTACGAAGAAAAAGTTTGGCCGATCATCCAGGCCAAATGCATCTCCTGCCACAGCGGTGCAACGCCGGATGGCGAGTTGGATTTATCGCGGTTTCCCAATGGGGAGACCGCAGTCAACGCCGGGGACGCTTGGGAGCGAGTCGCTAAACGAGTTCGATTGAACGAAATGCCTCCGCAAGGAAGTCCCGGCCTCATCGACCCCGAGAAGTCCGCTTTTCATCGGTGGGTGGATGCCCGGCCGAATCAGGATCTGTGCCACCAATTGGCTTCCGACGAAACACAAAGTTGGTACCGCGGATACGTGATGAGTCGACGACTGTCTCGATACGAGTACGGTTGTGCCATTCGAGACTTAACAGGTTTTCACGTTCCCGACGAACTATTGCCCCCTTCGGATGGAGCCGGCGGGCTGGGATTTGATACGGTCGGTGATGCGCTGTTTACCTCTCCGATTCACCTCGAAGCATATCTGCGCACTAGCCATGCCGCAGTCCATGCGCTCTTCGAAGAAGGGGACTCGATCGAACCGGTCCGAGAACGACTGGCAAGACTGGGTTTCACAAACTCTTTCTCTTCGCTGACGCAGGATCAGCGGTCCATTGAGCCACATGCCCAATTGGCAGCGGCCCGCGAAATCCTTGCGCAGTTCGCGAGGCGCGCTTGGCGACGCTATGCGAACGATTCCGAACTGGATCGACTGATGCGATTGTTTGCTTTGGCTAGGGAGGATCGGAACCGGTCAGGGGCTGCCCCGTCGCAATCGACAGCTGACTTTCTGAGTGCATTGCAGCAGCCCTTCCAAGCCATTCTTGTCTCTCCTCACTTTCTGTTCGTCGCGGAACCAGAGCCTGAGACAGCGGGTGTGCAGCGACTTGCTCCTTATCAATTGGCCACTCGCATGGCTCTCTTGGTGTGGTCTTCGTTGCCGGATGAAGAACTGCTCGAGATCGCGGAAAGTGGCAGTCTTTTCGAGCCACACGTGATTCAATCGCAATTGCGACGTATGCTTCAGGACGATCGCGCACGGGCCCTTGGGGAGAACTTTGGTTTGCAGTGGCTGGGGTTGCGCGATTGGAAGTCGTCGCGGCCGGATAAGGGAATGTTTCCAGAGTTCGAAGAAGTATTAATGTCCGACGCGATCGAAGAAACCGTTCGGACAATTCAGTTCGTATTCAGTCAAGGTCGTCCGCTGACCGATCTGCTCGACTCTTCAACGATTCATATCAATGCTCGGTTGGCCCGACACTATGGCGTGGAATGGCCGATCCTTGAACAGGACAATGCATGGCATAAGATCGAAGTAGCGAATGGACAACGGGGTGGCATCATGACCATGGCTAGTGTTCTTATCAAAGCGTCCTATCCGCATCGCACCAGTCCTGTCCTTCGCGGTCGATGGATCCTGGACGATGTCTTGGGTGCAAAAGTCCCCCCGCCGCCGCCGAATGTGCCCTCGTTAGAAGAGAGCAGTCACGGCTTGACAACGGCATCGCTGCGGGAGCGATTGGAAGTCCATCGAAAGAATCCCGATTGCGCTGTTTGCCATCAACGCATGGACCCGCTGGGGTTTGGATTGGAGAACTACGACGCGATCGGTCGATGGAGAACAGAAGACCAGGGGTTGCCGATCGACGCATCGGGCTCGCTCCCGTCCGGTGAGACTTTTCAAGGTCCCGCGGAACTCAAGCGGGTTTTGATGAATCGCAAAGATGAATTTCAGCTTCATGCCATTCGAAAGCTGATCGGTTTCGCGCTTGGACGGGATTTGAACAAGTTCGATCAATGCGTGATCGATGCATCGACCAAGCGGCTTCAAGAAGAGCAACGCGCCGACGTCGTCCTGGAGGAAATCTTGATGTCCTATCCATTCCAACATCGATACTATAACCCCGCCAAGGGCTCGCAATGAAACCATCGCACTCAAGCACTCTGTTCGATCGAAGGAGGTTCCTGCGTGGAACCGGTGTCGCGCTCGCCCTTCCCTGGATGGAATCTGCGCAACCGAAATCTGTCCGAGCGGCGGAGGGGACAGCGCCGATTCGTACTGCCTTCATCTATTTTCCGAATGGCGTTTGGGAGAAGGCATGGGTTCCAGAATCGACCGGTCCCGACTACACATTGAGTCCATCGTTGGAACCTCTGGCAGATATCAAAGACAGCGTATTGGTGATCTCCGGTCTCGATAAGAAGAATAGCCATGGAGGTGACGGTCACTATGCGAAGACGGCAAATTTCTTGACAGGAATGCCCGTTGCAAAGACGACTGGGAAAGACGTCAGTAGTGGTGGCATTTCGATTGATCAACGCATCGCAGAACACCTCCGCGGGCAGACACCATTGCCATCGCTGGAATTGGGTACCGAACCGGTCATCAGTGGGATCGATAGCAACGTGGGTTACACACGTTTGTATGGATCGCATATCTCATGGCAATCGGCGAATCGACCTGTCGCCAAAGAGATCAACCCGCGAGTGGTGTACGATCGGCTCTTTGGAAAAAGCAATTCGACCTCTCCCGATTCGATGCAATCGTACAAGCATCTTCTCGACTACGTTCTCGAGGACGCGAGGGGGCTGCGCGCGCAACTGGGGCGAGACGACCAATTCAAGATGGATGAGTTTCTCGATTCGGTGCGGGGAGTCGAGCAGCGGATCGAATTCGCTATGAACCATCAAGACCGCGATTCGCATCTAGTCGAAAATGTTTTGGGCAACGCGTCTGTCCCCCCGAACGTTCCCAAAGATTTTCGAGAGCATATCGCACTGATGCTCGACCTGATGGTTCTCGCGTTCCAATCGGATGCGACGCGCGTTTGTTCGTTGATGTTTGCGAACGATGTTTCGGGAAGAAATTTTTCGTTTGTAGAGGGTGTTAGCGGTAGCCACCATGAGTTGTCTCATCACGAAAACAACGAATCGAAAATCGCGCAATATCAGCGAATCAATCGATGGCACACGGAGCAATTCGCCAGGTTTCTTAGCAAGCTGAAATCGATTCCGGAAGGGAATAGCAATCTATTAGATCACTGCATGGTTGTTTTTGGATCGAGCATGTCGGACGGCAATCGCCATGACCCAGATAATTTACCAATCCTGGTAGGTGGGAATGGGGGCGGCCGCCTAAAGACGGGTCAGCACATTGCAGTCGAGGGCATGGTGCCCCTGTGCAATCTCTATCTCACCCTGTTGCAAAAGATGGGCCTGCCAGATGCAACCTTTGGGGACAGCGACGGATTGATTGCTGGTATCTAAAGGAACGAAGCGCCCTGCTTAGTATCGTCTCGCCAGATAGGACTAATGGCCATTGACCGGAGCATGTCCACCTCCGGTTTCATGGGGCTATTTTTCGCCAAGCCGTGCGAAGATATGCGTAAGGGATAATAGGTCCAAACGTGCGGCAAGTTCTTCTCGAGACTCGACGCCGTCCGTTGAACTTGCGAGCGGGATCCTTTGTTCCGCTACGACACTTCGATGGATGAATGTTACAGCGGTCTCCACGGTGCGTTTCAGCAACACATCTTGTTGCTGCGCGGTTTGACCTGAAGTCATGGCAGCCCCGCTCCTATCCATTGTGAACCAGGGAGGCAAAGCTTGAGCATTCCTTCCGGTGGATTCCCCCTCGCCGCCCCCTTGACCCGCTTGCAACGCGTTCAGACGATTGATGATCGTTAAGGCGTCTAGCGGTGAAATGGTGTGATCATCATCGACGTCGACGAAATCAGGAGACGATGTGTTATGAGAGTTAATCATGTTGACAACATTCAACACGTCTAATGGCGTGCATGCCCCATCGTCATCGACATCCATGGGATCAAACGTGTTGTGCCTGAGGGACTCGCCAGGAGAGGATTTTGGACGAAGGATGTGGTCATAGATGAAGTTGGCTGTACCATCACCTGTCTTGATACCATCGTCGCGATCGAATGCCCAATGAATGCCCAGATAGATTCGACTCTGCGCATTCTCGAGCTTTGCTTGGGAGAAGCTGTTAAATGTTCGGGGAACGACCGGTCGTGTGCTTCCGTCGGCGTCGCGAGTGATTCCATTGAATTCATCGGATATGACCGTAAACTTGATATCGTCTCGACCATAGAATCGCTTCAGCGTTTGAAATACAGACGCGCCAAAGGAAGCATGGCCGGAGACATAAGCTGGAAAAGGTGGCGTGAAATTGGTGTCGCCAGGTTTTGGATTGCTTGCCGGTGCACCGAGGGGAATCCAACCCGGGACAGCAACCGTATCCGGGTTCCCGTCGGTATCCGCACCGCGAATCCCCAAGATGGGTCGCCAAAAGTCATCATCGTACTTGCCATTCCAAGCAGCCAGTCCAGCATCCGCTTGAGCGACATTGATCAATGCAAAGAGCCTTGCATTTTCAGCCACCGAGTTGTTTTGTTGATTGGCGATGGTGTGGGCGATTTGGTTGTATAGCCTTGGCGGAGTCCCCAATCCAGGCCTTCCGTCATAGCCCCAAAAGAGCCCTATTTGCGTCTGCTCTGGTGTGCGCAGGGTGGGTGCAGAAATACCATCGCTGCCCAGCGAGATGACTTCATCGTAGGCAGCCTTGTACTCTGAGCTTTGCATAAAGGCTATTCGCCCTTCGGGCGTCCCATCATCCAATCGACGCGCTTGAAATTGATCGACGCTGTCGACCGCAAAAGGCAATACATGCGAGGCACCTGGGGCATAAAACCCTTGATTGGGATGTAGCGGGTCGACCCCGTGAAAGCCTGGCAGACCCTTGGGTTGATACTGCGAATCGAATTGCATCAACTCGGTGACTCCATCGTTCGCACGATCTAGCAACACGAACTCAGCAACTGTAGCACCGAGTGCTCGACCACGATCTTCGGAAGCTCCATCGGGAATGCGCGCAAGCGTTTCGGTCAGGGCAGCGTCGAATCGAGGCCGTTGCGATGGGTAGAGAGCCGTCAAGGTGTCGTGCGCAGCTTGAGCAACTGCAGCGTCACTATCTGATTTGCCGCCTACCTTAGCACGAATGAGAAATGGCGCGCCAATGCGCTCAATCGAATTGAAGGCATCGTACATAGAAACACTCACGATCGCGAACGCGCGAGCCGTTAAGACTGGCCCCCCCTGCTCTGCACTGTGTGAATGATCCACAGCATTGGCGGCCAATAGCACGTCATTCCATTCCAAGATGACGTCCGTGGCCATGAGATGTCGTGATTCTAACAATTCAATTCGTCGACCAAGCTGACTCTTTTTTCGATGATTACGCAAATTGTCGCGACGCACCGATCGTGAAAATCGCAGATTCTTCAGGATGGAAAAGACGGACATGGAAGTGTCCTTTCAATTGGCTTCGCGTGAATTCCCGCGTTCCGATTTGGAAAAGCTGAGGGAGCAGCATTTCCGATCTAGGTGCAAGAATTGGACATTGGATCTTTGAGAAAAGAGTAAGCGCTATCCTAGGCACGTAAATCAAATGGATCGCCATTTTCCCCATCGAGGAATCCGCCATGGCGAGCGGTAACCGGTTCGTGAACGGTGACGATTGAAGCAATGAGCAATGAGCAACCGATTCTGAACAGCCATTTCAAGCGGGCTGAACTCACGTCGCAGACGCTGTTCTTGAGCAGACTGGGATTGGTAGTTGAGTAGTGTTTCGGAGCGACCATCAAATGGTTGTTTCCGCCATGTTATGAGGCAGGACATACAGTTAGTATGTGACACGTGACGAGCCCGTTCATACATTGTTTGTGGAATCTGGATGGATAGAAACCATGTTGACAAGACTCTTGCTTCAATTCGTGGGCTTACCCGTCTTGGAGTTTCAGACTCGCTCCAAATTTTGGTCCACGTACCGTCGAGCTGTTGCTCTGAACCGAGGGCCCGAACTTTTGCGAAGGCAGTCTAGGGATGTGCGGCTTGCGAGCCTTCTGAACACGGCTCAAAAAACACCCTATTTTCGAGAGCGTTTGATAAAGGCTGGACTGGACGAAACCCTGTTGCAACCGGTCGACGCGATGCGCTTTCTGAGTTCGTTGGCGCCGATCGGCAAGTCCCAGTTGCGCAGTCGATTTCCGGACGGAGTCGTGGTTCCAGATTCCGATGACAACTTGTCCTATTTCTCGACATCGGGAACCACATCGGCTCGCTTGACGATCGTTTCTGATTTTGCAAAGCGCGATGCAAATCGCGCTGCCGGACTTGAGAACTTTGAAGTTGCGAGTGGGCAGCCTTTTGGAGTTTCATCGGTTGAGATCCCGCCGAACGCGTGCAATACCGTATGCGGACTGGGAAAGTCAAAACCGGAGTCACTATCGGGCTATCTCTGGTACTCCATGCGCGAGGGGGAGCTTTTTTCGCGTGAGAGCGTACAGGAATTACGAGGTCGACTGGAAAGACGTCTCCTCCATTCTCAGAATGTTCTCGCACCATTAGATCCTGGACCCTACGAACAAGTCGAAACGGCTTTGGACGATCGGCTGAACGCGATACGCCAACGGAGTCCGAAAATGCTTCGAGCGTTCCCGCAATACTTGCTATGGTTGGCAGATCGAGCGAAGAATCGCGGAATGAACTTCCCGAGTATTCGGTTCGTAAGTCCGTATGGCGGATTGGCGTCACCGAAGATGATTGAGAGGATCACCGAGGGATTTTGCAGCCCCTTCCGAAATCAATACGGTACGAGCGAGCTTGGTCCAGTAGCAGCATCCTGCAACTCAGAACTGGCGATGCATGTTTTTGAGAACCATTTTCTCGTTGAGCTGTTTCGAGGTGATAAGCAAGCTCTGCCGGGTGAGATCGGTGAAATTGTCATGACGGATCTTAGGAACTTGGTAATGCCATTGATCCGTTATCGCGTTGGCGATGTTGGAAGATGGGTATTAGAACCTTGTTCATGCGGTCGCAGTTCCCCTCGACTTGAAGTACTGGGGCGTATTCAAGAAACACTTATTTTGGATTCTGGACGTTGGATTACAGCAGCTGAAATCGCGGATATTGCGTACGAGGATCCGGGGATCGCAAACGTTCGCGTGGATGAAATATCGAGAAAGAGGTTTGAAATATCGGTAGTGAGTGGTCATCCAGCAATACCGATTGACCTGAATGGATTGCAGGAACGCTTCGTGAACCTGATCGGTTCTGTCAAATCGGTGCGCTGCCGCATGGCATCTTTCTTGCAACCGGAGAGCAGCGGCAAATATCGTATCTGCAATCCTTTTACTCCCCAGCGTGAAACCGTTCTCGAATGACTTTTTTGACTTCCGATTTGCGCAATGATTATCCTGCCTTACGCTTTTCATCCCCCAGTGGGAATCCACTGACTTACCTGGATAGTGCAGCCACTGCCCTCAAGCCGCAAATTGTGATCGATGCGGTAACCGATGCTTTGGGGCGTTATAGCGCGGGTATACACCGTTCGGTTCATTTTCTTGGCGACGAATCCACGGAACGCTTCGAGGCGACTCGCTTGAGCGTCGCAAGATGGTTGGGCGCGCAAGAGCATGAGATCATCTTTACACGCAACACGACTGAGAGTCTCAGCTATGTGGCGCAGGGGTGGCCAGATGATCGCCGTATTATCGTATCGGCGACGGATCATCATTCATGCATTCTTGCATGGGACATAGGCAAGACCACGATCGTTCCGCCATTGCCGGACGGCTCGATGGACGAAGAGAGTATCGTGAAAGAAATATCTAAAGGAGATGTCGGAATTGTGGCGGTCAGTCATCTTTCGAACGTCACAGGAATGTCACCGGACGTGCGTGCGTTAGCGACCGCAGTGCACTCACATGGCGCAATTCTTGTTCTTGATGCCGCTCAGTCGGCACCTCATGGCCCTCTGGATGTTGCAGAGCTCGATTGCGATTTCCTCGCATTCAGCGGTCACAAGCTTGGCGCACCAGCCGGTGTCGGAGTTCTCTATGGTCGAGCGGGTCATCTGAGACGTCTCCAACCGATCAACCGAGGAGGTGGAAGCGTCGAGACTGTCGCAGGCGTGCAGTCAACTTGGAAATCGGTCCCGTGGCGATTTGAGTCGGGCTCTCCTGCAATCGAATCGGTTTTCGGATTGCAAGCCATTTTGGAGTATTTGTGGGACATCGATACCGAAATGATTGCGTCGCACTTAGCGAGTCTTCGAAGCTACGCACTGGATAGAGTGTATTCGATTCCTGGCGTTCGCGTTCTAGGATCCTTGGACTCCAAGAGCAAAGGACCTTTGAGCTTTGTCATCGAAGGCCAATCTTCTCATGTCCTCGCAAGATCGCTCAGCGACGCTTATGGAATCTGTGTCCGTTCGGGATTTCATTGCACTCAACCTCTTCACGATGCCTCCCGGTGTGCCCCAAGCCTTCGGCTATCATTCTACGTCTACAGTCAACCCGAGGAGATCGACCGAACCGTCGATGCCTTAAAACGACTTGTCCGTGCCAGCCCGCGATAATCAACCCGTTGGTAAAACAGCTGCGATCGATTCCAATCTGTACTATCGATTTGTGTTCGATCAACGTCACACGGTGACGGCTGCACCCATCGAAGTGCTCTTGATTCCAATGAAGTTAGCGGGATCAAGTATCACTCTTATGTGATCACATGCTTGCGTTATGCGCCATACGCCGCATGGGTAATTCCTCGTTACGAAGCTAATCTTCGAGGCACTTCCACGATTAACAAAAATGCCTCGCGACCGGTGGGACGCGAGGCATCGAATTATCTGCATGTTCTAAGAACTAGTTGAACAGCGACGAGATTTTCTGATAGGTCTTGAGCGAATCAATCGCTCCATCCAGCGACCCATGCAATCGAATAAATTCAGCAGATGCTTTGAGTTTATCCAAGCTGAAATCTCCAACAGGAACTGCCTTGGTCGAGCCTGGCTTGCGGCCGCGCTTGCCCGGTTTCTTGCCACTCTTCACGCCTCTTAGGGCTTGGCTGACAAGTGCTGGATAGGCTTTATGACCTTGAGCGATCAAATCCTTAGCAATTTGCGTAGGACCAAGCGTTGGATTCGCTGCAGCATAGTCACGAATGGTTTGCGAAGTGTTGCCGCCGCTTTTCTTAGTACCTTTTTTCAAAGCTGAAATCTCCTGATGTGGAATGAATGGAATGAGCGCGATTTCCGAAATCGAATCGTCACGACTGTTCGACTACTGACCGACACCCGTGACATTGCATCAGCCAAGTATCATCCAAAAACGAAAAAATTCAAATGGCTACTTTCATCCATAAAGAAGAAATGGCTAACGAAATGTTTATTCCGAAGAACAAAGAGCCTAAAATCTGGTCGCAGATCCAAGATATCCTTGCCAACAACCTATTGAGATAGTCGTGTTCGCGGAGGACGATGCGACAAAAAATCCATTGAAAATGCAGCGGAATACGAGCTGATCATGACCAGATGGATCCGTATGGAAAAATCGATTTCCATTCTCGAACACCATACGATAGGAATTTCGCAATCGGCATTCAGAACGAATTTTAGTCTGATTCCATATCCACGTCATCGAATTCGATGGCAATGGATTTCAATTGGATCATCCCAACCCTATTTACTATTCGATGTTGTAACGCCGCATTTTTTGGCGAAGCGTTGAACGATGCAATCCGAGATGATTTGCGGCTGCGGCTCGATTCATCAAATGAAATTCAAGCACACTGGCAAGCAATGGGGGTTCGATCACATGGAGGCATTCTTCGTAAATGGTCCCCGCGACTTCGGGTGAGGCGGCCCCCTCATTTGGTGGTTGCGGATCCCTGGCAAGCCTCGCAATGGCCCATTGGCGAACGGCCTCTTGCAATCCTTTTTGTCCATGTGCGTGAGAGGAATGGTCCGTTTCCTCGGATCTCGCTAAAGGGATATCTTCGAGTTGAATCACTGATCCGGTCGCATGCATGACTGCCCGCTCCACAGTCGATTTGAGTTCGCGGACATTGCCTGGCCAATTGCGTCGTTCCAATTCGTCGATGGCCCTGGCAGTGATTTGCATCTTTCGATGTTGATTACTGGTTCCCAGAAACGATTGCACCAAAGGCATGATGTCTTCGCGACGGTTACGAAGAGGTGGCAATTGGATCCGGAAGACCTCCAATTGCGAGGCCAGCCGCCGATCGACATCCCCGTCAGAGATCAGCTTTTCAAGCTCGTGGTTGGACGTGAACAGGACACGGCAGTGGAGAGGCCGGGTTATCGAATCCCCGATTCGATGGAAGGACTTTGTTTCGAGTACATGAAGCAGCTTGGTTTGAAGCCCGATGGAGATCGCGTCAATATCTTCAATTAAAACTGTACCTCTTTGAACCAATTCAAATAGTCCAGTCCGCATCGCATGCCCCGAATATTCATACGGACTAAGGGAACCGAAAAGTCCAGATTCGAGCTCGTAGTCGCTCTCAATCTTTGAGTTTGTCGGGAGGAAGGGCTGATCATGGCGAAGGCTAAAGCGATGAATCATGGAAGCCACAAGACTTTTGCCCGTACCTTCTTCTCCTTCGATCAATACCGTCGTATCGGCCTTGGCAGCGATCGCAATCTGCTTGTAAACATTTTGCATCGCAGTGGATCGCCCGACCAGAATTTCATTCCCAGCATGTGCGAGTTGTGTCGTTTCTGGCAACTGGCTTTTTAGTAGCTTTTGGTAAAGAGCGCGACGAACAGTGGCGAGCGCTTCTTCGAGATCAAATGGTTTTGTCAAATATTCAAAGGCTTGGCCGCGTACCGCTTGAACGGCTGTTTCGAGATCCCCAAATGCGGTCATCATGATGACCGCAAGATCCGGATATCCCTCGCGCAATCGTCCTAGGAGCTCGAGTCCGTCGATCCCAGGTAAACGGATATCGAGCATCAGCACATCGGGCTGTTCGTCCTTTGTAAGGCGTTCCATCGCCGCTTCGGCGCTAGAGAAAACTTCGACGTGGTGACGTTCGAGTTCTAGATTCTGACGCAGAGCCCAACAAATGGCAGGTTCGTCGTCGATAATCCATACATGGTTCACGATGGAATAGGCTCCCGAAGGATGAGAGTAAAAACGGTCCAGGATCCGTCACGGCTCCATGTAAGGGACCCACCGAACTGCTCCGCGATTCGGCATGTGGTAGGAAGACCGAGTCCGACCCCTTCCCGTTTGGATGTGACAAACGGTTCCAGGATCTGGTCGGCAATATCCGGGGATGGTCCGGGTCCATTATCGCGGATGCGCCAGCGATGGCTACCTGCACTATTGTCACCCGATTCCGAGGACACTGGGAGGGAGGAATCTGGCAGGAAGTCGTACTCGCATTCGACCACACCCCCTGGGCCCGCAGCTTCCATCCCATTCATGATCAGATTCAGAATTGCACCTACGGTCGTCTCTCCTCGCGCGATGATGCGATCCGTGTGACCAGGTGAACATTGCCAGACAATTTGCACGCCGTGATGGACTGCCCAGGACCCGAGGAACTCGCCTAAGCTCACATGAATCGCTGCGACTGTCATCGGATGATCAATGACGTGAACGCCGGTTTTGCTCATCATCAAAAGCCGACGAATCGACTCTTCGGCCAATCGGATCTGGTTGAGAGCCATCGACAGTTCTTCGCTCGGGTCCTTGAGCGGTTTTTGTGTTGCGTTTCTTCGAAGCACTGTTTGAAGCAATAGCATGGCTCCCCCCAAGCTGTTTCGCAGTTGATGCGCCATTCCGCTTGCGAGCAAGTTGATCATGCGTACCCTCTCGGCTCGAATGATTTCTCCTTGAGCTCTCTCCAATTGCTGGCTCATTATGTTGACTGAGCCAGCCAACCGAGAGATAGCGTCATTGGGCGAGGGATCGATAGCGGTCGTTTCATAGAAACCCATCGCGACCCGATCCACTTGGCTTTCCAATTTCTCGAGCCGACGGACCATTCGCGATACGATCGCAGCGGAAACGAATGCCAACGCAATCGTCGAAAGAATTCCCGTGAGAGCTGGGAGCCAGAATGCTTGTCGCGTGACACGTTGTCGTTCTGTGGAATCGATCAGGGCGATCAATCGACTGGTTTGGTTAGGAAAGGTTCGAGAACTCAAATTCTCAATGATGGCATCAAAGTTGGTCGTTTCCATTTTTATGCTGGCAATATTCCACTCGGCAGCTGCACCACCCTCTTCGCGGCGCGCGATGATCCCAGGATTCCGGAAAAGAAGAGCCGAGTTATCCGACAATGTTCCGATCGCGGCGATTGAAACCATATCCACGATGACAAGATCGACGCCGGAGATGTCACGCATTTGACGCAGGACATTCTCCGTTAGAGGGAACGGTGCCGCTCGGCACAGATCGACTACGTTTTGCAATCGCAATCGCGTGCTGCGCCGCGCCGATTGGTCCGCGACAATCCAGGACACCAAAGCGATGAGCGTGCAAACCAAAACCAGCGTCGCCACCAAAGGGACCAAGAATTGCGAACGGAGAGAGCCCCTTGTAACCCCTAAATTTTCTCTAATCCATCTAGCAAGCATTGGCGGAGTTTCCAGGCGTTAAATCTTGCCCAACCGGAACCTGGAGCCCATGCAATCGATTCTAAAGCGGTTTGGTAAAAGAGCACCCGATCGCTCGTCGATATGACGAACTGTCGACTTAGTCTAACTGGAGTTGTCTCGGTCAGGGAGGATCGGTCAATGCCGATGGGAAGGATTCACGCCGTGAATTCGCGTATTCGCCAGCAATTGCGAGGCGGAATAGCGTGTTGCGCATGGACACTGATCGGATTCTTATTCGTCGGTAGCGATGCGGCATCGCAGGATTCTGCGCCTGTTTTGCAATCTTCAATTGCCATCGACCCGTTGGCTTCGAATGGTCCGCCAGATCCTCGTGCCTTGTTGGACGGCGTACCCTCGATCCTCCGTCTTCCGCCCCTGCCTGGTGAAGCGGAATCTCCCGTGATTACGGCTTTGGCGATCGCATCCGACGGACGTCGTATCGCTGCGGCTGGCGATGACCATGCCATTCGATTGGTTTCGTGCCAGGATGGTTCGATCGAAGGAGTATTGTTTGGGCACGGCGATTGGGTGCAATCGATGGAATTCTCTCGCAATGGAGATGTCTTGGCTTCGTGTGCGAAGGATGGTTCGATCTACTTGTGGAAGATAAACCCCGTTCGATCCGCCGTGTCATCTCGGGATACTGATTCACCACTTCCGCCTATCGCTAGCGAACTCGCGCACCGAATGGTGGATCATGCATTGTTTACAGTCGGATTCCATGGCGATCAAGAGTTGTTTGCGGCTGGATTCAATGAGGCCATTTATCATTTTCAAATCGATACGCTCCAGTGGAAGATCGATCGTCGAAGCGAATGCCGAGACATTCGAACCATCGCGTGCTCGCACGATGGGAAATTACTGGCCTACGCTGGTCGCGATGGGATCATCCGCATCGAAGATTTGCAATCGGAATCTGAACTCGGTCGCGTCGACCTAAAGCGCACCCATGCGTTGGCTCAGCCAGCCCATTTCGATCGCGTGCGCTCGCTGGCATTCACTCACGATGACTCGCAATTGGTCAGCGTCGGGGAAGATCGACGTATTGTTTGTCTCGATGTTCAGTCGGGAGCGATTCTCTCTCAATTGGACCTGTCCGCCGGAAAACTCATGGCGTTGCAACTGCTCGACGAATCGTTGGCGGCCGTCTCTGGCAGCGACAACACCATTCGGATCGTTGACATACAACGAGGACGAATTGTTTCCAAATTGGTTGGCCACGATGGGTCGATCGCCGTGCTAAAGCGAACAGACTCTTACCTCCTTTCGGCTGGCTTCGATACGACCCTGCGGAAATGGAATATTCAACAATCAATCCACGAACTCGACCGCTCAGGAAGATTCATCCATCCTGTCGCGGCGCAATTCGAGGACTCCAGTGCCCAGGAGAGCATACGATGAAACGCAACTCCATGGTTCCTTGGAAGCGAAAGCTGACGCGCTGGACTCAAGCCTGGTGGCAGTCCATGCTTCAGGACAGGACGGATTTCCTCGCTTCCAACAACTTCTTCACGCCGTTCACGGCGAAGAATTCGGTAGGGACGCGAAGATCTCGGATTGAAACGCTAGAGCCTCGCTGTCTTTTCAACGTCGATCCGGTTTGGATCGGTGGAGTCTATGTCGAAGAAGATGGTGGGAGCGATGCCCATGGCGATTCGTTCTACATAACCTTTCGAGGTGGAGCTCCCGACACGAAGCTAACTCGTCTGGTGATCAATACCGATCAAGGAACACCGGGATACTCTGCCGGCGATAATTTGTTCGACACTGTCGATGGGGGCCGAGGGGCCGACCACGCCTTTCCATTTCGAGTCGTATCGTTGGATGCACGTGATCCCAATGCGAAAGTAACAGCGCAGGTCGAAGACGGTTCGATGCAATTGGTCTTGAGCTTCGAAAATTTCTACGCTGGCGATCGATTGAAGTTTTCTATCGACGTGGATGAAGTTCAACACTTGTACTCCGTTCAAGACCTCAACCGATTCAATGACGGGCTCGATCCGATCGCTTCTGGTGCGGAGTTCGAAGGGTCACGGCTTGAAGCGGAATTCACTTCTGCTTATTTCGAGGACGCGCGGGCCAACGGTGTGTTTCAGAATCGATACGATTTCCTAGTCGCTCCTTCGGCACTCCCGTTGCCAGCGGATGATTTGGAAGGTCGTCGCGATCGATCGGCGGGCACGGCCGCATCGGCCATCCAGATACCCAAACCGATATCCCTCGCTGGGACAGTCTTTATCGATAGCAACATGAACTTGGTTCGCGATGCACAAGAAGTAGGGATCGCGGGGGTTCGCTTGGATCTGTACCGACGCGATGGTAACAATTACGTATTCACAGGTCGAAGCACAACGACAGATACCCAGGGACGCTATGCATTTAATTTGAACCTTGGATTGCAACCTGGTGTGTATCAGATTCGCGAGTCGCAACCCAACGGTTTTTTCAGTGTCGGTGCTACGCCGGGCCAGCTTGATTCCAAGACACCGATCGGTAAGGTGCTAGCCAACGATCCAGATACGTTAACCGAGATAGAAATCTTGGACGGAGGGACGCGAGGAACCGAGTTGAACTTTGCGGAAGCCCAGCCCGCCCAAATTCGAGGAGTCGTTTACCGCGACAACAATAACGACGGAGTGCAACAATCGGGGGAAACGGGAATCGAAGGGGTCGAACTCAGAATCGATTCTGTGCAATCCAACACCGGTCCCGCCGTCTCGCAAACAAAGCGCACGGCTCGCGATGGTTCCTATCAGTTCTTGGGTCTGCCACCTGGCACCTACCAAATTACAGAAGTACAGCCCTCGGGCTATTTTGATGGCAAGGATTCCGTCGGTCGCGTAGGGAACCAAGTACGGGGATTGACCACTGTCAACGATGTCTTTTCTTCGATACACCTCGGGAGCGGGGATTCGGGTTCGGAATACAATTTTGGTGAAATCCCCCCTGCTTCCGTGGCTGGCCATGTTGAGCTGGGATTGCCAGGCTTCCCATGCTTCACCACCGATCCAAACGGAAAGCAACCCCTATCCAATGTCGAGCTAACGCTAGTCGACGCGAATGGCAATGTCATCGCAAAGACCCGAACATTGAACGACGGCAGCTATCGCTTTGAGAATCTACCTATCGGGGTCTATACCATCCTGGAAACGCAGCCCGCGGACTGGATCGATGGTGGATCCCGGGCGGGTACGGTTCAAGGGCAGTCCAATGGAAAGGGAGTCAATGGTACACGCATTGAAGCGATCTCTCTTTCGGGTGCGGACGACGGCGTCGGATATGACTTCTGCGAGAGAATGCCCAGTTCTCTGTCGGGCAGCGTTTATGCAGACCTCGATGAGAACGGTTCTCGCGACGCCACCGATCCGGCCATTGCGGGAGTCGTGATTGAACTCTTCAATGAACAGAATCAACGCATCGCATCCACGGTAACGGAGGCATCGGGGAATTATCGATTCGTCGGTCTTGCCCCCGGCGTTTATTCGATCCGTCAATCACAGCCAAAAGGGTATTTTCAGGGAGGTCAATCCGTCGGTTCTCTCGGCGGGGATGGGTCCCGAACGGATGAATTGAATCGCATTCGCTTGAGCGACGGACAGACGGGCGTGCACTACGATTTTTACGAGATCCCTCCCGCCTCGATCTCGGGCTATGTCTTTCAAGACGGAGCCCCGTTGGTCACCGAGAACGGCCAGCCTCCAGTAAACTTGGTCGGGATTCGTGATGGATGGCGAACACCAGATGACAAACCTATTTCTGGGGTTGTGTTGGAATTGCGAAAATCCGATGGATCTGTTCTGACTAAAAATGACCTACTCGAAGACGTTTGGATCGATCAAGGCCTACGCGTCACTACCGATGCGTTAGGGCGGTATGAGTTCCGCGGTCTTCGCCCAGGGATTTATCACGTCATCGAAAAGCAACCAACCGGGTATTTTGATGGTTTGGATCATGCGGGCAGTACTGGCGGTGTAGCTATTCATCGCGGCACGGCAGTCAGTGCTGAGGATGTGGCTCTCCTCGATCTGTTAAGCAACTCTCTCGGAAACGATGTTGGCATCGATGCGATTGTCCGCGTTCGGGCGCGGGCCGATTCGGCCTCGGTCGAAAACAACTTCAGCGAGATCGTGGTTGAAAAGAGTCCACCACCCGTAGTTACACCAGTACCTCTTCCTGAAGCGACCGCCGCAACGTTCCGTGCAACCTCGCCTTATCAAGGATTTGTTTCGACTCCATCCGTGGGTTCCGTAGCGATTTCACCGATGCCCGAGTCCGAGGGTCCGCAGTCGATTGCGGGGTATCCCGTCGATTACACATGGCATTTGAGTGTGATCAACGCGGGAGAGCCACGGGGATATCAGGTCCGCAAAACCATTGATCGCGCCCAGATCGCTCGCTCTTCGCTTTTGCTTAATTTTAGTCAGTGGACGATTGATTCCATCCATCGAGGACGTTGGTACATCGTTTCGAACCAACGCAACAAACAGGATGGAGTTTCTCGCGAAGCCTTCAGTCTTCGCGGGGCGACTCCATTGGCGGGTGACTTCAATGGTGACGGTCGCGATGAGTTAGCCCTGTTCAAGGACGGAGAATGGTTGATCGACATCAACGGAAATGGCCAATGGGATCGCTCCGATCTATGGGCAAGACTGGGGGCATCCGGGGACTTGCCTGTGGTCGGTGATTGGGACGGCGATGGAAAAGATGACATCGGAGTCTGGGGATTAGAAAGAGCAGGAGATATGGCGGCTCTCGAGCGTGAACCAGGACTGCCCGACCCCGAAAACAACGCATTTACCAAGCCGAAGAATGTGCCACCCACGGATGCGGCTGAGGAGATGCAAACACGATGGATGCAACGTAGCTCTGCGGGCGAGCCTCGATCGGATGTGATCGATCACGTCTTCCGGTTTGGCGGCGAAGGAGATCAGCCTGTCTCAGGGGACTTCAATGGAGACGGCGTTTCGAGCCTCGGCATTTTCCGCAACGGCCGATGGAGACTCGATGTCAATGGAGATGGTCAGTTCGATTCGAAACATGACACTTTGGCAGAATTCGGTCGTGCTGGCGACATCGCCATCGTCGGTGATTTCAATGGGGATGGCCTGGATGAAATCGCCGTCGTGCGAGATAACGAAGTCATTGTCGATAGCAACGGTAATGGTCGCATGGATGCCACCGATCGCGTCTTTGAGTTGCAAGGCGAAGGCGATGGTGTCGTCGTCGGTGACTTTGACGGAGACGGTATCGACGAAGCTGCTTTCTTTACCACCGATCGCGCGGAATCAACGGAACCCATCCGTCAAGCCAAAGCGGGTTAGGGAGCGAAGTGTTCCGTTTGCACCTTGCAAAGAACGCGTTAGCGTCCGGTTGTACATCTGGATCCGCAAAAACCGTGTGCTAACGCACTGCGGCTGATCGAGTTTTGCTCGGTTGGGGATTTATGCGTCGATCTTACTTCCCAGCAACTGAGCAAAGGCTCGAATCCATGCCGGATGGGCGGGCCATGCCGGTGCCGTCACTAAATTGCCATCGACATGGACGGAATCGAAACCCGCGCTCGGATCCTGATAGATCCCTCCTCCGAGAGTGACCTCATAACGCACCGCGGGATAGCAACTGCACTGCCGCCCAGAGAGGACATTGGCAGCGGCCAGGATTTGGGGGCCATGGCAGATGGCGGCGATTGGTTTATTGGTATCCGCAAAATGCCGAGTGATCTCGAGAACGCGCGGGTTGAGCCGCAGGTATTCCGGGGCGCGACCACCTGGCAAAACCAAAGCGTCGTAGTGTGCGGGATCGACCGTTGCGAAATCGGCGTTGAGAGTGAACCGATGGCCAGGCTTCTCGCTATACGTTTGATAGCCATCGAAATCGTGAATGGCGGTGGTGACATAGTCTCCCGCTTTCTTGTCGGGACAAACTACGTGGCAATGATGGCCGATCATGACCAGCATCTGAAACGGAACCATGATTTCGTAGTCTTCCACGAAATCCCCAACCAAAAACAAGATTTTCTTTGCTGCCATAATAAGGTGTTTTCGTGCGAGAGAATCGAAATTACTTCGGGGAAGCCTGAGGAGTTACCGAGCCATCAATCAACGGCAATGACCCAACCATCAAGCCTCGGATGACTTGCGTCATATGGGGGATTTCCAATCGATCCCATTCATCGTCAGGCTGGTGATAATCCGGGTGAAGCGAACCAGCGGAGAAACTGTGTGCAACGACTCCCTTTTCGACAAAGGACCAATTGTCACTCGCCCGATACAGCATCGAACTGAATTTGGGATGCTCAAAAATTTCGACGCCAAAACGGCTGGAAGATGCGTTCATCAAGCTTCCGAGGTTGGACTCCTGCCAACCGGTCATCCAGATCTTTCCTCGAGCCCCACCTTCGGGTCGGCCAATCATCTCGATGTTGACGTTGGCCACGATCTTATCGAGAGGCCATGATGGGTTTGCAACGAACTGCTTGGATCCTAAAAGCCCCGATTCCTCCCCCCAAAAGGCCATGAACAGGAGTGAGCGTTTGGGGCGTTCGAGCATGGCACCAAACGCATCCGCTAAGGTAACCACTGCGGTAACGCCAGAAGCATCGTCGTCCGCTCCGTTGAAGATGCCATCCACGGGCATCTTTGCATTCGTCCCTAAATGATCCAAATGCGCGCTGTACAGGATGGCTTGAGAAGACAATCCCGGGTCGCTCCCGCGGAGCAGACCGATGACGTTTCGCATCGATTTCTTTTCGGTGATTTGGGGGGGAACGTTAAGTCGAACGTCTCCCGTCAATTTCGTCGCGGGAGCGATCAACACGATCGGTAGATTGGGGCGTGAAGCTGCACCACGTGCATTCCCCTCGACTCGGGGCTTGCTTCGCGCTTGATCGGCCAGTTTGATCCATTCGCTATCGGGTTCTGCATCGAGCAACAAGGCTTTCGCGCCCGAAGACTCCAGCTGCGATGCGACGCGAAGCAATTGAGACAGTGCTCGCGATCCTGTGGCGGATGTTTCCAAAGCGCCTCGCACCACACCGCTCAGGGAACCCGGCGTCGGATCTTTGTCCTTGATCGCATCGATCGAAATGTCGGTCACGACTCCGCTGTATTCGAACGGGTCTTGACCGGCGATCAATAACCCCGAATGGGCAATGGGAATATTTTCAGAAGATTGGAAGACGAGATCGCTAGGAGTCCGAGTTTGGTCGCTAACCGTTTCGTGGAAGTAACTCCCATCGGGTCCACCTCCCTCGAGTCCGGCTCCTCGAAATCGCGATGCAACAAATGCCGCCGCGATATCGAACTCTGGTGTCCCTGTACCCCGTCCTGCTAGTTCATCACTCGCCAAGAACGAGATCGTCGCCGTGACTCGACCCTCGGTAATTTGTTCGATACCTACGGGCAAAGGGGTTGGGTCCTTTTGCAGTTGAGCGTGGGCTGTGGAAGGGGCAAGAGCCGCCGATATCACTGCACCTAGGAATCCAGCAAGCCGTCCCAAATGCGTCGTGAACGATCGTCCCGAAGAAGGGCTGATTGGGGGGTGCCAACGCGTTTTCAATCTCATTTCCAAATCCAATGTTCCAAGCGAAAATCAGGCAGTGTCCCCGCGAGAATCCCTTTTTTCGGATTCTGGGTCCCCTGCCCCAAGCGTGATGTTGAAGACCGTTGTCGATCCTTTTCCAGATCCTGGAGGGGGCAATTGTAGACGATTCTTTGTAGCGATTTTCATGCATGAACATATTTCACCGGCAATCTAGCATGCGTCAAATGTCGGGCGCGTTTCGCAGGTCCGGGAGCCGCATCCGTGTCAGAATCGTTACGAACCGAACACGAATCCTTGGACCATTCCCGATTGGTTCCGAAAAATTCTCTGCTTTCTTTGCCTGTCCTGCTGCAAAACCTACGGTTCGATAAACAAACTATGGTGAGATACGACAACACGCCGGATCCATTGACTGGTCCGCCTTATCGGACGACACCCCTATGCGGCACAACATGAAGCGATTTGCATTGGAACAAAAGCCCAGATTGGCTTTCTCGGAAACGGCACTCCGAATGGTGATCTCGTTCGCGTTCGTGGGTTGCTTAACTGTTTTCGGCTGGTGTCAACAATCGACCACGGACGCTTCCCCACAGCCACCGGATGTTCCAGGCGATGCCGATGAACCTGAGAGAGTTGAGCCTCCTGAAGAGGAGATGGAAGGGGCTGAAAGGGAACCCGCAACGGAAGTTTCGAACAACACCGAGGCCTCGGCCAATAACGACGGCAAAGGGATCCAATTTTTTGCTCCGCGGCACCTGGATATGCAATTTGGTATGCGCTTTGAAGCGAACGACAACTTTTGTTCTCAGCTTTTTGCGACCGTCGCATTCCCGATTGATTGGCCGGAGCAAAAAGTAACGATCCGAGAATCCTACATTCCACCCACTGCGGCTTGGAAGTTCCGCGATTTGCCGATCAATGCTCCTACGACCGCACGTCAGCTCATGATGACTATTCCCGTTCTACAACCCAATGGTGAATTGGATATTCTCTTTGACGTCGAGATTGAAAAATCCTTTATCAACCCACCGGAGGACACTACTCTCTTTCGCATTCCAAAGAAGATTACGAAAGAGTTGAATTGGCATGTCGGCAATAGTCCCATGATCGATGCGAGCGCATCGGATATCAAACGGATCGCGAAGAGTATCAAAGAATCCCAACCGGCCAATGCATGGGCGCATGTCGAAATGATTTACGATTGGGTACGAAACAACATCGAGTATCGGAACGGTCCGATTCGTAACACGCGCGATGCGATGAAAGATAAAAAAGGGGACTGCGAGGAGATGTCAGGCATCTTCATCGCCCTTTGTCGAGCCAGCGGCATTCCCGCTCGCTGCGTCTGGATCCCCGAGCATTGTTACCCCGAGTTTTACCTTGAAGACGACGAGGGAAAAGGGCACTGGTTCCCATGCCAGGTAGCTGGCGACCGTCAATTTGGACAGATGCATGACTATCGACCGATCTTGCAAAAAGGGGATCGATTCAAGGTCCCTGAGAAGCAGGGGATGGAACATTACGTGTCGCAATTCTTCAAGTGCCAGCGACAAGCGATCGGTCCTCGGCAACCCAGCGTCGAACCGGTGCTTGACCTCGGGCCGCTCCAGCAGGAGATCGATGCTCTACAGGCCGAAGTTCGGGGTCGACGAGAATAGTCACAGCACTTCGTCGCTGAGAAATCAGGAGCCGAGCCTCATCGCATACGCACTCGAGGGGCCTCGCGGATAATTCTTACCCATCGCTAGACGATTGCGGGTTGGGGACAGCCATTTGCGTTTGTGATTCGGCGGCCAACCTGGCTGTGTTGGAATCGTTTGGCTTGAGTGCATCGTTTGGGAATCGGTAGCCCATCCATCGCGTCCCGCCAAAAGCAAGGGATTGGCCCAGAACGAGACCCGTCGTTATTCGGCTAGATGAGAAAACTGTGGTTCCAATTTGAGCCTGATGCGCTGGTGTTGAAGTTGCGCAATTTTGGTTTTTCTCGTACACGTACTCGATGCGGTATGTACGAGTACGAGTACTGCTAACGCGGAGTACGAGTACAGAAAGCCGAGGGAAAACGCGGATGGAAACTCCGAGACGCTCGAACAGCGCAACATCAAAAGGCGCTAGACGATCCAAACATCCAAAGGCATTCGGCCAGTGCCTCAGGCTCTCGGTCCCGCCCACCCGCCACGAAGACAACAATTCTCCTAGAGATGCGTTCATTCAACATGGGTACGTGATCACTGCGGTTCCACATGATCGGTTCCACCTGATCACTGGGATTTCAGCGGTGTGGTTCGAATGGGATTGAGTCGATAGATCGCATTGTCTGGCCAGCGTACTTGGTATTCTGGCCAGCGCGGATCTGGCGCAGGGTAATCCGTGCTGATGAATTGTGCACCGCTTTCGAATGCCCGATCGCGACGTGAAGTATCCCCTGAACGGGCTTGAATTGTGTCTGCGTCTGCCCGCGTCCTGACTAAAAAGCCTTGTTGCACGCAGCGTCGAATGCGTTCGAAGTCCGCGACGGGATCATTGATCTTCATCCACGCTGCAGCAGGATGCGATTCATCGACTGAAACGAATAGAATGCGACCTTGAAGCGTTTCATGCCCTTGGAGATAGCGCTCTCTCACGCCGTCGGTATTGTCGAGAGCAAAAATGATCTTGCCACACAGTGCATCCAATTGCGGCCAGCCTATCCCCGCAATGGCATCCCGCAACGATTCCTTATCGCCACGGACGTGGTCAGGAGTCACGAGCATGGAGGCTGGGACGACATTTCGGATTTCTTCGTCCAACGCATCGAGTCGGTCCTCATCAAACGCAATGGGCTTTACCCCGGCAGGTCCAACCACAGATTCCTTGAGCTCTAAGAGAACAAAGATCGGTAGGTGCCCTGGATGTTCGTGGGACCAAGCGATGATCTGTTCCAGTGCCAGTTTCAACGTCGGTACGGTCGTCGCGTAATCAAAGCCTGGTGCGTGAATGATCTTGATCCCAGGGGTGATCATCTCTCGATCAAAGTCGAAATCCATTCGGCTATCCCTTGCGTCGGCGCCCAGTAATTTCTTTCCGACTGGATCTCGATACAACCCTCCTTCGGGATCTGCGTAGAGATCCAGTTCGAGTTGCCGAACACCCAATTCGGAAAGTTGTTTTTCGAGAGGGGCATGGGAATAATCGATTGCCTCAGCAACCGACTTGCCAGCGGTTCCGATCATCGCCAATAGTTTGGGCTGCGGCGCGAGATGATACGAATTATGAGTCCCGATGAGTTGGATTTCATTGAGTCGAAGATCGTCGCTTGCATCCTGATCATGCAATGTTTGAAGAACTCCCGACGAAGTCGCCCATTGGATCATCGCCAGGAAGACGACAGCCAAGCCCAAAGAGTTTCGGATGGTTCCAATCTCGAGTGATCTCATTCAACGATCAGTTGCAGATCCTGCGCACCTTCTTTTGGGACGGAAATCTTGATCGCAGGAGCTCGAGGATTTCCGTAGCGACCAGCAAGCTGGTCGGCTCCGGCGTTCCCCCCTTCCCCGGATAGGGAGAATTCCTTCTCGGCGCCCGCTTTTCCAGGCCAGACGATGGTGATCCCATACTCACCAGGAATCGCGCCGTCGTTTTGCGCGAATGTCGTCAATACAAAGTTTCCTTGAGGATCGGCGGTCGCGACAGGTTTTGGATCGTTGATGCGTTCCTTTTCCTGAGGATGGAACACCACAAACGCTCCATCGCAGGGCTGGCCCCCCTTGGTCTTTACCACGCCTTTTGCAGCCACAGGTTGCGCTTTGGAAGGAGTGCAACCGATCGCCATCAGCGCAAAGAATACAATGAGAAAGGGGTACGTTCTTCCCGTATCCGATTTGATTTCTAATCGATTCATACCAAGGCCTATCTATGTGATTCGACGCAATACCAAGACCGTCGGGGTTCCACGGATCAGAAGGCCGGCTTGACCTCTTCTGATCTATAGGAGAAACCCGCGAACGAAGGACTACTGTTCAATCGCAGCCGAATCCTCGGCGGGAGTCAGACCCGTGCCCCGCGATGTGAGCAACGCAGCATAAACTTGGGCTGAGATGTTCGCGTTAGTGAATTGGACGCTGCCATCGACCATGGCATGCGTTGCGCCACTGCCGTGGAAGGAATACGTTTCATTGTCGTTGTGACAATTGATGACGCAGTTCCCTGGAGACGTTGTTGATCCTGCAATGGCTCCGTCCAAGCCATAATCGTTCTCGTGATGCCCCCAACCCCCATCGTTGAGTTTTCGGCTGTTATTGAGTTTTCCGGCAACCCAAAAATCGGGACGACCCGCATCTTCGCACATTAGAATGGTGCGGCTGGTTCCATCCAGGATGTCTGCGATGCGATTCGATTTGCGCGGGGACTGACCTAACACTGGCAGTGCACCCGCTCCCTTGATTTCGGGTGCCAACGCACTAAACAGGTCGTTTTGAGTCGTTGACGAGGAGTAACCGTAAAATGTAATGCTTCCAGGATTGATGGAACTGCACGTCGCGTAGTCGGTCGGAGCCAGATCAAAGTAGGGGAAGGTCGCTCCAAACTTGAAACTACCGGATATCTTGCGGGCAGTACCAAGTGGGGACGATGCACACACGAA
This sequence comes from Planctomycetota bacterium, assembly GCA_037144155.1. Taxonomy (GTDB): domain Bacteria; phylum Planctomycetota; class Planctomycetia; order Pirellulales; family Pirellulaceae; genus JBKCUI01. The sequence goes on along the minus strand of JBAWXH010000032.1, from coordinate 10,225 downwards.
GGATGCGATCGGGGTCTGCAATGCCAACTGGTTGTTGGGCGTTCCTGGGACGAGGAGAGGGGACGAAAACCAAGGGAATTTCAGGTCGTACTGTTGGTACGTGGTTTGTTGTTCCATGTAGGGTAACAAGTACACACTCCAGCAATGAACGATGGCCGGATAGGGAGCCCCTGGTTGTCCGGAGCCTCCTGGAGGCAACCCAATATCGACGAACAAGCTCGGCGATAGCCGTTTGAAGGCGCTCTCATGATTCAAAGCGGCCATTCCGATTTGCTTCATGTTGTTGCTGCACGACATGCGCCGTGCTGCTTCACGCGCTGCTTGGACTGCGGGCAATAAGAGCCCGACGAGAATCCCAATGATGGCGATAACCACCAATAGTTCGACCAAAGTGAATGCTTTTCTGCCGCGTTGATTGCGTCCTGCGATAGACATAATGACCTGCTGCTCATTGAGTTGACTGCGATTGGTTTGGAACGTTGCGCATTATGCGGGCATGGTGTTACGATCCGATGAAGATTGGTGTGTCGATACGATCAATTCTTGCGTGTCGGAAACGGCCGATCTTCCGTCCAAGACATGCTCCGCCGGATAGATTCGCGCAACGAATGAAGTGATCGAACGAAGTAGCATCCGTTGGATCACGTTGAGAAATGGGCTGTTTAGGCACGTTGCAAAGATTGCTTTCAAATCCAATTTTGACGGCTGTGACGAGAAAAAGTCGCTTTCGCCGAACGTTTGCTCCGGTTTGTGCCGATAAAGCGGATGGTATCAGGTCCTCCGTACGTTCTGCATTCAGGAACGGTAACGGTCAAACCGGTTGCAATTGGCGCTGGAGTGAATTTCGATGAGGCTGCTCAAAGGCTGGAAACTAAGTTTGATGGCGAGCATGGCCCTGGCTGGGTCAAGCGGGCATTTGCTCGCTCAGACGCCGGGAAGCATCAATCCCAATTTATTCGCTCCGAACGGATTGCAGGCGCAGCCTACGTCCTACGCACTTCAAAGTGATGCGTTGATGGTCAGCCCTCCCGAGGGTGTCCCCATGGCAGGTCCGCCTATGGCAGGTCCGGGAGCGGATTATGGCCCGGGTGCCCCTGGTCCCAACTGTGGGCCGATGGGGCCTGGCGACTATGGGCCGATGGGGCCTGGCGGGTTCGATCCCTCTCTTGCAGGAGGCGCCCCTCCCTGTCCAGATTGTGGTGGTCCATGTCCGGGTTGCGGTGGATCGCACTCCGATGCCTACGGCCGCAACTTCATGAATTTGTGGCTCGGTATGCGGGGTTGCATCGCTGGGATTACGCCCATGCTGAGACCTTACGGAGAGGGAGGCATCGCGAACCAACGTTGGTACGATGTGTCGCTCGAAGCGATCGGACTAACAAGAACCACTGGTGGCAGCAACTTCAATGTTTCGTCCCTCGGTGCTGGAAGCGGGAACTATGTTCTCGGTACGGACATGGTCGCCCCAAGCACCATGAAGGGTGGTTTAGCCGCACAAGTCAACTTTCAGTGCGGCCCCGGCTCGAATTTGGAAGTCCTATACTTTGGCCTCGATGCTTGGAACTCTTCGGCATCCGTTCAGAGCCCGACCTCCAACCTTTACTCGTTCATCAGCAACTTCGGCACATTTCCAGCCGGTGGTTTTGATGACTCGGACCGCTCGTTGCAACATACGCTTACTTACCAATCGACCCTTCACAACGGGGAGTTGAATCTCCGTCGCCGATGGGCCGAACCGAATGGTTTTTTCCAGGGCAGCTTCTTGACGGGAGTTCGCTACATGGATCTCGATGAAGCTTCCGTCTTCTCGGCCGTTGGATTGAATAACAACACTGCGGCCAATAATGGCCCTCGCTTCTTCAACTACAATCTGCAGACAAGCAACTCGCTCGTCGGTTGGCAGTTTGGTGGTGACCTTTGGTACAACTTTTTACCTGGTATCAAGTTCGGGGTCGAGTTGAAGACGGGTATCTTCAACAACCGAGCCCAACAAGGAACTATAATTACGGCTAACTCCTTGCCCGGAACTGGCATTCCATCGATCAACGAACACGTTCTCGAGAATCGGACCGCCTACATTACACAGTTGTCCCCGCAAGCCGTCTATCGGTTGACCTACTCTTTGGCGATCCGCAGCTCGATGCAGATCATTTGGATCGACAACGTTGCCTTGGCATCGAACAACTTCAATTCGGCCCCGCCATCGCTCTTTGTTCCGGGATCGACACGCATTCCAGGCATCGACGCATCCACCAACATCGTCTACACCGGTCTAACCCTCGGGGCAGAGTACACTTGGTAATCAAGCATCCGCCGATGGCAAACCATCGGACCGCGTGCGTTCGAGTACCAACCCAAAAAGACCCCGTCTCGCGACGGGGTTTTTTTGTTGCGTGTGTCGCAATGTCACAGCAATCAGCCGGCATACGTTAGTCACGCGATCAGCCGGAACGCGTTCGCGTCCGGTTTTCCTGCGAGATCAACGAGAACCGGGTGCTAACGCACTGCGGCTGATGGTTTTTTCGCTTTAGGGAATGGCGCACGCGAAGATAGCGATTATGAACAAGTGCTATCATGCGGCTACGACTTTCCGTCTTCCTTCGGCTCGGTTTGATTGGTTGGATCTTTCAAGACGCGATTCATCGATCCACTGTTTCGCCCCTCAAGATCCAGCGTCACATATCGAAACCCTACCCTCTGAGCTTCCTCGACCAACGCCTCGCGCATCCTGGGCTGGAGCAGTGCGTCCAACTGTTCGGCTGCGATCTCGATCCTGAGCAGACCCTCCGCATGCAACCTGGCACGTACATCCTGGAACCCATTGGCAGCAAGCCACCGTTCCATGGACTCAATGCTCTTCAATCGCCCCAAGGTAACAATCTGACCGTATGCAATGCGGCTGGATAAACAGGGACTGGCAGGCTTGGTCGCCACTTCCATTCCCCAGTGTTCAGCGATGGCTCGTACCCTCTCTTTTCCGATGCCTAGCCGTGCTAGTGGGGCGACCACATGCCAGTTCTCGGCGGCCTTCAACCCCGGCCGGTAGTCCTGCAAGTCATCGGCGTTCGTCCCTGAAAGGATAGTCGCGATCCCCTGGAGGTCCGCCCATTCCCGGATGCTCCCATACAGTGTGGTTTTGCAATGAAAGCACCGATCGACATCGTTCTGAACGTAGAGAGGATTCTCGATTTCCGACGTTTGTATTTCGACATGCCGGACGCCGATTTCTGAAGCGATCGCTCGGGCGGCCACGCGGTCCGATTCTGGGACCGCCGCCCCCTGGCTGGTCCACGCTACCGCTCGATTCCCCAATGCCCGGTAGGCTGCCGCCGCAACCACAGCGCTATCCACTCCGCCCGAAAAGGCGACCACCACCGAGGGATAGACCGCGATGAACTCCACCAATCGCCGCGCCTCGTCGGCCGCACTCATTTCATGCGATGAGCCATTCAATGAGGATGTGTCTGAGCCGTGCATGGCTATTTCTTGGTTACCAATTGCCGATAGTATTCGATCGTTCGTTTCAGTCCTTCTTCCAACCCCACTTGCGGCTCATAGCCCAGCAATTTACGAGCCAGAGTAATGTCTGCCAAACTCTCGCGCACATCTCCAACGCGAGGTGGCAAGAAGGTCGGTTCAACTTTCTTGCCGAGCAAACCGCCCAGCAATTCGAGTAGTTGCAGCAGAGTCGTTTGTCCACCGTCCGCGATATTGATCACTCGACCTCCAATATTCGGTCGTTCGCTGGCGAGCAAATTTCCATGCACGATGTTTGCCACGAACGTAAAGTCTCTCGACTGCAATCCATCCCCAAAAATACTCGGTGCTCCGCCACTTAGGATCTTGCTAACAAACATCGGGATGACGGCTGAATAAGGGCTGTTCGGATCTTGGCGGGGACCGAACACATTGAAGTAGCGAAGGCAAACGGTTTCTAATCCAAAGCTGTGGAAGTAGGCTTGGCAATAGTATTCCCCCGCCAGTTTTGCGACTGCATACGGGGATAATGTTTGCGGCAAATCGGTCTCGCGTTTGGAAGACGTTGGGGTGTCTCCGTAGGCACTGCTGCTGGCCGCATACACAAATCGTTTGACTTTGGCTTGCACACTCTGATGCAGCATATTCAGCGTTCCGGTCACGCATGCTCGGTTGGTGTCCAAAGGCCGCTCCAGGGACATCGGGACGCTTGCCAAAGCCGCTTGATGAAACACGCGTTCAATCCCTTCGACCGCTCCACGAACCGTATCAGGATCCGTGATATCTCCTTCGATGAACTCGACTCGATCCCAAACTTCCGCCAAGTTCTCTCGGTTCCCCGTGCAAAGATTATCAAGCACTCGCACCTGATGCCCGGCGTCTAACAACCCTCGAACAATGTGGGAACCAATAAAACCGCAACCCCCAGTAACCAGACATCGAGCCATTATCTATTACCAATCGTGAGTGAGCCGCGATCCATCCCGGCCGATCCAGAAAATTCAGACACGCGTGAAAGAATGCGTATTCTAGACCAATGGATTCGTTTCGGTAGATCCAAAGGTCATGAACTGCAAGCATGTCGTTTTGTCGTAGTGCGATTCCGTTAACCCTCAGTGAAATGAAACACGGCACAAGAAGAAGATATGAGATTGACAAAGCGGACAAAAATGGATCCGAGGCGCTCGTTTGGAAGTTGAGCCTTTTTGGCTCTTTCACGTGCTCGTGCTCAATCCGCCGAGGCGGATGGCGCTCGTGCTCGTAATCGAATGGGGTTTCTCAATCACGATCCGATCACGAGTAAGAGCACGAGTACGAGCACGAAAACCCCAGAGACAATGCGGATTGGGGCTCCTGGAGGCTCGAAACTCGCAACTTCAAAAGGCGCTTTCCGAGTTCTTTCGATTTGCAGAAATCGGCTAGCGCCTCAGGCTCATTTACACGAAAATCGACCTTTGTCGTCTTTGTCGAGATACGCACCGATGCTCCTTGAACCTGGCGCGGCCGAGATTAGAAAACCGCTATCTGCCCCAAAATCCTCCGGGCAAGCCCCAAAGGCATGAGATCGGATCGTAACGACCGGCATTGCCAAAGCGTAGAATCCGCCATTGCAGCATGCACTGGCTCTAAAGAGCGTTGCCTCGAGCAACGCGTAAGCGAATACATTCAAGTCACGTGATGCGCAACATCCCAGGCACCGACAAATTCCATGCCTTCCCGTTGATACGTGCGAATCGACTTGGATGCCCGATGGAGAGTGCGGTTCCACGTCTTTGCATCGGCGACACCGCGGTCGCACAGCAAGACAATGCCATCACACAGTTTCCCAACACGCGAGACCGCTTGCGAGTTCACCGATCCGAGATCGAGTACGATCAAATCGTATTCCTCCCGCAATCTTGGCAACTCTGCTAACTCCGCCATGGCTTGACGGAAGGGCAAGCTACCGACGTCGACGTGATCCTTTAGCGCGATCCAGCGCCTCCGATCGATCGCATCATCCGATGGGTTGCATTCTTGGTCAAAGATAGGCTCCAAGGAATGCTCAGCGAGAACGCACAGAACCGATTTGCCCGCTCTCTCGACACTCTTCCTGGCCAACTCCATGCTCCCAGTCGATGAGACGGGCATGGATCCGTCAACATGGACTGTAGCCACGCCCATCAAGTAGCATTCGCCCCTTTTCCATAGCCGAATCAATCCGTCCATGGGAAGTGACTCCAGCCATGGGCGGCCGGAATTTTGGGGAGGCGATTGAACGATTGCTTGACCTACCATCCCTCGAACCTTCTTTGTTGAGTTGGCTTATGAACCACCACGTAAATCGATGAGCCCCTCGATTTCCGATTTGCAACTTCGATGTCCAGTGGTGTGCCGAACAGGAATTGCAAGACCGACTCTTCAATTGCGGGGGTCCGGTTACGATTGGCAACGATGAAAATGTGTCTACGACGAAAACGGCGTAGTCAACCAATTCGCAAAGGTGGATTTTTTGGGTGCGGAACCAACAGGCCTCGCCGGAGATGCCGATGGTGCATCGTCTTCGCCCTCCTCCTCATCCTCGACGACCACGATCATGTCGCGATCATCGCTATAGCCCATTTTCGATTGATCCTTCAAGATAGATTCTGTGGAAAATCCATCTCGGTCGATGACATCCAACGAAAGAACATCCTGTGCCGGAATCTGGATCTGGGATCGATCGCGGGCAAATTCGCTATCCATGGCCCATCGGTTGGACTCGCTTACCGAGTGAAATGCCCCTAGCAAGGAAGAATTTCCACTGGATGCAATGGCATCGAGATTGATGTTGGATACCATCTCCCGAAGCTCTGCTTCCAACTGTCTTTCGATCTCCGCAAGATCGTTTTTCGCGTCGTTTTTCGTCGAGTCCTGGGTGATTTGGTACGGTTCGGCATGAATCCCAATCGCGCTGGTCAATCCTTCGTCCAAGTTCGCCGAATGGACCAAGTCAATAAAGCTCCCCGCCATTTCGGTCGAGGAATGCAAATCGGCCTTAGGCATCATTGCTTCGAACGAAGGATCAGACCAAGTTGCAGAATTGTCGACAGCCGATTCTTCGCTAGCGGTTTTCGCGTCAAGGGATGATTCGGCTGGACTGAACGCAAGGGGCTCGAGAAACGAATGAAACAAGCTTCCCGTTGGATGATTCCTTTTGTCGCTAGCTTCGTTCGCAACGATTGGAATCGATGCACTCGGTTGTGGACTGTGGCCAGCTTGATCATGGTTCAATGAGTGATTGCTTGCCCCCGATGGAATCAAGGAATCCTCCTCGCGATTCTCCCATTCATCGAGGCTTCCAAATTCGATTCCTCGCTGAGATTCATCCGGCGTGTTCAGTAGACTGGTATCGTCACTGCGATGGTTCGCAAGTTCAGAGTCCAACGCGGATCGGTTACGATTGGAAATTTCGGATGGAACGGCTGCAAGACTCACTTGAATGTTGTTGCTGGCAGGGATCGTAGGTTCGCTCCACGGATTGGGCAACTGCTGGAGCGCACTCCAAGCTTGCCCAACAATCGTGGCATTCACCAAGCGGGCCCCCATTTTCTCTGCAAGATAGAATGCGTGATCGGCCAATTGATCGATCAGTCTTGGGATCCCATCCGATCCTCGAAACAACGCATCCAATGCATCTCCGGTGATGACTTGATCGGGATGCACACCCGATCGTTCGATTTTGTAGCGGACATAATGTGTTGTTTCATAACTGCTCAATGGAGTCAAGTAATTCCTTGAAGCAATACGTTGATTCAAGGATTCTAACTGAGGATGGGTCAGCAGATCTTCGAGTTTCATCGTGCCGCACAACACCAGCCGAACACGAGGCACTCCTTGATGAATGATGTTCGTCAACAACCGCAATTCGTCTAGCAGCTTCGTCGATAGCGTTTGGGCTTCGTCGACGATAAGTAACAGACCTTCATTGGAGTGTTCGCTGTTGGGCAATAGGCGTTGGTTGATCGCCAATCGCAGATCCCCTTCGGACCGATCGCGATAGGGGAGTCGCAGTTCATAGAGCAGATATTGGAGAAGTGCTCGACGGGTGCAGATTTGGGAACTGGCTAGCAGAACCACATCGAAGCGATCTTTAAAATGCTGAGCCAAGAGGAGACAACTCATCGTCTTGCCCAGTCCAGCCCCACCGACAATGACGGCGGGGCCTTCGCCGCGCTGGATGCATCGCGTGGAATCCTGGATGGCTCGTTCGATGCTGGTCGATGGAAAATAACGGTCGACCGTCGGTACCGTCAAAAACGGTCGTTGACGAAACCCAAAGAAGGACTCGTACATCTTGCTCGTCCTCTACGATAGCTAGCAAAGATTGGTGGTCGCGCATTCGACCACGGCTCTTTCTCGGTATCGACCACTTACGCCGTCAACATGAACCTATCCGTTACATCTTGCCAGAGCAGAACCAGCAGAACCAGAACCAGCAGAACCAGGACATGCACTGCGCCGCCTCGCAAGCACAACTTGCGACTTGGAGTCCACGCGTTGCTATCATTTGGAACAGTGCCTGTCCAGGATGTCCCATTCTTTTCACTCTCTACTTTCAACTCTCTCTTGCCTACTCTCTGGTCGCCTCCAGCGACCCCAGGATTCCGGAGGAACTCAGAGCCACGCGAAAACCGTTGAGGCCGTAGTTGCGGAGCAACGGGTAGCCCGCGTCCCGGAACGCCGACCGACAATGCGCGGCCAAGCTGCCCCAACAGCCACCACGGAGCACCCGGTGCGAGCCCTTTTTAGCACCAACCGGATCGGTAACCGAGTTCTTGGGATAATCACCGTACCAGTCCGAACACCACTCCCAAACATTGCCTTGCATGTCATACAAACCCCAGGCATTCGGCGTCTTCTCACCTACAGGATGTGTTTGTCCATTGCTGTTTTCGTCATACCAGGCATAGTCCCCTAGCGACATGGAACTTTCTCCAAAACTAAAGCTTGTCTTGGTTCCAGCACGACACGCAGACTCCCACTCCGCTTCGGTCGGCAAGCGATACACTCGCCCCGCTTTCTTTTCCTCAGGTAACTTCGAAAGCCGATTGCAAAACATCACCGCATCCTCCCAGGAGACCGACTCGACAGGGTGATTGGAGCTATCAACCTCTCTCACCATTCCGCCCGTTTGAGGCTGATGCTCGGCTAAAGTATCGCCCCGAAAGTAGCTGGGGTTGTCCCCGATGACCTTCTGATACTGAGCCTGGGTGACCTGATGCACGCCGAGGTAGTGATCGTTGCCAAGGGCTACCTCATGCTGAAGCTCGTGACGAAAACGCTTTTCCTCGCTCTCAGGCGAGCCCATCATGAAGGTTCCGCTGGGGATTAGAACAAGTTTCATCCCGATACTATTGGTAATCTCTGTGCGTGACTGCGGACGGTTCATTGCGCAACAACTCTCGTTTTGATTGCGATGGATTGTTTTGATCCTCGAACAAAAAGGAACGATGGATTCAAGTCTGAAATTTTACTCGCCCCATGGATCAGCTGCGCTGGTAGAAGAGCGGTATGCAATCGATAAATCCGTACATTGCCAAACAAAAGCTCGCGCCGCGCAACAATACACAACGAACGCCATGCCAATCTAGAATCGTGAATGGAGACCAAGGCTCAAGGTGTAAGTACTCCGATCCATTTCCTCGTTTCGTTCGTAGTCGCTACCGTTTGCAAAACGCGTTAAGTCGCGTCGAGTGCCAAGAACGCAGGATAACCGCGATTCTCGCGAGCGATTGGAGTTCACGGCGGGTTCTTAGTTAGTGAGCTTCTTGTATCGGAATCGCTGGGGTTCATCTCCCGAGATCCCCAGTCGCTCGCGTCGTTGCTGTTCGTAGGTTTGAAAATTCCCTTCGCACCAATGGACGTAGCCATCCCCTTCAAAGGCCATGATGTGGGTGGCGATACGGTCCAGGAACCATCTGTCGTGCGTGATCACAACGACGCATCCGACGAAGTTAAGGATGGCTTCCTCCAGTGCTCGCAACGTATCTACGTCGAGATCGTTCGTCGGTTCGTCGAGCAAGAGGACATTGCATCCTCGGCGGAGCAACTTGGCCAAATGAACCCGATTGCGCTCCCCACCTGATAGGTCTCCAACCTTTTTCTCTTGGTCCGTTCCTTTGAAATTGAACTTGGACACGAAAGCGCGCGAGTTCAATCGCTTGCCTCCCATTTCGAGGAAGTCGTGCCCGCCCGAGATCTCTTCGTAAACCGAGTTGGTCGCTGTAAGTGAATCGCGCGATTGGTCGACATAGCCAAGCTCGACGGTCTCTCCAACCCGAATGGTGCCACTATCCGGTTGGTCTTGACCTGTGATCATTCGGAAGAGGGTCGTCTTGCCTGCCCCGTTCGGTCCGATGATGCCGACGATACCACCGGCGGGGAGTCGGAAAGTAAAATTCTCGATGAGGACGCGATCCCCAAACGACTTGGTCAAATCCTTGGCTTCCACCACCACTTCGCCCAGGTGTTTTCCCGGTGGGATTTGGATTTCAAGTTCATCTGGCTTGTCTTCAAATTGCTGAGCCGCCAATTGTTCGTAGGCGCTAATCCGCGCTTTGTTCTTGGCTTGTCTCGCTCTCGGAGACATGCGAATCCATTCCAGTTCCTTATCGAGGGTCTTTTGACGGGCCACAGCCGACTTCTGCTCGATTGCCAAACGCTTCTTTTTCTTTTCCAGCCACGACGTGTAGTTCCCTTCGAAGGGATACCCCGAACCTCGATCGAG
>JBAWXH010000031.1:0-55422 GCA_037144155.1 Planctomycetota bacterium | reverse complement strand
CGGATCGATGAAGCCGATCCCACCTTGTCCATCGGCGAAACCGAAGTCGCGCGACGGTTGAGACGGGTCCAGCGATTCGGAAGCGATCAAGTGCCCGAAATGCATTTCGATCAACTCTCGCACTTCGCGACCGGGAACCACCTGCGATTCACTCCATTGACGGTCGGCATCCAGCGGCATGAATTCGATAAAACGGATCACAATCCTTTTTTCGCGCGCAAAACGTACTAGGCTGACGCAGTCATCCAGGTTGATTTCTCGTAGCACCAACGCATTGAGCCTAACCGGGATGGATGTTTGCAGGGCTGCATCGATCCCTTGCAGCACACGTTCCAGCCCGTCTCGCCGTGTGAGTTTCCTAAAGGTTGTGTCTCGCAACGTATCCAGAGAGATATTGACGTGCGTCAATCCGGCGCTCACTAGGGAATCGATTTGATCCGCTAACATCATGCCATTGGTGGTCAGCGCGATGTGCTGAAGTCCATGGATTCTGGACAGGCCCTCAATCAATCGCGCCAAACCAGGTCGCATCAAAGGTTCCCCACCTGTGAGTCGGACTTTATTCACACCGGCACGCGCTAGAACGGAAACCAGGCGTTGGATCGACTCGAAGGAGAGCAATCGTTCTTGTGGCAAGAACGCTGCGACCTTCTCCGGCATGCAATATCTGCATCGGATATTGCATGCATCGGTGACCGACACTCGCAATGACGTGTGTGTTCGCCCAAATCGGTCAATCAATGTCCAAGCGGGTTCTTGGTGTGGAAGGGACACGATAGGATAGAAGGATGTTCTGGCTGGTCCGTGGGCGGGCAAATCGAAGAACGCGAGATACCGTTCGTTATCTCTTCGAATGAGATTCGACGACAAGCGACACCTGCGGGAGGGTAAAGCTTAATCGACGGAGTGAAACCCGACTAGGCATTTCTCTCCATCGCTGCGAGTCTCGCAGAACCGTTTTTATGGCGTGCAACGTCTCATTCAGGTTGGGACGCCACCACTAGGATTGAGCCGTGAACTCCCGACGCAAATCAAGGGTACATGGAAACTCCGGGTTCGATCTCGGGATTTTTGGAACCAGTTGTCCCGGGGTGTGCCCAAATGGAAAATACCGCGAGATGCGTCGCCCTTCAGCTTCTAGAGCATTGATCGGAAAGGTGTCGTAAGTCCGCCCGCCCGGATGGGCAACATGGTACGTGCAGCCCCCAACGGTTCGTCCGGCGCGCACGTCGAGCAAATCGATGATGAGGGGCGAATGAACGGGAACGGTGGGATGCAAACAAGACGCTGGCGACCAAGCGCGATAACGGACTCCGGCAACGTAGGTATCGGGATCTCCAGTTCCTTGCAGCGGCAATTGAATGCCATTGCAGACGACTTTGAATCGGCTCGTATCCAATCCTGTGACTTTGACTTCCACTCTTTCAATGCTCGAATCGACATAACGGACAGTCCCTCCTCCGCCCGGTTCATCACCCAACACGTACCACGGTTCAATCGCGGTCCTTAAGCCAATCGTTGTGCCTGAGTATTCCACGCTCCCAATAAACGGGAATCGGAATTCGTAATGAGGTGCAAACCATGCATCTTCCCAATCCAAACCGTCGGCTTGCAGAAAATGAAGGACGGACTGAAGGTCGCGCCATTGGTAATGGGGCAACATGAACCGGTCATGCAATGCCGTATCCCAACGAATCAACTCCTCGCGATAGGGTTTTCGCCAAAAGGATGCCAATAGACTTCGCACCAGCAGTTGCGTGACGAGACTCATCTGAGAATGAGGTGGCATCTCGAATCCACGCAGTTCGACCAGTCCCAAACGACCGGTCGGGCTATCGGGGGAATAAAGTTTATCGATGCAGATTTCCGCGCGGTGGGTGTTCCCGGTCAAGTCGATCAATAGGTTGCGCAAGATCCGATCGACGATCCATGGAGGCATCGTTTGATTCGAATCCGGTATCAATTCCAGTGCAGTTTGCAATTCATAGATGGCATCCCTGCGGCCTTCATCGCTCCTGGGAGCCTGGCTGGTCGGACCAATGAATCGGCTACTAAAAAAATAGGATAAACATGGGTGGTTATTCCAGAACGCGATCATACTGCGCAGCAAGTCTGGCCGCCTCAGAAACGGGCTGTCCCATGGGGTCGCGCCCCCCATGACGATGTGATTGCCGCCACCGGTGCCCGTGTGCTTTCCATCCAAATCAAATTTTTCTGTTGCTAGCCGACACAATCTAGCTTCCTCGTAGAGAATCTCGGTGTTCTTGGAAAGATCGGCCCATGTGCTCGTCGGATGGACATTGACTTCGATCACTCCGGGATCGGGAGTGACTTTGATGATTTGCAGACGATGGTCCTTGGGAGGCAAGTAACCTTCCAGTACGACCGGTAGCGAGAGTTCGGTGGCCGTCTCTTCGATTGCCGCAACCAATTCCAGATAATCTTCAAGCAGGTCCGTGGGTGGCATGAAGATGTAGATGCGGCCATTGCGAGGTTCAACGCACATTGCGGTACGAAAGACCGAATCGGGATCGGCCGATTCCGCTCGGCGCCATTGAGCTTGGCTTTCCGCCCACTGTTCATCGGTTTCGAGCTCGTAGGATCGAACAACGCCGCCGGAAGTGGACTTCGGTGATGTCGATTCTTTCGTTGTTTTCGGACTATCCGATGGCTGCGATTGGCGCACCGTTCTGGTGGGAGGAGGAAGCGGTGGACGCGAGGCGAATGGGTCGCGTGGCCGAATCGTTCCGTCATTCGGGCTATCGGAAAACGGCAGGGTGTCGAGTGGCAATCGCAATCCGATGGTGGAATCACCGGGAAGCAAGAACAACTTTTCGGGACGAACCGGCCATGGCCCACTCATCCATTTCCATTCGGACTGCCACCATTGCTTTCGTATCGGCATCACCAATCCGACCGGTTGATTCAAGCCTCGCTGAAACACTTTTGTCATTCGTGACCGTTGCTCAGGATCTTCCAACTTGGGATCCCAGGGAACAACGTTGATTGGCAATCGCTGCTCCCGCCACATGTAGTAGTAGACGTCTTCATAGGCAGGCATGGTCCATCGAGGATCGACGCCCAGATGCGAGGCCAAGCGAGTGGCAAAGGCTCTCGCTTGCGTGAAGGTAAAGCCGTAATCCCTTCTCTCATCTGCAATCCACTGCTCGTCGTGCCATATCGGTTGACCATCGGTGCGCCAGATGCATGAAAGTGCCCATCGCGGCAGCGATTCTCCGGGGTACCATTTGCCCTCCCCGTAGTGAAGCAGGGCGCCGGGAGCAAAGCGTTGTCTTAAACGCTTGATCAACTCGCCAGACATCCAGCGTTTGTTTTCTCCAACAGCTGCGTTGTTCCACTCTTCTCCCTCCATGTCATCCATGGAAACAAACGTGGGCTCCCCTCCAAACGTCAAACGAACGTCGTCGCGCTGAAGTTGCTCATCAATCTCGGTACCCAATGCATCGATCCTATGCCATTGGTCGTCGCTGTAGGGTTTCGTGGAACGCGGATCTTCGTGGATGCGTTGTACCGACATGGAAAAAGCGAACTCGCATTCGGCTTGATCCACTGTTCCCGTAATGGGCGCAGCACTGGAAGGTTCTGGAGTGCACGCCAATGGCAAATGCCCTTCTCCGCAGAGCAATCCACTGGTTGGATCCAGTCCTACCCAACCAGCACCTGGTAGATAGACCTCTGTCCAAGCATGCAGGTCGGTAAAGTCTTTCTCTGGGCCGCTGGGGCCATCGTTCGTGCGAATGTCCGGCGCCAACTGGATGAGGTAACCGGAGGCAAAGCGCGCCGCCAGTCCGAGATTTCGAAAAATCTGCACTAGCGTCCAAGCCGAATCGCGGCACGATCCACTGCCTCGCACCAGCGTTTCCTCCGGTGTTTGCACACCCGGTTCCATCCTTATCTCGTAGCGAATGGCGTTGTGCAAATTGCGATTGATGGAGGTGATAGCGTTGATCGTAAGCTCGGGCGAAAGATCGATACCGTCTATCCATGATTTAAGCCTCGGAGTGAGCGGTATTGTATGGAGATAAGGAGCCAACTCCTTTTGCAGCCAGTCTTCGTACCGAAAGGGAAATTTTTCTGAGTAGGCTTCGAGAAAGAAATCGAACGGATTGATGGCCGTCATGTCGGCAACCAGATCGATTTCGATCGCTAGTTGGCGGGCCTGCTTGGGAAATACCAAACGCGCAAGATAATTGCCTTGAGGATCTTGCTGCCAGTTGCAGAAATGGTCCCCGGGAGTCACTTTCATGGAGTAGCTCAATATCTTGGTTCGGCAATGGGGTGCCGGTCTCAATCGGACAATCTGGGGTCCGAGTGAAACCAATCGATCGTAACGATACGTCGTTTCGTGATGCAGTGCGACGCGAATGCTCATGAGATGCTGGAGTTTCCTGCGAACCAGAGGGCAAATGTCTCAAGCGCGTTTCGATCCACTCCCGACAGAGCTTGCTTCGAATCGCCCTCGAACAGAAAGATCATCGGGAGCCAAGGTGTTGCTGGCAGAAGCTGCCGAGCAACGACGCAGTGAGCGGACCAACGATCCCTGACTGCGATACAACTCCCTGAGATCCATGGAGAGGCTGGATCTCGAAACGGCTCCTATGATAGCCCATGGTTCGATCTTGCGTGTAGGTGAGTTTCGCATAGGGAATGGGGAATCGCGACATCGCGCGGTTTCCGACGGATCAAGGATTCCATCATCAGGATATTGCCATCGCGAGCCTCACCCGTCGTAGACATCCCATTTGGTACAATTTCGGTTTTCGATGGTTTAGGAAGGAAGACGATGCGGGACGATCAAGGGGAAATCAAGTTTCTGGCTGGTCGCCAATCTCGACGGCGCGAATTCGTCTTTACGCTAAAGGTTGTCTGGGAATTTATCAAAGGATTTCGGGCGCTTCACTTCGTCGGCCCATGCATCACCATCTTTGGATCTGCCCGATTGAAAGAAGGAGACCCTGATTACGAAATCACTAGGAGCGTCGCCGGAAAAATCGCCAGGCTGGGCTTTACCATTATGACCGGCGGTGGTCCAGGGATCATGGAAGCCGCAAATCGAGGGGCTCGAGAAGTCGGAGGGCGCAGTGTCGGGGTGAACATCGAACTCCCCTTTGAACAGGACCCCAACCCCTATGTCGATCGCTCCATCAATATCCGATACTTCTTCGTTCGCAAAGTTTTGCTGCTCAAGTACTCCTACGGGTTTATCATTATGCCAGGGGGCTACGGAACACTCGACGAGTTCTTTGAAACGATCACCCTGATCCAAACGCGCAAGATCGATCGATTCCCAGTCGTCGTGATGAATCAAGAATACCATGGGCAATTGATGAAATATGTCGATCGCATGATCGAACGGGGAACCGTTTCCCCCGACGATAAGAATCTTTTCCATTTCACGGACTCGATCGATGAAGCGGTGGAATATCTTCGGCGCAACACCATCGACAGTGCCCAGCTAAAAGTAGAAACGGAACGATGGAGACCATTCCGTTGGTTTTTTGAGCGCTAGGCTTGGAGTTTCTACGAGTACGATTTCCTTGAGTACCAGTACGAGAGAAAGCCACAAAATCGCAACTTAAGAATGTGTGATACCCACTTCCCGCGCTACCTTTCCCTAATACCAATGCGAGTTCTTTTTAATGAACCCACCCGTAGATCCAACCTTGGGCATCCGAACCGTGTTCCATCCATCGGACTTTTCGGAGGCCAGCCAAATCGCTTTTGCACATGCGCTCAAGATCGCCCTGATCGCCCAATGCAAACTCGACATCATGCACGTCGACATCGATCATCGGACGGAGTGGGAGGATTTTCCAGGTGTTCGCCCATTGCTTGAGAAATGGAAACTTATCCCCGCAGGTAGCGACCGCGATGCTGTCTTGAATTTAGGATTGAACGTCCATAAAGCGATTGTGGAACGCAGGGATCCAGTTTCTGGAACGCTTGAGTATCTCGAATCCCATCCTGCCGACTTGATCGTGCTCGCGGTCCTGCACCACGAGGGGCGCATGCGATGGATCAGTCGATCGGTCGGCGAGCCGATCGCTAAGAAAACGGGTGAAGCGACTCTTTTCTTGCCGCATGGAATTGCGGGTTTTGTCTCGGTGGAAGATGGAAGCGTGTCGCTCAACCATATTCTCATTCCAGTGGCGAACAAACCCAGTCCGCAGCCAAGCCTACGTGCGGTAGCCGCACTCGTTCGGGGTTTGCAATTAGAACAAGGTACAGTCACCCTGCTGCATGTCGGTTCGGAGGATAGCCTTCCGTCTTTGGAGATTCCATCCGACACGCAATGGGATTGGCAAATCAAAGTGGTTGAAGGTTCCGCAGTCGATACGATTGTCGAACAATCTCAATCGCTGAAGACGGATCTTATCGTCATGACAACGGACGGCCCCGATGGATTTCTGGATGGTTTGCGAGGATCCCATTCAGAACGAGTACTGCGCGCGATTCACTGCCCTTTGGCAGTCATTCCGGAGGGTGCGCGGCTCAGTGCGAATGAATGAGTTTTGGGCAAAGAGCGTTGCAATTGGCCATAGAACAAACCTCCCCAACGATGATCTTCGGAGCAACGATTGTTTCGTGATCCAGATACGTTTTACGTCAAAATGCCAAAATAAAGTATTGCCGCTCCTATCAGCCCTAAATAGATGGACGGAAATAGCCATCGGCATGTGACGTCTAGCCAGCGGCCTGGGCGTTGTTGCTTTTCCCAGGTCGAAACGACGAGATTGACGATCGCCGTCCCAAGCATCATTAGTAATGACCCGTTCAGGAATGCATGCGTCAAGGTTACTTCGGAGACTTGGGGGAGCAAGTCGCTGATCACAATCAGGTAGGCAATGCTGGTCAAAATTCCGAAGCATGACACGTTCATGCGATCGCCCAGATGCGTTGGCTCCATCCAGAACACCGACATGCAAAGAAAGACGCAGAAGATCAACGGAAGGATAATCGTGCGCAGCATAAAGAGAGGTTGACGTGCAACTGATATATGCACCACAAAGGACGGTGCTCCATTGCGGTCACTTGGAGCGACTCCTATTTGCGATTGGACGTCGAGAAATTCCCATTGTGGAACGCGGATTCGGTCCCGATCCGCTGTGACGGCTGGCTCTGTCGTTCCAAAGGAAATCTCGGTACCGCTAAAACCAAAGAGCTGGAATTCAAGCTCCAAGGTTTGTTTGTCGAAAGGCAAGTGTCGCAGATTGAAATCGGCACGGGCCGTTGCGGATACACTTTCGGTCAACGTATTCGTGCCATCGGGATAGATGCGAAGGATCGTCCCCCGTTTTTCGTACCCACCGAATTCATTCGCGAGAATGACTTGTGGATACCAAGCAGGGGCGATCTCATTGAATTGATATCCACCCTGGTAAACCTTGACCGCCATTCCCGACACCGTTGGGTCGAAGGCTTGCCTCGGGTCGTTCCAAGTCAGTGTGAGGGTTCCCGAAGCTTGAAACGATTCCTTCTGAGAGTCAATTTCATTGATCCCTGAGAGGTGGAACGAGGCTAGTACTGAGACGGGCTTCGGGGATTCGGGCAAGACCAGAGCCCGTTCGACATTTCCCTTGGGTGATTGACCAAACGTGATCGAGGGAAGTAGAAACAGCCAAAGGGTGATACGAAAAAGAGAGACCCGTCTAACAACCGTTTTCAGTGCCGTTCGAAAAAGCATCTGTCGAGAAAACGATCTCATGAAAAGGGTCGTGTAAGACGAGTAAGCGGAGTGCTTCGTGACACCATGACTACTAAAAAGGCGTTTCTTCCGCCTGAATCAAGAGTGCTCGCAATTGTATCGATGAGAGGGGACTGCACAAGTTGGATGTCCGACGAAGAATTTAGCGGGATCGATCTAAAACGCTGGGAAAGGTAAGCACCCAGGGTACAATCAACCCCCGAAGTCGATTCTTACCGATCGAGATCACCCTGCGGCCGAGGTCACCCTGCGGCCGAGGTCATCCCGCAACCGAGGGCAGCCTGCGGCCGGCCATGCGAAGTTGTTCTCCCAACCATCAGACGGACTGTTTCCACATCTCGTGTATTTGTATTCCGATTGGTTCGCAAAGCGTTGGATCGCAGGTGCAACTCGGTGCATGATTGCAGCCCTTGCGATCGGGTTGGTTCGTTTGACTCCAGTACAGGGGTATCCCCCTATTCTGTCGGGTGACCGCCCTAACATCATTGTGGTGCTGGTCGATGATATGGGAGTGATGGATACGTCGGTACCGTTCTTAACCGATCGCGACGGCCATCCTGTTCGTCATCCGCTCAACGAACGTTACCGTACTCCCAATATGGAAAAGCTCTGTGAGCGAGGCATACGCTTTAGCCAGTTTTATGCGATGAGTGTTTGTTCGCCGTCGCGTATCTCGTGGATGACAGGTCAAAATGCAGCCAGGCATCGGACGACGAATTGGATCGACCCGGACTCGAATAATGCGGGACCCGGTGGGCCCAGCGATTGGAATTGGCGCGGGCTGACGGAAGGTGACGTGACGCTCCCCCGGTTGCTACAAAAAAATGGATACCGAACGATCCATATAGGTAAAGGTCATTTCGGACCTCGTGGCTCGGAAGGTGCCGATCCGGTTCGATTGGGATTCGACATCAATGTAGGCGGGGCCTCCATCGGGCAACCGGGAAGCTATTTTGCATCGCAGCAATTCGGCGCGACGAAGCCGAATGCTCGCTATGCGGTACCGGGTTTAGAAGCGTACTACGGGACCGAGATGTTTTTAACCGAAGCTCTCACGGTGGAAGCGGTGCGGCATATGGACGATGCAGTCCGAGAAGGTAAGCCGTTCTATTTGAACTTTTGCCATTATGCGGTGCATGCTCCCTTCCAAGCCGATCCTCGCTTCTCGTCTCACTACCAACAAGAAGAATGGCCGGAGGCCGCTCGAGCCTTTGCGTCGTTGGTGGAAGGGATGGACCATTCGCTCGGAACGATCCTGGAACATGTTGAATCTCTTGGAATTTCGGATGAAACCTTGGTCATCGTGTTGGGAGATAACGGTTCGGATGCACCGCTCGGAGGGGCACACGAAGTCGCCAGCTCGGCACCATTGAGGGGCAAAAAGGGTTCCCACTATGAAGGAGGAATGCGCGTTCCCATGATCGCTGCTTGGGCTCATCCCAATCCGGGACATCCATGCCAATCGCGGTTTCCTATCGCACGCGGGGAGATCCAACAGCAAATGGCGGTGATCTACGATTGGTTTCCAACTTTGTTAGAGCTGGCAAAGGTCGAATCACCGCATGGCTATCCGGTCGATGGCCGATCGCTTCAACGACTGTTAAGCGGCCAATCGGATCCAGGGCATTCGGAGCGATTTCTGATGCACTATCCGCATGCTCCTCATCGATCCGATCATTTCACGGTCTATCGCGAGGGGCGTTGGAAATTGATTTATCATTATTTTCCAAGTACCGTCTCGAACGGTTCGCACTACCAACTTTTCGATCTCGTCGACGATCCCTTTGAGCAAACCGATCAATCATTGCAGGAACCGGCGCGATTGGCTGAAATGGTTCTTCAGATGAGCAATCAACTCGATGCACAATCCGCTTTGTATCCTGAGAAGCAGGACCATGTTCCGGTCCGTCCAGTATTGCCCGGCAATCGGTCGGATTGAAACGTTTTCACGCTCCTGCCTAATACAGGATCGATCCAGATGGATTGACCACGATAGAAAAGGATGGTCAAGCCGAGTTGTGAGAACAGACTAGAACATGACCGAACGTCGCGATCATGCTACGAATTAGCCTCGAATGTTAGCCTCGAATGGGCACAAAAGCTGAGTCGTTTTTTGTGACTTCAGCGTCTTCGCAAATAGCTGGACTCGGATTGGATTTCTTCATCAACTCGCTGAGTGTCGTCGTACCGAGGGACTCTTCGATCGACAGCATGGAATCGTCTAGGCGACGATGGAGCTCGCACAGATTGGGGCCATGGGACATGAGGTTCAATGGGCAGGACTTGATACGCTTGATCGGGTCAACCGCATTGACCACATCGAGAACCGTCAATCGATCGGGGGATAATGCCAATTTGACTCCGCCACCAATCCCGCGCTGCAAATGGACAATTTGGCCCCGTTGCAATCCTTGCAAAATCTTCGACAGGTATGCCAACGGGACCTTGGTTGATTCCGCGATCGCAGCCGTGCGTTGTGGTGATTCGGCGTGGATCGCTAGGTGAACCGTTGCACGCAATGCATACTCGACAGTCTGTGAAAACATGGATGTATTTCGGATTCCGTGCGTAAATGATGGGGCTTGGAGGCGTTACGGGGCACCGACCATTCCCGCAAGAAGGAAAGGGGGGATTTCAAAGGGTGCAACCAAATCGAACACACGACCGCCACGCACCCTATCTGGTTTGTAATGCGTTTCGCGTCTTTCAAGGATAGTTATTGAGGGGGCCGTTGAGGACTGGTCAGAACAATTTTCCATCAGTTCCCTGTGGAAACCGAACGGAAAACCAGCGGGGGGAGGAAGACCGGCAATACCGTCCCGTTTCGAGACGACTGTTTTCCATTGTACGAAAGAGTAAAGGCGCTTCGTCTGAGAAAAGCGACTGCACGTCGCGTTCGAGTTATCGATTCACCTATGCGATTGGCTTGAACGTCTCGCTACGTGAGCCCCGACGATTTGCTTTGCCACGACAAGTACGGGCGCAAGCAGACCGAAGTTTCGTAACCACGTGAGATGGGGATGGCTACTGCCAACCTTGTGCAAAGGTCTCAGAGGCTCGGATCGGGCGACTGAGAATGCAGGGGGATGGCAATACAACGCCCAAGCGCCCCCGCTGAGTTGGCTGGAAAGAGATTCCGAGAAGTGCATCGCGAACGCAAGCTAGCCACGCACGTCGAATCCGACGCGCGCGGCGTTACGCCCAGGTTGGGATAGGTGATGGACTACGGTTCGCCCGACGTCCTAGATCACGCCACCGTGCGTTCGGTAGGGGCTCATGTGGCTGGGTTGGTCGAGAAACCAAAAGCGTTCCCATTCCTGCATCATGGCTCGCAGATTTTCGGACGTGTAAATCAGTTGCTGTGCTCGCCGCGCTGGGTTCGCCGAATAGATCGGTATGGCGCAGCCAACCAAAGGAAGCGCGGTCAAAGACAACAGCAAACTCATCAAGATTCGGCGTCGCATCTGTTCTCACTCCGTGAACGTTTTAGCCTTCGGAATCGTTTCCGTCGGATGGGCTTTCGGAATCTTGATCATCGTCGCCGATCGCATCGAGTTGGCCCGCTGCGGCGGCGTCTCGGATCTTCTGGGCCAGCGGTGATCCGTCGATCGAAATCACGCGCTCTTCCATGATCTTGCCAGGTTTGAAACTTACCACAAACTTTTCGGGTACTTCAACCTGCCTCCCGGTTCGAGGATTGCGAGCTTTCCGGGCAGCCCGCGGACGGACTTGAAATACCCCGAAGTTTCGCAATTCAATCCGGCCTTCCTCCACCAGCGTCGTGATGATCGAATCGAAAGTCTTTTGGACGATCTTTTTGATCTGTTGCTGGTTGAGTCCCGTCTCGTCGGAAATCGTTTTCACGATCTCTTTCTTTGTCACGACCGAGCTCCTAGAAACCTAAATGCACCCTAAGTCCTTATTTCATTGGACTTTACTGCAGTCAAGTCTAGGGCAGTCTGGAGGGCTCGTCAAGAACCAAGGCTATCCACCCGGCTCTCCGAATCCGTTCCAGAGAATCGCTACATGTGGTTTCGGACGTACAACCGTCAAATCTTGACACGTTCAGTGGATTTTCGAAACAAATCTACCGAGTTGAAAGAGCACCCGCAGGTTGGCTAGCAATGGATCGGAGGGCGTGGCAGGCCTGGTCGATTTGGTCCGAGGACACGTCGAGGTGCGTCACCAAACGGACGCTTTGCTTGCTAAACGCCATCGCTTGCACCCCTAAGGAAAGAAGAGCCGCTACAAATTCGCCGGCCGTTCCCCAAGTAGGATCGACTCGGAAAATGACGATGTTCGTGTCGACTCGATCTCCTAGCAGAGACAAGTTGGACGAAGACTGGACTTCGTGGGCTAATCGCTCGGCATGTTCATGATCGATGGCCAATCGTTCGACGTGGTGGTCCATCGCATAGAGTGCGGCCGCCGCCAAAAAACCCGATTGACGCATCCCTCCACCGAACAATTTGCGAGCCCTTCGAGCCTTGGCGATGAATTCTTTGCTCCCTGCCAAGCAGGAACCGACAGGGGCACCTAGCCCTTTGCTGAAACAAATGCTGACGGAGTCAAAGGGGCGTGCAAGCACTTCGACTCGAACTCCGCTGGCCACAGAAGCATTGAAGAGCCGAGCGCCGTCCAAGTGGGTTTGAATTCCGGCTTCGTGAGCCCATCTACACAGAGTCACTGTGTTTTCATGGGGAAGTATCCGCCCACCACCCCGATTGTGGGTGTTCTCAAGACACAATAATCGCGTTCGGACCATGTGGTCGTTATCCGGACGGATGAGCTCTTGGAATTGCGATAGCTCCATTACCCACTCGATTCCTTGGACTGTTCTCGCGGCCAATCCACTCAACTGTGCGAACGCCCCTTGTTCGTAGTTATAAATGTGGCAATCGGCATCACACAAAAACTCGTCCCCTAGGGAGCAATGGACTCGCAGCGCAATTTGATTGGTCATCGTTCCACTGGGCATGAAGATCGCCGATTCCTTCGCCAGCAGATCGGCCACCCTCTCTTGCAGTTTCGCAACGGTGGGATCGATGTCGATCACATCGTCCCCAACGGGGGCCTCGATCATCGCCCGCAACATGCCTGAGGTCGGTTTGGTTACGGTATCGCTTCGCAAATCGATCATCCAATCAACCCCCCTGCCCGGTTCTATTTGTGCTTGCCACAAACCCGCCGGCGCGTCGATGCCTATCCCCCAACCGTTTGGCGTGGTCACCAAGCCGTTTGGCGTGGAAAACGGACCAGCCATAGAAAACAAATAACATAATCTCAATCTTTCAAGGGTTGCCGGTAAGTTTCGCAAGGGGGCGAAAGAGTTTACCATGAGGCGGTGCTCCAGTCAGTTCGGCTTACGATAGGCAGCCCTTAATTTCCACCTCACCATATCGAACCATATCGAGAGAACATTCATGTCCAACCCCGCCATCGCGTCCCTGATTAAAACCGGAACCAACCTTTACCTGGATTCCATCGACCCCGATCTGGTGGTCCAGAACATTTCCTGGGGGGCTGTCGGAGCTACGAGCAATCCGATCATCATCTCCAACCTAATCCGAACCGGCAGATTTGATTCGATGATCGCGGATCTTATTGCGACCGGTCAGGATGACGAATCCATCTGCTGGAAACTGACCGATGCGCTCGTTGGCCAAGCCCAAAAGCAATTCCATTCCATCTGGTCTTCGACCCAAGGGAATGCAGGATGGGTCAGCTTTGAATTGGATCCTCTGCTCGAAGACCCTCAGAAGAACTTGCCTCATGATGAGCGCGTCCAGAGGTACATCGAATTGGGACTCCAATGGTCGAAAGGCCATGACAATCGAATGATCAAGGTCCCAGCGACCCCAGCTGGATTGGATTCGCTTGAAACTCTCGCAGCGGAAGGGGTAACGCTGAACGTGACCTTGATTTTTACAACGCGCCAATACCGTATTGCCAGGGATCATGTCTGGGCGGGTGTCAAAAGACGTTCCAGCTTGGCGTCCTTCAAAAGCGTGTACAGCATCTTTGTATCGCGCGTAGATCAATACACTGCCGATAACTGCAAAGGCCTTTCGGCGGCTGCCCAAGGCACCTATGGCATTCTCAATGCCAAACGGATTTGGAAAGAGAACAGCGAATTCTGGAAGCAGCATCCCACGCCCCTGCAACAAGAAATCATTTTTGCAAGCACCGGAACGAAAAACCCTGCCGATCCCGCTTGGAAGTATGTGGCGGCTCTCGCTGGATCCGATATCCAAACCAATCCGCCGGAAACAAACGCAGCGGTCGCCGCCAGTCACCAATCCTTTCGACGGGAGGTCGACCAATTCCCTTCCGAAGCTATCGCCAGTGAACTGGATCGCGCCGTTCAAGTCGAACATTTGGAAGCTACCCTCATGGAGCAAGGTGTTGCCAAGTTTGTAGCACCGCAGAAGCAATTGCTGCAAACCATCCGAGAAAAGCGTCAATCGCTGGTTACTAGATGAGTGGCCATGGGTAGGCTTCCTCAGCTCCTATCACCGTGCTCACACGGCGGGACAACGGGAGCACGGCCCACAAAAGTGAGCCTGAGGCGCTAGCCGATCCACGCCATCAAGTTCATTCGGCCCAGCGTTTTCGGCTAGCTCTTTGAGGATTCGCTATGTCGGCTTTTTCAAGTGCTCGTGCTCAATCCGCATAAGCACATGGTGCTCGTGCTCCTGATCGAATGGGGTTTCTCGATCACGATTACGAGCAGGAGCACGAGCACGAATAAGCCAACGAAAACATCGATTTAGGCTCCTAGAGGCTCGAAACGCGCAACTTCAAAAGGCGCTAGCCGATTTCTTTCGACGTGCAAAAATCGGCTAGCGCCTCAGGCTCAGGGAAACGCAAATCGAACTCGCTCGGCTGTATCAAGGGGGACCAATCAAGCGGGGGGACCAATCGAGCGGGGCGAATATTGAGAAAGGGTACCTCAGTACCTAGCCCGCGATGAGCCATTGCAGAAGACCGGCCAATACGAATAGAGAGAAACCCGCGATGGCGGATGCAAGCCAGTTCATCCAACGTTCGGGATGACGCACACCGCATTCCTCGGCGAGTGCTGCCACGCGCTGCTCGGCTTGCGTGATCGACTCGCCCAGTTCGTCGCGGTAGAGAAAAACGGCATCCGACCAATGCCCCTCGCGAATCAGATGCATTGCTAGCGAATCGAGATTCGACATGGTTGCGTTTCGGGGTCCGTGAATGCGCAAGTCAGGGAATGGCAAGTTGGGCAATCTGCGAAGTGACTTTATGCCCTCCTCGCAATCCGTTGCGTAGCTTTTTAGCTTCGGTTTCGCGGATTGCATGGCTTTAAGGAAACCTTCGTCTTGAGACGAGATTTCTGGACTTCTATACTCCGAAGCGTGTCCGCGAAGAGTTTGCGAGCGAGCCGGCGTCGACTGCTTGCAATGATGGTGGCTGGATGGCATGCCATGCGGACCCGCACTCCAAAGAAAAGAGTCGTTGGTGGAACGGAGTCCATTCGCACTCAGCAAAATCGCAGCGCACCCACCTCCGTGCGCGTGGCGATCAAAAAAACAACCGAGTGATACCAAGCCGTCCGGGCAAGGCGATCGAGGGTGCGCGCGCAACGGGGACTCGCGAAATGTCCCATCCCAACAGCGCTCGCATCCACTTCCTCGAGGTGCGCATGCCGCTGTCCTTTCGATGCCCCGCGCACTATTCCTCGGTTGGTGTCTGTTGATCGCCATCGTTCATGTCGGTGCTTCACGCGCTGGGGAAATCGGTGTACCTCTTTCCGATCCGAAGTTCCCCATCTCGATCTTCGCACACGAAGGGACCAAGACTGTTATCGGAGAGGACACCGTCTATCGCCTTGAGGGGGGCTGTCGCATCTATCAAGGTACGTTCATAGCGGAGGCGGATCGAGCCAACCTTTGGATTCGGACGAGCGCGATCGATGGCCAAACGCTCTATCGCGTCATCCTGGAAACGGAAGGGAGTTGTTCGGTGCGCTGGGCAGACGATCAGCGGCTAAAGGACGTACGCTGGATGGGCAGACTGTTTTCGCACTTTGAAACTCAAATCTCCGTCGATGTTTGGAAGGAGAGTACAGCCCCGCCACCCGCGTTGGATTGGGCACGCGAGCTAAACCAGGAAACTTTGGCGGAAGGATCGAATGCCCCGAGTAGTGCGATTCATTGGACGCAGGAAGATGAGGCCACTCACATCCGGCTCGCCACTCAGTTACTGCAAAATGTGGCACCCCCCAGCACGGCAAACGCAGCCCCGCAGTTGCTCCCACCCAACGGAGCATTGCCTTTCCCGGCCGCTGTTCCCTTGCCTACTGGTGGGAATTCTGCCGCAGCCAATCCGTTTCCAAATTCGATGCAGATCGGGAACTCGCAACTGGGAGGGACGGTTCTCGATGCGGGTTCTATGCCCCTCTTTGAATCGGTCTCTCCCCAACAAACGCCCGCACAACCCCCAGCGGAAAATATTCCAGGGGGCAGCCGGGTCGAAGCGTTTCAATTACCCGCACCTGGTTCGATGTCAGCACCACCAATGGCAGCCCCAGCACCGATCGCGGCCCCCGTTGCTGCCGGTGCTCCCGATGTTCGACCACCCATGCAGCGCATCGGAGCTAGGACCTTTGCCTTCAGCGGGCGAGGTGGCGTCGAACCGCAATTGCAATCGATCAGTCGCCCCGATCGCGGGGATACGGTGATCACGATATCACGAGGGATTCGTTTGATGTTTGGGGATGCCGCGGTTCAAACTAGCGGCGGTTTGATGGACTTGGGTACGATTCTGATCGAAGCCGATCGTTGCGTTATTTGGACGAGCGACATGGGCAGGCTGCTTTCGAAACGGATCGATGATCTTCCGGTTGAACTGTACTTAGAAGGGAACATCGTCTTTCAGCAAGGCGCTCGCAAGATTTATGCCGACCGCATGTACTACAACGTGCAATCTGAATACGGCATGATCCTCGGCGCCGAAATCCTGACCCCAGCTCCGCAGTACGAAGGGATTGTTCGACTCAAAGCCGATGTCGTGCAACAACGATCGCGAGAAAACTTTTTGGCTACCCGCGCCGCGCTCACCAGCAGCCGACTAGGGATTCCGCGTTATTGGCTGCAATCCGATCGTATCGAACTCAACGATGAGCGGCAGTCGGACAAGACGGGATTGCTGGGCTTTGGAATCCTCGCGCCCCCGGGGGATCAAACAGGCATGAAGGCCAAAGCGAGGAACAACTTTGTGTACTTGGGGGGCGTACCGGTCATGTATTGGCCGATCATGAACTCGAATGTCGATACGCCTAGTTTCTATCTCAACGGATTGGGAATGCGCAGGGACAGCATCTTCGGTTCGCAAGTTTACGTCGACTGGGACTTGTATCAAATTCTGGGAATCAATGCCGTGGATGGTACGAAGTGGGGGCTGTCCACCGACTATCTCGAAAAGCGCGGGTTCGCGCTCGGAACGAATTTCAACTACAACGTTCCTAGTTTCCATGGCGGCGGTCCCACGAATGGAAATCTCGATGTTTGGGGATTGCAAGATCGTGGACTCGATACAGTCGGATCGGACCGATTTCAAATGGTCCCCGAGGCCACCAGTCGCGGACATGCCTTGCTCACCCACCGTCAACTTCTCACTCCGGACAAGGAATTTTGGGCGGAACTCGGTTGGATCTCCGATCGCAATTTCCAGGAGCAATTCTTCGAACGGGATTGGGACACGCTCAAGGACAGTTCCACCGCTCTGCGATACCGACACTACTTCGCAAGCCAACAGATGCTCGATTTCTGGGGTGCTGCGCACATTAATGCCTTTCACACCGAGACGCAATGGCTGCCGCGATTGGATCATTATCTGTTGGGGCAGTCTATTGGGGACGTAGCGACGTGGTATGCGCACTCCAACGTTGGATACGCTCAGCAACGGGTAGCCACCACACCTACGGCCCCGCAAGATAGAGCAAAATTCCAACTCCAAGCTTGGGAAGTGAACGCCTCCGGCATCCAAGCCATCACGCGTCAAGAAATCGATCTGCCGTTCAATACCGGTCATTCCAAATGGACTCCCTACTTGGCGGGTGAAGCTGCCTATTGGGGAGAGGATATCAATGGTCAATCGCTAGGACGACTTACCGGCCAAGCCGGATTGAGAACGGCTTTACCTGTTTGGAAAGTTTATCCGGATGTCCAGAGCTCCTTGTTTAACCTCAACGGTATGGCGCACAAGATCTCATTTGAAAGCGATACATGGTACGCCGATACCACTCAAAGTTTGAGTCAGTTACCGCTCTACGATCCGATCGACGATAACTCACAGGAACACTTCCGACGACGATTGGTCTTCAATACGTTCAGTGGATCGCTCCCGGCGCAATTTGATCCGCGCTATTTCGCAGCACGACAAGGAATGCAGCGTTACGTCTCTGCCGCTAGCCCGCAAATCGTGGCCGATCAAATGCAAAGTCGAATGGGAGTGCATCAACGACTTCAAACCAAGCGGGGGGTGCCCGGAAGGGAACGTATCGCCGACGTCGTCGAGTTTGACGTTGACGGCATCTATTTCTACAACCCGGATCGCGACAACTTTGGTCAGTCCGTCGGAGGTCTCAATTACGATTTTAAGTACCACATCGGAGATCGCGTCACCCTCATGAGCGATGGGTATTACGATTTGTTCGAACAGGGTCTGCAAGCGACCAGTATCGGTGCTCAAATTTCACGACCCGGGCGAGGTGATCTCTACACAGCGTTCACGAACATGAATGGTCCGTTTAGTTCTTCTCTCCTGTCATCGACCTTCAATTACCGAATGAACGATAAATGGGCCGCCTACGGAGGTACATCCTACGACTTCGGACCCAGCGGCAACGTGGGCACCGCCTTTGGCGTGACACGAATCGGCGAGTCCTTCCTTCTGCAAGTCGGCGCAACATACGATCGCAGTCGAGACAATGTCTCGTTCCAATTCGCCCTCGAACCGCGATTCCTGCCGACTCGCGGAATGGGAGTCATCGGCGGCCAAGTGATCCCGCCTGCGGGACTGTACGGACTGGAATAATCGAATCAGGAACGGATCGATACCGCGAGGCACAGCAGACAAAAATCGATTTTCGTTTCAATGAACCTGAGGCGCTAGCCGATTTTTGGACGTCGAAAGAACTCGGCTAGCGCCTCAGGCTCACGTTTGTCGGTTGTGTCCCTCTAGGATCGTCGATACATCGCGGCGGATGGACTTCAGAAAGTAGGTATGCCAAGTTGCTCTGAAATACCATTGTCGACGCTGGATCATTTCGAGGACCGTTTAACTTTTTGGCCGGAAACACTGTCCGTTTTTGCCGTTGCGCTCCGCGACCGTTGTTTGGCTGAAATCGATTTGATGATCGTCTTTCCTTTGCCTGAGGCGGGTAACGGTGTCTTTGCATTGGCCACGGCTGCATCGAGCAATTGCTGAACTTGAGGTTCGGACAATTGCGAAGTGCTCGCCAATCGAAAGAATCGGCCTTGGTTGCCACTTCCTTCTAACAATCCATTTCGATCTTTCAGTTCAACGCCTCGCAAGAAGTACAAATGGACGACGCGAGGGTAAACGGCCAACGAGAAGATGGCCTCGGAAGTCCGATCGTTGGGGCCATACCCTATGGCCAATGCGTTGTAATTGTCATAAACCAATTCGACTGCCGTCGGGTATCGTTTCCGAAGCGCCAATCGTGACGCTTTGACCAACGCAGCAATCGGAGGGTCAAACTTGGCGATGCATGAATCTCTAATCTTTGCAGGGGTGAGGCGCGAATTCACCGGGGGAATGGGATTGCCCATGATTATTCCGGATGTTCTAGAGTCAGGAAGAAGAGACGAATTTCGGTGACGTAGTTGCAATGATAAAATTGATTGATGCCTTGGAAGGCAGCATCGGAACGTACTCGTATTCCATACGCCAACAGCACCGAAACATTCTAATACGGAGCTTCGATGGCTTGGAACTTCATGGGGTTGAAATCGTGAAGTTCTAACGCTTCCCCCAGTCCACGTTTTCGCACTTCAGCCGCAAACAATATTCCTTTTTCGGCCCAAACCAGTCGATTCTCGTCGCGCTCGGCCCATTCCCAGTCTGGGAAGGATGTCATCGTTCCATTGGGTCCATGAAGTTCATGCTCATCCCAATAACATCCTTTACCTTCCGGTGCGTTCACTTGAGAGTGAGCCAGTTTCCGAAGACTCCAGCCATGGCCGAGGGGCTTGTCAAAGATTTGTAACGAACTGCGTCGGGAGGATTGGTCTTGTTCGCACTGTGTCCATCCGTCTCGAATCAATCG
Source organism: Planctomycetota bacterium (assembly GCA_037144155.1). Taxonomy (GTDB): domain Bacteria; phylum Planctomycetota; class Planctomycetia; order Pirellulales; family Pirellulaceae; genus JBKCUI01. The sequence goes on along the minus strand of JBAWXH010000031.1, from coordinate 35,374 downwards.
ATGGTAGTAAACACCAGGACATTCACCGCCGAAACTACAGACTGGAGAGTAGTTTTCGTCGTTCCGAACGAGGTTCGTGGTACGCAACGTCGAATGTCCGTAACCTGAATTGAGCCAATACGAGTTTTTGCCCGTCCACAGTCCTCCACCATTCCAACAATCCCCTTTGGGAAAGAATGCGATCGCTTTGAGATAGGGGGCTACGGAGATGGCGGTCCAAGACCCTTTCGATTCTGTATTCCACTTGCCATTCATCGCGAAATAAAGAAAGAATTTCCCATCGTGTGAAAGATCGCTTCGACGTTCGTAGATACGACCTCGTAACCATTGCCCAAGCTGAAACGTGTCGTGACGACGGTCCCAAAGAAGCGTCGCAACACTTTTGGATGGCCCCCTGCGAATCACTAGTCCAACCGGGGCATGGCTAGCAAGCAATACGTGAAGTCTCGGGGCGAATCGTGGCATGACTGGAAGTCAGGGATGAAAGGTTGATCCACGGTTCGTTCGAGCAGTATTCAACAGTACGAGTGCAGTTGTGTTCTGCTTCAATTCACTGTGGCCGAGAGGATGTTTTCTGGATCCGGAGGTGAGGGACCTAGCGTAGCAGGAGTTGTTTGCCGATATGTTTTTTGGTTAGAGGATTATCTTGGATCGGCTAGCGCCTTTTGAAGTTGCGCTATTTGAGCCTCTCGGAGCCCCATTCCATTTTTTCCCTGGCTTTTTCGTACTCGTACTCGTACTCAGCGTTAGCGGTACTCGTACTCGACGCGGTATCTTCGAGTACGATTACGAGTACCATTTCATTGAGTACGAGTACGAGGGAAGCCAAAATAGCGCAACATCAAAACTAGCGCCTTAGGCTCACTAAGAATCATAGCCCCTATGTCTTCTTTGGCTCCGCGAAAGTATCGCTGATTGCATCGACTTCTCGACGATGCAATCAGCTCGAGCTACCTCCATTTCGCACAATACGTTACTTCACCTCCAAGCGAATGCTGCCCGAGTGGCTGTTGAACTCCGGTGCGTACATGCATTCGATCGATGCATAACCCGTCGGGTAATCTCCTGCGTGTTGGACTCGGAGCGTGTATTCAAAAACATACGTCCCCTTGCGCAAGTAATCGATGAAGAAATGGGTCGCGGTGTCGCGGGTGCTTTCGTAATAGAAGATGCCATCTTGAAATTTGTAGCTGCTCAGCACGTTGACCGGTTCGGTACCGCTGCCTCGATAATCCTTCATGTGGACATATTCCATGTCCCGATCGCTCCGCAGGACGATGCGGCAAACCAGCTCATCCCCCACTTCGACGGGGCCTGTGACTTCTTCTAGTACCGGGCCTGTTCCCGTCAGTACGCGTTTAAAAATTTTCTTCTCCAGGTTGAGTGGTGTACCATCGTGTGGCGTGATCTTGTTAATATCCTCAAGATACTGCCAATGGAGGCCCCCCCAGCTTACGCCCGCATCGGATTTGGTCACAGTGACCCGTCCCATTTCAGGCCGAATGTCGCTTCCTTCGATTCGTTCCTCGTAGAAGCCTGTACCAGCTTCAACTTTCTCTGGCTGGATCTCTACTCCTGCGAGTTTGACAGAAACCAACGCATCGGATCGCAACCAATTTTCACCGCGCCGCAGCAATGCATACACTGCATCCGCAGTCGCCTTCGTGGTCTTCCAGTCCTGCGTTTGCTTTTGCTTGAGCAGCCATACCTTGCACTCTTCGACAGCGTTCTCGTCGGCGGCGACTTCGTCAAACGCTTCGATCATCATGGCCTGGGTTTCGATGGGTGCGTGATACCACCACCAGGATCGTTCGGTATCGCGCCAAAACATCCCGAATTCTTCATTGGTGACGGAACGCTCGCGCAAACTCTTGAGGATGGCACCTGGAAGCTCCTTGTCACCCAGCCGTTTCATGGCGACCGCGATATGGGCTTGGGATTGGCGGTCCAGCGTTAACCAATGCGTTTTGGCCTGTGCTTTCCAATAATTTAGCGCGACTGTGTGGTTCTCGGCGATCGGGCGATCGGCGAGGAAGAAGCTACGGCCATACAGATAGAAGGCTACGAGGGAAGACAAATGCGACTTACTTGGATCTTTATCTTCGATGCGATCATAGATTTCGTGCATCCACGCATCGAGCCGATCGAGAGCACGGAGCGCCACGGCTTCATCTACTTGCACGCCGAGATTTCTCAGTCGCCCGAAGCCCGTCACGATGTACAGTGACAAGTACTCGTTGTCTGGACCGCCGGGGAACCATGGCCACATGCCGTTCTCTCGCTGCATTTGCGCCAGTTTATTGTGTGCCGTTTGCACTTCCGATTCGAGACGGTTGGTATCGAATAGCAACCCAACATTTCGGCGGGATTGCGATTCGCGATTGGCGGCGCGCAACCAAGGGGTTTCTTCGATCATGACCGATTTGAGGTCTTCGTTCTTACTCAGGGGAGATTCGAGCGCTTCGGGTTGAATTGTCCGCCAAGTTTCGAAAACGCGTTCGATTTTTGGATCTCTTTTGGCGATGTGCCGTGCCAACGAGTTTGCATACAACCGGTTGAAGGTCTGTTCGCTGCAATCGTAGGGGTACTCCATTAAGTAAGGGAGCGCCAGCACGGCATACCAAGCCGGCTGCGAGGTCATCTGCACCGTGAGAGACTGGTTCTTCAGCGTGGTAGAATCCGCCGATTCCAGCAGCTTCTTCAGTTCGAATTCCTTGGTTGATTTTCCGCGGATCGGCAATTGAATCGACTCGTGGACGAGTATGCGATTGGATAGGACAGGGAGCATGCCTTGTTCACCATCGGACATCGAGTCGGTGGCTGCGATCGTGCGGAACAGAATCGGCTTAGCACCCTCTGGGACCTTCAATCGCCAACGGAAGGATCGCGATTCACTGGCTGGGAGTTCGAACGCTTGCTCGTTGTCGGAGTTTTCAAAGGCCGAATCGAGATTGGCTTCGGTGACCGCATCGCTCAGTTGCAGCGCTACCTTGCCTTGTTGAACCGAATTGGATTGGTTGGTGACTTTGGCCGAGAATTCGATCACATCGCTCTCGCGCAGGAATCGGGGCGGATTGGGCTGGACCATCAAATCTTTTGTCGAAACAACCGTGTCGAACAGGGAACCGCTTCGAAGTTCTTGGTCGTGTGCGAACGCCATGAACCGCCATTTGGTCAGCGCCTCGGGCAATGTGAATTCCAAGGTGACGGTTTCATCCTTCCCCATCCGCAATTGTGGAAAGAAGAAGGCGGTCTCGTTTAGGTTTTTGCGAGGAGCAACATTTCCTAAAGCGACGTTGCCACCTGCGGATTTTCCCCTTTTGCCCGCACCGCCTAGTTCCGCGGACGCGAGCCTATACCGGTCGTCCGTGTCGGCGAATTCGGCCTCCGCCAAACCGTTTTTAGCGAGTCCACCTCCTGCCATTCCCGCTGAATCGGCAGCGGACATCGGCATGGGTGCACCTGGAGCGCCCAATCCACGGACACTACGCCGCCCACCCATTCCACCCATTGAGGAAAACATCCTCATGACTTGGAATTTCAGATCCTCTGGGAAGCGTCGGACCGTCTCTGAGACAGGAGTCGTCTTGGATGGGAGTTGGTAGCTGAGCTGAGTGAACCAAAGGGTGTAGTTGTGGTATGCCGAATTCAGGGTTGCGTTTTCGCTATAAAAGCCTCCCAGGCGTTCCGGCCAGTTGTGAGGTAGAAACGCATCGAGAGAGGCATCGTAGAGCCCAGCGACCATTTCTGCTGCTACGGTTGCGGCTTGGGGACCCGTGATTTTGAGACTCCATTGCTCCTTGGCTCCCGGTTCCAGTTTGGATCGGAAGCGTTCCCACTTCAGTGTCAGTTCCTTGTTCGTCCACGGAACCGCCACGGTTCGCGATTCGATATAGGCACGGTTGTCGTGAACGAAGGTGACACGCACGGTAAAACCACCCCGCATGGACTCATCGATGGGTTGCTCGATGACGACCTGGGATTTGTCGACGGGAGTCCAGTACTTTTGAAGCAATTTTCCGCGATGCTCGACTTCGACATAGGCGCGGGCCTTGTCATATCCTGACCCCCACACCGCTCGCCACGTATCCCCTGGTTCGACCTTCTTTTGCTGCGCCGTAAACAGATGAGGGATCTTCAATCCGAGCGTATTGGCGGCTGGGTCGATCACTTTCACATTGAGTTCCGATTGGACAGGTTTGCCGAGTCGGTCTTGTGACTCAAGCACGACGCGATAGAGACCGCGCGGTAACTCGAAGCGAAAATCCTGTTTTCCATCTTCAAGAGTTTTGAATTCTTTTTCAGCGACGATGTCGGCGAGTGGCCATGTGCTTACTTGGCTTCGATCCGGTGGGATGATGGATGGCTGTGCTTTTCCACCACCGGCCACACCGGGACGGCGAGCACCTCGCTGCGGACGGATGCGTCGATCGCCCAACAAGTCCGATCGCTCGATGACGTCGGGTTCTTTCAGCCGATAGACCTTGATCGTGCCTGCTGCGCTCAACGGGATACCATTGAGATTCGACGTGGTGAGTTTGACTTGAAGGGGTTCTGCAGTCGTTTGCCAGTCTTCGGCGGTGAGATTGGCTTGAAGCGTTGTGTAACCGACTGACAGGCTTACGTCTCCCGAGCGTGTTTCGCCCGTTCCATCGGTAACGTCTGCTGTTACGGTGTAACGAAAGATGGGTTGATCGGATTCGGGAATCGATCGATCGGGTCGAGCGACGAAATCGATGTGGAACGAACCATCCAATTCCGTTGTCGCAAAACCGTGGCCGATCTCTTGAGACTGCCCCAGGTTGGGGGCAATGCGCCATCCATAGCAGAACATGAACCAATCAGGAAATCGCACTTCGCGAACGACTCGATAACGAATCTTGGCATTTTGAATCGGGGCGCCGGTGTAGCTCATGGCGTTTCCGTGGATGGTGACCGTATCCCCTAATTTCGGTGAGTCTTTAGGTAGATCGACCGTGACCTGAAACTTGGGCCGTTTGTATTCCTCGACACTGATTTGGGTCGCTGCACCACTGAAGGAAGGTGTTCGAATCGTCATCCGTCCGGTGCCACGATTGCGAGGGGCCGTGAAAGAACCGCTAAAGGAACCGTAGTCATTCGATCGCAGTTCGAGCGTTTCGATGACTTGTCCGTTTGGATCCAGGAGTTCGACCAGGGCCATTGCGTTCTTGACGAGTTCGTACCGATTCTTGTTGGGATCCAGAATCATGGCGATCCCCTTGAACTGGATCGTTTGCCCTGGGCGATAAATCGAGCGATCGGTAAAGAACGTTGCGACGGGGGTCGGTTCGTTGTTTGAGCCAGGGTACCAAGAAAAACCATCCCCGGAGGCTAAGCTATGACCACCGTGACTGGCGATGATGAACGTGTAGTTTTGTGCGAGCGGCACGTTGAATATGCCATTGGCATCGCTTTCGGAGGTCGGTCCATTCTTTAGTGCGTTCGTTTGCGGATCGCGATAGATTGAACGAATCGTTGCACCGGAGATTGGATATCCTGTTTGATTGTCGAGGACCAGACCGCTCAGATTTTGAGTGTTCCATTGTTGGCGGATGACGATCGCAAGCTTGGAAACCCAGACTCCGCAGGCTCCGATGACGTTGTTCGCATCGGCAAAATCCTCGCGGTGGCTATAGACAATAATGTAGTAGCCGGGCTTGAGCGTCTTCGGAACATCGACGTCGTGTGTGGCTTCCTGGTAATCATCCGTTTCAGGCAATTCGGAGGACCACTGCGCGGCGCTGGTTTTACTTCGGACCTCTTGAACGTCCTGTTGATTGAATTCATCAGGTTGCCATCGATTGTTTGAGAAGCGTCCTTGCCAATCGGCAGGGATGGCACGGAAGTAAACTTTATTGAGATTGCGATAGCGAACGCGAATGTTTGGCCAAGGCGCATTCCAGACCCGCTCCGACTGAACATTAATGGATTTGGCTTCGATCTCCGCGATGAGGTTCGAGCAGAGTTTCCCACCGATACTTTCGGGAAAAGCGTTGCGGCCTTGGGATGCGACCTCGTGGGCTTCGAGGAGATTGTTATCACTGCGCAGGATTTCAGCCAAACGATAGCGAGCTAACGCGGAGAGTGGGTGTGTCGCGCTGGCGTCTGCAATTTGACGCAGAGCGGCTTGAGTGCGACTGTTGTTTTCTTCGCCCACAGCCTGCGCATGCCCGAATCGCAACCGGTCGATGTTCGCGTCCAAGCGCGCCCCGACGTCGGCATCGTCGGCATGGAATCGGAGAAGATCTTGGTAGAGCCTGATGGCCTTGAACTTTGGCGAGTCGGTGTCCGTGGTTTTAGGAGTCCATGCCAAAAAATCTTCGACAGTTCCAAGGATGGGACTCGAAGCTTCAAGGACAAAGGCATCTTCGCGCTGCGTGCCGGCTTGTTCGCCGGCCGTGTAGAATTCGAGTGCGGCGTGGACGAGGAAGTCGTACAAGGTGGGGCGATATTCGTCGGGGAAAGTTCCTGGGAGAAGGAGGATATCGTACGACTGGATCGGGACTTTTTTTAACGATTCGGGATCCGCAAGCGCGGCGGAATAGCACCGATCGATCTCCGCGAAGAGACGGGGCAAGTCCCATGTGGTGAAGTCTTCGGAGGGAGACGATGTGGTCGCTGTGCGTCTAGCGAATTGCCATCGATTCTCGGTGAAGTAGGACCAGTACCAGTGACCGAGGATGGCATGAAGGGTGGGCTTTATTTCTGCGGGGGCTGTTTCCAATTCCTGCTTCAGTCGAATGATTCCTTCGTTCGGCCCACCTCCTTGGATTTCTGCTTCCAGTTTGATTCGTTTTGCCAGGGCTTTGATCGCCTCGGGATAGGCTTTGTCGGCGAGCGCACGTTCGAGGATCGGCTTGAGCTGTTCGATTGCCGTTTGGGGAAGCCCTTGGTTAATGGCATCGTCGACTTTTTTCCACATGTTGGCTCGATCTCCGGGCGTGGGGTTTTGAGAGGATAGGAGAGGGACCGATATTCCGGCCGTGAGCACACATGCCAACAAAAGGAGGATTCCGCGCTTCATGGTCTGATCTCTGAAAGCAAATGGAAGGAGAGTGCCGGGTGCGAAGGAAACTGGGCGCAGTCATAACCCTCCATGCACCTCATCATTAGACCAGACGAAGCTCATTCCGGAAAGTTTCACAAACTTTGCGTCAGCGATCGACGATTCTTAGATATTCCTGAACGACTTGGCGGTTCAGCAAGCTTGGGTTGACATGAGGGCGGCACCGGAGGAGATGCTGTTGGGCGGCCTCTGGAGTCATGCCACGACAGCGTACCAGCCAGCAGATGACGATTGTTGCACTGCGGGCGCGTCCCGCTTTGCAGTGGACATAGACTTTCTGATGGAGATCCGTTTTCTTTTCGAGGAAATCGACGCCACGTTGGACATCTTCCAATTTCGGTGGATTGAAATCGACCGTGGGGAGCCATAACTGCTCGATATCGTACTTGGAATACTCTGCGACCGGTCCGCGGTATTCGCGGCACATGTTGATGACGCCGCGCACCCCCATCTCCGCGAGTTTTTTGACATCCCGTCGTAGAGGCAAAGCTCCCAGGATCACGTACTCATCGACATCGTCCCACCAATGGCGACGATGCAAAACGCGCGCCATCCCGTAATTCCAAACGAAGGTAGGAACAAACAATGCGTTCGAAAAGGCGGGATGCATACGGTGGCTGCCAGGGAAGGATTCGATCGAGGAACTATCGGATGGGACTCAGATTCTCTGGCACGTCCCAGGCGGTCAAGGGCGACGAGAAGATGGATCGATGGGCGTTTGCGTAAAATCAGCTGTGGTTGAAGCGACCGATCCGGTTTGTGTCGTCTCACCGAGTTGGATCGATCCTCCCGGGTGATCGACTTCCGCAAACACGTGGCCCGTTTCCGCTGGAATGGACATCACACGTAAGAATTGCTCGGGAGCGGCAGCGGTCCATTTTGCGGCCAAGGCCGTGATGTTGTCAGTCCCACCGGCTTCATTGGCCAACTGAACCAAATAGGAAACTGCGTCGGGAATAGTGGATGCGTGAAGGAGCGCTTTCGCGATGCGATCGTCGTCGACGTGTTTGTTCAAACCATCGCTGCACATAAAGATCACATCTCCATCCGTCAAATCTACGCGTGCGATTTCCGCGTGCACCATGTCCGCATTTGCACCCAATGCATTGCTAAGGACGTTGGACCATGGTGATCGTTCGGCGCTCTGGCGATCCAGTTGACCCCGTTTCATCATCTCCTCGGCGAGTGTGTGATCCTCAGTCAACAATCGAAACTTGCCACCGCGCAGCAGATAGCAGCGAGTATCGCCGGCATGGACGACCACCATGCGTGGCCATACGACGTACGCCATCGTCAGTGTCGTTCCCATCCCAGAGAGTGACTTTTCCCTTTCGGACTTTTTCACCAGCAAGTCGTGCGCTTCGTGCAGCATTTCCCGAAGATCGTCCACCAACCGCGAGTCATCACCCGCTTTGGCTGGGGTGTCCCATCGCACTCTGTTTAAGATCGACGCGAGGAAGTACTGGATGGCAAGGGTGCTGGCTTCGTTGCCAGCTCGGTGGCCTCCCATCCCGTCCGCGACCATGAACAAGTAACCCAGGGTATCTCCCGACAGCAAGCTGCCAGGTTCCAGCGGAAACGAACTGCTGCGCAGCCGCATCACGCGCGACAGTTCTGCAATGAGAAATTGATCCTGGTTTTCGGGCCGAACCATTCCACGGTCCGTAAGCCCGAAAGACTCGACACGGATTGCATTCATTCTGGAACCATTTCTAGTGTGCTTCGTACAAGCTGTCACCACGCCGGGGTGACTGGAAATCAATCATTTGCAATGGACGATGAGGCGGCAAATCGCTACGCTTCGACCGCGCTTGAATCGGCAATCCCATCGGAGTTCGATGAACCCCTCAAGGTCCGCGTGAGCTGGATTCCACGGACGGAAAGTCTCTCCAACCGAAATGAATTGTAGGATGGGATTCGATATCTTGGCACCTTGGTCGATTCGTGGTTTTTCCATCGAGAGCTTTGTGTAACCGCATACGAATCCTATAATTTAACGTGATTTGCGCCTCGAATGTCGTTTGTAACTCACTATGACTCAAAACAAGCCAACCTATTCTCTCCGAGTTTATAACACCCTCTCGAAGTCCAAAGAGCCTTTCGAGACATTGGTTCCTGGGCACGTCGGAATGTATCTGTGCGGCCCGACGGTGTATGCAGAAGCCCACATCGGTCATATGGTCGGCCCTGTTATTTTCGATACGGTCAAGCGTTACCTGACTTACTGCGGGTACGAAGTAACCTGGGTCGTCAACATTACCGACGTCGATGACAAGCTCATCGTGCGTTCGAAGGAACGTGGAATTTCCATGTTTCAGTTGGCAACCCAGATGACAGCCGATTATACGTCGAATCTTCTTGCTCTAGGGGTCGATCAGATCGATCGCATGCCCCGAGCAACCGACAGCATGGGGGAAATAATCCGCTTTGTCGAGGAGTTGATTGCCCGCGGTTTTGCGTACGCTAGCGACGGCGATGTCTTCTTTGATGTGACGAAAGACCGCGACTACGGGCGACTTAGCAACCGGACTGCCGATGATCAGCAAGGGGAAGGAGGAGGCGCCGCGTCTCGCAAGCGATCTCCGGGGGACTTTGCACTCTGGAAATCTGCCAAGCCGGGTGAACCGAGCTGGGAAAGCCCTTGGGGGTTAGGGCGGCCTGGTTGGCACATCGAGTGCTCGGCAATGAGCCGAAGCATCCTGGGCAAGACCTTCGACATTCATGGGGGTGGTCTCGATTTGGTATTTCCGCACCATGAAAATGAACTCGCGCAGAGTCGATGCTGTCACGGGCAACCGATGGTCAAGTATTGGATGCACAACGGTCTGATGCGGGCCGCCAATGACTCGGGGAAAGTGGGTGGACGATCCGATCGCGAAGGGGCACAAGAAGATGACGTGTCGGGCAAAATCTCGCGTAGCAAAGGTGCGGGTGGGCTGGCAGCCTTGATCGCGAAACACACGGGAGAACGCATTCGATTTTTCCTACTTCGTTCTCACTATCGTTCGACCACCCTTTTCGGTGATGAACCTTTGTCCGAGGCAGGTACGGCCTTAGAGACCTTTTATCGGTTGTTCGATCGCTACGAACGAATCGTTGGTAGTTCTGTCTACGCTCTTGACTATCCCAAGCGTCGAGCCGACTACGTTCCACCCGCGTCCACAGCAGCTTGGCTTCCGCCTCTGATGGAACTGCGGGACTCGTTCCTGGCAAAGATGGATGACGATTTCAATACGGGTGGGGCGACGGCCGATCTATTCGAAATGGCCCGTGGTTTGAATCGCGCTATCGATACCGACAAGCTCGAAGAGAACAGCTCTGCCGAAGGCAAGGAAGCTCTTCAAGCTGGCATGAGGATCCTGCGTGAGACAGCCGCGCTGCTCGGTATTTTCTTGAAGCCGGTCCCAAGGTCTTCCGGTTCTGACTCCCATGCTCACCTTATCGAAGGTTTGATGGGGCTCGTCCTGCGGTTGCGTACAGAAGCCCGTGCGCGGAAAGACTTTCCGACGTCGGATGCCGTTCGCGATGGTCTATTGGACATCGGCATCGCTCTCCAAGATGGCAAGTCCGGTTCCACTTGGCAAATCCAGCAAAAGTAGCCCCACGGCTAGTTGAAGGAATGGCCGGCCAAGCGTCGAACGCTAACGACCTTACAAGTCTTGACGATACAGATACCAGCACCCGGCTGCTAGCATCACCGCGATAAACAAACCGTTGCTCCAAAGTGGTTGCCAAGGATCGCGAGCAATCTGCGGTATTTCCAGATCGTTTCTATCCAACGCAGCAATCTTGTTCTCCGGATTCCGCAGGACGTATTGGATCGTTTCGTTGATGGCGGATGGCTTTGGATTCAGCAAGTAGAACGGGTTGATGATGTAATTGTAGATCAGTTCTGCGGTCGATGAATTCGGACGGAAAGCCAAGACCGACTGGTTGGATTGAGCCAGATCCCATGCATCGACTTGTTTAATATGATGTGCGACCCACAATCGGTTCTTGTCATCGAAGGACATGGTTGAAACTTCGCCCTGACCCACCGCAGCAGGTCGCTTGACCGTCACCTCAGAAGCATTGCCTTGGGGTGCGCTCGCTAGCCAAAGGTCCCCTTCGATGCTCAGCAGCGCCATAAAACCCTGATCCGACGAAGCAGTCCGTTTGATGGTTGCCACTCCAATTTCATCCAACGTCCTCAGGACCTTCTGTTCCTTGAGATCGACCAGAATTGGAGTCAAAGCGTTGGGACATGCAATCGCGATGTCACCGGTCATCGCCACATTGATCACTGCCTCGGGTGGAACGTCTAACTCCAATTCGGCGGCTTTCGTAAGCTGTTTGCCGTCGAATTGGAAGATGCCCAGTTTGCCGCGCGAAGCGACCACGAGAGTTTTCTTCGAGGGAGACACGGCGACAGCCAATGGCTTACGAAATCCCCAGTCGGGTTCGGTCAATCGCTTGTACGTTTCATTCCCTGTGGGTAGTTTCATATCGAAGCCAAACAAACTCACTTTTTGCTGTTCGGCTTTGGCGGCCGCTTCTCGATCGTAGACATAGATCCCTTCCCCGTTGACGGCGAGAAAGGAATCTTCCCAGGGGATCAATTCAAAAGTATCGGCGGGGAGATCGGGGGCGGAGTCGAGCCTTGAGTCGTCCCAAACCTTTTTATCGGTCGTCGAAGCCTGCCCAGCCCATTCCGGAATTTTGGCCGTTTCGAGTCGAATGGATTCGCCTGTCGTGATTCCGAACGGCAGGAAGGGAGGACGACCAAAGTAGAGCGTACCTTCCTTGGGATCCCAAATGGGACCGAGAACGCGTTGGCCGTTGACTTCACCATAAGCTGTTTGCCAAGTATTTTGAGACTCGTTCCAGAACAGGATTCGTCCTTGTTGGTTGGCAGCGACGGGTTGGTCCCCCACGGCGATCAGACGTTGGATCGTGGGAGGTCCTTTGAGAAATCCTTCGGAGATGCCGCGGATCAAGCCAACCGTGAAACACGCCCCCCAAAACAGGGCTGTCACCACCACACAAATGATCGGGTTCTTCCAGATCAGTCCTACCAGTGCGGAGACCGAATAGAAGATCATGAATGCGAAGATGAACAAAGGGATGCACCATAGAATTCCGCGATTCCAAATATCAAGCTGTATGCCCGCATAGAAATAGAGCCCGATGACGAGGAAGGCGATATTGATCGCCACAAAGATACAGCCACCCAAATATTTGCTCAGGAATAACACACTCCGGGACAGCGGTTTGCTCAAGAGCAAGTGAAGTGATCCGGTTTGAAACATGTCCGGAATCATAGAACTGGTGATGACGATCGCGACCATCATCGCGATCTGCCCCAGTCCGATCCACATGATCAGTGGGAACAAGCTCGACTCAATAAAGGGACGCATCTGCCGAGCCGTGAATGGCAGAGGATCGGTAAACTTGAGCCCTGCATAAGTAATCCAAGTCGCTTGGCCCGAGGAGGTTTTGACCGAGCCTGGAAACGCCAGATCTAAGAGGCGGCGATTGAGTTTTTGGGTCTCTTCCGGAGACTTGGTTCCTTTTTCAATGAGCTCGCGCAGCTCCTTCCGCTTCTTTGCATTCGGCCAAGCCTCTTCGTCGTAAAGATCATCGGACGAGACGACGTCATTGAGAGAGGCTATCAAGCTGCCGACCGGAATCTTGCGACCCGAACGCTGACGATCTTGAAGAACCGCTTGAAAATCCTCTTTGATCTTGGCGTAGACCGACCGTTGAGCCCGCGTGCCTTTTCCAGCCGAAGCAGCCGCGAGTTGATCGAGAACCGTCTTCGGTGAGGAAATGTCCCCCATACGCACTTGATAACTTTCCCCTTCAGAAATGCTGAGTGGGAAGAGCGCGATGAGGATGAGAGTCCAGCAAGCGAGCAAGATCCACAGGACCCTGGACTGCAGGGATTCGATCAAGCTATCGTAAAGGATGGCCAAATAGGGTTTCATGGGTGGATCGGCAAATCTGGCGTTAGGAATCGGCTTCGATGAGTGTCGATGGATCGAACCGGAACGGGATGGAAATGGAATACGGTTTGAGTCGCTGCAGCGCGGAGGATCGCAGCCGCTCGGGATGCTAGGCGAACGTCATGATGAGCCCAGAGATTGAGCGGATGGGGGCGATGCGGGCAACGGGGATTGCCCATGCGACATGCCAGGCACCGATGGAGGCGATTTGCTCGCCGCGCCGACGATATTCATAAAGACTTGTTCGAGGCTGGGGCGAGCCCGCTCCATGCGGAGGATACTGATCCCCATCGAACGCGATCGATCGACGAGTTTATCGACAGTGGATTGATCGATCGAAGGGATTTCTATGCGCGTGATTTCAGGAATCGCATCGGAAGTGGACGGGATCGTCATCAGTGTGACGTTGGGTATGTTTTCAAGACTCGGCGCGATGGATTGTTTGGAACCGATGACCTCCATCTTTAGGCTGCTTTTGCTTTCATCAGCATGTTTGCGAATCAAATCGTCGATCGTTCCGATCCCGCGCAGTTCACCCAGCGCCATGATGGCGACACGGTCGCAAATCAATTCGACTTCTTGCAAAATGTGGCTGTTGAGAAAAACGGTTTTCCCTCGCTGCTTCAATTGATCCAAAACATCGCGAATCTGTGATCGGCCCATCGGGTCTAGACCGTCGGTAGGTTCGTCCATGATCAGGAGGTCCGGATCATGCAGCATGGCTTGAGCAAGTCCCAGCCGTTGCCGCATCCCTTTCGAATACCGACGAACCGCTTCGTTCTGACGGCCCGTCAAGGAAACAAGATCGAACAGTTCTTTTTCTCGAGCGGCGATTTGAGAATCGCTCATCTCACTCAATCGGCCATAGAAGTAAAGGGCGCTGCGACCCGTATGGTGCCTCGGGAAAACCAAGTTCTCTGGTAGGTAGCCGATTTTTCTGCGAGCCGCTTTCGAACCCGCCGGAAGATCGAGGACGCGTGCCACCCCTTGGGTTGGATGGAGGATTCCTAACAGAACCTTGATCAACGTCGTCTTTCCGGCTCCATTCGGGCCCAGGAGGCCGAACACTTCTCCCGCGCGGACTTCTAAGGAGACATTTTTTAGTGCTGGATGGAGACGGGGTAGCAACAATCCTTCTCGATAGACCTTGGACAAGTTCTGAACATCGATCGCGAGTGGGCGAGATGGGTTGAAATTCATAGGGAAGAGCTTGGGCTGAACTGGATCATGGATCACATGGCTCGATGGGAATCGCGGGTTTCGCCGAGGGCGAACGAACCGGCGATTGTCGCAGACTCTGAATCATCGCCGAGAAAAGCATAGCTTATCGACCCGAAGAATGCAGGGGTTGTGGAGCATTCGCTGTCACAGAGCGTTTCTTGGAATCTTTGGACTTGTTTGTTTGGGATTCCAATGAAGATTCGTTTCTTCGGCGACATCACTCGCAGGATTTTCTTGCTAAAATCAGGAGGTTGAATGACCGAGAGGCCATTTTCGAGGCTGCTCAATTGCGTTGCCCTGGCATCGTTGGCGGAAGCGAACGATCGCGCGAGGATCCCGACGTCATGGAACGCCGTGTAAATGGTTTTTCGGCTCCATCAACTCCCCCTGCCCTTGCCCGCCATCCGAGTCCATCACCGATGAGGTCGTGCGACCGACGAGCGATTGGTTTTCGCGGCCCCATTTTGCCTTAACCCCCACCACCATCCTATGCTTCGAACGATGAACCTCCCCCGATTTTCTGCTTTGCTCCGATGCGCCATCCCCACAGGCTTGGGGTTTGCATCGATTGTTTTCTCATCCATGGTTTCTTTGTCGGCTGCAGACTCGGAACCGTTGTTCAATGGGAAAGATTTTTCCGGCTGGCACGGACGTCCAACCGTTGATCCGCGCAAATGGGAAGCGACGCCTGAAGCGGACAAGACCAAGTGGAACCAAGAGATCAAGGATCACTGGAAAGTCGAAGGGAGCGAGATCGTCAATGATGGTCAAGGTGCTTACTTGACGAGCGATCGCGAATTCGGCGACTTCGAACTGACTCTCGAGTACAAAATCGTCCCTGGCTGCGATTCGGGCATCTATCTCCGAGGAATTCCACAGGTTCAAATCTGGGATCCCGATGCCGAGAACAATCGCAAGAATGGCAACGAAAAGGGAAGTGGCGGGCTATGGAACAATCCAGCAGGATGGGAAGGAAAGGATCCGCTCGTACGAGCGGACCGGCCCCTCGGTCAATGGAACGTCATGAAGATCCGATTGGTAGGTGAAAGGACATGGGTATGGTTGAACGACAAAGAGGTAGTTTCGAACGCCCGTTTGCATGATTACTTTGCACCTGGGGCACCGCTGCTTGCAAGAGGCCCGATCCAACTTCAAACCCATGGAGCCGAGATTCGATTCCGAAACATCACTATCCATGAATTCAACGCGGACGAATCGAATGAGATCCTCAAACAATCCGAGAATTTACTTTTCGGCAAATCGGGTAAGCAATGGAATGTCCTCTTCGATGGCAAAGATTTGGAAGGCTGGCAAGGAGCGACCGCGAATTACACGGTGACCGATGGTGCCATCCAATGTCTGGAAGGCAAAGGGGGCGTCTTGTACTCGGAGAAGAGTTATGGCGACTTTACATTTCGGGTCGATTTCCAATTGCCACCTGCAGGTAACAATGGGCTGGCCATTCGCTATCCAAGTGTCGAAGAAATTGAAAAGCTTCCCAAGGATTTACGTCACGGAGATGCTGCCTACGTTGGGATGACGGAATTGCAAATCCTCGACGACGGCCATGCAAACTATGCCTCGATCGATCCACGCCAAGCGCACGGTAGTGCGTATGGCATGGTGGCTGCAAAGCGTGGGTATCTCCGCCCCGTCGGTCAGTGGAACCATGAAGTGGTCACAGTCCAAGGCTCAAAGATCACTGTTGAACTCAACGGAACGCGCATCCTCGATGCGGACTTGGCGAGCGTCAGCGAATTCATGGCCAATACGCCCCATCCCGGCAAAGATCGCTCGGCAGGCCATATCGGATTTGCTGGTCACTCCGACCCTGTTCGATTCCGCAACATCGATATTTTGCCTACGGCCAATTGAAACTAGGTCTTTGTCTTGTGCGCTGACATTCGTTTTCGAAATCGCGTTACGCCGCTAGGCTACGCAATTGAATTCACGGGAATGAGGCGCTGAGCTTCCGTGATCTTCACCCTTCCAAGGAACATCCTTTGAAACAACTGTACGCAACGAGCTGGTGGATTCTCTTCCCACTCGTCGGAATCATTGGGGCATGGAACGTCTCGAATGTCCAAGCCCAAGACGCCCAAGATGCCGCATTGCCGATACCCGATGCAAACGCGACGACCGAATCGGAAATGAAGTCGTACGTCGAGCGCATCGAGCACTCACAGGCAAAAATCGAAATGCTCCCCATCAAGGGTGGGACCTTCAAGATGGGAAGTCCCGAGAGCGAACCCGATCGCAATGCCGACGAGGGGCCAGTCCATGATGTCGTGGTGCAACCGTTTTGGATGTCGAAAGTCGAAATGACTTGGGATGCCTACGATGTGTGGATGTCCGATCTGGATGTCTTCTACCGCGATGTGAACAAAGTCCAGGCGACCAAGCGAGATGAATTGGCGGATGAATTCCAAAAGAGCCAACCCACGAAACCCTATACAGACATGACATTTGGGATGGGAAAACAGGGCTATCCCGCCATCTGCATGACCCAGCATGCCGCCAGGGTCTATTGCAAATGGCTGTCTCGAAAAACAGGTCGTTATTATCGACTCCCGACCGAGGCGGAATGGGAATATGCATGTCGCGCCGGAACAACAACCGCTTATTCGTTTGGTGACGATCCGTCCGAGTTGGAACAGTATGCATGGTTCGCGGATAACGCTGGCGAAGGGTACCATAAAGTCGGTTTGAAAAAACCGAATCCATGGGGACTGCACGACATGCATGGCAACGTCGCCGAGTGGGTGCTCGATCAGTTCACACCGGAAGGCTATCCCTTGGATCTTCGTAAAGAGGATCCGCTCTTGGTTCCGAAGACTCTCTATCCGCGTGTTGTGCGGGGGGGAGGCTGGGACAAGAGTGCGGCTGCCCTTCGGAGCGCGGCCCGCGAAGGCTCGACGGACGATTGGATTGCGCAAGACCCCCAGTCTCCGGTGAGCATTTGGTATCTTACGGATGCTCTGCACGTTGGTTTTCGAGTGGTCCGACCTTTAAATGAACCAACTGAGGAGGAAAAGAGTACAGTCTGGGAGTACTCTGAGCCCATCCAGAAAGAACGCCCTGTTCCCTTAGAACGTTGATCGATGATTGCGATCGCATCCCTATCGCGATCCTGTTCCAAAACATGGATCGCGTTACTTGGATAACTGCACATATTGATGAAAACCCTCGGCGTCCGAAAAGCCCTCGCCCTACGAATCCTACCTACTAGTTCTTCCTTCCACCCATTTGGAGATTGACCATGGCGTCCTCTCAGGAACCATCCCACAACCCGGCGAATCGTCGGGGATTCCTCAAGACCGGTACCACCTTCGCCGCTGCGGCGGGGCTCACGTCGACACTGTCACGCAGCGTGCATGCGGCTGAGGACAACAAGATTCGCGTTGCTCTGATCGGATGCGGAGGGCGCGGAACCGGTGCCGCCGGGGATGCGCTGAGCGTCGATAACGGCGAGATCGAATTGGTTGCGATGGCCGACGTGTTCGAGAATCGTTTGAGCAGCAGTTACGCAAAGCTCAAAGAAGACTTCCCGAAAAAAGTAGATGTTCCGGCCGATCGGCAGTTTGTGGGTTTCGACGGATACAAGAAGGCAATGGATACATTGCGCCCCGGCGATGTCGCGATTTTGACTTCTCCACCTGCGTTCCGTTGGGTGATGTTCAAGTACGCGATCGAGAAGGGGCTGAATGTCTTCATGGAGAAACCGGTCACGGTCGACGGTCCAACCAGTAAGAAGATGTTCGATCTGGGCAAGCTCTCGGTGGAACGAAACTTGAAAGTGGGCGTGGGATTGATGTGCCGTCACTGCGTCGTCCGTCAAGAATTGCTCGACCGCATTCGCAACGGAGAAATCGGCGATATCTTGATGTTGCGAGCCTATCGAATGGCAGGTCCAACCGGATCGGCGGCAACGACCAAGAAGCCCCCCGAGATGAACGAACTGCTCTATCAAATCGGCCGCTTCCACGGTTTTCTGTGGGCCAGCGGTGGCGCCGTCAGCGACTTCCTCATTCACAACATTGATGAGTGTTGCTGGATGAAAGAGGATTGGCCTGTCAAAGCCCAAGCCTCCGGCGGTCGCCATTATCGCAATGATTGCGTGGATCAGAATTTTGATACGTACTCGATCGAATATACGTTTAAGGATGGAACCAAGCTATTCGTGAACGGCCGAACGATTCCAGGCTGTCGCGACGAATTCGCAAGTTACGCGCATGGGACGAAGGGTAGCGCTGTCATCTCGGCATCGGGTCACTCACCTGCCAAGTGCCGTATCTACTCCGGTCAAAACATGTCCAAATCCAATGCATCCAATATCGTTTGGCAAGGTCCCCCCAACGAACCGAATCCATACCGACTGGAATGGAACGATCTCATCAATGCGATCCGCAAGGACTTGCCGTACAACGAAGTCGAACGAGGGGTCAAAGCGAGCTTGGTCACCAGCATGGGACGCATGGCAGCCCATACCGGCGTCGAGATTAGCTACGACGACATGCTCAATTGCGAGCATGAGTTTGCACCTGGGTTGGAGAATTTGACCTACCAAAGCGCTGCACCCGTCTTGGCCAACGCCAACGGTATCTATCCCGTTCCTCAACCAGGCATCATCACCAATCGCGAGTACGGTGACTCCTAGGTGAAGGCGTCCTAGTTGAAGCCATCCAGCCTGCACTGATGAAAGCCCACGAAACCCGCCAGCACCCCTGGCGGGTTTTGCTTTGGATGGGCTAGCTGCGCATCGCACAATGGAAACCTGAAGGTTTCTTCAATTGGCACACGATTGGTAGCAATGCCGGTGTTAGCAATACCGGTCCTTTTCTCAGTTGGCCCATTCCCAGAT
Organism: Planctomycetota bacterium; assembly: GCA_037144155.1. Taxonomy (GTDB): domain Bacteria; phylum Planctomycetota; class Planctomycetia; order Pirellulales; family Pirellulaceae; genus JBKCUI01. The sequence continues at coordinate 16,221 of JBAWXH010000031.1, read as the reverse complement.
AGTGTGGTAACCCTCAACGGATTCGAAATGCTCGAGGAGAGCTGCGTAGAACGGGTGGCGTGCCAAAGTTGCCGAATCGCCAATCAAGATGAGTTTGCGTTTCGCACGCGTCATTGCGACATTCATCCTTCGTTCATCGGATAGGAAACCGATTTCTCCTCGATCGTTGGAGCGAACCAGCGAGATGAGAATCACTTCTTTTTCGCGGCCTTGAAAGCCATCGACCGTATCGATTTCGATCTCACGCCATGCGCATCGGTCCCTCAGCCATCGCACCTGTGCGGAATACGGCGCAATGACGGCGATGCTGGATTGAGGCAATCCCGATTCCACCAACTCGGTGACACGATCGAGGATCCAAGCTCCCTCCTTCGGATTGAATTTGCTTTCTCCTTCGAGATCGATCTGTTCGTCCCAACTGGCACCTGCCGTATCGACGAAGGTCACTGGTTCATCGGGATAACAAACAACTATGTCAGCCGCCAGATCGCGCAAGCAATGTTCGGCTACATCGCTGTGAGCTTCCAACTTGCCATCATAAAAGCGTTTGGAGGAGAACTGCATGATGGCTTGATGCATGCGGTATTGGACCGTCAGTAGTCTCGTGGCCGAATCGCCAAAGGTCTTGGTTAAACGTTCCATCATGCTCAAGGAAAAGCCTTCGTCGGCAGCTTTTTTGGAGAGGACGGTAGGGGGTAATTGGCAATGATCGCCAGCCAAAACGATTTTCTCCGTTCGAAGCAGGACAGGCCAATAACCTGGTTCCGTGCTTTGGCAGGCTTCATCGATCACTCCCAGTGGAAATTTTCGATCGCCTAGAACATCGGGATCGAAGTTGGTGGTGGCGCAGATGACTTCGGCTTGGTCCAGGATGGATGCGATGATTTGGCGTTCGTACGCACGAGCATCGTCGCGCAATCGGCGTGCTTCGGCCCGCGCGTCGTCCCTTGCACCAGGGGCTGGTTTGGCTCGAGTCCATTTTCCAGCTTTTGCAAGGATGTGTTCGGCTTCCTTCTGCATTTCTCGAACGACCTTCATTCCAGGATCGAGTTCGACGCATGTGTCCAGCGTGTGTTGTTGCAACAGTTCATGCACGCGAGCGGGATGTCCGATCCGCACTGCCCGGACCCCTAACGCGATGAGTTTTTCCAATAGATTATCGACCGCGGTATTGCTGGGTGCGCATGCCAGGACGCGTTGGCCGCGCAGAACCGATTGCCGAATGAGTTCCGCCACCGTGGTGGTTTTGCCAGTCCCGGGCGGACCATGCACGATCGCGACCTCGCGCGCAGCCAGAGCGAACTCGACCGCGTCCCATTGGGATGCATTGAGTTGGGGGGATCGATCCAATGGTTTTGGAGGATCATATTGCGGTGGTTGAGTCTCAATGAGCAGGGACCGCCATCGGCTCAACTGGCCGCGGCCACTTTCGGCGACGGCCAAAGCATCTAACTGGCGTGTTCGTGTGATTTCATCGGAAGAGAGTTCGAGGCGAAACAGACTCCCTTCAGGCCATTCGTCAAAAACGATATCCATCGACGCCGTGGATCGCGCGCTGACGACCCCTCCGCCGACATCCTGCAAATTCGACTCATCCGATGCGACGACGGGAGTCCCTACTCGGAATCGATTCCAGGGAAAGAGTTGTTGTGGATTGCGTTTGGTAAAGGTGACAATGAACCGTCCGCCCAATCCCGTGCGATGATCGGAGATGACCAGATGCGTAAGCGTATCCCCGCGGGATTCAACGCTTCGCGCCAATCCCGAATTCGACGTGGACCGAGAGGCACGCCGCTGCGCCATGCGTGCCCGCTCCGCGTCCGACTCCAAATCGAGCCAATGACGAAGACGTTGAAAGTAGAGATCGATTTCGTTGGACATGCGCAGCGAGGCGAGACGGATACATCGGACCTCCTTCCAACTGCGAAACGAGGGGCCCAGAATTGTAGTGCACGCGGATGGACAAGCTAGGCGAAAACGGTCGCGTAATGGGGGCTTCCGCGGTTGATCGACGGACTGTTGTTTTCAGAATGTCAGCCGAGACACATCCGACGAAAGTGAGACTGAGGCGCTCGTTTTGAAGTCGCTCGTTATGGCTTTTCGTCGTGCTCGTGCTCAATCCGCGCAGGCGGATGGTGCTCGTGCTCGTAATCGAAAGGGTCTCTTCGAGCACGATTACGAGCAGGAGCAGGAGCACGAGAAAGCAAGGGAAAACTTGGATGGAGGCTCCGAGACACTCTGATATCGCAACTTAAAATGGCGCTAGCCGAGTTCTTTCGACGTGCAAAAATCGGCTAGCGCCTTAGGCTCATTGAAACAAAAATCGACTTTTGTCGGCTGTGTCGGCCGATGGTCCTCATTCGGTCCCACCCGAGCAAATACGCAAGCACAGATTTCATCGTACTCCTTCACTATTCGGAGGGAGGCATCAATTCGAGAGCGGTGGCAATCAGCGTTTTGATACCAGTTCGAAGAGTTTCGTTCGGCTCGGGATAAAAGAAGGGGGAATGAAGGGAGGGGAGCGATTTCCCTTCCTTGGCGAATTCCTCAATGCGTTCGGGGCTTTGAGTTCCCACGCGGAACATGGCGATTGGAATTCCCGCCAATCCAAATTGCGAAAAATCCTCTCCGCCCATCACGGGGGGAACGTCGATGACTTTCTCGGTTCCCAACAGTTTGCGATACGCCGGAACGAGGCGTTGCACCAAACCTGAATCGTTGATCGTGGCAGGCGTATAGTCAGAAAACTCGATGGTCGGTTCCTCGGCTCCAGCGCTGATAGCGGCTGCTTTTGCCTTGCGTTCGATTCCATCAAGCAAGCGTTGGCGGACTTCCGGAGAGTAACTGCGAACGGTGAGCTGAAGTTTGCATACACTGTCAATGATGTTGTGTTTGGTACCGGCGTGAATCGATCCGACGGTGATGACCGCAGGATCGAGCGGGTTATTTTCGCGACTGATCAACGATTGCAGGTCGAGAATGAGATGAGCGGCTTGGACGACAGGATCGATGGTGTTGTGTGGAAACGCGCCGTGCCCCCCTTTTCCCTTTACTAGGATGTCAACACTATCGACATTGGCCATCAAGGGGCCAGCACGAAAGCCGATCGTTCCCGTTGGTAGTTCTGAGTCGACGTGCAATGCGATCGCGTAATCAGGCCTGGGGAAACGGACCAAAGCGCCGTCGGCAATCATGGCGCTGGCACCTCCTCCGATCTCCTCCGCAGGTTGGCCGAATAGGACGAGGGTTCCTTGCCATTGCGATCGTTGCGTTGACAGGTATTCGGCGGCAGCGATTTGACATGTCATATGGATGTCATGGGCACACGCGTGCATCACTCCGACCTCGACACCGCGTGCATCGGTCGCACGGACTTTGGATGCATAGGGGACACCCGATTGTTCGGTTACTGGGAGGCCATCGAGATCGGTACGGAGCATGATCACGGGTCCCGGGCCGTTCTTGAGTACCGCCACGTATCCCGTTTTACCGATGCCGGTGGTGACACTGAAATCCAAGGCTTGAAGACGTTTGGCAAGCTTGGCCGCTGTTTTGTCTTCCTTGAAGGACAACTCCGGAGCCGCATGAAGCTCGCGGTACAGTTCTACCCAAGAGGGGAGTTTGTTCTGTAGGTAATCCTCTTCGATGGGGACCTGCGCCCGCGTCGAGGAGGACATCGACGTGAGTATGAAAACGCCGAGCAACCATGCCGGCCAGGAAACCCAGTAGCGTGATCTAAGACATCGGACATCGGCACAAGTGTTGCTGGAACGAAGGATGGACATGGTGAAGACCGAGGGAATGGACGGAGGAAATGGTGGCTGAGCTGCGAAAACGGGATTCGCACCAACGGTGCAACTGAACGTATCGCATGCATGATAGCTCCGATTGCAATCGCGTGCAGTTGGAGGTGAGGAATCGCGCGACCCGGCGCGAACGCAAATCAATTTTCGGAATTCTCTTCGTGGTGACCTAAGGTGTCCTGCGCGTTGCGATTCTTAAGGCAGCAAGGGTGGGCTGACGTGGAACGCTCTGCGAAACGAAACGGGCTGAGCAATTCAAGGCCCCGATAGATCGTGAGACCTAGCTCGTGCGAGCGGGCGAAAAAGGGAAGGTACAGGGACATGGTAACGGCATTTGCAGGCAGTCCAAAAATGATTCAGCAGACCTTTGCTTGGGAGACCGGGGATTGCAATGGGACCGAGTCGATCGCACTGCGAACGCCGTCTTGCCGCACGGCTACTGATTCCGGTGCAGAATCACAAGACAGATCGATTCGGAGACAGGATGCCTTAGCCGTCTCTCGCAGTTCGCCACAACCACCGCGAACACGCCGCGGTTCCGAGCGATCTCAGCCAGCCCGCGCTGCGGTTCCTCCTCGCATCACTATCCCGTCGATAAGCGCGACGACCAGCGTTCGCAGAGGCAGGTGCGAGCATGTGGGTGGCGTTATGGCCAGCGTATTGGCCCGATATGGACTCGGGGTGGAGGATCTTCTTCAAGCCATCGAAGAACTTCGAGAAACAAAGAGGGCAAAGTAACAAAGTACCAGCAATGGAGTACCAGCCATGGAAAGCGATACGTAGGATTGAGAACACTTCTGACACGAACGACCGCCGATCGCGGTGTGATCACGGCATTGTGATCACGGCATGATGTGCGAGGCAAAAAATGGACATCCTGGGGATCCATTGCTTTGATTTTTGGGATTGATTCGAAGCGATGTATCGGGCCTGGATAAATACCTGAACGGTCTTCCAGTGCATGAGTACTGCGATGAGGCGGCTTATCAAGCAGCGATCCTTGGCCATGGCGTGGTTTGAGGATCCATCGAATGAGGGGCACCCGTTTGAGAGCCGATTCTTCGTCTGGGCTTGAATCTTCAGCTCGCGTGGCGCGGCAATGCTCCGTGAACTTTCGGTAGGATGCGGTATCATGGAAAAGCATTATAAGGATCTCTTTGCACGTGCCGATTGCTTCAAATACCGATTGCCCAAATGTCTTCGAAATCGTTTCCTTCGCAAATTCATTTATCCTCCACCCCTCGATCGGACGAGGACGACGAAGCATCTAGCCAGACAAATCCAGCAGGATCAGACGACGGATCGCAGAAAAATCCTTTGGCATCCGGTGACGTGGATGCAGAAGAATCTGATCCTGGACGGAATGAGGCGGACTCACTCGCTAGATTGCAGCCCATTCTCCGCCATTCGATCTGCTTGAGTTGTATGGATCATCGAACGATTGTTAGCGGCCGTGGATCGGTCTTCTTGCTTTGCCAATCCAAGAACACTCCTGTCCAATGGCCCAAGTACCCACGCCAACCTCTTAGCTTTTGCCCTTACTATCGATCGATCGCAGAATCTGACGCGGCATCCACTGAATTGGGCATAGATGACTGACCGTGGACTCGATTGCCTATCGAGTTAGGCAAACTCGCGGTGCGCCGCGTCGACATGGAACTCTTCAATACAAAACACGCAGCCACAGCCTTCAAAAGTGAGCCTGAGGCGCTAGCCGAGTTCTTTCGAAGTGCAAGAATCGACTAGCGCCTTTTGAAATTGCGCTGTTCGAGTGTTTCGGAGTTTCAATCGATGTTTTCCTTGGCTTGTTTGTGCTCGTGCTCCTGCTCGTAGTCGTGCTCGAAAAACCCCATTCGATTGCGAGCACGAGCACGTGAAAAAGCCGAAACGCGCAACGTCAAATAGCCGAGTTCTTTCGACCTGTAAAAATCGGCGAGCGCCTCAGGCTCACAGAAACGAGAATCGACTTTTGCCGATTTCATCTTCTTTCGGTTCTTTCGTTGCGATCCGTCTTTTCGGACTAGGTTGGAGCACTGATCTGTCAATTCGTAGCCTTGGGGCTCCCCGTCTGACGGGGGCGAACTAGTCTGAAGGGACTACTCTTGGTGGCGGATGGCCCTCTGAACCCTCAAAATGGGTAAACAAGGGGATTTTTAACGCGAGAGTGATTGAATTAGATCGCAATTGTGCGATATTCATTCATTACGTGGTGAATTGAGAGCAAGTAGCGTTGCTTTCCACCTCATTTTTGATCGTTTAGAAGCACTTTTTGGCGAAAAGCCATCAGGCAAAGGATGATTCCCTCCAATCATCTCAACGGATCGCTGGCTCGACGGGCCAAGTTGCGCGATTTGATTCGCCAGCATGGCTTCGTGTCGATCCCCGATCTCCGGGATGCGATGGATGTGAGTGAATCGACGATCAGGAGGGATTTGGAGTCTCTGGAAGAGTCTGGCGAAGCCAAGCGGACTCACGGCGGGGTCTTCTTCACGGGCCCCAGCATCACGGTTCGGCAGTTCCAGCGAGGGCGAGCGCAGGAGGGAGCCTGGGACAAAAAACGGCAGATTGCCGTAGCGGCAGCAAGCTTGGTCGATGACCACGATACGGTCCTGCTGGATGGTGGGAGCACGACTTACGAACTGGCGCGCCAACTGGTCGGAAGACCTTTGCAAATCGTTACCAACTCGTTACCTGTGGCGAACCTATTCTCCGCCAGCGACTCGGTCGATTTGGTCATGCTCGGCGGAGCGATCCACAATCGGACGGGGGTAACTCATGGTCCGTACACCGATCACATGCTTGAAAACATCAACGTCCAAAAGGCCTTTTTAAGCGTGGCCGGAATCAACGCCAAAGGCTTCTTCAATAGCAACATGCTGTTGGTGGAAACCGAACGCTGCATGATGCGCGCCGCCGATCGGACGATCATCGTGGCCGACAGTACCAAATTTGGCCGCTCAAGCCTGGCACGCATGTGCCCTTGGCAAGAGGTCGACACGCTCGTCGTCGATGACGCGTTGGACAATCGCTGGCGTCAGCATATTGAAAGCGTCCATGTCAAGCTGATCCTGGCTCCGACGAAACCATCCGAAACCAATCTCGAAAGGGAATTGGATCGAAGTGCGATGAACGAATCGCACGCTACTTCCACACCCTTTTCTTCATCCAGTCCTAGCCCTACTTCCTCAGGGTTGCAATCATCATGAGTATCAGTTCCCAATCGATGGACGCCAGTCGCATCGAAGCGCTCGTGCGAAGTGCCATCACCAAGGCATTCAGTCATAGCGGAACGTCCTCTTCCGCAAACGGTTCCACCAGCGGCCCATACCTACCCAAACTGGTCGTCAGTATTTCCGCTCGGCACATCCACCTCACCGATGAGCATGTCGAAAAACTCTTTGGAAAAGGGAAGAAGCTCACGCCGGAGAAAGACTTGTATCAAGACGGATTTTTTGCAGCCGCAGAGACAGTCATGATCGTCGGACCGAGGCGTCGCATGATTCCGAACGTGCGCGTGCTGGGACCAACACGCAAGGCCAGCCAAGTGGAATTGGCATTCACCGATTCGATCTCGCTCGGGATCGATGCGCCGGTTCGGCACAGTGGCGACATCAAGGGAACCCCCGGATGTGTGCTAGTCGGTCCGGCGGGCGCGGTTGAATTGCAAGAAGGGGTGATCCGCGCAGCTCGCCACGTTCATATCTCCCCCCGCGACTCGGCTTATTACGGCGTGAAGAATGGGGACTTCATGACGCTATCCATCAAGAGTCCGCAGTGCGGGGTTACCTTTGAGGATTTGCTCGTTCGCGAAGATGCCAGCGCCAAACTCGAAGTCCATATCGACACCGACGAAGGGAACGCATGCGATCTTGATCGCGCCACGGTCATCGAACTTCGTCCACAAGTCCCTTGCAAGTGCCACGAACACTGATCGATCACCCGCCCCACGTTTCATTTCGAATTTTTCAAAAACACTTTGTTTCACAACGTTTCCGTTTTCTCTTTCTTGGAGTAGCAACCTATGGCAAAAAACAACGAAGCTCTCGGCATGATCGAGACCAAAGGCTTTATCGCCTTGGTCGAAGCAGTCGACGCGATGATGAAGGCAGCGAATGTCCGGTTCCTCGGTTGGGACAAAGTCGGTAGCGGCTTGGTCTCGGCGTTTGTCAGTGGCGACGTAGCCGCTGTCAAAGCAGCCACGGATGCGGGCGCCGCAGCGGCTGGCCGAATCGGTCAAGTCCTGAGCGTCCAAGTCATCGCTCGTCCACATGAGGATCTGGCCAAAGTTCTGAAGGTCTCCGCACCTTCGTCCTCGGCTGAATAATCCCTTCCACACCGAATCAACAACACAGAAAGAACCACCACCATGCAAACTGCAATTGGATTGATTGAAACCAAGGGCCTGTTGGCCTTGATCGAAGCGACCGACGCCATGGCCAAAGCCGCAAGCGTCGAAATTGTGAAGCGAATCGATATCGGCGGAGCCTATGTGACCACGGTCGTCACCGGCGATGTCGGTAGCGTACGGGCAGCGGTCGAAGCAGGTGCTGCTGCAGCCGCTCAAGCGGGCGAACTCGTCAGCAGCCACATCATTCCACGTCCCTCCGAAGGTCTGGTCTCCGCGTTCTTCAAATAGTTCTTCAGTCAAGGATCGACTATGAAAGTCCTCGTTGCCAACCTAGGCTCGACCAGTTTTAAGTACCGACTCTTCGACATGACCGACGAGCGTCAGCTCGCGCGCGGCGGTGTCGAACGGATCGGTTCTCCGGTGAGTCGCTGTTTCGTTGAGATCGGTGATTATCGCGCTGAAACCGATGAAGCTGTACCCAATCACGGAGTGGCTGTCGATGCATGCATCCGTCAACTGACGCATCCCGATGCGGGCTGTCTGTCGGATGCATCCGAGATTTCGGCCATCGGCTTCAAAGCCGTCCATGGTGGTCGAATATCCGGTGTGCAAATCATCGATGAGCATGTGCTCTCGGCGATGGAGGAAATGAACTCGGTGGCTCCTGCACATAATCCGCCTTACATGGCGGCCATGCGGCAATTGGCCAGCACTTCCTCACGGATTCCACTGGTTGCGGCCTTCGAGACAGACTTTCATCAGACGATTCCGGATGCTTGGAAACGGTACGCGATTCCCGACGCGATCGCGGAAGCACTTCCGATTCGCAAATGGGGATTCCATGGCGCCTCGCACCGATTCATCGGTTGGCGCACAGCCCAGTTGCTTTCGAAGCCGGACGCGAGAGTGATCTCGTTGCACCTCGGTGGTAGTTCGTCGATGTGCGCGATTCGAGGTGGCAAGAGTGTCGCAACCACGATGGGGATGAGTCCTCAAACGGGTCTCCCTCATAACAATCGAGTCGGCGATTTCGACCCCTATGCGTTGCCTTTGATGATGGAGTACACGGGGCTGTCGTTGACAGAACTGCTGAAGCTTCTTTCCACGCAGGCCGGATTGCTCGGACTCTCAGGCGGGATCTCCGGAGATGTCCGAGATCTCGAAGCGGCGGCCGCCTCGGGAAATACGAAGGCTCAGCTCGCGCTGGATGTCTTCGTGGCTGAGATTCGAAGGCAACTCGGTGCAATGTTGGTGGCACTCGGCGGAGTCGATGCGATCGCATTCACAGGTGGGATCGGGGAAAACTCGCAAACCATTCGCTCGGCGGTTTGCCAAAATCTCGTCGATCTTGGGATCGTCCTGTGCAAAGACAAAAACGGAAGTGGTCCGAAGGAACGACGCATCGATGATGCGACTAAAGGCAAGGTCCAAATTTGGATCGTGCCTACCAATGAAGAACTCATCGTGGCACGCCAAACGGTGGAAGCCGTAAGGCCCAAAAAACAGTAGCGTCGTCACAGGCCGCCATTGGTCTGTCACTCCCGCTGCATCGCCAACTCATTTAGCGAGATCCAACCATGTTTGTGGCCAAAGTCACTGGCTCGGTAGTTTCGACTCAAAAGGTCGATTCGATGACCGGTCAGAAATTGCTTGTGGTCGAACCCTATCGCCTCGAGCCTAAGGACCGCGCATCCCTGGTGACCACTGGTCGAACGTTTATCGCAGTGGATGCGCTCGGAGCAGGCGTTGGCGATCTGGTTTTGATCACACAAGGAAGCAGCGCCCGATTCACTCCGGAAACAGGCAAATTACCGATCGACTGCGTCATCATCGGCATCGTCGACACCGTCAGCATCGAAAAAAACAACGTTTACAAACGACAGTAATCCGCCATGCAAATCAACGAAAACCTTATTCGATCCGTGGTCGAACAGGTCATCAGCCAAGTTCGTAGCCAAGAAACTCCGTCGGGTTCGGTGCCTTCAATCGCCAGCCCCGCGACCCCATCCCCCATCGGGGTTTATGGCCAGCATGGCTTGTTCAATAACGTCGACGACGCGGTGGCGTCCGCTCGCACGGCCTTTGAACAGCTTCAAAAGCGGCCTATCGAAGACCGTCGCAAGATCATCGATATCATCCGCAAGATTTCCATCAGTCAATCGGTCGAACTCGGCACGATGGAAATGGAAGAGACCAAGATCGGGCGTTTGTCTCACAAGATTGAGAAGCTCAAAACCCTCGGCGAACGAACTCCAGGGGTCGAATTCCTCAAAACGGAATGCTACAGCGGCGATCGCGGTTTGGCAGTCATCGAACATGCTCCGTTCGGTGTCATCGGAGCCATTACGCCGGTAACCCACTCGCTCCCCACCATCACCGGAAATGCGATCAGCATGATTGCAGGTGGGAATACGGTCGTCGTGAATCCACATCCGAGTGGACGCAGAGTTGCTACCGTCGGCGTCGAGCGATTCAATCGTGCCATCAAAGCGGAAATCGGTATCGACAACCTAATCAGTCTCATCTGCGAGCCGACTCTCGAAACAGCGCAGCAGCTCTTTAAGCATCGCAAGGTCGCATTGATCTGTGTCACGGGCGGACCCGCTGTAGCGCGTGCTGCACTGAACAGTGGCAAGCGAGCCGTGGTCGCTGGCCCTGGGAACCCCCCCGTGGTTGTCGATGAAACCGCAGACTTGGACCTCGCAGCCCGATGCATCATTCAAGGTGCCGCCTACGACAATAATTTGTTATGCATCGCTGAAAAAGAAGTTTTCGTTGTCAGCAGTGTCTTTGATGCCATGATGGACGCCATGCACCGGGCGGGAGCCATACGACTCTCCGAAGGGGAAATCGATCGATTGACCGGTTCAGCCCTTCAAATCGTCGGCGAAGGAGCGGACAAACACTACGCAGCACGCAAGGAATTGCTCGGACAAGACGCAATCAAACTGGCCGAAGCTGCAGGTCGCCGCATCGACCCGAGAGTGGAACTCCTGTATGGCGAAACATCGGCCGACCATCCGTTCGTTCAGACCGAACAGATGATGCCGTTCGTTCCCTTTGTTCGATGCCCTGACTTTGATACGGCCGTTCGATGCGCTCAGGAAGCGGAGCATGGCTATCGCCATACCAGCATGATCCACTCGCGCAACGTGCGCAATATGACGATCATGGCCCGAGCCATGGATACGACCTTGTTTGTCAAGAACGGGCCATGCATGGCATCGCTCGGGCTCGGCGGCGAAGGCTACATCTCCTTTTCGATCGCTGGTCCAACCGGTGAGGGAGTAACGACACCACTGACCTTCACGCGAGAGCGTCGATGCTCGTTGATCGACGACCTATTTATCCTCGGGCGCTAAATTTCTAGTCTGCTCCGGTTACTCCTCACTCCCATTTCATCCCTGACTCCTCATTCCATCGCAATCTACAACGTCGTACACGTTGACTTCCATGCAAATCGCCATCGTCCTGGGAAACGCAACCTCTACGGTAAAGCACAAAAGCTTGAGCAATCTCAAGCTGCTCGTGTGCCAGCCTATGGCTGCCGATCGACGATCCCGCGACGGTGTGCCGGTGATCGTCGTCGATCATCTAGGAGCCGGTCCGGGGGAATGGGTGATGATTACCAGCGATGGAGGTGCAGTGCGCGAGTTGTACGGCCTTGAGCACAGTCCGATCCGTTGGACTGTCTTGGGATTGCTGGATGAGGTTGAGCAAGATGAGCCGATTTCGAGGAGTTCGCCATGAGCTGGAATCCTGCCGAAATTGAACGTATCGTCCGGGAAGTGCTACAGACCATCCTATCCAGCCAAGGCAGTGCATTGGGGAGCGCACCTGCCGTCGTTGCTGCTGCGATTCCGGCTTCCTTCACCATCGCTGAGAGTGTGGTCAGTCTGGAATCGCTTCGGGCCCTTCCGAAAGAAGTCCGGCACATCTCCATCGGTCCGAACGCGATCTTGACCCCAGCGGTTCGAGATTGGTGTCGTGAGCGATCCATCGCCATCGAGCGATCACCGGTAGCTGCCGCTAAACAAATCGCTGCACCCGAGTCCGCACCGCATGGCAATCTTGCAACCGAAGAGATGAAATCCGAAGCGATCCGTCCCCAGCGACTCTTCGTGTCCGGTTCGGCGTTATGGCTGAAAAGTTTGGAAAAGCAACTGTGTCCCAAGCAGACACGGGTCAGTGAACTCCAAGGGGACGATGCCGGAACGATTCGCTCGGTGGCCGTCGCGATCCGCCAGGGTTTTGCGGGAGCCATCGCTATCGTTTCGGCACCTCACGCAGCATTGTGGCAAGCCGCACGCGACGATGCATTGCGACCCGTCGTCCTCAGCCAGTGGTCCGACCTAGCGGATGCCCTTCGCGAAGTTCCCACGAATGTGCTCATCGTCCCAGCCCAGCGATGGAATATCTCTGGTACAGCCAACATCGCCCGTCATTACGTTGATTACCTGCGGTCCAAGTCCTAAACGCTTGCGAGAACACCATCATGCACCTTTATCGCGTCGTCGGAACGGTTACCTGCAATCGACTCCATCCCACCTTTGTTGGGGCAACGTTGAAGTTGACCGAGCCCATCGGCGAAGTCCTTGTGGGAGGAACCCCAGCGGAAGTCGATTCGCTCGTCGTTTGGGATGAACTGGGAGCATCGATCGGGTCCATCATCGCCGTGAGCGATGGGGCGGAAGCCGCCCAGCCGTTCCGCCCAGCACTCAAGCCTGTCGACGCGTACAACTCGGCCATCCTCGATGAAATCCATATCCACCCAGAACTTTTGAACATCAAATAACTAGGTCCATAGCGAGTAAAAAGTCAATGATAAACACACACAAAATCAAACAAGACATCGTCGAGATCGGTCGCCGACTCTATGACAAAGGCTTCGCTGCTGCCAACGATGGGAACATCACGGTCCGTATCGGCGAGAACGAAGTCCTATGCACACCTACCATGCATAGCAAAGGGTTCCTTAAAGTTGAGGACATTTGCACCATGGATATGACGGGCAAGCAAACGGCAGGCATTAAGAAGCGATCCAGCGAAGCCCTACTGCACCTCGAAATCTATAAGAAACGTCCCGACATCAAGAGTGTCGTCCATTGCCATCCGCCTCATGCGACTGCATTTGCTGTGGCTCGCGAACCCATTCCGCAATGTGTATTGCCAGAAGTCGAAGTGTTTCTCGGCGATGTTCCGATCACTCGTTATGAAACGCCGGGTGGAAAGGAATTTGCTGAGACGGTCCTGCCATTCGTCGATAAAACCAACGTCATCATCCTAGCCAATCACGGCACGGTGAGTTACGGCGTCGACGTCGAGCAAGCCTATTGGTGGACCGAGATCCTCGACGCCTATTGCCGAATTTTGATGCTGGCTCGTCAGCTCGGAAACGTCAGCTACTTCAATGAAAAAGAAGAACGCGAGCTGTTGACCCTGAAACAAAAATGGGGATGGGCGGATCCACGCAATACTGAGGAATACAAGAACTGCGATATCTGCGCGAACGACATCTTCCGAGAATCCTGGAAGCAGTCCGGGGTCGACCGACGGGCATTCCCGGCCCCTCCGCCGATGGCTGGTCAAGCGACATCGACGGCGAATGCCTCCGCAACCGCTTCGTCGAGCAGCAATGGCGTGGCGCCGGTTCTGAAATCGGCGGCGTCAGCAGTAGCCGTCCCAAGTCCCTCGGCAGCAAGCTCCGATAGCGCCGGGGTCGATATGGAACAGCTCGTCAAACTGATTACGGCACAAGTCATGCGCGAACTACAAAGCAAGTAGTCTCCGAGCCGACTTCCACATTCAATCAAGATTCATGAAGGATGACTAGGAAATGAAAGTTAGCATTATTGGCGGAGGCGGTTTGGTCGGCTCATGCGCGGCGTTTGCGCTGCAATGTGGCGGAATCGTTCGCGAGATTGCATTGGTCGATCTCAATGAGAATTTGGCCGCGGGTCATGCACTCGATCTGTTGCATGGCGCGCCGAGTGTCGCGGACCAGTTGCTGACCTCGGGCAGCTACGAACACATTCCCAATTCCGACGTTATCTGCATCACCGCCGGATTGCGACGCAAACCGGACGAGTCCCGATTGGACCTGATCAACCGCAACACCGACCTCTTTGCATCGATCCTGACGGAAGTCACCAAAGCAGGTGTCAAGAAATCAGCAATTGTTCTCGTCGTATCCAATCCAGTAGATATCCTGACGCACCTTGCGGCGCTAAAGTTGGGATTGCCCTACAGCCAAGTCCTCGGGTTGGGAACGCAACTGGATACGATTCGATTTTGCGCCCTCATTTCCGATGCGATCCGATCAGCCCCCACGCAGACGAAGGGGTTGATTTTGGGTGAGCATGGAGACAGCATGGTGCCGATTTGGTCGAGTGCGACCGTCGGTTCCTTGTCGCTCGAAAAGCATCCGCTGTGGAATAGCCAGTTGGGGGAGAAGATCTTCACACGCACCAAGGGTTCGGGTGCCGAGTGCATCTCGAAGAAAGGTGGGGCTGGATTCGCGGTTGGTATTGCAATTCGGGATGTGATCCACGCAATCGCATTGGATCAAAACCGCATGCTACCGGTCAGCACCGTTCAGGATGGAGGTTGCTACGGAATCCGCGACGTATCGCTCAGCGTCCCGACCGTCGTCGGTCGAGCAGGTGCGGTGCAACGCATCGAGATCGATTTATGGCCGAAGGAGATTCAAGGACTGCGAGCAAGCGCGGCAGCGATCAAGCCGACCTTGGAGACGGTCTTGAAGCGAGTGGGTTAAGAGATCAGCGGACGTCCCGTTTTACCCTCTCAACTCGAGTAGCGAGTCTTGAGCTTTCGCGGTCTTGGTTTTCTCTCGTACTCGTACTCGTACTCAGCGTTAGCGGTACTCGTACTCGATGCCGTATACCTATAATCGATGCCGTGTACTCGATGCGATGCATTCGATTTCGAGTTTCTGGGATTCTCCATCCGAATCGTCACTCGGTCTTTCTTACTCGTACTCAGCGTTAGCGGTACTCGTCCTCGTACTCGTACTGGACGACAATGAATCGAGTACGAGTACCATTTCATTGAGTACGAGTACGAGTACAAGAGAACCGGAAAACCACAAACCCGCTCGCTACGTGCGTCACCTACTCATGCCGCAGGGCTTCGATGGGGTTCATTCGTGCTGCTCGCGTGGCGGGATAGATGCCAAAGATCAATCCAACGGCCAGCGAAATGATGAATGCACCTGGAATGCTCTCGGGCACAATCGAAGGTTGAACGGTTCGGACGACATCGGGTAGGCTCGCCATTTGTTTTTCGAACCAAATATTCGCAACTGCTCGAGCAGCAGTGACGGCGGGACCGCACAACAGGCCAAACAAGATGCCGGTGATTCCCCCGGTCAAACTCAAGACACTTGTCTCGACGAGGAATTGACGGATGATGTCGTTCCGTTTCGCACCCAACGCGCGGCGAATACCGATTTCGCGCGTTCGCTCGGTAACGGTTGCCAGCATGATGTTCATAATGCCGATTCCGCCGACCAATAGCGAGATGGCTGCAATCATCCCCATGAAGATCATGAACATCGCGCGGGTGGTGCGGGCTTGTTCGAGCAATTCCAGGGGGACGACCACCGCAATGTCTTCCATCTTTTGATGGCTGATGAGGGCAGCACTGACCAGTTCCGCAGTCTTCTTGACGTCGCCAACATCCTTGCATCTCAAAGTGATTTGATTGAGCTCAATGATTTCTCCTTCGCGCGAACCCGATCGCATGGTCATGACCGTATCGCCGATCCGTTGCTGAAGCGTTCGGATGGGAATGTAGACATCGTTCGAAAAATCCTGGGCAGCCATCGAGCCACCAATTGCAGCGGTCGCACCCTTGGGCTTGAGTACTCCGACTACTTGATAGAAGTTCTTGTTCTCAGGCATGTAGATACGCTGCCCGACAGGATCTTCGAATGGGAAGAGTTTTTCGGCGACTTTGGCGGACAAAACGCAGTGCGAGTCCCTGGCAAAGTTCTCTGCGTCGGTGATGAAGTGACCGTCGACGAGTTCTAGCTTCGTAACGTCTGCGTAC
>JBAWXH010000030.1:0-56105 GCA_037144155.1 Planctomycetota bacterium | reverse complement strand
TGGCTGCACCGTCTGTAGGTCGACGAGCGCAGCGGACGCAGTGTTTGACTCCCTTTGAGCGATGCGAGCCATGCGATTCGGCGCGATTGGGGCCGATGCGACGAGGTGGCGTGGGCGGGAGATGCTCGGGATGCGAAGAACTCGCATCGAGGGCAACAGCGACGGACTTTGCTCCTGTTCCCATTCGCCCACGGTAATGGAACCCCGTGCGTCCGAAATAGCAAGGCATCGGCCTGAGTTACCGAGGGACATGGAAAGCACTTCGTCTTCCAGCCGATGTTCCCAGACGAGAGATGGCGCTTCGTTTGAGGTAGAGGGCTTGGACCAGCAGCGCACGTAGCCATCTTTGCCCCCGGAGATCAAGCTTCCGTCGGGTGTTATCAGAAGTGCAGTCGTTCCATTTGGGTGCGCCTGCCAAACGTGACTGGTTTCCGCTGTGTGCATGTTCCACCATCGAATCGTACCATCCAAACTGGCTGAACCTAACCAATCGTTGTCACTCGAACAAACGATGGAAGTCACCCCTTTCGTGTGACCTCGCAGGGTTGCGAATTCCTGCTTCCCGATAGGATCCCAAACGATGATAGCGCCGAATCGATCGCCACTGGCAACCAAAAAACCATCGTGAGTAATGGAGGTCGCAGTGACCCAGTCGGTATGTTTTTGGAAGACCGACTCGGGAGCACCCTGATGTTCAAGCAGTTTTAGTTGCTTGCTCGAAGTTCCGATCGCGACCCACAATCCGTCCGGCGAAATAGCGAGCGATTGAATCGTATCCGACTCGGTCCCCAGGGAGCGTTCCACATGGGCTTGCGGTGCGTTCCAGCAGTGAAGGGCCCCTCGATCTGCGGGTATTCCGGTCGCAATCCACAATCGGGACCCATCGTCATTGAACTGCAATGCGGAGATTTCCTCTTCGCCCGCCTCAATAGCCATCGCGTCCGGCGAATCGTTCGCGAGATTCCAGAGTAGGACTTGGTTGTGACCTTCGATCGCTAGCGTCGATGAAGTCGGATTGACCGAGAGATGACGGACGCGGTGCGATGGAACGCAGGCTCGCGATTCGGCGAGGTACAGAGGACTTGTCGGTGGACTTGCGGAGTCCAAAGGAACAGCGTTTGTTTCTTCGGAGACCTCGGCATGCGAGGCCGCTTCTACGAGCAATCCGGTTTCGATCCATTGCGAGAGTTTCTGCAGTTCCCGTGGCGTCAACCGTGGCTTGTTCGGGGGCATGCGAGGGGATTCAAGGTGGGCTGTTAGCAAGTACAGAGGGCTCGACTGTGGTTGGCCTGGGACGACCACTGGACCAGAAGAAGAACCGGCTAGAACCTTGTCGAGCGACGTCAGAATCAATTCGGCCCGCGGCTGATCTTCGTTATGGCACGAGACGCAATGTTGGCGCAGGATAGGCTGCACCGCATTGAATCGTACGGCCACCGTGTCATTGCCGGAATTCGCCCGCGAGGAGTCCATCGAGGTTTGTGCAGAGATGATGCCCGTGTCGGTTGAAAGAAGGGCAAACGACAAAAGTCCCCATTTGGCCGTTCGAACAATCTTCTGGAAGAAGTTCAAAATGCGTAGCGGTGAGGTCGCTTGGAAGGATCGCTTGCGATCCGAAAGGAAACCGTGGTTGAATCGTTGGATGGAATGCATACTATTAATGATTGAAGATGAATTCGTTGCTGTTGAGCAGAGCCCAGAAGTAATCTTCCAAGGCTTGTGCGGGCTTTGCTCCGGCTCGCAGGCTGTCGGACAAGGACCGCATTTCTTCGGTGGTTGGTTTGCGTGACAAGGAGCGAATGGTTAGTCGCTGTGCGATGTCCTCTGGACTCAATTCTTCTTTCAGCCATTGAGCAATGATTCCACCCTGAGCGATCTTCCCCGTGGTGGTCTCGCCATTGAGCAGATGCAAGGCTTGAGACAAGGTGGGTGCGACTTTGGTTTCGCATGTGCAAGCGAGGTTTCGGTTGGAGCGACCGAAGGTGGTCAAAAAGTAGTTCGCAGCCGCACCATCCGCGATTTGAACAGCCCGTGAGCCAACGGGTAAACCAGGCAGGCGCTCGTTGGACTCGGTGACTTGGCATACGCAATCCAAGAGTACTTCAGCGCGCATGCGGCGGATTTTCTGATGCGAATAAAACCGCTCATCCAACGCGTTCGATGGGTTACGGGCCGTTTGAGCTTGGTAGGCCCGCGAATTGCAGATCTCCCGTACGATGGGAGCCAAGTTATACTTTTCTTCGATGAGCCGATCGGCTAGGTAATCGAGGAGCGAATCATTGGAAGGTGGGTTGCTAATGCGTACATCGTCGACGGGATCCACGATACCCACGCCGAAGAAATGAGCCCACACGACATTCGCGATGTTCCTTGCAAAGGCTCGGTTATCGAGGGAGGCAAGTTCTTCGGCTAATACGTCTCGATAGTCGCGCCCCTCCGTTTCCGCGGGAGTGGCAGTTCCTAGGAATCGCGGTGCAATCCCCTTCTTTCCCAAAGGATGAATGATCTCACCTTGGGCAGAATTGAAGATGGTCAATTCGCGAGGATCTTCTCCCTGTTTGTAGCCAATCTGGCTGAAGAAGGCAGCAAAGTCATAGTAATCATTCATCGTCCAACGATCGAACGGATGGTTGTGGCATTGAGCGCACTGAATGCGCGTTCCGAGAAAGACTTGCGCGACATTCTCGGCCATCAATTGAGGTGTTGTTTCCGTCTGAAAGTAGTTGGTGGCTGGGTTTTCAAGAGTTCCCCCACTCGCGGGAAGAAGGTCCCTGACGATCTTGTCGATCGTCATCCCGCGATGAACCGCATCTCGCAACCACTGGTCATAACGGAGCAAAGCCTTCTGGCTGACCCCGTTGTTGGTCCGGATCTGCAACAGTTCCGCCCAATGTAGAATCCACTGATCCTGAAATTCGGAGCGTTCCATCAAACTCTCCACCCAACGTGAACGCTTGTCGGGCGAAGAATCTTTGAGGAAGGCTTTGAATTCCTCTTCCGTGGGAAGCAGCCCAACAAGATCGATCGATGACCTGCGTAAGAAGATTTCGTCGGAGGCAAGTTCCGAAGGGGAAATGTGCAAGTAACGAAGTCGTTCATCGATTCGGCGATCGATCTCCCCGAGAACAGGTACCTCAGGGAAAGAAAACGGAGTGCCGGGTCGGACCAGAATCGAAGCACCCGAGGAAGATTGATCGAAGCGGGCGAGTACAAAGGACGCTCCTCTCCCGTTTGCTTGGACCATGCCATCCGAGTCGACCGAAGCGGCAGCATCGTTGTTGCTTAGAAATACGCTGCGAGCTGTAACATCCTGTTGCGACCCGTCGCTGTAGTGGGCGAGTACGACGAGTTTCTGCAGTCCAGAAGGCTTTGAGAAAACCACTTCTTTGGGGAAGACTTCGATCGATTCGACGATGCGCGATTGCTCCGAATCGGACGGCGCTCCCTCCGCGATCCATTGCAATAGCATTCGGTAATCCGCCGAATCTTCCGCAATCGGTCCGCCACCCGTATGGGCAACGTTTCCAGTCGCCTTGAGCATCAAAAGCGATTGTTCAGGATGATTCCAATGAATACGACGTCCATTCTGTTCGCGCGTGATTCGGAGGTGATCCCCTGCAGGGTCATATCCAAACAGAGACAATCGAAAACCATCCTTGCCAGAGCCTGCTCCATGGCACTTGCCAGTGTTGCAGCCCGTTTTGGTCAATATCTGCAACACTTCGTTTCGAAATTCGATCGGAGGTTGCTGGCTGGAGTTCAGCACATCGAGCCTGGCGATCGCGGCCAATCCTCCGTACTGGACAATGATTTGACCTTCGCCATCGTGCGTTGGCAGGAGTGTTTCGTCCAGATATTGAACCAACGTCGATTGGCCGACATCGACTTCGCATTCGGCTGTGACGTCGCGGCTGCTGCCATCCGCATAGTGGGCGGTCACGACGATGCGCTGCTGATCCCGTGCAGAACGGAGATGGATTCGGTCGGGCGCAATCCGCAATTCCGTCAATTCGCCATGGATCTCCTCTCCCGAGAACCCATCCGTACCGGCGGACCTTGCGTTCCCATGTGGTCCGAGCAACTGGCAGAAGCAGCCAATCACCAACATCAGGAGCCAGCGACGTGTCTCTTGGATTCGCATGCAGAGTTCAGCCTTCGTACGAGGTAGGTGAGACTTCATAGTGATTTGGAACTTCGTTGCCGCCGCAATGCTTCGAGCGGGCTTAGCAAGCGGCCTTGTTCATCGCGCTTCGATTTACCCGGTGGAGAGATGACGAGTTTTGTCTTGCCCGCAATGCAATACGAAATAGGTTGTTCTTTCAACTCTCCCGTCAATCGAATTTGCAAATCAGGAAAGGTCCCAATGGGAGCATCTTCTGCGACACGGATCTTGAACCGAAGCTGACGTTCGCCAGGTTCGATAGCGAACCCTTCGGAGGTGACCCGATTGGGGAGACCTTCCAACCCTGCATTCCAACGGCCAGTGTCATCGAGTTCTCCGTCGATTGTGCAGGCGATCTCGATCTCCTGCCCCTGCTCGGCAGCGATGGAATCGAGCGCGGCATGGATGGGACAAGCAAGGATATCTAACGATCGCAGGGAGCTGCATACTGCCGGAGAATCGAGTGGAGTCGAAGCGCTCGGAGCGATGTCGATCGCTCCCGGCTGCATGGACTTCTCGGAAGGGTTTCGGTTGGCGATGTTTGCTTCGACCACGAGAGGCCACGACTGGGGCTGGGCCCGTGGGTGAGCACGCAATGTCATTCTGCCGATCGACTCGTTGGATTCGATTCGAATCTTGGCCGGGGCTTCGACAAACTCAGGTAGAAGTGGAAGCTGTACCTCGATCGGTGCATCCCAACCTGGTTCACGTTCGACTCTCACCAAGAGATCGAGCGTTCCGCCGATGGGAAGTGCATTTGCAGGTGGAATGAGTTCGATGCGATAGGGGACGGGGCGAGTCACAGACAAAGCCAATTGATTGACAGTCGATGCGCAGTACAGAGCATCGGCTGGGCCGCGAACAAGATCGATCGTTTGAACAAATTTGCCACGCATGGCCTCCGTCCATGGCAATGGTTCCACTAGAGAAGCGGTTTCGGCTGCTGCAGTCGAAGCTTCGAGAACGACGGGTAAGGCGAAGTTGTCCGTTTGCCAATTCGGAGATGAAGCCACGATCGAAGGTGGAAGCCCCTTCCATTCGAGGCTGGCCGTGCCGGATACACGATTGCGCTGAATGGCCATCATGGCAAGAACACGGTTACCCCGAGGAACAGTCACCGTCTGCCCTGTCTGCGAAAGTTTGTCGCGACGGGGCAGAAAGCTCATGAGCTTGGGTGCCAGCGGCCGAATTTCGAGGCGATAACCATGCCATGGGCTCGACTGCGTTCGCTTGTCCTTGACTTGAACGGAATAGATCCGTCCTGAATGGCCCGCGAAGACGGCGCGAGAATCGTGACTGTCGAAGTCATCGCTTTGAGCAACGCATCTGCCGGATTGCGTATCGATAATCTCGATCGAGGAGTCAAGCCGTGAACCTAACGTCTCAGCGTAAATCTCGACAACCCATAAACCATTCTCAGGTACTCGAAACGCATGGTGATCGAGTTGTCCATTGTTCTGAATAACACCATGAAACGCTGTCGGTGCAACGGGTGGTTCTCGATGGGTAATTTCGTCGGTTGCCGTCTCGAAATTCGCGGCTCGGATCATGATGGGGCTGGGACACGATCGTCTGCTGCCGTCGGCCTCGACTCGTTCAAGTTCGCATGGAACGAGCGCAGAGGAAGCATCGGGAATCGTCAGTTCAATCGTCTCGACTGGGGGTTCGTCGGGATGGATTCCAAAGATCTGCAATGCGATTTGTGAGCCAGCTTTTCCCCCGGCCGGAAACAAATAGCTCGGTCGAGGGAAGTTTCCGAGATGAATTGCATAGGGGGAGCCAGAATCTGCATTCGAACCCACCGCACGAAGCTCCACCACGTATTCACCTGTTTGTTGAGCTCGGAATGTAAAGCAGGGATCTTGGTTGAGAAGTGGCGTATCGTCGACTAGACACGCGATCGATCCATCGGGATGCATTACCGTGATTTCGGTATCCAAAAGTTTGGTTCCCAGACGCACTGCAACGACTTCACCGGAGAGAATTTCTCCTTGTCGGCAATGAATGCGAAACCGATCGGTGTCACTTCCGGAAAGAGCGCCGACGTACGTGGTATTGGGTTCTACGAGCAATGGTTCCGCTTGCTTGGTTCCCATCAAGACCGGGAATGGACTGACGACAATGGTTCGCAATTCGCTCAGGCCACTGGAGCTTTGAATACGGACAGGATGGGGGCCGAGCGGGCAATCGGGAGCGATTCTCAATTGCAGAACGAGCGATTCATCGCTGCTGGATTGAAGCCCGATGCATTCGATTCCTTCCCGATAGAATAAGACTTGATCGCATCCTGTAAGGGATGAACCAGTCGCACGGAGTTCGACGGTAGCACCTCGCGATGCGACAGGAGGCTCGATGGATTCCAGGGAAGGAGGGGAGGCGACGAGCGTGGAAAGCATCGCGCAGCAGAACATGCATGTGGACGCAAATGCAAGAACGACCAAACGCTTAATATCTAGTTGCAGCGAAAATACGATGAGTTCCATCACGCGAGCAGTCCTTGGGCGACGGACCCGTTCAAGACGATGGGTTGAGGACGATCCCCCGGGGACATCAATGACTTGCTTGCATCGATACCCAGAAGGTGATAGACCGTCGTGACATAGTCTTCGACCGACAGGGGTTGATCGGCTGGTTCCGCAGCAAGTCCATCTGAGGCGCCATAGATGTGCCCTCTTCGAACGCCTCCACCTGCCATGACAATCGAGAAGACGCGAGGCCAATGATCACGACCTCCGCCTGCGTTGACTTTTGGAGTTCTGCCAAACTCGCTGGTTACCAGAACCAGCGTCGAATCGAGCATCCCTCGCTGATCCAAGTCTTGAATGAGTCCTGCCAAGGCCCGGTCGAGATCGGGCATCTGCGTTTCGATGCTACGATAATGGAATGCGTGGGTATCCCATGCACCATAATTTACGGTTACGAATCGTGCTCCCGCTTCCACGAGTCGTCGAGCGATTAGCAATCGAGCCCCAGCCGATGGACGAAGAACGGGGCCCCAAGGTTTCATCCCGTAAAGATCCCGCGTGCGATCATCCTCGTCTTTGACACTGAACGCGTTACGGGCCTTGGGAGAGGCGAGCAAGTCGTAGGCGCGCTGATAGAGGGAGTCCATGGTGGCAATCGAGTCATCTTTTTCTCGTTGGTGAAAATGGTGATCGATGACCGATTTCAGTTGCTTGCGACCCTCGAAGCGATTTTCGTCGATCCCTTTCGGAAAGTTCAAGTCACGAACACTAAACGAACTGCGAGCAGGATCTGCGCCCAGCGCAAATGGGCCGCACGCATTGCTCAGATAACCGCTTCCCATGAACTGACTTCCTTGATTCGGCACGCAGACATAGGAAGGCATTGCATCGCGGGGTCCGAGTTCGTGACTCACGACGGAACCAACACTGGGATAGACGAGCGCAGGGCTGGGGCGATAGCCTGTGAACATGCTGTGTTCACCTCGGCTATGGTCAACCTCTGTGTGGGTCATACTGCGCACGATGGTCAGCTTGTCGGCAATCTTGGCGCAGTGGCTCATGTGTGAACTGAAATAGACGCCGGGAAGAGCAGTAGGAATTGCATCCAGGATGCCCCGATATTCCACGGGCGCATCGGGCTTTGGATCAAAGCTATCCATGTGGGCAAAGCCACCTTGAAGATAGATGTGAATGACCGATTGGGCTTTTGGTTCAGAGCCGGACTTGCTTGCAGCGGACGACAGCAACTCGAAATAACGGCCAAGAGGAATCCCAGCCCCGGCCAGCCATCCGACGATCATCCATTCACGACGCGAGGGTCGCACCCAAGGGTTGAAGTTTGCATTGGAAGGATTCATTGTTTCTCTGCTCCGGACTGAGGTTGATCGTTGGAACGGTTATCGATGGAATCTTCGGGAACGGCTTCGAATTCAACGATCAGTTTTGGTCGCTGCTGGATGTCGTCGAATTCCGACGAATAGAAGTCCCAGCCATTGCCCCCCGTATTGATGAAAACCCAACCATGATTGGGGCTGCCCTGGACCCAAGCCGAAACGGTGTCCGTCACGTCAAAGATCACCGTGGAAGTGTTGGCTGCGATTTTGCCAAAGGTGAAGCTGTCTTTGTGTCGCGATGCCTCGGCATCATCTGCAGACACGCCATCGACCATGGAATTCCAAGTCACCGAGCAGGAAAATGGAACCAACATGCGATGCAGATTGACAGTGCTGCCTTGGTCAAATGCGCTGACGAGCAGGCGGGCAGAAACGACATGACTCCCAGATGGAATCTGGCCAGGCTGATCCCCGATCAACTTGTCGAATCGCAACAGGACTTGGCTTTCGCCACCATCGTTGTTGGCGTCGGAGGATGCGTTTGGATTGCTTTCCAGGATCGTGTTCGGAGCCAGCGCCCATATCTCGCTATCCACCGCCCATTTGTAGTTGTTCGCACCCTGTTGAAACTCAATCCGTTGCAGTGAATGATCAGGACCATCTGCAACAGTCGACAGAAACGCATCATTCCGTGTGGCGGGTTGCGATGCACCTATCAACCCGAGTGCGAGCACCGCCATGAGTGCAGAAGCCAAAACGTTAGCGATGCGACGGCAAGAGACGTGGAAATACACGGAAAGCCATTGGAGGATCATGAGATCGTCCTTGATTCGAGTGCGAGCGAATGAAACTCGGATTAGTCAATTCAGTTCCCCGCAACCAAACTGCAAACAATCGAGTTTGCTAATATCCACGCTCTCTTGTCAGAACCAACGAGCAAACGGTGAAAAGCCTGTGAACGTTTTGTGAAGGCTGAGAAACACTCTTCAGCCCGGGCGTTTCAGGATATTTGTATCCGCAATTTGGCCCGGTGCACGTTGCTTTCACAAAACGGCGATCATGAGCGTCGCATGAGAGATGCAGACTACGCTTTCGTACGCGTTCAACAGACTATGCAAGTCACGACGGGTTTACTGTTCAATCTCGGCGAAGTCGGCTTCCGCTCGCGTGCCGAGAGCTCGCCAAATCCGAAGCTCGATATTGTTTGCAACGCTATGCACAGAACCGTCCATCAAGCAAACGTTGACCAAGCTTCCATGCCAACTGCGGGACGTTAGCACGGCATACGATGGCGACGTCGTGCTGGAACCTTCTTGTCGCGAGTTGTAATCGATGTTGTAGAGGATTCCGTTGTAGGTATAGGGCACTACCGTGTTGGGTCCAAGCGTGACCGTGAACCCCGAGTGGTGAGAGTGTCCGTTGGTCCATTCGGTGCGGCCAGTACCGGTTCGATCTGCGAAGATTCTATCCTTGAGCCCGGAGTCCGCTATGATCGCGACCTCGGCAGGAGTTTGAGGCATGGTTGTAGTGGGAGGTCCACCGTTACGCGTGTAAGCTTGCCAAGCGTGCACTTCGGATGCCCATATGGTCTTGCTCAATCCATCCACGACCGCAGAAAGTTTAAGGTTGGCATTGGGATGTGTGACTCCATCTCCACCCCGATTACTGGCAGGGTCATATACAAACCATGTACCCAAGTTGAAGGCATAAGTCGTTGGATACAAAAAGAATTGTACCGAGCTGCCCGTCACGGAAGTGTCTCGAGGGATATCGGATTTAGGATCCGATGCGCATACATACGTCGGAACGCGATAGCGACTGAGGATTGGAAAGTTGCTCCAGTTCAAACTCAAATCGATTTGGTTGGCGAGGTTGTTTTGTTCCAAGTAGGGGAACAGGCGACCATGAATACTCCACGATGCATTTGCTGTGGTCCTCGGGTTGACGCAGGCGCTCGGAGGAATCCGTTTGACCGCCGATTCGTAATTCTGCATCGCCAGACCGAGTTGCTTCATGTTGTTGCTACACGACATCCTGCGAGCTGCTTCCCGAGCGGATTGGACGGCCGGCAAGAGAAGTCCGACCAAAATGCCGATAATAGCGATCACGACCAACAGTTCGACCAACGTAAAGCCGCCGCGATGCCACTGAGATTTTCGCATGTCGTTCGTCTTGTCCTGTAGCCACCAATCAACGATTCGTTGATGAATTGGTTTTTGATCTATGAATAGGGTCGTATCTCAAACCGCCGTGCGATCAAGGGGCAAGCGTCACTCGCTAACACGGTCGGCTCTGATTCAATCAATCAGGTCTTGAGTGAGTCGCATTTATGTTAGAAGAAGCCCGTCTCTGAACAAGCCAAAGGTCTGGTCGAAATAAAAGCACACGTAGCGTCTGGCGATCAAAATTTGTCCAGCCGGGGCTTTTTGAAGAAAAATGCAGCCTTAGACGCTGTTCCATCCTTCGCCTTATCGCGAAGTGGCTTGCGATCGCATCAGGATCTGATTGGCTTCGTCGCTCAATCCGTATTGATGCGAGGGTTGGTTCAGTTCCAAGAAGACGGAGAATTTCCCGTAGTTGGAATCCGCGTAGATAACGGGTGCAAGACCAACCAAGAGCATGCTGGTGACGCGTGTGTTCCAACGCGTTGTAAACATCTGGCCACCTAGACTTGTTTCAGGCTTCAGATGGTAGTAGCTCACCATGAGTTGGGTCAGGACAGCAGGATCCCCCGTGGTTCCTTGAAGCTGGATCCGTTGTACCGTTTGGTGAGCGTCGAAAAAATAGGTGAGCGACCCCGTGATATCGCTTGGTCGCGTGCCCGATACGAAGGGAACGCGAAGTACATCAAACTGAGTGCTCGACGCGACGGTGGTAATGCGTTGAAAACGGGATGTCACGAAAGAGGGCCCGATGTCGAAGCGAAGGACCTCGCGGAAATCGGAAATGTTTTGTACTCCCGAAGCCGATCCAGGAGCCGCACCAGCCATAGTAGGTGAGGCCATTGTCGGCTGCGCCATGATCGGTTGGGAGCTATAGCCAGATAGGGCCGCCGGATTCATTGCGGCGGACACATTCGAAGCCGCCGGCGGTGGCATGTTCCAGGACATGACGGCCGTCGGCGGACTGTTCGCGGGAGATCCGCCGAATGCGGCCCCCTGCATGACTGTCGCTGGAGCTTGTGGTGATGTTATTGCCGACGCCGTGCCGCCGGAGCCAAACGGGATTGGCACCCCTTGCGTCGTAGGTTGTCCAATCTGTTGACCGTAGGAAACCATAGATCCGTTCGAGACGGCATTGCCAGTACCGGCGACGCCCGCTCCGTTGACCATGATGGGAGGCCCGACGGGGGTCACGACTGTGCCAGACGGATAACTGGCACTGGAAAAATTGGGATCGGTCGTAATGGTCGGAGCCACGATTGTACTCGCCGTCGATCCGGGAACGCCGGTAGGAGACGATGAGTTCCATTCACTCAAAGCCCCGGAGGCAATACTGGTGCTGGTACCGATCAATTTCTGGACGGTGACACGTGCCGACGTTCCGGCTTCGGTTTCAAAGATCGCGTAGGGTGCCCCGATCGCAGTTCCGAGAAGGGTGATGGCGCCAATCGGTTTTTGAAAGAAAGATGTGACCATGGTTGCTTCAAAAGAAGGCCGATGCACATCCATGTGCCCCAGGGTGGCCATCGCAACGTCCTGCACGCAACGATCTCGCGCACCCTCACTTAGTCTCCTCGGCATCTATCGGAAAACGACATCGCTTCGATTGACGAAGTGGCAATGAATAGTGGTTGTGACAAGCCGACGAGAGGGATCGTTTGGGTCGTAACGGAGGTATTGGGTCATTCAAATCGGACGGAAAACCGTCCTGGGAAACGGTTCGCGGCTGTCTACTAAACCGGTCAAGCCTGGACGCAAGCCAAGAAAAAATCGTTTATTGCTCGCTTATTGCGGAGCTAGTCGTCGATTTTAGTGTTGCAAGTTGTAGACTTTTTCGACGTGGACTTCGTATCTAGTCCTTTGTTGACAAGTCCCATGTCGATTTGGCGCTGAAATTTGTTGCGCCCAATTTGAGAATGTTTTCTGCCTGATCCTAGAATGCTCCCACTTCGCGTATCCCAACTCGTACTCGCGATCGTATTGCTCCTGCTTTGCAGCCAAGGGGGTTGGCAGTGGGTGCGCAGTGACGCGAAGCCTGGCCCGATACCCTCGGAATGGGGCAAGGGATCGATGTCCGCGGAAACCAAGCATAAAATCCAACTCCATTTGGATCGGGCCCAAGACAGGACGCGTCAAAAAGTTGATCGCGGTTTTCCCAACATCGAACGCTTGTTCGGAAAAGCCCACGATCAAGTGCTACCTTTCGCCAATGCGTGCCTGGGCTGGCGGAGCAAATGGAGCATGGTCTTGGATGTCATGCCCTACAGCAAGGGCGGGCGCCACGGACAATTTTTGAAACAGGAATTCGAAAAGCGAATCTTTTCATCCCAAGATTTGGAACAGGCGATTGAACAAACGGTTCGCGAGTATCTCACCGAAGTTCGCAACATTGAAAGTGAAATGCTCGTTGACTTGCGAGCCGATATCGCGGATCTTCCGGCGTTTGAGGCGATGGCTACTTGGAACCGCGATCAGTTCGAGTCGCGATTTGCAGAAGCCATGAAGGAGGCGACAGAGATCATAGGGGATGACCTGCAGAGCAACGTTAGCTCGCAAGTGGTTTCCTTGATCGCTGGGGAAGTCCTGGCCCAGGTTGCGGTTCGATTGGGAGTGTCGGCGGGTATCCTCGGGACAGGTGCAGCCTCAGGATGGGCGACGTTTGGTGTCGGCCTGATCGCCGGACTCATCGTTGACCAAATCGTTGCCAGAGTTTGGGATTGGTGGTCCGATCCCGATGTGGAGTTGGGGTTGCAGTTGGCTGCCAAACTCAACGCATTGCACGATTTGATTTGCGACGGTGATGATCAAGTGCTCGGGTTGCGTCGAGAATTCGCTCGCATGGCTGAGGTTCGAGATCATGCCCGCCGAGCAGCCATCCAAGATCTGATGGATCAAACATTCAGCGGCGCCGCATCAACGGGACACGCGCCTTCGGTCCCTTCGATTCATTGAGTATCTGAATCCGAAGCTCGCGATCTGAATATTGGATCGGAGCGAAAGTCCTCGAGTGTTCAAAAGCAGTGATTGATTACCAAAGGATGTGAAACGATGAAACTCCTCGAAATGGCACGAGCCTCCCTAGCAACACTCGCGATCGCGCTGGGCATCGGCTCAGTTTTTTCCGCAAATTCGGTCCATGCTCAGGGACGTGTGACCATCGCCAAAGAAATCGTCGAACAGCTCACTCGCAAATTTTCTAAGGAAGTTGCGGATGAAGGGACGGAGCGATTGACTGCGAGGGTGCAGTCCCTTTTGGCCAAAGTCGGCGATGATGGTGCTGAAGCCATCCGCCAAGTCGGTCCCCGCGCAATACGCCTGATCGAAGAGGCCGGGGAAGACTCCATGATGTCTGCTAGGCTGCTCGCGAAGCATGGTGACGAAGCCGTCTGGGCGGTCGAAACACCAGCCCGACGGGCGCTGATTTCGACTTTGGGGGAAGGGGCCGGAGAATCCCTCATCCGTCATGGGTCCATCGCGGAAAAGCTATTGGTCCAATCGGGTGAGCCAGCAGTCGGAGCACTGCAAAATCTCACCGCTCAAAACGGCAGAAGATTAGCGATGCTGGCAGAAGAGCCCACGACCTCGCGATTGGCAAGCAGTCCGGATCTTCTCACGATCCTCGGACGCTATGGAGACCGTGGTATGGATTTCGTTTGGAGGAACAAAGGTGCTTTGGCAGCAGGGACGGCACTGGCAGTTTTTGTCTCCAATCCCGAACCGTTTATCGATGGTTCGATGAATCTTGCTGAGATTGCCGCATCGCAAATTGCGAAACCAATCGCCGAACAGATCGGCGCGAACACCCAATGGACTCCTGTACTAATCGCTCTGATCGCCGCCACGGGATTTTTTGTTTGGCTCAAATGGCCCAAGCGTCGCTCATCGAGTATCTAAATCCAGCATCCATCGTATGCATTGGGCCTCTTTCTGAGGGTTGTTTGAAGCCCCTTTTCCCCTGCGGCAGCAACTTCGAAAAAATAGTTCGATTCTGAGTGAACTAACTAAGTTTCAGGTTGTCTAACGAATTGGCATCGCAGTTGCACTACAAGAACCTGCAGTGTTCTGGTGCGTCAAATTGTGCCATCGGAGCGGACCTCCAAGAGGAAATGGGATATGAACCGAATACCGTCCAAAGCAAAAACCAACGAACCCGCAGAGCGCGTGTCGTTGGCCGGTTGTTTGATGGCTGCTCGCCCGCATCTTCAAGATCCCTTGTTTGCACAATCGGTCTGCTTAATCCTTGAGCAGTCCGACGAGGGAACCGTGGGTGTTGTGCTCAATCGCCGCATGTTGGTGGACCCCAAGCCAATGCTCAGTTTTCTGCTGGATGGATCCGACACTCCTGTTCCAACCGAGCCTCATTTCAATTTCGGCGGCCCGAACAATGGTCCCATTTTGGCGATCCACAACGATTCGACGTTGGCCGAAGGAGGGAACGAAAACGGAGTCTATTTGTCCGCACAAGTCGAAACGCTAAAGAAGCTAGTACTCCTCTCACCGCAACACTTGCGTTGGTACATCGGCCATGCGACGTGGGCCAAGTCACAATTGGAAAAGGAGATCGTGGCTGGGGATTGGTTTGTCATCCCCGCCATCCCCCAGATTGTGTTTGCGGAAGAAAGCCAGATGTGGCCGCAATCGATCGAGTGGTATGGCCGTTCGATCGTGGCGACCTTTCCTGGTATTGCCCACTTCCCAATGAACCCGCTCCTGAACTAATCAGGAGTCATTTCGAACCCGCAGGAGCGACTGCAGACCCTCCCTGAACTGGAATTGCCGAGTTCGTATTCACGGCTGCAGCGCTCGGGTTCGATCGTTTGTGCTCAGGAACTTCCGGAGCAATCTCGATCAAGTGATTGGGCTGTCCGATTGTCTTTTCAAGAACAAACGCATCGTAGAGTTCACCGGTGGCTGTTCTCGCTTCGTACGTTAGCTTCATGCCGTCGATGCGAATGACTTGATAGAGCTGGGTATCCTCGGCCATGCGAACCATGAACGGCCTGGGAGCAATATTGTACATTTTCGGGCCACTGACGGAAACGACGTAGACCGTTCCGAAATGGTCGTCGCGATGGGTGACTCCTGTCGCCACGTTTCCCGTTGTCTCCAAATCTTCGGCAGGTGTCGTCAGTCCTGTTCGGCCGTAGGAATGGTCATGCCCTTGCAACACAATATCGACGCGGTGTTTGTCGAGAATCGGTTTCCATGACGCTCGCAAGGCCGCGTTGTCGCGATCCTTGGCCGTTGAAAAGATGGGGTGATGGAAGGAGCAAACCACCCATGGTTTGGTGTTCTTGCTCAAGACCTCATCCAACCATTTCGCCTGCTCTGGAATCTTCGTGTTGCTATTGAGGATGACGAATCTCGTGTTTTGATATTCAAACGTGTAACAAGTTTCTTCGAGTCCTTCGGGACCCTGTTCTGGCAACGTGAATTGAGGTCGCCAGTGATGCGTTAGTTGCTTCCTGATTTCGTCGACCTTGTGAATCTCATGATTACCAACCACGGGAACGTTCGGGATCGTGGCATTGAGCCAGGCTCCCGCACCAAACCATTCTCCCCATTCCGCTTCGCTCTGGGCGGTATTTACCAAATCCCCCGCATGCAACAAAAACTTGGCTTTGGGAGCATCGCTGTACGCTTCACGAATGACGCGGGACCATAGCGATCGAATATCGTTTTGCGCATCCCCGAAGTAGATAAATGAAAATGGCTCCTCGGTGACCTTGGCTGTGCTGAAATGAAACCACTCGCTCCAATTCGTACCGTCCCCGACCCGATACGCGTACTTGGTCCCAGGAACAAGATCTCGGAAAACAAGACTGTGATAGTGCGCGGTATTGAGATCCGTTTTCAACGCGACGGATGTGGCTTCGACGGTGCGAGCTGTTTTCACGAACTCCGGTCCAGCGGTTGCCGTGGCGATTTCCGCTTTGCCATTGGCGACTTCGGTGCTGGTTCTCCAGGTTACCGATTGGGTTGTGGTTGGATCGTGTGACCACGTCAGAACGATGCGGTCGGGCATCGGGCTTGGTTCGTACATCTCTGCCGGTTTAACCGCTCTTGGGGCATGGCTGTGATCATCTCCATCATGCGCTTGGGCTGTGTTCATGCATCCTGAAATCATCGTCAGCATCGCCATGGAGCGAACGAAGATTCGGAGCGGTATGCGTGTGCAGCGTTTCATCGAGGAATTATCAAGCATTGGGATCGTTCGCTTTTCGAGGTAAGTATGGGGAAAGATGAAGAGGGCCACTTTTCCGGCCCGTGAGGCGCCTTCCCGACGACATTGTCAAATCATCCAAGAAAGCGGTTCCTGGCAACCATAGACGACCGACTCGGGGTTATCCACCACGCATCAACCGGATGAGACACCATCGTCCGACATCGTGACGGAATCGAAAGAAAAGCGAATACATTCTGTGTTCAGTTGTAATGAGAATTCGATGAAGATTGGCAAGCCCAGCGGAAGTTTGGCAAGCCAGTGTTCGAGCTTCTATCGATCTGACTTCGATTTTTCGGCGACTGCAAGAATGGTTCCGCAGCGCGTATTCGCCTAGGGACGCGGGCGTCGTTTTCTGATTTTTGGAAATCCTGATTTCGACAGTCGATGGCCCGTAATATCCCCAGGTTCAGCCCATGTCCATGGGTAGCAAAACGCGCATATTGCCAATGAAAAGAGCTCGTTTTTCATGGGTTACGCAAGGTTTCTCCGTGCTCGCGGCGGTGTTCGTTTCGTCAAGCGGAACGCGTTCGATTGCGGGATCCATTCCTGATATAATTGTCCAGTAGAGAGCATTCTTGCGGATCGACCTGAAGCGTACGTTGACTGAGAGCATGAACGAATCCGATCCCAACGATGAGACGCATGTCCACAGTGACGTTTCAGCGCCCCAGAGCGACTTTTCTTTCAGCGAACTCCCTGATCGCATCAGTCGCTATCGAATCGAAAAGGTTCTTGGCAGGGGGGCTTTGGTCTCGTCTATTTGGCCCATGATGAGCAATTGAATCGTCGAGTCGCTCTCAAGGTCCCGCACGCCGAGCTGATCTCAAAGG
This sequence comes from Planctomycetota bacterium, assembly GCA_037144155.1. GTDB lineage: Bacteria > Planctomycetota > Planctomycetia > Pirellulales > Pirellulaceae > JBKCUI01. Next base: position 38,926 of record JBAWXH010000030.1, on the reverse strand, counting down.
CGGAAGATGCCGAGGCATATCTTGCCGAAGCCCGGACGGTCGCCAATCTTGATCATCCTGGAATCGTTCCGGTTCATGACGTCGGAAGTACAGAGAACTGCGCCTGCTACATCATTTCGAAGTACGTCGAAGGGACCGACCTCGCAAAGAAACTCAAGCAGCATCGGATCCCATATCAACAGCCACCACCGATTTCGCTTCGAAGATCGTCGCACGGGCCGAACCCTTGAGGAAACGATCGAGATTCATTTTCTGGAGCTCCCCAAGTACAATACGAAGGAAGTGGAGCTGGCGAAGGCGACATCGGTGGAGCGATGGATGTATTTGCTTCGGCACGGCCAGGAGTACAGCGTCGAGCAGCTGCGGGAACTGTTTCCCACCTCGGAGTACAACGAAGTGATTGACACAGTGGAGGAGATCCAGATGAGGACCGAATACCGAGAACTGTACGATGCTAGGCAGAAAGCCAAGCTGGACGAAGCTTGGCGAATCGCCGCAGCGGAACGTAAAGGTCGTCAGGAAGGCCATCAGGAAGGCCATCAGGAAGGTCGGCAGGAGGGTCTTAAAGAAGGACGTGGAGAAGGCCGTGAAGAAGGTGAGCTCTTTGGCAAGCTACGAATGCTGCAGACCTTACTGAATCAAACTCCGTCCACGGATGAGGCCTTGAAATCCAAAACACGGAGGGAACTGGAGGAGTTGGCGCTCGAGCTCCAGGCGCAATTGCGTCGTCGTTTGGGCTGAGCGAGGCTTCCCTACCCGCGCATCCCAAGAGGGGGGCTAAAGCGATCGGAGGTTCCGATACTGTGCCGACTCGATCTTGGGTTCTTCACGCCAATGAGTACTGAAAACATCGCAGTAGGGCTTTCCGCGATCAACTACCTTCGTTGTTTTGGTTTCGTACCCAACTTCGTTCGAGTGCAACTATCTGTCTATATCGGCAATGGGTATGTCAAAGTGGGGGGTGAGCGTAGTTCACCCTAAGAATCGCGCAATGGCAAGAATCGCGCAACGGACTTCTGCGACGAAGCTCCGAACGCGCAGAGAGTCGCAGCGCGGCTAGAGAGTAGAATGTAGTGAGTTGAGAGCAGAAGGTAGGTTGGCAATTGGCGACCATCAGAACCTGCGTTTCCCTGGTTCATCTCTTCGATGTTTTTGTGCGACACGGAACCCGCTTCAGAGTTTGACGCGAATGAAACAAGTCAATGCGCCGAAAGATTGCGAATTATTCGATGCTATGTCTCTTCTCAGACATGTTCTTGCCCCAGGTTAGTCGGGGTGCGCAGGCCCGATCGTGGAATCGTAAACAACCCGATGAGCAACCCAATCCCTAGACAGGTCGCTGCCAACGCGAACGGAGCGCCCGGCCAATACCATGGGCCGTCAGGTTGAATGGTTTGCTCGAACACCGATGAGAAGAGCGTAGGGCCGATCATGCCCGCGATGCCATTCAAAGAACTGTTGGCACCGGAGAGTTGTCCTTGTCGTGTCGGATCGATTCCCTTCGACATTAAGCCTTGAATCGATGCGCTAAAAAAACCCATCAAGGAAAAGAGGATGGTCGATAGAAAAAACTGTTGGCCCGTATCGACCACTGCGTATGCAATGAAGCCGATCATTCCGCCGAGCAAGCCCACAAAGACCAACACTCGCTCACCCACCCACTCGACGGCCGGCCTCACGAGAACCCCCTGGACGATGAAGTTCAAAATGCCGACCACGGAAAGGGCGCCCCCTACCATGCCCGCCGTCCAGCCGAACCGCTCATCGGTGTAGAGCACAAAAACGCTGCTAAAGACGTTGTGCGCCAGTTGGTACGTAAACAGAATAATGGCCATGGGGAGTAGGCCAGGGCACGACCGAAGAAGATTGAGAGAACCAATCGGATTGGCGCGTGACCAGCGGAACGATGAACGTTTCTCGACCGGCAACGATTCCGGCAACACAAAGAATCCATAGATGGCATTCATAGCGGTGAGGGCTGCGGCTACCCAAAAAGGAAGCCGCAAATTGAAATCCCCGAGATAGCCTCCCATCGCAGGCCCAAGGACAAACCCTAAACCAAAGGCTGCACCGAAGAGTCCGAATGCTGCCGACCGCTTTTCGGGTGGCGTCACATCGGCGATGTAAGCGCTGGCGGTCGAAAAACTAGCGGCGGTAATCCCGGTTAAAATGCGACCCACAAACAACCAAGTCAAATTGGGTGCAAGGGCCATGATGACATAGTCGATAGCCAAGCCGGCAGCGGACAACAGGAGTACCGGTCTCCGTCCAAATCGATCGGACAATGCGCCCATGACGGGGGAAAAAATGAACTGCATCCCCGCCCAGATGGTTCCGAATAGACCGACATAGCCGGCCGCTTCCGCCGTATTGTCGTTGCTCAGCTCCTTGATCAGTTTTGCCAGGACTGGAATGACCACTCCTAGGGAGAGAACGTCCAGCAGGACGGTGATCATGATAAAGGCAATTCCAGCCTTGCTCGCGGTATGCTTCAGCCCGCCTGATGCACTCGGATCGGATTGCCCCGACGATTCCGGATGGTAGGGATTGGTAGCATTGGACTTCGGCACGCGCGACTCGCTAAGGGTGGGATGGCAATACGTTTTTTGGGCAGGAAAGAAATTCGCGATCGCCAGGCGAAAGCAGTGGTACCGAGGGGACTGGTTTGCGTTGGAAGAGTACTGCCTACGGCTGAGTACGAAACCGAATAATCGTGAAATGTGTTAGCCAGGGAGCAACTGTCCCTTGCTAACGCTGCGGATTGTGATTTCCATCGGCTTTTCACTCAACCCGTGTTGTCGTTTTCACGGCGCGTTCAAGGCGATGGGGCCAAGCCACATGCCGCATCGGAGTGCGACCCGCAACAGTGTAGTTCACGATCTACAGTTTCCCAACGAATTCGATCGACCGCAACCCCGGACGATTCGCAAGAGCTTATTCATCCCTGAAGATCGATTTGTGAAGATTCGATCCTTTGAGCGACTGGCAGTTTCAGTAGGGAATTGTTTTCATCGATCCGCCATTTCTCGGACTTGGCACTTGGGGGTGGGGCAAATTCCGAAGGCGATTGCCGAAAAGCTCGCACCGCGCGGCCATCCGGGTTGCGATCCGAAGATTGCTCCGATTGCCGAATCGAATGGCCCTTTTCGGCAGATAACAGTGGATCCCAACGCACTGGAGATGCGGGATTCGTGATCCCATTGGATTCCATGGGAATTAACCTCGCGGTATGCGGGATTGGGTGCCGGGGCAAAGCAGCTGGACATTGGAGGACCTCGTCAACGGTATCGGTTCAGGACCACCCAGCGTCTTTAGGGAGATTCCGGGAATACATGTTCCAGCGAATCCATCAACGGTACCGACTTGATCATTTGTGGGTTATTGGTCGTTCCAGAAACTTGAACGCGCATGAGATTGGCGGCACGATGTTGGGTGAATGGCCGAACGACGCTGCCGATGAGACTATGTCGACCCACGTTGGCATACAAATCGAGTGAAAGTTCACGCCGCATATTGACCCAACCCGAGCCTCGCATGGAAAGAAGATTTCCGTCCAGCTGTAAATCGTTGACTGGAATCCTGTCTCCATCGATCGAAAAGGAGATGTCTGCCGAATTGAACGCGCTATCATCCGGGCGTACCGATAGAGACCCGAAGAGTTTGATCATGAAGGGGAGTTCATACAGTTTTGAGCCGCGCAACCAGGCCTTTCCATTACCCTCCATCGACGACCAATTATTCGCCGATCCTTGTAAATCGATTTGCACGGAAAGTTTGCCCGTGGCTTGCGTATGTGTTTCCCCTAAATCCACGAGTAAGCCGTGAAAATCCGCATCGACCAAACGCAGGCGATACCGAGCGCGTTCACCATTCAGCGGTTCGACTCCACTGAGAAAGATTGTACCGCTCAGCGTCCGGGCACGAAGGTCTTCTCCTTCGCGAACATCGAGTACCGGCACATCCTCGAGCGGTCGAATCGGCTGCGACAGCCAACGCGGAGGACCGCCACTCTGCTCAGGCAAACCATTTTGAAGATGGCTGTTGCCCACCAATCGACCGGTCGTCGATGCGGGAACGACGTTTGGGTCAACCATCGTTAGACCTGCCACCGAGTTGCGGGTTTTGGCATAGTTCAACGATTGCCATGCGGCAGCATCTCGGCCCAATAGCAACTGGTTCCGTTCAAACACAAAGGGACCTTCTAGCCCGGTGACTGCAACGTTTTTGATCGACATGGCATCGATGGCCATCGTTCCATAAGCGATGGTTCCCGATTCGGAATTCTCGCCACTGACATAGAGCGAACCCCGGATACCCGATGCCAAATCCTGTCCCAGTCGAGCATCCTCAAGCTCCAAATTGAGGTTCCACGCCCGAAGCAAACTGCTTCCGTTGGCTGATTGAGATTCCAGCTGGGTGGTACCTGTCACCCCAACTGGGCCGCGAAAGTTGAGCCGAGTCATCGCATCGCGGAGCGTGGGTGGCAGGCAACTCATCAAGTTTTGATCGACGAGCAAACGGGACGGTGGCAAACAGCTGATCAATCCTTTCCATTCGCCGTTGCTGAGAAGTTGGATTTGGCCTTCAGTTTGAATCCTGCTGGAATCATGAGCGCCGGAAAGAGATCGAATATCTATCCGACCAGGTCGATAATCAATGGAACAAGAGACATCATGGATCGAGTAGGGGAATGATTTCGGCCTAAAGGAAATACTCCGTCCAGGACCGGTGGAAGAATGTTCCTCGACCATTTCCACTCTCAAATCCATGGGTTCCCTTGCATGCTGCCTTCGGATCTGCACCGCAATTCGATCCATCGTTCCGTTGGGTTGCAATTGGTCCCACAGGTTGCGAGCGCTGGCAGGTAAGGCCTGTTGCAATTCATCATCCAACGGCACATCAAAGGCATTGAAGACCAAATCGAGAGTCTCTAGATTCGCATCTCGACAGGTACCTACTCCTTCTCCTTTGATTCGAGCGCTATCGTTACGACCTACAAATTCACGCAGTACCAACCGATCGTTATCGAGCGTTGCTTGACCATGCACGTCGGTGATGGGGTAGCGGAATCCGTCGTACTTCACAGTACATTCGGAAAAAGTCAGCTCCAGCGAACGTGAGATGACTTCCGGACGTTCAGCCGTGCGAATGAAGCGACCTCGGCGCAGCAAAACCGTTCCTGTGGGATGCAGCGACTGGACAAAACGATGGAAGCCGCTGGCTGGCGCATCGCGAGGAGTTAACGCTCGTAAAAGATCCTCATTGATCGGGATAGGCGCATCGGATGCCAAAACCAAATCCATGAGCCACTTCGGCTGCGCTTGCTGCAGGGTCAGCGAGCCGTTGATCGCTTTACCTCCCGCGATCCCGGTTAAATTGGGGGCGTAGATGCAACCGTTTTCATAAACGAAGTCCCCTCGCAAATTGCGGACTGGATAGGGAAAGAAATCCGCATGGATCCCCCCATCCTTGGCACGAACCAAAACCTTGGGTTGCCAGGTCGTTCCGTCGAACCGAATCGATGCAGATGCATCGACGACACCACTGATCCCGAGTCGGTTCCAGTGGTCTTGGATCACGGCCGGTAATGCCCGATACAACTGCTCATCCAATGCCAAATTGCGAATGGCGACCGATGCCAGGACCGGTGACTGAGTCGTAAAGCCCTGGATATCACATTCAATCTGAATCTCAGCCTTTCCAGATTTCGCACTGCACTTGCGAATGTGGATTTGCTGGTTTTGAATACTTAGTTCGGCAGCGATCTGCTCCAATGGATACGGGACCATCGGATGCAGTAATCTTCCGTTTTGGATGTTTGCCTTTGCATCGACGGAAATCGCTCCACCGTGGTTCGATGCGGCGAAGGCAAGATCTGCTTCGGCGGAAAAGCCATTCGCGATTTGGAGAGAGCTTCGAATCGACGACGGCAACTGATCGACCAAACGATTCGAGTAATCCATCCCTTGGATCGAGCCACGAACTCCCCATAGCGATTTATCATGCGACATTCGGGCGTCGAGGGCTGCATTCGTAAAGTAGCTTGATGCAACGCTCGCATGCAACAGCAGGTCGGGTGCATTCGTATCTCGATGTGTGGCAACGGCACTATTTGCGTTGTCTAAACCGATTGTGGCTCGCAAATCATGGCAAATGATTTCTCGTTCTCGACCAACGGTTTCCTGTCCCACACGCAGCAACCCTGACCGCACCTCCACGGACGGGAATTGAGCCGGTAAGGGTTTGTCATTGGATAGCTCTTGAACGCTCCAAAGGCCAGAAGAGAGAGGCCAAATACAAACTTCCAATCCATCCACGATCACCTTTTGAACCGGCAGCTGGCCTTGAACCAATCCAACCACATCGAGAGGTCCCTCGCAAACGACCCTTCCGACGCGAAGGACATCTCGCAAGCCTCGGTCGGTTGCCTTGGATACACGCACTCCATCGATTGTTATCGATTTGCCAGGAACCAATCGCGCGCGGTCCACCGAGATCAAGTGATGCGGGAACTGCCTTCGCAGTTGCCGCGTAATCTCGGAGGTCAATCGATGATCGACGCGATCGATCAAGAAGTAATACCCTGCCCAACCCAGTCCCGCCAGCAATAGCAGCCATACCAGCCGAAATCCATGCGAACCCTCTGCCCGCTGCTGCCCAGCAGGTTCACGTGCGTTCGATATTTCGGAATCTCGTGCCATCAATTCGTCGTTGAATCCATTCAATGATCGATGCACATCCTAAGCCTGCGACCGGGCACAACATCAACACTCCCGGCTGACGATACCTCACCGATCCAATGAACATCGCGTGAAGGATCGCAATGTATAAACAGGGTATCAGCATCAGCCAAAGTCCGCGCTCGCGCCTACCTAGCCATGCCCCATACCCGGCGAACAACACCAGGAATCCGTAACCCAATCCCTCGGACCATCGAATCCAAGGCTGCCCAACTTCTCGAGCAACTGGCAACGGAGCCCAAGTTTTCCGCAACTTTAACAATCCTAAGCGCATAACGTCAGATGGATTTTCCAATGCCCATGCGATCGCTGCACTTCGCATGCGTCGGTCCGCTCGCCACTCAAACGTCGACTCCAGGGGTATCCCTTGTTTCGCTAGCAATTCATCTTCTCGTTTTTGATCCACCAGAAAGCCCAGCACAAAGTCCATGTTTTCATCGCTTGAACCTGTCGCGCCCGGATGCCAACCATCGTAGAGGCTGGCTCCAACCTGCAGTGTCGTCGGTACAAATTTGCCTGTGATCGCAAAATTGCGGATCCACCACGGGCTCATCGCTCCCATCAAACCAACTGAAAAAAGCAACATCCATTGCCAGCAAATCCATGCCGGAATCCGCGGAAAACCCCTTCCCGCCAAAGCGACGTACACGAATAAAATCGCTGGCCAAAGACTCCAGCTGGGGCGAGCCAAGCAAGTGAGTCCGAAACCGATTCCAGCAAGCGTGGCCATCAATTGCCATCCCCATCCAGTACCGAATCCTCGAACACGGTTGCTACTCAAAGGGAGCGAATCGTTGTTTGTTGCGTCCTCTGCGGCCATCCGCCGCCGCTCGAGAGCATGGATGGATCGCAAAGTGCAATACAACGACACCACCATCAACGGCGTTGCAATGGCTTCGCTCAATACGAAGATGCTCATCCCGATCGCGCCCGGGTAGACCGCAGATAGGATTCCTGCAATCATTCCAGCCCGCGCTCCTGCCAACAGGTTTCCGCATTGGATGATCAACCAAACCGCCCAGGCACCCAACAAGCAGCCTGTGCAGCGAACCGCCATAACCCCCACCAACGTGGGTCCTTCGGATCGGATGAGAGTCCACGGGGCAAGCACTAAGGGATACAGCGGAGCTCGAAAAACCTTGGAATCGCTGCTGCCATATTGGAATGTCCCATGATGAGCTAGGTTGCTCGCCATGGTCCAGTACGAATGGCTATCTCCAAAGCGCAGCAAGTCCCCTCCGCGTAAACTCTGCACTTGCCAGTATCCTGCGCCTGCCAAACGCAGAATGAGCGCGAATAATACAATCGCGATCACCCATCGCCGTTGGGTTGAAGACGATGGTGAGCCATGCGAAGGATTGATCATGGTAGGAAACGTCGCGATGTGCTTCGATGCGAGGCTTGGTGCATTGTGTTGATACTCAACGCGCGAGTGAGATTTCCAAATTGGGCATCAACTTGATGATGCTAAGGATCGGCTCGTAAGGATTCAGCGATTCCATCGATGTGTCGGACAACCTAATCCGATCGATAGCACGAGAGGATTCGATCGAGGTGGAATCGATGGGAAGCCATTTCGAACCGTCAAAGTATTCTCCCCACGCATGAAGCGTCATCTGTTTGGCTTTCGGCGATTGGAACCGAAGTCCATACACGATGCGGGACGGGATTTGGGCCGCCCGAAGAGAGGCCGTTAACAATACTGCCTGATCGAAGCAATCGGCTTGTTTCGACCTGAGGACTTCCGATGCTATCGAAATTTTCTTGTCGAACGGAATCAGTTCCCATGTTTCAGCGATGGCTTTACGGATCGCATCGGCTTTTTGTACTGTCGACGCATCGTCTGCAATCAATTGTTCCTTAAAAGTATCTTGAACAAAGCGTTGCACCTGAGGATGGTTTGCATTGAGGACTGGGGTCGCCAATCGATGAAACGGCATGACAGCGTCTTCGGAGTCCAGACCTTCGATCGGGTAACTATCTGACGAGATGGGATAGACAATGACCTTGAGGGATCGCGGCGAGATCGTGGTCACGACTTGATTCGTGCGACTGGGCAATGGAATGGCCTTTTCCCGGTCTGAGAATTCCAGATCAAACGTAACGGGTTGATCGTCCGTAGGGTCGGGATTTTCGCTCTCTTTACGGAACAGATGCGCATTGCGATTGAATGTAGCATCTCGAATCTTGAGGGCCTCCAATTCCGATCGTGAGATCACGTAGCGCGCAGATACCGGGTCGCATCGAAACGATCGGACATCGATTCCGGGGAGATAGGATTTTTGAGAGTCTCCGTTTTCATCGAGCCACAAAAGGGCCCTCGTTACGGTCTCCCCGATTTGGGCCGTGCTTTGAACTTCCAGGAGCCGTTGCGAGGATCCATCGAATTTGGCTGTGTCGAGATAGTCCATCGCCTCCAGGCGAGCATTGACAACTTGTTGTTGGATGGGATCGAAATAACTGACTTCACGCACTTCCTGTTCCCGCATCGGGTGACGGAGTAACGATTGCTCGATCGCGAAGGGGCCTCGTAGGGTGGCATTCCACGGAACCTTCAATTTTCTGGTGTTCGATTGCACACCCTCGGTGGAAACTTCCAGCCTGAGTTCTTCTCCCAGTACAACACCCAAGAAACGTGTTTTTCGAGTTTCGTTCTTGATCGTTCCCTCAATTCGAATCAGCTCCCCATTCATCCGTTCGATGCTGGTGAGGGCCACCTCCTGATCGATCGATTTTCCATTGCGCTGCAGGATGGTTCGGCTTTCCGCTTGGATTTTGAGCCTACCATTTTCGCGGTCCGTCTCCACCCATCGATGGACATAACCGACCGGCTGATTGCCGACATATTGAATCTCCCAAGTCATGCGAGGTATCTGATTGGGATCGATCCAAGGAGTCGATCGTTCATCGATTTGGGAGGGGGTAGAATTGAGAAGAATTCGTTCCGTCCGTTCGGTGGACATGTCGGTGTTTGTCGACAAAGACATGCCGTCTTTCTCATTGTCGCTGGCAATACTCGGTGCCGGCTCGTATTCGGACGTAGAAAGTGAAGCGTTCGAAGCTTCGCTGGGCTGGACGCGATTGGCGACCGGGAGTCCGATTTCTTCGAGCAATTGTTTACGCCTTGCAGCCAATGCGTCTTCGTTGCGAGGAGTGCAACCCGTCAAACTCAGGCTTACGAGGATACAAACCAGAGCGTGATCGAACCAAAGGGCGATGCCCCGCCGAGATGCAATTCCTTCCGTTCCTTGCTTGAGTGGGTACGGAATCCAGCCGTGCAGGGAAATGGCGTGCACAGCCGTTGTTCGCGAGAGGCGGTTCATGATCGTGGCTGCTATGGTTTTTGGATATTGGTCTGTTTCCATGATGCTTGCATCGAAGGGACCGTGCGAGGTTCTGAAACCCGCTTGACTCACGTCTGCGATGTGTTCACGCGACTAGTGTGATTGTATCGAATGTAGCGGACAGAAAAGATGAGAAAACTCTAACGAAGTCCTGGGCGCGACGGGGTTGTGACCTAGCTTTGGTTGTTCCCAATGCAGGAACGCGATGTTGATGTTGTGATCGTCCGATTCCACCCCCTAGCGATTCAATACGAGCGACTTTCATGGGCTTTTCTCCAGGATTCCGTTCCAAGACTACCACCAACAATGAACTCTCCTCTCGCTCCCGCCCCACGTCGAGCTTTGCGCAACTCAGCCACGACGAACTGGAAGCGCATATGGATCGATTTCGTTACGGAGCGTTTGATCTGACCGACGCGGTCCGACCTTCGTTCGATCTCCAAGTGATTCCCAAGCAAGGGTTTCGACACGACCAATACGTCGATCCACAGTCCGATGTCAGTATCCCAGTGATCATGGCAGCCGCATCGCGTGAGCGTTTGTTCGACCTGTTTATCGATCTCTTGGATTGTTTGGGAGGGACCGTGGATGTGGTTCTGGAAACCAGTCATTACGGGGACACCGGGGAGCATGACGATCTGTTCCGCGAGCATATCGATCTTCCTGTCCTGAAGAGCATCCTCTACGACTACGAGGAACTGTTGCTCAACGATGGATGCACTGGAATCGCGGTACTCAACCCTGAAAAACAGCAAGAGATCCAATTCGATGAACACAAAATGCTCGTCTGCTACGGTTCACCCTTGGAACAATTCGAAAGAATGTTGATCAAGCATGACGTCTATCCTGACGACGGAATGCGATTCGTCACAGAAGCGGAACATGTCCACAGCAGCAGTGATACCTTTGCTCGCCAATTCCGCAAACTGCAGTCCCGTCTCGGCATCGATGACCCATTCGATGGCAACTTGGCCTTCGATCGTTAAAGCGGGATCGTGGTGAGCGACCACTGATCTTGCATCGCCTCATCCTGCTTTTTCACTCTCGTTCATCCTGTCAAGAAGCATCCGCCGGCTGAAAGTACTCTTCCAAAAAGGCGCGCGGATCTGGTCCTTTTGCATATTCAACCATGGCATACAGTTTCCGCTGATCGCGCAGCAGCTTTTCGCCGCGCGAGCGCGGATCGGCCAGTTCGATCGGAAGGGGACGCAGAACTTGCATGCGAAGACAATCTTCGGGCGATGCGATGACGTCATACCGTTCCAGCATCGCCAACGCGGTTTCCAATCGACGATCAGATTGCTTGGGGTTGCACAATCGGCCTCGCAACCACTCCATTCCAAACGAACTGACCGCGTCGTTTTGCTGTTCAAGGACTTCGTACAGCCTCTCATAGAACGCAGCCTCGGGATTGCTCCATCGCAAAAACTCCATTTGCGTCATCAGATCGCTTTGATCGTAAAGCAATCGGCATTCAGATGGCCGACCATCGCGGCCCGCCCGTCCGATTTCCTGATAGTACGATTCGATCGACCCCGGAATCTCCGCATGGACCACAAAGCGAATATCCTCTTTATCAATCCCCATTCCAAAGGCAGGGGTGGCGAGAACCAAGGGGTTTCTTCCCGACATGAAACGATCCTGGATCGCATGGCGTTGTTGTCTCTGCAAATCGCCGTGGTACACCAAATGCTCGATCCCCAATTGCGACAAGCGATGACTCATCGCCTCTAAGGAACGGATCAGAGTGAAGTAGACAATGCCGGAGCCTAGTGACCACCGATCCAGCACGCCCTGAATCTCAGAGAGCTTGGCATCTTCATCCCAGACTTCGGCGATATGGAGTTCCAAATTGGGGCGATGGATGCCAGCGTGAAAAATGCGACAGCGATCCAATTCCGATCCGATGGCGGGTAGATGCAATTGGTGAAGAATGTCCCTTTGAACGTCGACGGTGGCCGTTGCAGTCAGTGCGATGGTCGGGGGGTTCCCAAGCATCCTGCGAATATCTCCGACGCGAGAATAGTCAGGCCTGAAATCGTGTCCCCATTCGCTGATGCAATGCGCTTCGTCGATCGCGAGCAGCGGTATCAAGCGCCCAGAGATGGCTTCGAGGAATTCCTGTTTGCGAAACCTCTCTGGTGTGACGTATGCGATACAAAATTGGCCCTCGGCGATCGCTCGGTAGCGCTGCTGCCGCTGTTCGCTCGATACCAAGGAATGGATCGTGGTCGCGTCGATTCCCTTGGCTTGGAGAGCATCGACCTGATCTTTCATCAGCGCCACCAGAGGGGACAGGACGAGGGTCAGCGGACGCGGTCCTGGATTCTTGTCGACGGATCGCCATCGATCGCGATGCAAACAGGCTGGAATTTGAAAACATAGGGATTTGCCCCCACCGGTGGGCATGATCACCAACGAATGGCCGCCGCACATCGTCCGTTCGATCACGTCGCGCTGGAATCCGCGAAATGCTGAAAAACCAAAACGCTCTTGGAGAAGGAATTCTGCGGTAAGGGCCACGCCGAGCTCGAATCGATCGGAGGGTGTTGTGGTTAGGACCGGGATTCCGCAATTGCTAGGTAGTCCCGTTGTTCGCGCATTGTCATCCGCGGGGCAAGAAATAACAACGGATCCTCGCCGATTCGCGAACCGAGATACGAAGATACCAAGGTCTAAAAAGACGCCACAAGTCAAAATCGATGGGTTGTTGTTTCGAAGCCGATTGCGATGTGTTAAACTACACATAACCTCTGTAAGGGAGGTGGATTCTCGATTGAGATTGAAAATCCGCCGATTTTGCAGGAGCAGTTACTGGTCATCTCGAAACTGAACCGCATCGTATCGCACATTCTGCGGTAGCGCTCCAGTTCGATCCCAATCGCTAGACCTGTCGCATGATACTTTTTGTTCCTGCCCTATTGATTGCACTCGTTGTCCTGATTTGGATTGCGTGGCTCGCGATCGGACCGACATCGGTTGCGATCGAGCCAAAGCGTTTTCTTTTCGATGATCGAAAAGAATCCATCGAGGACGACTCGAGCCCATCCGATGGTTCGTCTCGCGTCGCGAGTCACGACTATCGAGAGCACGTACAAAACAGGCTTGACTCTTCCCATCCTCCGTTAAGTTCTCTAGCGGGTGGTCCCGGATCGTCCCCGTCCATGCATTCGCATCGCGATGCGAGTCGCTGGGTTGATCGATCGGGTCAGGAGTGTTGAGGCGCTGCGCGCTCTAGCTGGAATCGAACGAGCGTCGCTGCTTGCATGCGATTGCGACCCATATTAGGAAGATTCCCTGCCGTGTTGAACCCATGTGAACCGACTGGATCGGTCGTCGCTTTATCGATACTGAACGGGTGCGAAAAAAGCATTCTTCCCATCTGTCGTGATCTGCTCATGCCGTTGTTGGCAAAGTTTCCCTGCGATCCCTCGACACCGCTCGGAGAAGGCACGACAGCCTTCCTGCTTTTGCCCCTCGCTCAAACTCCCGCTCCGGCCGATTCTTTTGGCGGCTGGGTGGTACCCTTGGTGCTGGGGCTAGCCATCGGTGCAGCGATCCTGTTCGCGATCAATCGGCTTCTCGGCGTCGATGCAAAAAATCAATCGAAGCGCATTCTCGAACAGGCCAAACTGGATACCGAAAATTTGATCAAGATGGCCGAGCTTGAAAAGAAAGAAAAGCTCTTGCAATTGCAGGGAGTCTTTGATTCAGAGACCAAGAAACAGCGTGAGGAACTACGCGAACGGGAATCCCAAATCCTTCAGAAGGAACAATCGGTCAAGCAGTCTGCGGATGATCTCAGGAAACAAGAAAAACTCGTCGAGAACAACCAGCGCAAACTCGCGGACAAAATCGAAGATGCCAACAAGAAGAACGAGCAGTACAACAAGTTGATCCTCCAAGTTCAAAGCGATTTGCAACGCGCGACCGGTTTGTCGAAGGAGGAGGCCAAGCAGCAGTTGATGGGACACCTGGAAAAAGAACTCCAGGGTGAACTCGGAAGCGTCATTCTTCGTCATGAGAAGAAAGTGACCGAGATTTCTCAGCAGAAGGCGCAGGATATCTTGCTGACAGCGATGCAGCGTTATGCCTCGGCACAAACCTCGGAAAGCACCACCTCCACCATCGATATCCCGAACGATGACATGAAGGGGCGGATCATCGGTCGCGAAGGTCGCAATATTCGCGCCTTCGAGAAATCATCTGGCTGCGATTTGATTATCGATGATACGCCGGGGGTTGTTATCGTCAGTGGATTCGATCCGGTGCGACGAGAAATTGCGCGGCAGTCGATGTCAAAACTCGTGACCGATGGCCGGATTCATCCAACGCGAATCGAAGAAATCGTTGCGGCTACCGAAAAAGAAATGGATGCTTTTATCCGTCGCAAAGGAGAAGAAGCCGCCCAGGAAGTCAATCTGCAGGGACTCCATGAGCGGGTGATCGAAATGCTCGGACGGCTTCACTTCCGAACTAGCTACTCTCAGAATGTACTGCGGCACAGTGTCGAAGTCGCTTTCCTTTCTGGGCTCATGGCGGAAATGATCGGTCTAAACTCCAACCTGGCGCGACGGTGTGGACTCCTTCACGATATCGGAAAAGCCGCTGACCATGAATTGGAAGGTGGCCACCCAAAAATCGGTGCCGACATCCTCAAACGGAGTGGCGAAAACGAGCACGTCGTCCACGCGGCCCTTGGTCACCACGATCAACTTACGACCGACTATCCGTATACGCTTTTGGTTGCAACAGCCGATGCGTGCAGCGCGTCACGACCAGGTGCACGTCGCGAATCTCTCGAGAGATACATCAAACGGATGGAAGAACTGGAATCGATCGCCAAAGGATTCCAAGGAGTCGAACAAGCGTTTGCGATTCAGGCTGGTCGCGAGTTGAGGGTTATCGTCAGTTCCAAAGACACCGACGACTCCGTCGCAGCCAAGGTCTGTCGCGACATCGCCAAAGCATTCGAAGAGCAACTCACTTACCCAGGGGAAATCAAAGTCACCGTGGTCCGCGAATCGCGGTTTGTCGAAATCGCTCGTTGATCATCCAGTACGAATCGATCGCCAGGATCAGGCCGATCGCAATCGCGATCGCAGATGGAACGAGCATACCCGTCACGAGCCATGCGAGCATCCCGATGCAGACCAGGTGCCACCATGGACTTGGTAGAAATCGCACTTTCGTCATTTGCCAAAACCAAGCTAGCAGCACGACAGTCAACGTCATGGATAGGGTACTGATCCATCGCCACGACTGCGGATCGATTTTCAACCTTGATTCCGAAACGTACGGCATTCCAATTTTGGAGATCTCGCTCCAACGCCATGCTCCAATCGTGTTGCCATGGCGTCGATCGTCGATGCTGGAATTGAAAGTTGACGCTTGGATTTGCGATACGGTTCCACGAGCGGATGGCCCACGCAAATCTTTCCACCGAACCATCGCCGCGGGAAATTCTATTCTGTCTCGAGAATCCGAAACGGCGGTCCATCTCCACAACGCATCATAGGTTTCCCGAGCCAGAAAACGATTCCACTCCCCTAACAATCCTTCATCGAATCGGAGCATGGCCTGCGATGGATCTGGAACGGTCGCCAAACCGAGTGATTGAAGCTGCTCCATAACCTCTAGCCACGCAATCGATTCTGCCGCAAAGAATTCGCGCGGCGACGACGGCAGCCAGCTGATCAGCGGTTCACCGGTCTCTTGGCTTCCGTCCGATGTGCCACGCCATATTCTCGACGATGGAATATCAATCCAGAAGGTGACGGGGTTCGAAGTGCTGTTTGGCACGGGCACGGACTGCCATGCTGGGCCGCTCTCGCTTGAATTCTCTTTCGCGTCATCGATGTGTGCTATCCACATCTCAACAAAGGTCGGAGCGTGAGGACTTTGGCAATGTACGGCGACTTGATTGTTCGATGCATGAAATGGGACGCTTTCTCCATTGCACAGAACCCAAAGGCATTGGCTACCCTCGGGAAGCGACCACGTCCATTCGGCGATACCTGTGTTTTGTTTAGCCTGCGTAGATCCCTCGATCCAGTAACAGGATTGGAGAATCGATTCGCCTGGGCGTTGGAATGCCTTGCCACGTTCGGTATGGGTGGTCATGAGAATCTGCTGTCGAGCGGTAATTGCCTGTGAAGGTCCCTTTGGGTTTGCATCGGAAGAGCGTTCCGATACCGATCCTAAACCGCGATCCTGCAAAAGTCCGCGGCTGGATGCAGCAGGGATGGGACGTACCAACTGGTGATTGTTCAAACCACACAGAGCCAACCACTTTTCGGCTTGAGAATCGTCCATGATCTCCAGTTTCGAACGATCCATTTGGCTCGGATCGTCTCGGTCCAAGGCAAACCAACCCACGAAATCTGGGTTTCCGAGGATATTCAATTGCGATACGAGATTGGGCGTTATCGACATACCGCCAGTTGCATTGAAGTCGATCGTGTTGGACCATGGATTCGCGGATTCCATCGCGTCACGCCGGAGAAGAAGAATGCGCCGCTGCAGATTCCAATCCAGAGCTTCCTGCCAACCGATGGACGTGCTCCATCGTGAAGCCCAGTCGATCGGCAATGACAGTTCAAGGTCGGGGACTTGATCCGGTTCGCGAGTTGCGATGATACGCAATTGCCAATCGCTCCCTGTCACAGCGACATTCTGGGGATATGCGATCATCAGTCCCTGCCATGGCTGAGTGCATCGTTGGGCGACAAGCTCTATTGCGGGACTGCCTGCCATGAAGGGTATACTCATCAAACTCTTGGATACGCCAGCTCCACTGAAGTTTGTTTGCTCTTTGGGGGTCGTGATCGTGATACGCCACACGGAATCGACAGCAATGTCTGTCAGCTGATCCTGGGTGACGATCCCTTGCATGCCAAGGAACGGAACTTGTTTCGTGATCTCTGCACCGTCTGCGGCGGGGCCTTCACATGCGAGGGTGATCTCATTGACTTCGCCCTGATCGCGATCGAGCAAGAATTGAATCCGGTTCGATTCCCCCTCTTTCCATTGCAAAAATGGAACCGCCATATTGCGAGAGGTTGCTTTCGTCGCGCGGTAGCCCCCCGGTAACTGCACGGAAATCGTAGCCCGATTGGCCAACAAGCTGGAAAACTCCAGCTTGGACCGCAGGTTCATCGAGGTTCTATCCATGGTCAAGGAATTGTTGATCCGCGCGCGCACTGGCTTCGCCTCCGGTTGCTGCTTGAGAACGCCGAAGCCACCGCTGGCCGGAATCCTTAGGCTGGTCGCGATGGGCTTTTCCAAGAGTTCCGGCCATTCGAGCCTTTCACGTGCATTGATCGATGGTATCCAATTGGTATTGATTCCCTCGATGGTCCAGCTCGAACCGGCGGCGCGTGCATACCGCAACGTCCCAGGCCGAACCCTGCGGTCGCGGCATTCCGCAAACAGCACATTGCGAAGTGGCGAGTCACCCACGGGTATCCAAGTTGTGGTTACCACTCTCTTCGCATTGCTGCCCGCAGTGATAGATGGTGATGCTGAATTCGATTCCCCATTTTCCGGAGTCCATCGCAAGATGTAACGTTTGCGATCCAGAGTACTTCCAGGGCGCACATCCACGAGTTGAGCATCTCCCCAAGAGGCGCCGACCGGTTGCCACTGTGCATCCGATTCCAACTCGAGATCGGACAGAGGCTCCGAACTGCGAGGGAACTCGATCGTCGTTCTAGCCATGAGCTGTTCCCGATCGATGAGGATTTCCGTATTCATCACCGGGAAGTCATTGTTCAAGCTGGGGCTGTCCGAAGGCATCGCCACCAACGGTCGTGCCGCTGGACTGGCCATCGGGGATACGACCCCTGAGATCCGATCGATGCTTCCCAGGTGCAATGCGAATCGACCGATGGAAGGGTTGACGAGCTTGCCTCGCGCAGCGAGATCGACCGTCCATTGCCCATCCGCTTCGATTTCGAGGATAGCGTTGGCGCATGGCAAGATCGGTGCTTCAACGCTCAATCCTTTTTGGGATCGCCCTTCCGCAGGAAGAGAGGATGCAACGGCAGCGCCCGAGCGTGGATTCTCCACCGCGCGGAGACGTGTTTGTGTTTCGACTTGAAGCAAGCGACGACCCGTTCGATCCGGGTACCACAGAAGTTCCGTTTCGGTCCGTGCAAAACGGCTCGAGATGACTTCTGTACCGTCGACCGTGAAACGACTCAATCGCGTCCGATCGGCTTGAAAAGGGATGCGAATCGGTCGGTCGATGGCTTGATCGCCGATCCAAAATTCATACGTTTGGACGCACGCTTGTTCGGGATTTCCAAACCCAATCGAGCGACTATCCAAACGCAAAATATGTCGGGCCGAGATCAGGTACGCATCGCGTTCCAAAGGTCGTTCGATACCTCGCGCGGCTGGTTCCTTGAGTAAGAACTCCGGCACATACACGACCGTTCCTACGGTTTCCCCTTGTGCATCCACTGGAACAATGATGTCGAGTAAGCGTTGTGGAACGCGCGAAGAGAGTTCGATCGGATCTTGCGCAAACACGGGGCGACCGCTGTTTCCAATCGCCCACCAAGTGCATGCGAGTAACGACAATAAAAGAGTAGCGAAAGTCGCTTTCGAGCCAGGACGCGATGCTTGATTGCCATCCAAAGTAGCGTCCGGAACTTCCTGAGCCTCATTCCACGGGAGCCAGCGATCACCGCGCAGAACTTTCCGGCCACGCCGTTCCTCCAACGTGGAATAGACCAAGTAAACTTGGTGGAGTATGGTTCCCAAGGAGAGACCCACGAAACAATAGCGTGCGATCGCCCCGAGATCATCGGCGAGCCAATGCCCGGCCACGATCGACAGGAGCGCGATGCAGAAACACCACCATGGCCGATAGTGCAGAAGCCATGGGGTCAGCAACATCGCCAACGCAAAAATAGAAACGTGAATCGTTCCGATGCGATCCGTATGGATCCAAAGTATCCGCATCGAATCGTGTTCCTGCAGAACCCATTGCGATCGAGCCAATCGCCATCGGCGGTTCATCCAAGCCGGAATCAGACTTTCGGGTGGAGTCTGGCCCCGATCAACCATTCCAACTGCTTCATGATCCACCGCGGTCCGAGACGGTGAACGCCATCCCGCACCAATCAGGGCCTCGTTGGTCCAATCCCAAAAAGCCCAATCCATGTTTCCTGAGGAAGCAGGCGCTGCGTTCGTTCCCGCCAACAGCGAGCGACTTTCTTCCTGCGAATCGACCCGATGATCCCCAAAGATCCATAGGGATTCTCGAAGTTGCATCACCGGCACAACGAACCCGAGTTCGGGCCATGTGAATTGCAATCCTCTCTGTGGCAAGAATCCGAACTGAAGTCGATCGATCGGGATCAGTTTCGGGCCGCGGAATAGGATTTCGATTCTGCATTGTGTCGTATCGTCGACTGTTTCGGCCGTTTGCATGGCTGTGTTGGCGGTCGCCGAGGATCCACCCGTAGCGGTCCATGGAGATACGACGCGCGTCCGGCCTGGATCGGAATCGTCTAAGGCATTTGCCCATTGCAAGCGCAATACCGATCCTTCTCTATGGAATGAAAGAGGGCGCGACGATTTACCGGGACGACAGACCGTTGCATCGATGGCTTGCCAATCGCCGGGAAGTGCCAATTGCAGATCGATCGATTCTGGCTGGATCGTGAAGTAGTCGGCTTGAAGGCAAGCCTTTTGTTCCCCTTCGCTATCGATGGCAACATGCAAGTGCGCCATGGAGATGGATTGAGAAGGGGAATAAGACGGATCGTTTGCTGCAACGTGAACTTGGATTCGAGACGCATTGGCGGGTTGATCGTTCCAGGTCCGTTGGGGCATGCCGTTGGCGCTGAACTGCCAAATTCCTCCATCGCTAAACGATAGGACTCGTATCCGAGGATCCATTGTCAGCGACCTTCGGGTCGTAACTGCAGATGCGATCGAAGGAAGTGAAAAGGATAGCTCCCCTTTTCGAGGCAAGGTTATCGAGGCGAACACTTCGATCATCCCATCGGGTTCGACGGCTTGTCGGCACGCGACAGGATCCAACTCCCAACGCCCCGAGGTTGCATCAAAATCCATCGCCAATCGTTTCCTGCCGCGATGCGTTTGGATGGTCCAAGTCGTTTCCGGAGGGCATTCAATGGGGATGTCTTCGTTGCGAAGAAACGCACTTGGGAATTTGAACCTGTGTTCGAAGTACCATCGATCGGCCGCTTCCGAAACGGTGGAATCGATGTCGACTGCAAAGACGGACGCGGCTACACGGGATTGCAGGGGGGGCAAGATACCTGCTGGCATGCGCATGAGCACGTATTTACCCAACCGGGGCAAACGGTCTCGCTGCCAGGGTGTTAAAGATTCCTCGTCCAGCATCCATTTCGAGATCGCTCCTGGCAACTCCAAACGCATGGAGGGGGAAGGTTCAATAATCAGCACATCGCGACGTCTCCAACCTGGAAGTTCGACGATGGGACCATCATCTAGTCGTTTATTGCTGTCGGATGGCAAGTCGCGAGAAAGCTGAATTTCCAATTGAATAGGAAGCGATTCTGGCGGACCGGTCGATTCGATCTTGACCATCTCGGACGATCCGCTTGACACGGGGATCGTCCTGACGGAATTCGATTTCGAATTCAGTTGAGTCGACTCCAGTTTCCAACCTGGGGAAACATGTATTTCTCGCAGATGGTGATCACTCCAGGGGGAGAGTTGCATTCGAATGGCAGCCGAAACTCGTTCATTATCTGTGGAAATGCGCGTGACGATTTCGGCCAATTGCGCTGGCTCGATCTTGGCTACCGCAAAACCATATTTGGGCATCCGATGAAACCATGAGTAATCCAGACGGTAAGAGCCCTGTACCAGCGCTCTCGCCCCTTCCAGTCGACCGGCGGACGAGGAGACGTCAACGATCTCACTGGGCGAACTGGGGATCAACGAAGTGGTACCCGATACCACATAGGCATTGGCGATCTCGATGGGTTCGATCGCGACGCGATGCAGAGCATTGAGACTGGGTTCATTGGTTCCAGTCGCACCCATAGCCTCGTTTGAAGGCAACGGAGCCAGCAACTCCAACATGAGTCGCATGCGAACACCAGGAGAAGCGACGTTTGTTGGAACGCCCCCCAAAACCGTTGTCGCCGCGATGGCATTGCTGGAAGCATCGATCGGGGGCAAAGCGATATCGATCGTACGGTCTGAAATCTGAAGAATAGGTTCGCGATCGTTCAGCGTCAGGCTTCGCATCCGTGCGCCGACTGGGAGGATTAGCCGCAAGGATCGATCGGCGGTACCGGTCTCATTCCATTCCCATTCACAAATGGTTCGAAGAGACTCGGAGGCTACCACGCATTGAACCGATTGCCTTGATATCAGACGCGAATAAACTCCCGGTTGTTCGCTCCCAGGTACCTGGCCCGCTAGGCCAGAAGATCCCAGTTGAATAGAAAAGTTTGCTGTTTCCTGACCCGATATCTCTAGAATCCATAGCGACTCGGAATTCGTTGACTCTCGTCCCAGTTCACCCAGGTTCGGATTGATGGGCCAATCCCCGAGTCGTTCCTGCACCATGGGCCACGCGTCCACCAACCGGGAGACGACGGATGAATCCGTGATGCGAGCCCCCTTGGGTAGCTGGAGAAGCAAGCAGCTATTCGTCGTACGAGGAATCGAAAGGGAGTAATTGAGGCGATAGGGGGTACTGTCTTTGAGTGGCCTCAGCGACCAGGTGAACCACTCTTCGCGTTTGTCGTTTCTGACATAAGGTCGTCCGTTCTCATCGAATAACCAAGTGGGTGTTTGGAAACTGAGCCCGTTTGCTGGAAAGATCGTCGGGAGAGAATCGGATTGTTTGAAAATCGGGTTGTCGAGCGCGAGGGACCATGGATTCAGGAGAATTCGGGATGCAGAGCGACCGTTATCGGCCTGCGGGATTGCATTGTCCTCCCATCGAATCCGTGAGCGTTCCGACAAGAGATCCGCCCCTACGAGCTTGGCCGAAGCATGGAAGGACGCGATGCCCAAAGCGCTGTTCTGCACAGGTTCGGACTTGGGTGCAGTGGCTTGCTTAAAACGCTCCAAAGCTTCCGGAAGCTTATCGATCTCGATGGGTCGCCATCCGTCCAAGGGAAGCTCAGGTAGATCGGATTGCCGGACCAGGATTCGTCGATACGGATTGATATCGCTCGGACTAAGGCTCACTGTTTCCTTCGCGATCTCAGACTCCTGAGCGCGAATCCCGCCTGCCATAAGAACTATCCAACCAACGATCGCGAGAGACCTAACGATTCCAGGGCAGAACCCTCTCCCAGAGTTCTGCGTGGAGGTGCCATCCTGCGTGAGGAGATCAATGGACTTCATGCCCCGTCTCCTGAAGGAGTTGCAGGAACGAGCCCTGGGGGATTGCTTCTCGAATTTCCATCACCAGGTGAAAGATTCGAACCCGATCCGACGCTGGCGCGCGATGCATTTCCTGCCGCAACGCTCGCCGATCGTGAAACAAAGATGCTTCGTCGACGGGCGCGGCGATCCAACAGCCAACGCAGGAGTCCGTACAGTACCGCCACACTGATGGCAACCATCGAGGCCTGGGCGACAATCACCGAAATATCCCAGGCCCATTGGGAGAAAACCAAGACCGATGCCAGAAATAAGACCCAAACCCACGGCCAACGCAGCCAACGCTTCTCTGTCATCATGGCGGACAGAATCAAAAACACGAGGGATGTTGGCAACCAGATCAAAGAGCTTGGGACGAACCATGCTTCCAACGATCGCGAACCAGTCATCGAACTCAAATCGTATTGGTTGGTCTGCTGGGCAACCACTGCTTGCTGGGTTGCCCCCATGGTTGTCTCCATGTGGCTCTGACTGTATTCGCTCGACCTAGCAAAGAAGATGTCTTTCCATTTCCACCGATAGAGAGGTGAAAGTTGATCCGAACTGTAGATCAGGTGTTCGGTTCTCGGAACGACGATTTGCCAAACGAGGGGAGCAGTGCTGGCGGGGGATTGGAGACGGGGAGTGGAAAGTCCAATTTTCTTCAGCAGTCCTCCTTGTGCTGGTTTGAGCGTGAATACTTCTAGCACATGGATACGATCGCCGGCTGCGTTCCGCAACGAACTCTTTGAGTCGCCTAGCAGAACACGCATCTTGTCCGAGCTATCCTGAAGCTCAATAACGCTTGCGCGCTGCCCATCAAGAATCCATTCCGCGTCTTTTCGCAATGCAGCAGGAATCTCGATTTCGATGGAATCCGCATCGGTGACGAATCGCACGACATAGCGATCGCGTTGATAGATCGCATTGAGAATGGACTGCACCCATTCCGCTTCGACTTGGATCGGGCGTCGCAATGATTCACTCGCTTGAAAGACCCTCGCTGTCCAACGGGGAAGATCCGCATTGAGGGAAATGAGCATCGATGCGATGGAGCGATCGCTGGTGCTCGTCGTATCGGAGGGCAAGCCCGTCGATGGAACAACTTCGGTATCTCCTGTCGACTCGACGATGACTCCTTGAGCCTTAGAAATTTTGAGGACCGCTGAATCGCTCACCAAACCATCTTCCGGTTGGTCTGATTCCAATACAGGAAGGGCTTGATCGATCAGAGATTGATTGCGATCATCCCAGATGATGGTGCTGTGTGTGGTGCATTCCATTATGAAGCGATTGCGGTTTGAGCCATCGGCGGCGACACTCGGAATCGGAATACGAATCCAAACTATTTCATTTGGCCAACCCGAGTCTGTCTCCTCTGGCCCACGCATCGCTTGCCGGCTATCGTCGTCGGTTGCCGGTCCGTCCTGCTCGATGTCGATGGTTTTACCATCGATTTTAAAGGAACTAATTGGAGGGTGAATTGGCGCAGGTCCTTCGGCAGTGACCGATGCAGCCGAATCTAAAAAAGACTTCGGCAATCCCATGCGAAGTACGGTGGGTCGATTCCCATAGCTGACACAATTCCATCGATGTTGAATGCTGAACGAGGTCCTGTTTACCGATACGTCAGCTTCGTAGTTGATCGCGGTGGACGAGGGGCGTCGATGCCGCGTCCCTATCCACTTCGATACGGGTGTGGCTTCGGCGATTTGATAGGTCCATTGAAAGGGTGTAAAACCTTCGAAAGCATTGGTACTGTCGGTTCGGTCCGCTGAATCGATGTTCGGAATATGGACCCAGCCCTGCGAGCCATCGGATGTTTCCTCCAAACGATAGGACCAGGACGACAGCGTGAGTACACCAGGTAGAGTTTTGGAAATCCGTTGTTGCGAATCCTGAGATAGCCAGGACAACTGCGGCAGTGAAAAATCGAACTCGTGATTGGAGGGATCGATCGATTTCGTCAGGACAAATTCGAGTCGAATCCGCGTCTCTTTCTCCCCGTCGGTCGTGGCCTTCGCCGCGGATGCTCCGCTGGTCGTTGTTGAGATAGGAGTCGGAATGACCCCAGGAAATGTTAGGTCAGTTCGAGCCGCTTCGGACGATGTTGCCGGTCGCTCGTTGGGAGGACTCATCCATAAATTCGAGTGGATCGGAATCGACGCAGGGCCTGTGGCGTCACCGCTAGATCCGATCGCGGAGGGTTCAATCTCGATGTCTGAGGGCCGCATCACCAGTCGTATAACATGCCATCCTTGGACTTCAAATTGCAGCAAAGGCAACTGAAAAGGATCGCTGAGAAACTCGAGGCTGCCCGTCATTTGAAGTTGTTTCTCTTTGACTTCTACGGATAGTTTCGAGTGAATGTTGGGTCGACTGGCCAGCGATGTCCAGTTGCAAGCGACTCCCGCACCCTGACGGTCGAACTGAAATGCATAAACCATCGAATCGCTACCGTCAGTTGCTGCGGATTGACGGAGCAATCGGGCGCCGACAAGCGGTTCCCAATCGAACAGAACATTGCGAGGTACTGAGCATTCAAATGTCCCAGTGTGTCGCTGCACTCCATTGATCGTGGGAACGACAAATTGCAATCCCTCCGATGCATTGGCCGAACTCCATTGCCATTCGATCGGTATTTCAATTTCGGATCGAGAGAGTGCCTCCTCCAGTTCCAGCGACAGTTCGACCGGCGGATTCGCGATGGAAGGATTCGAATCCAATTCGGATTCTTGGTTCGTGCGCTGCAATCGGTACGCAGGAAATCCTATCGAGGGTGCAGACGTATCGCGAACGACACTGCCTGGGGGAAGGGTGATTAGAAAGCGCTTTCCTCCCAGCTTGCGTGGTCCTCGGATCGCCAAGTTCGTCACCGCCCGCAACAGAGTCCCATCCACGGATGGAGAGAATTTGGTTTGGCTTGTCACCTCGATGGCTGCGAGAGTCTCCTTCTCAGTCTTGCGATTCCACGAAAGGGTGACCGTGCTGGCAGTGGTGCGAACAATCGCTACGGAGTGAGCATCGACTGTGCGAAAGGGTTCGATCACTTCGTTGCCACCCCCTGTGGCCGAGAGTTCCCATTCTCCGAGTGGTAATTTTAGTCGAATGACCGTTGCGGCAGGGGGAAGATCGAGCCGGATGGCATAGCCACCGCTGGACGAAGTCAGCTTGCTCAGCGCATTCAATTGCAGCCCCCTCAACCCTCCGCTACCGGGGCTGACTCGCCACAGGTAACCGTTGGATTGGGAGGCAACCGAAACACTCTCCAATCCATCGAATGAGTTCGCGGTCGAGCCTTCGCTCGGTTCGGATGGACGTGGCACCCATTGCAATTGCCCAAGCGCGATGGGAATTGTGTGCCCGGACTTATTATGCTTCCCAACATTGGCCGTGGCCTTGAGCGCGATATTCGCGTAATCCTTTTCGGGTTCGATTGCCATGTCCAAGCTGGATAACCCGATGGGAGCTAGAGGGTCGCGACCGTCGCTCGCACCTTCGACGAGGAGCCTTTCGTATTCTTCGTAGCTCGTGCGGGGAATCAGGATATCTTCCCCCTTTTCATTCCTCAGATACACCACGTCGGGCCGCAACCCAGGGGGAAGGACATCCGAGATCCGCTCGGGCGGAGATGCCTTGGTTCCAGGCGGTTCTTGGGCGCCGGCACCGGCCAGCCAAAGCGCGGCAAAGCACCAGGCAAAACCCAGGATCGACGTTTGGAAAATTCGGATGGATCCGAGTAGCACGGAATCACTCTTTGGTTCGTTTCCTTCGAGCGTCCACTTGCATTTGTGGACGCCGAGGAGAGGCGTTCGGTTCGTTCGGCGCAGTCTCTCTATTTTACGCAAACGCCAAGGTTAACGGGGGGAGTTTCAGTCCAAGTCGAGCCAAACGGGCGATTGAAGAAGACGCTACGGGCGTTAAATCCGTCATCATCCTATTGTTTGACCTATGGGAATCGGATTCCACGGGTGCGCTTTCCGCGGTAAAGTCGACGACTTGGCTTCGCTATCTCGGCTTCGTGCTATTTCCGCCTCGGTTCCAGGCGATCCGGAAGGTAGCCCTCTCCTCGAATTTGTCCAAAGCCAGGAGCCTGATCATCAAATGCCCCCAGATGGACCAGGGCTCGACGAACGCGAAATAGCCGTTCTCTGCGAGTGGATCCCAGCCGGTGCAACTTGGCCGGAGGGTGTCGATCATGTCACCTCGTTAAACCCTCGCGACCATATGGAGCGGACGATTCGAAGAACAAGGACAAAGCTTCGTTTGCACGCAACTGCATTTTGGCCCGACGACTCATCGAACGAGGGGTTCGATTTGTTCCGCTTTTCAACGGAGCCTATGCGAGCGCCGGAAAATTGAATTGGGATGGGCACAGCGATCTCAAGATGCAATAGGACGTGCATGCTTCCATTCTCGATCAACCCGCTGCCGCTCTACTTCGCGATCTGAAACAACGTGGATGGCTCGAGGATACGCTGGTCGTATGGTGTACCAAATTCGGACGGATGCCGTTTTTTCAAACGGTTGCCAAGGGGCGTGATCACAATCTCGATGGTTTCACCTGTTGGCTAGCAGGGGCCGGCGTACGGCCCGGAATAAGCCACGGAGCGACCGATGAATTGGGAGTGAGAGCGGTCGAGAACGTTCTCCGCTCTATGATTTCAACGCTACGATCTTGCACTTGTTAGGGCTCAATCATGAATGACTGACCTTCGAACATGATGGAGTCCATCGAAGTTTGACCAACGTCGAAGGAAACGTCATTCGAGAAGTGCTGCAGTCGTGATCGGAGCTTTTCGTACTTTGGATCGAGCGATCCTAAAGAGCAAATCAGCAGGATGGGATCCGCGATGCGGCGAATCCGTTGAAACGCATCGACCAAAGTGGGATTGACCTTTGAAGACACAATGTTGGGAAGGGGCCAGCAGTCACTACCCAACGTATCATGTGATCATGAAAGCAACCATTAAAGAGCGTTAGAGGATTCTCCGATGACCCTATCGACAGGGCAAATTACGGCCGATCTCAGACATCGACCGATTGTGTTGTGCTTCTGAGAGTATGCGACAAAACGCATCTCTTAGAAATTCGTAAGTTCAATGTTCTTGAATTGAACTTTCATCGGTGGGCCGGCGTGCAGTTGCAGCGCTAGGACCCCTTCCTTCATGAATTTTTCGGATTGGGAATCTTGAACTTCGGAGACGAGCGCATCGTTGATGAAATGTTGCAGTAGATTGCCGCGTGCCACAATTCGGTACTTGTTCCACCCGTCGAACTTGATCAGCCCTAGCAAAGCATCCGCATCACCGGTGGAGCCAATTCGACTCTTGTTTCCGTCTTTGTCGATGGCGATAATTTCGCCTCGTTCGGCGATGATTCCTCGCCCAAGTTCCTCGTAGTTGATTCCCATGAAGCGTTTGTTGGCATCGATGTCGGCTTGATAACCACCCACGATGAACTTGTCTTTGTCGACCAGCTTGCTGCGGTACTGGATTCCCGAGTTGCCTCCTTGAATACGGAATTCGAGGGTCAGTTCAAAATCGGCAACTGGTTTTTCGTAAACGATGAACGTGTTTTGAGCGATCGGTGCATCGGCTTTGTTCTCGCCGGTGATGGCTCCCTCTTCGACGCGCCAGTTTTCTGTCGCTCCGGACCAGCCCGCCAATGTCTTGCCGTCAAAAATCGAAACGGCTTTATTGGAGGCGCTCTCCGATTTTTCTTGAGCAAATGCCAAGTTCGTCGCGCAGGCGATCAAGCATCCAAATACCAACCACAAGTTTTTCCAACGCATATTATTAGTCCTTCACTGGAGAGAGGGTTAAACGCACTTTGGTAGCGCGATCGTCTGATACCGATATTACTTTGGCGGTAACGCCTGGCAACTCAATAACGTCTCCTGCCACCAGAAGCCGTTCGGCTTGGTGGACGAGGAGCCCGGCGACGGTGTCGACGTCCGCTTCTTCGAATTTGATTCCGAGCCGATTTTCGGCGGCCTGAACCGAGGTGGATCCAAGCACGATGTAGGCACCAGGTCCATCGGGAACAATTTCGGGTTCGACCACATCGAATTCGTCCGCCACGTCGCCGATGATCTCTTCCATCACGTTTTCAAGGGTGACGATTCCGATGATCATCCCATACTCATCCACGACGAATGCCATGTGCTGATGGGTTCCCTGGAAATGCCGCAGCAGTTTGCTGATGGGCATATTTTCAGGAACCTTCTTCGGAGGTCGAAGCAAGGGAATCCAATCGAATCCCGACTGGATACTCGCTCCGGTAATATCCTTGACGTGGAGGATCCCAAGGACTTCATCCAACGATCCATCGCACACCGGATAACGCGTGTGCTTGGTCCTGCGGATCATCGCCAGGATGGCTTCGGCATCTTCGTTGATATCAACGATATCGATATCGTTGCGAGGGACCATGATTCTTCGACAAACGAGATCGTCGAATTCGAAGACGGCATTGATCAAGCTATGTTCGCTGCGGGTCAAATTTCCATGCACATGGGCTTCTCGTAGCAGGGCGCGAATTTCTTCTTCCGTATAAGGGATCGCGCTCTTCGATTTCTCGGTCGCACCGAGAAGTCTTAATAACCCGTCGGTCGATACGCTTAGAATCACCATCAACGGATAGGTCAGGATGTAGAAGATCTTAAGAGGGACCGCGCAGGCCAACAGCAATCCTTCGGGTTTGCGAATCGCGAACACTTTGGGGGCTTGCTCGCCGACCACCAAATGGAGAGCCGTGACGACGGTAAACGAGATCGCAAAACCCACGGCATGGATGATGGCTTCCGATTGGACCCCGATCGCTCGCAACGCCGGTTCGACGAAATGAGCAAAGGCGGGTTCGCCGATCGCACCGAGGGCAAGGCTTGCCATGGTGATTCCCAACTGGCACGAGGAAAGCGATCGCTCCAGTCGCTGTGCTAGCCATCGAGCCGTCTTTGAAAACAGTCGCTTCTCAGCGACCATATGTTCGATGCGGCTCAGTCGGATTTTGACGAGCGCAAACTCCGCGGCCACAAAGAACCCATTGATGACGACCAAAAGGAGCGCCGTGAGGATCTTGGCTAGATCCGAGACTTCAGGCATCGTGGGTTAAAACAATCCTCCGAGACAGGAACAAGCGTCGACGGCAAAAGATTGGCCGTTGCCACGCTTGGGGGTGGGTCGAGCCGGAAACCATCGGTCGGTGGACCACCGCGATCGAATTCGATCGTTCGTGATGGCACCGACAACGCATTTCCAGGCGGACCCTATTCTACCCAAACAGAGCCAGTTACGGATTGCTTTCCGAAAAATCATGAGCAAGGTCCGTGATTTCAAGGACTTACGCAGATTTACGGTCTGGATTCATGGCTCCGCGAAGAACAAATTTCACGATCTTACGCTGGGACAGGGCAGGGGGGCAGCATTCCATCGGGCCCCCAATCGGCCATCTAGGCTATCTATTCGAACTTGTTTTACTTGAGCGTAGAACTTGGAATGGCCAGATTGGATTCGGCCTTCTCTTGCTCAGAGTTAGCCAGTTCCCTCTTGGCAGCTTGGATTTCTCTCTCGGCGGCCTCGACCCCTAATGCCTTCCAGGGCGTGTGCCCGATCTCCAATAAATCTTGAATGGCTTCGATAAGTACGTCTTCCGACTCGGGCGCGACTAACGAAGCCCGTGGTTCTGTCTCATAGCCTCCCTGCGAATAGGAAATGTCGGTCCCGATATAGCACGGCGCATAGTCTCCATAGGCCGCGACCGCCACGAACTGATCTAAAGACATTTCGGCGGCTGCCAATTGGTATTCGACGAATAGCTCGCCAGGCAAGTGCAGGATGCGGACTGGCCCAAGCCGCAGTGAACTGGTGACGATTGGATCCCGGACTTCGCAGCGGCGCAGCCAAACAAGCTGAGTGGCTGCATAGATCTTCTCAGACGCGGATCGGGATGCGTCGTTAAGAATCGCTTCGAGCGATGGTATGCTTAGGTTCTTTGTGGGAGGTAACAACACTGGGCGAACGACCCAACCGACATCGGAGGCCAGGATCGGGACTCTCTTTTCCGAAGCCATCGCACGTTGCATCCCATTGGCCAATCTCTGCGCCAGTATTGGTCGAATTTCGGGGGAGCCATCGTTGTACTTGCCAGCTCCAATGTTCCCACCTGCGCCGCAAAAATGGACATGCAGGACACCTGTCTCGTCTTGACGCTCGTTCCGTGCCATCCCCGGAAAATCGGGGTTGATGTCCCCTTTTCCGTAGTAGCTTTGCGGATGGGTCGCGTAATAGGTCAACACGACAATGCGTGAATTACCATTCCACAGCGTAACCGAACGGACCTTGGGATCGATCACCCCCACCGGAGCAGCACGCACGGCGGGATCTTTGGTCGCAGTCCATCGCACGGCTGCGATGCGACCATCCGGACCCATGACACGTCGATTGGAGGCAACGCGTTCCACCACGGCCGAACCATAGCCAACATGGGTGACCTCGGTGGGTTTGGTCACGGCGTCGCGAATCGCACCGCAGGCGCGATCCAAGATTTGTCGAGAAACGACCGAATCAAAAACGATCCCCTCGGCGCCATGAGAGCGTGCCAATGCATCCGAACTGAAATCGCACCACGGAGCATCGTGCTGATGGAGTGTGTGGACCGCCACGCGGTCGGGTGTCGTGCCAGCGACCGCTGCAATCTTTTCCCGAAAGACGAGGTTACCTTCGTTTCCGATTCCAATCCAATCGACCGCCACCAAGACAATCGGTTGTTCCTGGGTCAGTAATACGAGGCCTCGGCAGCGCAAGGGCTCAGTAATCGAACGGGCCGTGCTGTAGGTCAATGCGCTCCCGATGGGAGGGGTCGCATCGATGTCAAACGTGGCGACGCGAAGTGGGGCTTGAGCCATCGCCACTTCGAGCGACGCTATCCCGATCAAAACAGTCCAGCATCCAATCCACCATGCCCATATAAATCGATTCATGTTTCGGCACTCCAATGCGAGAGGAATCCACTATCTTAACAAACTCTTCTCGGCTCGTTGGAACCACGTTAAGCGTATCCTTTTGAGAACCTACTTGGCAAAACTCTATCAGCCGGAGTGCGTTAGCACCCGGTTTCCTGTTGGTTTTTTCCGTCAACCGGACGCTAACGCGCGTTCCGGATAATAGTCATTGCAGTCAAATCAAACCTTGATGACGTACAAAAGACACTTTGCCCAGCCGAACTATGTTCAGGTTACGATAAAGAATGCACTCGAAATCGCTCCACCGACCCACCTCTTGATTGGAGTTCACTCATGCCGCTGCATTCCACACCATCGATCGCTTATCCCTTCACTGTTTTGTCATGGGCGCTGGTCGTAACTCTGGCAATCGGTTTCGGCAATCGATGCATGAGTTACTACCAAACAGGATCTTCGAGTCCCGAGGCAGTTTCCAATGCTGCTGACACGATCCCGGCCAATCCCGAACCCCGCTGGTGGAAAGGGAACCTCCACACGCACTCCCTTTGGAGCGATGGCAATGACTTTCCAGAAATGATCTCGGATTGGTACCGAGTCCGTGGCTACAACTTTCTGGCCATTTCAGATCATAACGTCCTTCAAGAAGGTCAACGCTGGATGGCGGTCAGCGCCGTTCGTTCGCGCAGCGGAGACCGAGCTCTTGATGCCTATGTCCATCGATTTGGTGATCGCTGGGTGGAGACTCGCGGCGAAAACGGCACGCCTAACTACGAAGTCCGTCTCAAACCCTTGGATGAGTATCGCTATCTGATGGAGCAGCGAGGTCAATTCATTCTGATTCCAGCCGAGGAGATTACGGACAAGGCCGAAGGCAAGCCGGTCCACATGAACGCGACCAACCTCGACCATGTCATCAAGCCACTGGGTGGTGCGACCGTTCGCCAAGCCATGGAGAGCAACCTGCGAGCCGTTCTCGAACAGGAAAAAACACTCGGGCGAGAGATCCTGCCTCACCTCAATCATCCGAATTTCGGCTATGGCATTACCTTCGAAGATCTCGCGGCCGTGATGGCAGAGCGCTTTTTTGAAGTCTACAACGGACATCCTGGCGTGAATCACCTAGGAGACGCGAGCCATCCAGGGGTTGAGCGGATGTGGGATCTAGCGAATCATCTTCGGGTCAACAAGCTGGGTGGATCGCTGCTGATGGGAGTCGCAACCGACGATAGCCATGAGTACTTTGGCAAGCCGGGCAGTCATCCGGGTCGTGGCTGGGTGGTCGTTCGCGCAGCGTTCTTGACCCCCGAGCATTTGATACGTGCGATGAAGGCAGGAGATTTTTACTGCTCGAGCGGCGTGACGTTGAGCGATGTGCGATGGCATGCGGAACAAAAGACGTTGCACGTTACGATCGATCCACAGGAGGGTGCCAAGTACACAACCGAGTACATCGTGACCCATCGCTCGGGCGAGGTCGATAAAATTGGACGGGTGGCCCACACGACCGAGGCAATGACGAGTTCGTACACGTTGCAGGGGGATGAGACGTTTGTGCGAGCGGTAGTAACCAGCAACAAAACTCCCGAGGATCCAGTCTTTGAGAATCAAAAACAACAAGCTTGGACGCAACCGTTCATGGCCAGTGAAAGTCCATAGCAAAGAGTGCAGGGGTGTAGTCGGTTTGTTGGCAACACCTAATGCAACGAATACTTCGCGTGGTGTCGATCGATGAATGGTAACGAGGTTCTGGAAGTTATGGCTTTCCTACCTCAGCGCCCGCCTTGAGTCTCCAGCCATACAACGAATTCGTTGAACACGTCTCCAAAGTGGGACTCCATACCCGTCGCTTGTCCGTTTTCGCCGAAGATCCTTTCGATGAACGAATGCTCATAGGGATAGACTCTGTAGGTCAAATTGGTGCGACTTCTCTTGGCAAATTCGAGTGGTATATAGTCTGCACTGACGATCGATGTATTCTTGTCGAGCGAACAACAAGCAACAAAGATGGGAGACTTGACTTCGAGAAGGAACTCCAGCGGATCGCTGCTCGTAAAGCTAGCCCAGCGTTTGTAGGTGTGCCCCATCCAGTTTTTCTCGGTCGCTTCAGGCTCCGCATAGATCTCTTGGGCCGTTCGGATGAGGTTTTCGATCCGGACTTGAGTATCGGTAGGAGATTGCTCGCCACGCTCGGCCTTCATTCGCTCTGCGATCGTAAAATCGTAAAACTGATTGAGTCCATTACCAACAAACAAACCCACGTGGGTGATCCGAGGTTCGATCGTGGCAGGCTTCGCACCGACCTGAAATCCTTCGGAGATTCCAACGACAATCAGTTGCTTGGGTTTCAGTCCTTGTTTACCCAATAGTTCTTCAATGACACGCTTGGCAGAGTCAACTCGCCAATCGAGCGACAAGCGTCGCGTGTATTCTTCCGGTGGATCGTAATTGGGCATGCCGGTTGTCTTGTCCATTTCGATGTCGTCGACGAATGGAACGCCCGGTTTGCTGATAAGGACCAAATTGAACTTCGCCAGAAGTTGCTTGTCCTGAATCAGGACCGTGGAGCCAAACCCTTGTTTCATGCGTTGATACAGAGGGTAGGGTCCCGATCCATCGAGATACAAGATCAGTGGCTTGGTCGGATCATTTTCAGGATTGCGCACGTAGTAATTGACCGTACCAAGTTGCGGGTCGTCGATGTTGTGAGATAAATACCCAAGTTTTTCAGGACTGAGTGTTGGTTTTTGGGGTGTTGGTGTTTGGGAACGCGATTCTAGGGACACAAGACAGACCATCGAAAGCAAAACGATCCAGCGAATCATGACATGTCCAAATCGAAAAGGGAGTGATAAATCAGTCAGGC
Source organism: Planctomycetota bacterium (assembly GCA_037144155.1). Classification (GTDB taxonomy): domain Bacteria; phylum Planctomycetota; class Planctomycetia; order Pirellulales; family Pirellulaceae; genus JBKCUI01. Next base: position 4,624 of record JBAWXH010000030.1, on the reverse strand, counting down.
AACGATGGGTAAACCCTTACAAAAGCAATGTCGAGAGGGACGTGCAAAGAGTCGCCGAAATGTCGTTGGCCCCTGAGAAATTTTCCGGGAACGAGAGAAAATCAGTTGCCTTGAGGGTCCGGCTTTAAGATCTCCCGAGGAAGGCAGGATATCGCGACTCCGTAAAGAATCTGATTGGCACGAGGGTGGCGGATGCGTAGCCGGCAATAAAGTGCTTTCCGTGGCAGGAGCCATGAAACTTACCGCAGTCGCTTGAATCGATGGATGGAGGGTGGGATAAATCGCACCTAAAATGGTCTCGCTGGTCGGGCGGATCCCGCTGGACGCAGCAGTTGCAAATGGGCATAATACGAGGACCAGAGCTTAGTTGTGAATGCCCAACTGCTGCTGATTGATTCGAGTCTGAGGCTCGTTAATCATACCATTCGTATTACACGGTTTATCGGTTCGGGATTTGCAAGCGTGGCCGAAACTTTTCGTAAATCAAAAGAAAGCATAAGCGGAATAGTCGGGCGTGAATTCCGTCCCGAAGTTACTGTAGGATGCTTGTTCAGCGCAATCGGAGGGTTTGCAGCAGCATTCCGCCAGGAAGGCGCAAACGTCCTGTGGGCAAATGAAAAAGACGAAAATGCCGTGAAGACATTTCGCCATAACTTTCCAGATGTTTTTTCGCTGCTCAAGCCAATTGAACAAGTAAGTGTCCTAGAAGCGGTTTCAAAACCTGTTTGGATTGATGTTTTCACGGGAATGTGAATTTGGGTAAATTCGACATCGTAAGGAGATACTCGATGCCGAAGAACCGAAGTTTGCTCACGGACGAGCAGTGGGAACACATACGACCCTTGATCCCTGAACGTGCGTCCTCACCCAAAGGTGGGCGACCTCCAGCGGATGACCGGAAGTGCTTTGAGGGAATTCTATGGGTGCTGCGAAGTGGCACTCGATGGCGTGACCTCCCTGACGAATTCCCCTCGCCAAGTACCTGTTGGCGGCGCATGAACGAATGGATGGATGCAGGTGTCTTCATTGAAATGTGGTATGCGTTTTTGGACCGACTCGATCAGCAAGGACGACTGGATTGGAACGAAGTCTTTGTCGATGGGAGTTTTTCTCCTGCTAAAAAAGGGGCTTCGACGTTGGGAAAACAAAGCGTGGAAAGGGAACCAAGTGGATGGTGGTGGCTGATGGCCAAGGAATACCTTTGGCATGTTCGACCGCAAGTGCGTCCCCAGCGGAAGTCAAGCTCGTCGAAGGGGTGCTTATCCAAGTCCCCCGTCCAGAAGACCGTTCTATCCCGTTGATTGCCGACCGTGCATACGATAGCGATCCGCTTCGTGAAAGGCTCAAGCAATCGAAGTGGGATTTGATTTGTCCCCATCGCAAAGGTCGAAAACGAGCACCGACGCAAGACGGACGCAAGCTTCGCCGTTATCGCCGACGATGGACCATCGAACGAACCATCGCATGGCTGGGGAACTTTAGAAGACTGCTTGTTCGACATGAATTCTATGTCACCATGTATGATGCTTTCATGCACCTCGCGTGTGCGATGATCTGCATTCGGAGGTTTTGAAACCGCTTCTAGGCGATGAGCTCGAATCGGTTGATGTTTTAACCGCAGGCTTTCCATGCCAACCATTTTCTGTTGCGGGTTTAAAAAAGGGATTTGAGGATGATCGCGGAACACTCTTTCTGCACATCATTAGACTCATCCATGAGTTTGGTGCAGCGAAACCCAAAGTCTTGTTTCTTGAAAACGTTAGCAACTTCCTTGGCCACGATGAGGGACGCACATTTCGTCGAGTCCAACATGAAATTCAGCACGCTGGCTATTGGTTCACCACTGCTAACGCAGAAATTGTCAATACAGCAACGCATTCGACGATCCCGCAGAACAGATCCAGAATCTTCATGGTGGCGATGTCGTGCGATCATTTCAGCCGAAACACTTTTACGTTCCCGAGCAAGGTAGCGAAAACAGAGCTTCAGTCACTATGGAGTTTCATTTCTCGGCGGAAGAAGGTTGATAATTGGTACTATTTCTCAGAAGACTCTCAATATCACAGGCCGTTCGTCGAGGCAGTCGAAGAATTTGGTAGCGACTCAATCTATCAACTACGTCGCAACTACGTACGAGAGAATAAATCCAACCTATGTTTTACACTCATGGCAAACATGGGCGAAGGAGGACATAATCAACCCGTTATCAAGGATCGATGGGGAATACGAAAGCTGACCGAGATAGAATGTGCGCGATTGCAGGGGTTCTCGGACGATTGGTTCGAGTTTCCTGATGATGTCCCGCTCTATCAGCGTTACAAACAGATTGGAAATTCCGTCACAGTTCCGCTCGTCCGCCGGATGGCAGAACAAATCATTAAGTTAGTCGCGACCGCCAAGAGTTAGCACGATGTCGAAACTGAATTGGTTTTTTTCAGAGAACCCTATGGGGACGAGACAGGGGTACAGCGACGCAGGAATGGAGACGTTTCGGCGCTCACCCTATGCGTCAATCGCACGAGAATCGATTCAAAATAGCTTGGATGCACACGACGAATCCAAGAAGCCTGTGATTGTGCGTTTTGAGGTGAAGAAAATACCCCTACGTCAGTTGCCGGGAATTGAGCAGCTTCAAGAAGTCATGAACGATTGCCGGCGAATGTGGCAGGGCAATAAGAAGGCTGATAAGTTTTTTCGCGGGGCAATCAAGCTTCTGAAAGAGGATTCGATTCCGATCTTGATTGTTTCGGATCGTAATACGAAAGGCCTTGTCGGTGGCGACTACGAGGCCGGAACAGCATGGGACAGTCTCATTCGTTCGATTGGTGCATCGTCAAAGAATGAAGGCGAGGGTGGTAGCTTTGGTATTGGTTCAAGTGCGCCGTTTGCAGCAAGCGAACTTCGGACCGTTTTGTATTCAACTCAAACATCTAAGGATAGCTTTGCGTTCATCGGGCGAACACGTTTGACGACGCACGAGAACAAATTGGGGAAGCGGTTTGACCCAAACGGCTATCTTGGACTTGAAAGTGGTCAGCGAGTCGAAGATCCAAACAAAATTCCGTCGTTTATGCGTCGTGAAGTTAACGGAACCACGCTAGCAGTGTTGGGATTCGGCTTACATGAGCAAGCAGCAAACGAATTGGCAAAAGCGGTTTTAGAGCATTTCTGGCCAGCAATCCATTTTGGCGATTTGGAAGTTGAGTTCGCAAAGGGTTCGATTGCTAAGCAAAATCTCGGGGAATTATTGCAAAAATACGCCGTAGAGGACAAGAGGTTTGATGCACCAGAATTTTACCGATGCCTCGCCGAAGATGGCGAAGGCTTCTTTTCGTATAAAGATGATCTAAAGCACCTTGGCCCGGTCGAACTTTACCTGCGTACGTCAATGGGAACTTTACCGAAACGAGTTGCAATGATTCGAAAAACCGGCATGGTGATAAAGCTAAGGCGATTCAATTCGCCGATTGACTATTGCGGAGCTTTTCTGTGCCGAAACGAAATCGGAAATAACAAGCTTCGCGACATGGAACCTCCAGAACACAATGAGTGGTCTCCAAACCTCCCTGATCATGGCGCAAGCAAGAAGATCGACGACGAAATCGCGACTTACATTAGGCTAAAGATCAAAGAACTTTTAGACGTAGATGAGTCCAAACCACTTGAACCGGAAGGACTCGGCAAATATTTGCCTGAAAGCAGCGAAGATGGCAAAGGCGAAAAGAATGAAGGCGATGGCGATGCAATGCCGGAAAATGCAGTGATACCAACTTCACCCATCGGAAGCAAACCGCCGAAGAAGACTAGTGATGATTTAGGGGATCTAGGACCTACGCAGGGGTCAGAGAACGAGCCAAACGATGATAACGAACCTAAGAAAGACGATGACGATCCACGGGGAGGTGGAGGGTTGCCGCCAGGTGATCGAAAGGAATCAGAAGTTGAGATTTCGCAACGAACTTTTTCAACGGGAAAACTTGGCAAGAAATACACGATCAATGTTCGGCCCGCGGATCGAGGGCGACACACTGTCGATTTGTCCGTTCGCATTGTTGGTGAAGACGGCGTAGAAAACCTCGCGATTGCAAATGCAATTCACAACGGCAAATCTATGGAAATTCATAAACCAAACATCGTCCGCAACGTACAATTAGCCGCAACGAAATCAACCTCAATTGAAATTGAACTAGAGATACCGCAGAGAGTTGCACTAGAGGTCGTCGCCCATGAAGATTAGAGAGCGTTCTTTCCCGTATCCTGTCCTCAGTGAAAACGACGACGTCAATGCGGCGTTCCAAGCTCCGATAGAAGTACGAAAATTGGGCGAAAAGTTCGAGATTGGAATTCTCTGTCAAATGTCCAGTGCCGATCTTCAGGCGAGGATTGACAGTGGCGATGCCGAGTATGGCTTGCATGTTGAATGCACAAGATCTTTCTTCCGAGAAATCTATCCATTCAAACCGAAGGACGGGCGAGGTATCGTAAGGTTGGATTGTGACAACTTACGCGGCCCAGTCGAATTGAATGTCGTCGTCTATGCTACGAAAGATATCACAAGTTACAAAATTAGTTTATTGAGGAATTTTAGTGGGTAGGTATCCATGATTCTAGCGGATTGCTAGGA
>JBAWXH010000029.1:0-56780 GCA_037144155.1 Planctomycetota bacterium | reverse complement strand
TGGATAACAATGCACCCTCAGATCTCACCGACTATCCACTTACAAGCGACACTCCTCAGCAGAGGAACTTGGCTCGCCTGGGTGGTTATTGGATGCGACGCGCTGGGAGCTGGCCGACCAGCGCTGCCAAGCCACCTGTCCAAGCGGATTGGTCGATGCTGCTCGATTTCGTCGAGACGCAACCACCGTTTACCGACTCGTCAAAATTCCTGGATCCGGAACGGATGGAATTGGGAGCACTTGCTAGCGGCCTAGCAGGGCGGTTCCTGGCGTCCTATTTGCCTAAAGACTTTACTGGAAACAACGAGCTGGACAGTCAGCGCGGAACGATGCTGTTGGCACCTCGCAACCAAATCCCAACGTATGTCAGTGCTGGCAAGCTCAACCTCAACACCATCACGCAGCAATCGAGCGGTCGCTCCGAAGCGTTGCAGGCCCTCGAATACTGTTACTTGACGGGTGCCCAGCGAACGGGACTTCAGGCCGAAGGATTGACAAACCAGTTCATGTGGACCCGTCGCGGTTTCCTGGGTGGTGGCGCTTCCACGTTCTTTGGATCGAGTGTTCATCCTGGGATGGACCCCAACTACCCGACGCAGTTCGCTGGAGCGTATCGTACTGGTCTATCGACCAATATCGCTCCGATCACCCCTTACTTGGGCCAAACTCAAGCGAACAACCGCCCGATCATGCTACAGCGAGGACGCTATCCCAACGAATCTGGAACGCTTCGATCGATCAACCCCGATCCGACGGGCAAATCGCAACCGAGCGCGTTGAATCAAGGAAATCTGCACTTCTCTCCGGATGCGATTGCGATGTCTGAGTCGGGGGTTTCGCTCTTACCTTCTGCGTCAACGAACATGACCGAGACCGATGATGCGATACGAAACGCGTTTACACGGTATCAGCGTGCCATGCGATTGCCCAATTTGGTCACGGATCAGTCCAACGTGTTTGCAGTTTGGGTCACTGTCTCCTTGTTCGAGTACGATCCCATCAATGGATTCGGTAGAGAATTTGTCAACGGGAGCGGAAATACGGAACGTGAACGCGCGTTCTATATCATCGATCGAACGGTACCGGTTGGGTTCATTCCCGGCGAGGATTTGAACACCGACAAGACCATCTTGCTCGAACGAGTGATCTCCGGAGGCCGTCGCTAATCAAAAGGTTGGCTCGGGAGTTCGGAAGAGGTTGTGAAGTGTTGGACTAGTTCTTGCACTGGTGGTTTCCGTTGGCTTGATGCCAGCGGGAGAAAATCATTCCGACAAGCGGCGGAACGTTGCTTGCTGACGTGCGTTGGCTAACGAAAAATGCGAATGCCACCCAAGACCCACCACAGCAGCAAAAAGATGACCACCGTGGAAAGGCATCCTCCACCCCATTTCCAAGCACCGGCTCCAGCAACCAGTCCTCTTAAAGCCTTACTCATTGTTGTCTATCGTTTCAAAAAAGTGGTCATCGGTTCGATGCACTGGTCATGCCTGAAAACGATTCGCCATCTGCTGTCCGACGGAAGGCTGGCCCAGGTCGCACTCGTCAGCGAACCACTCGTGGGGGAAGTTGTGTCGGGTGACAGGTACCGTTTGCTCTTTGAACACAAAGACCATTGTCTGACCGCAACATTTCAGTTGTTCCGCCTCGTTGGTGATGGTTTCGACGCGACCACAAACAACACAATGAAAGATATGTTTGGTTTGAACTTGCATCATCCATTCCCTCAATTGAATTTTTTCACACGATTTGTTTTCACAGGTCCACGCGATCATCGTTGGAACAAACATCGTCCGCTTCCAACTAGCCACGAATTCGTCGGTGAGCGATTGCAATTGCCCAGTCCAAGCCTTGAGCCAGTTACACGAACGTCGCTGCAAGAAATTTTCGCGATCTCAAAGCCAAATCCAATCGAATGGATAGCCATTTACCCCATGGTGGAATCCGCCACCGCGAGAACTGGATCCGTTGGGCAAGCCGATGGCCTCGGCCACCGGACAGCAAGCAACCGAATGCCAGGCCCAGATCGATTACAGACCCAGATCGACTACAGGCCCAGATCGATTACAGGCCCGGATGGGCCGACAAGATCCCATGCCGGTGGCCTCGGCCACCGGATTCGATCCCCTTATCCTCTCACGAGCCCCGAAGGGGTGCTAAGAATCGTTGCTTTAGGTAGGTAGGATGCAGTCATGGACCGTGGATCTTGCCGAAACGTACCGGCGGGCGAGACCCACCGGCAGGAGATTCTTTCCGTGCCATTCGGCACTCGGAATACCACGCGTTGAAGCGATCTCATCGACAGCAACATCTGACAAGATGACTGGCCCCCTCTACCGCACCGCTTCTTGAATCGGGGAGGTTATGTTGGCCAGTCTCCTCACAACCAACCTCACCGAAATGATCCACGCAATTCCGCGCAGTTGTCTCCCGATCCATAGGACGCAACATTTACCGACTGGTTTTTGCGGGTCCTGGTCGGACTACTTTGTACCCATTTTCTTCCAGGTAGTAACACGCGTCGTCTAGTCCGGGTGATAGCCCAGCAAAGGAGAGCGTAATTTCGGAAAGTCCCAATTGAGGATGTAATTCTGCAGACTTGCGAGCAAGAGGAGGCATGCGATCGAGGTATTTGATCTTGTCATCAACGAATATGGAGATGAACTTGGACCCTTTTACCGCATCAACACGAAACGCGACGATGTCTTCCCATGCAATGGTACCAATCGAGGAACCGGTGTGGATCCCATCGTCATCCATCACGATCCTTGGGCGCGATGTGGAAAAGAAAGCTCGCAGAAGAACGATCATACAGAGTCCGAAAAAAACAATGCCAACCCAACCTGCGATCCTTGGCTTCCATTCTGGCAGAGTAACACAGAACGCGCACATCGCGACCATCGCCATGTTCATCAGGAACAATCCGAGGAGCTTAGTTTTTGAGAAGTAAGCTTCAAAACGACGCATACATTCAACGATTGGAAGGAGGCTGGTACGGATTTTCCGAACGATCCAAATCGGAAGCGGACGATTTGGTTTGTGTCATAACGGGAGCCTTTCGCGCGCGTGCGTGTCCCGGTATCACGCACGCATGCTTCAACAACAACATGCTTCAACAACAACAGTTTTTACAGGATCAGGTTTGACAGGTTTCCTAAGCCTCGGCTAGCCCTCATGGAAGAACGGGTCGGGCAACGCCGGATTTCTCAACTTGGCTGCGGCACCCGCACCTACGACGGGAAGACCCTTCGGATCGAGCAGGCCCAATTGCACGAGCACGCTCGCTTGGTCCCACAGGATGTGTTCGTAGGCGACCTTGTCCCCTTCGATACCAACGATCACGATGAATACCGCTTCAACACGCCGTCCAGTCGGCTGAAGTCCGGGCAGCATATGGTCCATCTTGATCGTGTGAGTAAACGAGATGATGAGTTCATCGACGAGGCGTTCCTCGCCGTACGTGCGCGAAATGGTTTCGAAAGTGACATCGGGCGGGAAAAACTGGCCGATGAGCCGCTTCGAGTAGAACGTACGGACACCTTGCAAACCTTGACCACCCACCATGGTCGGCACATTTACGAGATGTGGGTTCGGCACCATGGTCGCAAGCGTTTCGTCGAGGTCGCCGGCCAATTCCGCCTGCATATGCGCGTTGAAGATCGCATCCATTTTCGCTTGTAACTGGGGCTGAGTCAAAGCAGTAACCTTTTCTGTATTGAAGTGCTGCCAACGGTCGCCATCACCGAGTCGCGGCAAGGAAATCATCTATCCCTGGACGGCCGAGCCGCGACTTCGCGGCATGGTTTTGGTACGCCCGACACGGGCATGAGAGGATGGGACTCCGTTCATTGTGCGACACTAGGTTCCCTGAGTGACACAAGGTTCCCTGAGTGACAATAGGCGATCAGTATACCAAATGCATTGGAGGCATTGGAGAAGACCGAACCCCATTGAGTCGACCCTCGCGACTGAGTCGACCCTCGCGACGATCCGCTTGAGGCAGCGAAGAACCACGGGAAGTGGCTCACGAAAAACAAACTAGGTGGGATGTTCAAACTCGCTGAAGTCACATGCAAACAGCACGAGAACCAGGACACGCACTGCGTTGAATTGCTAGCATGGCGAGGCTGAGGCACTTCAGAGCCCTAAGCGTTCGCGCCGGGCTGAGGGACTCGGGAAGCAGGATGCTCGACAATGCTCATGACACGAAACTCATCAGGCGGTCCGTCTGGTGGTTAGAAAACAAGCCCCAGTTCGGCCCATCATACTACAAAAACGAGCCTCTCATGGGCGACGAAGCTAGGTCGCTGTTCCGCTTCTAGCGATTGCACGCAGACCAACGCGATCAAATCGACCACGCAGCCAGCAAGCCATTGCTTTCATTAGCAACAGTGCCTGTCCAAGTTTGGTTCCACAAGTTTGGTTCAAGTTTGGTTCACTTCAAGAGGAAGCGATCACACTGGCAAACTTGCCCCGATAATGACAGTGACCACCAGGTTTCGTACCGCACGTAAATGCATCCGGTGTCCATTGTCAGCCTCAGTGATCAATGTGTTCATTTCGCAGCGATACGACCATCATCACCCAGTCACGGCATATCGTCTTTTTCCGTTACCGCATTCTTTGCCGAATCATGTCTTCGATACCAGGGATCCATGATTTGAAGAATCGAATAGCCTCCGGGTTTTGCTCCGTCGCGGACAAAACGTATTTGCCAATCGCTCCTCCGCCACCAGCATAGTAACCGATAGCACCACCTCCAAACGCGACGAAGCCGATCGCTGCACCGCCCAACGCAAGAAGTCCAATTGCCCCACCGCCGAGCGCGACAAGCCCAATTGCACCGCCACCCATGGCAACGATTCCAATCGCTCCACCGCCGATTGCAATGAACCCTCTCGCCATGCCTCCGAGAGCAATGAATCCTGTCGCTAAATCGCCAATGGCAATGATTCCTCGAGCATGGCCTCGAATCTCACCGCGTGCAGGATCAGGTCCAGTGGCAATGTCATAGAGTGGCAAACCCCATATTTCCGTCTCAGATCGTTTTCGGATTCCACGCATGGGCACCGTTTGCTTGAGCAATTCGATTTCCTTTTCAAGTGCTCGGATCCTTGCTTGCATTTGGTTAACGTCTTCAGACATTGCGACATCCTTAAGCGGTAATTTCTCCATTGACCGAGTGCAAGCAGAAGACTTAGGGCAAGTCAAATACGCTCGTTCGAGCACTTCGGTCCAATGCGTGGTTTAAGTAGGCCACTAACGCGGCAGGGCATGCTCGGTAGCGATCGGTGAAAGTGATTATTGCTTTCATTTGCGTTCCAACCACTCTGGGAATCGAAGTTGATCCTGGCTTCTGACCGTTCCTTTACGGACGGTCCGAGATCAACCTTCCTAGAAACGTTGTCGCTCTGTCGAAAGACGGAAAGCCGCATTCTCCGATCGCTGCCCGCGTAAAACATGCTCCCAAGATTAACGGGAAACGAGAACGCACTCAACAGACCTATGTCCGCATGCTCCGAAAGTTCTTTGAATTCCTAGGCCGCGATCCCGCCCATGCTTCCGAAGATGGCTTGCGTTGCGGACGGTTCCGATACGGATGGCCTATCCATGGGTTTGTTTCTCAATTGGATTCTCTTCTCAACCACCGGATGGCAATCAAACCATCAAATAGCAATCCACGGTTTTCAGGCCCGGATGGGCCGACTAGATCCCATGCCGGTGGTCCATGACCACCGGACTTGATCCCCCTATCTGACCGCGATCTCCGGCAGGGGTGATGAGAATGCAGTACGTGAGTAGCTCTTGTCGAAACCCCGGTGGGCGAGACCCACCGGCAGATGAGTCTTTCCGTGCCTCCGGCACTCAAAACGCAATGTACGACAAGCTGATCATTCTATCGAATGGCCATCAACGGTTTTTCAGGCCCGGATGGGCCGACAAGATCCCGTGCCGGTGGTCCATGACCACCGGACTCGGTCCCCGTATCTGACCGCGATCTCCGGCAGGGGTGATGAGAATGCAGTATGTGAGTAGCTCTTGTCGAGAAACACCGATGGCCAAGACCCATCGGCAGATGAGTCTTTCCGTGCCTCCGGCACTCAGAAAACATAAAAGGAATGACCAAGCGCGGGATGCAATCCCCTAGAGCAACTTTCAAAGACAATCGTAGCCGCCAACCATGGCCCCTCCGGCTCAAGGTCGGAAGGTGGCCGAGTTTCGTGCTTTGGATTCAGTAGCTGCAATTGTGGCCTCCGCCGAGCCAAGCTCGACGGAAGGCAAACGGCCGATGATAACTTCCGTTGCTACCCAAATTGGTCTCGGTTCGGCGCAAGGCCGAAAGTCGCCGAATCCTCACGCCTCACGCCTCACGCCTCACGCCTCACGAGCACGAGCACGAGCACGATTGGAGATCAAAGTCCTGCACGCTCGAAACTGGAAAGATGGGTCTGGAAAACACCATCAACCGCTACGCAAGGTCGATGCAGCGAGCCGGGCTTCCTACCCATTTGGAACGGGCCGGTATGTTGCGAATCAACGTCGAACCCGCTCCCACCATTGCCCATTCTCCGATTTCGATGCCCGGAATGACCGAACAACCGATTCCCAACATGGCACCTGCCCCCACTCGGACATTGCCCGCGATGTGCGTCCCCGGAGCGATATGAGCAAACGATTCGATTTGACCATCATGATCGATCGATGCGCTGGTGTTGATAACGCAACCTGAACCAATCGTTGTCGCTGCGCCGATGGCCGCGTTGGGCATGATGACGGTTCCTGGGCTAATTGTCGCCGAACTTGATACGTACGCCGACGCTGCAATCACGGTAGCGAATCTCGCCCCACGCGCCGCGAGCGCTCGCGAAACACGTTCGCGCACGGCGTTCTCTCCGATCGCCACGAAGAACCATTGACCTGCTTCGATCGCCTCTTGGATCGCTTCATCGGTCTCGTCGATCACGTCGACCCCGAGCAGCTTGGTTGATCGCGGTTCCCGGTCCATGCACGCGATGACACGCCAATTCGAGGCGCTGCGGCACGCTTCGATCACCATCTTGGCGTGGCCACTAGCACCGATCAGAACAACAGGTTCGGGTTGCATGATGAATGTCCCGCTCGTACTGATTCTCTCGACAGGAGTGACTCGATTACTTCAGGCCAGTCAGGTATTCGATCAAGTCCAAGAACTCGGTCGGTGCAACCGTTACGCCCAGGTTCTCCGGCATGCTGCTCTGAAGCGCTTGTTTGCGATCGGCGATATCCTCTTTTTTGTTGAGGGTTCGCGACTTGCCTTCGGGAAGGGACAGGACCAGTTCATCATCGGTCTCTTGAGCCACGAATCCGATGACGACTTCATCGTCGTTGGTACGGATCTGTTCGCTGATGTATTTCTTGTCCATCTTGGCACTCGGCTCGACGATCGATTCGATCAGATCATGTCGATTGAGTCGCGTGCCAACATTGGTTAGCTCGGGACCGAACTGATAGCCATTGTCTCCCACCTTGTGACAGTTCGCACACACGCGAGCAAAAACTTGCTGACCATTCTTTGCATTGCCTCGGAGGGACTCCAGTGCTTCGTACGCATTGTTGCGTTGGATTTGCTGGAGAGGATCGGCTGGTTGAACGAGCAGCTTGATGTGCTTTTCCGCAGCCAGCCCTGGTCCACTGGATGCCAAGTAGCGATCGATGAAGGGGATGGCTTTTTCATGTTGCTTCGCCAATTCTCCAGATCGGTAGAGAGGTTCCCACGTTTGCTGGGTAGCACCGATAGCATGTTCCACTACATAGTTCAGCCATTGATCGTTTTCCGCAGATGCCAATTGCATCAGGGAATCGACGGCCGCGGGATCTTGGAAGAAACTGAGAGCACGAGCCGCTTCGGCCCGAACGCGTGGATGCTCGTCGTGAGCCGCTTTTTGGAAACGGGCCAACGCGTCGGGTATCCATCGCGTGAAGTCGGAAACGAAGTGTACGGCAGCAGCACGCGCTCGTGGTTCCTTGCACGTCAGGACGGTATCGAGCAGCGATCGATCAACGACGTGATGATTCTGAAGGGCCCACAATGCTTCGGTGAGAAGTCTATCTCGCTCAGGATCATTCGTAGGAATGGTATCGATCCATTTTTTGACGGCTGCCACGACCCCTTGCGTTGGACGATCGGCAAGCTCGCGTCGGGCACGAGCACGGGTGCGTGGTTCGTACGCGCGCAACTGCTCGAGCAGTTCCTGTTCGGACTTGCCGAACTGCGTCACGGGTTTGATCAACGGTCGATCCTTCGCGACCAAACGGTAAATGCGTCCGCGAATGTGGTCTCGGTTTGGGTCGCGTTGGGAGTATTGCATATGGCCGATGAGAGCGTTGCACCAATCGCCGAACCACAATGCTCCATCCGGACCGATTTGCGGGTCGGCGGGTCGGAAGTTCTTGTCGGTCGAGCGGATCAGATCGTCCGGCTTTTTGTCATCGAACATGATTCTTTCGCCCGCGAAACCAGCTCCATCGTCGCGGAAACTGAAACGGGGCATGCCGTTCATGTTGATCACACATGCGTAGGTGAATTGTCCCTGCATGCTGTCGGGAAAATGCTTTGAAATGATTATTTCATTCCCCAGCGCAGGGCGCATGCCTTGGTTGTCGAAGATCGGGTTCAGACCACGACGTGGACCGATTTGACTCCCTGAGAGTGCGGTAGCCCAATGCTGCTGAGCATTGGTGCCGTCACCGACAACTCCTTGTCCCCAAGGTTCGAATAGCAAGCACCAAGGATTGCCGTAGCCAGGCGTCGTGAAGCGGCTGATTTCAAACGTCTTCGGATCGAAAACAAAGCTTCCCGCTGCTCCCTGCCAACGTTTCGGACCCCACGGCGTTTCAAGAGTCGTACTCATAGCGACCCCTTCCAGCATATGAAGCAATCCGCCGTGCGAGAATTCGAAGGCGCCGATGGTATGGTGCGTATCGTCAGTTCCCCAGCCATCGAGAATCTCGACGACCAAATCCGCCACATCGTCACCGTCGGTATCCTTCAACCAAATCAATCGCGGTTGATCGACGACCAGCACGCCACCATTGAAAAATTCAAAACCCGTCGGGCAATGCAATTTGTCATAAAAGATTTTCGATCGGTCGGCCGAGCCATCGCCGTCGGTATCTTCCAAGATCACCAGCTTGTCGTTGGGGCGACCGTCACCGGGTCGCCATTGAGGGTACGTCGGCATGCACGCGACCCAGAGTCGGCCTTTGTTATCGAAGTTGAGCTGGACTGGTTTGGCCAATTCGGGAAAGCGCGTTTCGTCGGCGAACAGTTTGATCTCGAGTCCGTCGGCCACCGTTGTTGCCGCGATGAATTCATCGGGGGTCAAGTACTTGAGTTCGGCGGGTTCCGAATACTTTTGTACGTTCGTACCGAATCGGGTCGGCGGTACGATGAGTTCTTCGGTGCTGGCGTCATCGATCTTCGGAGTGGGTCTGCCTGCGGCCACTTCCCATATGGCTTCGTCGCGTCTCTGCGCCATTTGACGAATCTTGTTGTATTCGCGAGGGAACGTCTCGTGATCCCATGTTCGACGACCGCCGTAAACGTACCAGCCGTTGACCATGCGGTAGTCTTGGAGGTGGATCCAGGATTTATCGTTGACTAGCGAAAGCAGTTCGGCGACGCGAGTGCTTTGGGACGCGACGGGATTTTTTCCGACTCGGTCACCAAAAAGTTGCTTCGAAAGGAGATCAGCGACCATACGATCGCCTGCAGAGGTGACTTGGTACCCGGCGAGTGTGTATTGACAGCCTGGCTCATTTTGGAAAGCGCGCTGGGTAGAGTCAAAAAGTTCGACAACAGGCCAACCCGTCTCGGCAGCGACCCGCTTCAGCGCGGCGGAGTATGCAGCAATGTTTGCATTGATCGGATTGGAAGGAGGCAACAGTGGGTCGTTTGTATCCTCGAAGGCGATGGGGCCGACCAGGACAAAACGGACTTTGCTCCCCGTTTCGTCGCGGGTGTATTTTTCAGAAAACTGCTCCAGAAATCGGACGTAATTGCGAACAAAACTATCGACCCCATCCGGCCCCGCGTAGGACTCGTTGAAGCCAAAGAATGTAAAGACGGTATCGGGAGAAAAATGGTACATGGGGTCATCGAGCAACGCATAGCTACCCGGTCGCTGCTGCACAGTGACTTCATCGGCTGGTCGTGCAAAATTTCGGATCTTGAGTTTCTTGTCAGGGAATGCGAGATGAAGTTGCGTTTCGAAATGGCCATGCAGGTTCATTTTTTCGGCGAGCGAATTGCCGACAAAAGCGATTCTTTCTCCTTCGAAGAAATCCAAGGGCAATACGGCGGGCTTCAGATCGGGACGTCGGGCCCTGGAGGGTGGAGCCAGCAATTCCTTTCCCCCAACTTCTTTCTCTTGAGCGGATGCCGTAGGAAGTTCGGCGGCGATCCCAGACATGAGACAGACGAAAAAGAACGTGAGTCGCGCTGTTGGAGTCCCGAACAAACGGCGTACAGACCATTGGCTGTCGGACAGGAAAGGGATGGCAGGGCCGAACTCGCGAAAACCGATATCACGGCCGCAATTCGGTCTACGACTTTGGGATACGAAGGAGTCGCAACGCCGATGGAACATGAGAATCACTGTTCTGTTGGAAGGAGAGTTGGAAAGGAGGGGACGTCGGATTGCAGGGCCGGAAGATTGCGGGGTCGGAGGATCGTTGGGTCGGGGTTTGAAGGGTCGGACTGCAGGATTGCAAATCGTTCGAGCGGGTATACTCTGTGGATATCGTAATTGGATTTTTCGCAATCCACAAAGCCCTACCGGAATTGCGAGAACCTATTCACCGCAACAAGCGTCTTTCGGGCGGAACCCCGTCCCGGGAGGGTACCTGACCCTGTGCCGGGATTGGTGATTGAAAGCTGGCAGCGGTGAAATTCCGAATTGCCAGCGAAGGGGGCGAAACGGGCCGAGGACCCCTTCCTCCTTCCAAATGAAGATTTGTTCGCGATTGGCCCTGTTGCTACAAAATCGGCTAAACTGACGGATCTGCTACAATGGAATTGGAACCCCGATCAAACCTCATGTAGGAGGATGCAGAATGAGCGATGGGTCTTCACTGGATTGCAGTGTACTTGTACTTAATCGGTTCTACATGGCCATTCGCGTGATCGATGTGCGGCGAGCGATGACATTGCTTTACCGGGGCTGCGCGGAAGTCATCACGATCGAAGACGATCAATACACGAACTACGATTTCGAAAATTGGTCCGAACTCTCGGAACTGCAGGCGCTCGAAAAACAACCGGGGGAAGATTACATCAAAACCCCAACGCGAGAACTCCAAGTCCCGCGTATCGTACGACTCGTCTTCTACGATCGCGTTCCCAAATCCACCGTACGCTTTAATCGCAAAACCCTCTTTGCACGGGACGGATACCGGTGCCAATACTGCGGGCAGACGCGACCCATGAGCCAATTGAGCCTCGATCACGTATGCCCTCGTTCGCAAGGTGGACGTACGACATGGGAAAATGTGGTTTGCTCCTGTACGACCTGCAATAGTCGCAAAGGTGGCCGAACACCGGTTCAAGCGGGCATGAAACTGCTCACGGTACCCGTACGGCCAACCGCCAATCCCGGGATCGCTGTTACTCTCAAAGATCCACGCTATCACTCCTGGAAGACGTTCCTGTCGACCGCTGGCTCGACAAGCTAGCATTTCTTTGCGGTGTATGAAGTGACGTTGACGCTCCGCATCTCAGTGGGGCTTTCGTGTCAATCAGGCTTCCGTGTCCGTGGGGCGTCCATCGCTCGGTTTGCGAAGTCGACCTAGCGTCACGCTCAGGCACTTTCTAATCTACCCACGTTAACTTGGAGATCTCACGCATTCTCCAAGAGCCATGCGCGCCGCACGCCCTGTGCTCAGCCCCAGACAATGGAATGCTCCTTTCTTACGACCAAGCCAAAAACAGGATGAGGCAATTGCCCGGCGGCCCTCAACTGGAGCCAACAGCCAAGCCTTCCAAGTCCGTTACCTTGATTCCTAGTAGCCTGCATCCGCTTCGATGGCGTTCCTGCATCGGCTGGGCAATGCTTTGGTTTTGTATAGCGAGACTCGCTGCGACGGGTTATTCCCAAGTCCAAACGACTTCGTCGCGAGTGCCCAATCAAAACTCTTCGATTCCCTCGATGGCAGATGGAAATCTCCATGCCTGTACGATCCTCTCGATGGATCGGGCGGTGGTGGTCGGGGATCGCGGATTGATCCTCACGACGACCGACGGGGGCAAACAGTGGCAAACGGTGACGGATCGAAGGGATGCAACCTATTATGCGGTAGGTTTTGATGCACCCGGAGTCAATCAACGTGGCACAACGGGAATCGTGGTGGGTGGGACCATCGAGCCCCTTCAAGGACGAAGCGCCGGCGAGGTTGCGATCACAGCCGACGACGGTCAAACCTGGAAGCCCCTTTCGCCCCCCGGCTTCCCTCGATTGACGGGTCTTCAATCCCTTGGGCATCGTCACTGGATCGCATGGGGAGATTGGTCCAGTCATTGGCAGTCATCACTGTTTGAAACCCTCGATGGTGGCGAATCTTGGAATGCACGTCCCGTTCCATGTGGTCACCTGCGGAGCGTCGCGGTTTCCGAGGAAGGGGTCACCCTGCTGATCGATCGATCCAATCGTGTTTTCTATTCACCGAACGGATTGGAATTTGAACTTCTGGCGCTCCCTACCAGTCCATTCCATCCGCTTCGTTTTTGCAAGAGAACCGAAACAGGGTGGTGGATGGGTGGTGATCGTGGTGTTCTGTTGCAATCGAACGATGGCAAGAACTGGAACGCCATCCGGCTACCCGGTAACGATCTCGATCACGAGTTGATTTCCCTATCCAATATGGAATGTCGTGGATCCAATCTATGGCTGGTAGGACAACCTGGCAATGTCGTCTGGAGGTCCTCCGATGCGGGGCGATCCTGGGATGTCACATCGACTCATCAATTCGGCGACCTTCGATCGATCGCATCCCTCAATGAAAACATGTTGATCGCATGCGGAGATCGAGGGCGCATCCTGTTGACTCGCAATCGAGGCAATGCATGGTGGTCGGCGCATCGCTCGGGAGAACGAGTGGCTGCATTTGCCATCGTATCAACCCATCGCAACATTCCCTGGGATGCGCTGACGTATGTGACACACGAAGGGCGTCGGCATGCGAGTGCTCTCGTCCTCCACGATCAACATTTCGGCCAAGCCATGAGCCATCATCCCGAGTGGTCGGAGCGACTGAACTCGATTGCACCGAGGATGCGCATCGACGCGATCCAAGTTTGCACAGCCTTTCCCGTCGGGGATCTTCGCAACGGCATACGGCCCACCGATCTTGCATATTACGCTCAGGAAAAGTCTCAACCATCGCAACGTGTCAAGGCTTCAAACACAATGGAGGCTGGGGTCGTCAATGACATCGTGCGGCAGATGGTCTTTGCGATTCGAACCCATCGGCCGGACACGATCGTTTCCGAAGATGTGGCCTCGACCCAACCGTTGGAAGCAGCGAACGCGGTTGCGACCAACCAAGCGATTCAATTGGCATCCAATCCCTCGTTTCCTCTTTTCAGTCCCGAAAGCGGGATCGATATTCCCGTTTGGAACGTCCAGCGGACTCTCTTTCGAAGTGCCAATCTGGGGGGCTTTCAACTGGCTCCGACGATGTTGATGAGCAATTCCGCCACGTTGCTCTCCGAAGCCATGGCCCCACTTAGGCAACTGTACGATAGCGATCCCTATTTGCATTATCCCACCAAGCAAAAGATCACCTATCGCATCTCGAACCAACGCACATCCACGATCTCACAGCCTCTCGAAGGACTCATCCTTGAAGGTGATACGAGTCTCACGGAACCGCTCAAAGGCAAACTCAAGCTGACGACTGTACTCGCATCAGCGAGCGCTCCCGTGAAGGTCGCAGAACTTCTTAAAATGCGAGGTTCGGGCGTTCTGATCGAGAGCGCCTGGGACGATGCGCTGCGCACGTTCGTCAAGTCCATGACCCCCGCAATGGCTTCGGATTCCCTTTGGACCATCGCCATCGAATCGCGCCGTCAAGGCAATTGGCATCGTTGGTATACATCTCTTCAATTGCTACAGGATCTCAATCCCGATGGACCGATGGCGGAAGTCGCCACCATGGAATGGATGACTTGTTACGGAAGCGCGGAAATCCAGCAAGTGATCGAACAGCAAATGACTCAACTCCAATTGAAGAGTTCGAACGATTCCATGGAGAGTTCGGTTTCGACAGGTGGAAATGCGTCTCCGTTTGCAAACGGCAACAATACCGTAGCCAAGGTCTCTTACGATCGTGCCCTGCGCACCACTCCCATCGCTCGATCGAAAGGGATGCAGGAATTCAGCCAGTCCCTCAGCCGTTGGCCCGATTCCTGGCAAAGCCACAAATCGGAACCAGCTTGGGCCTGGTTGATCACGTCCCGATATCGAACGAATCAACTTCTCAAGCATGGGCAGATCTCCGATTCCAAAGAGTCTTTTTTTTGGCCACCATTCCATCCTGCACTCAGTGATTGGACTGCCATTCACGAGCAAGAAAAATTGCTACAAGAAAATCCGAGTGGTCTCCCTGCCTTGCCATTCGTCCGTCAGCGCCCCTATCTGGACGGTCGCGGCGATGAATCGGTATGGCAAGAAGCGTTGGTGCTGAGGTTGGTGACTGCCTGGGCGGGGGATAGCCCCGGAACGGAAATCCGACTTTGTCGCGACGAAGACTTCATTTACATACTTTCACGATGCCCGAGAGATGGATTGGTGGATGCCGCTGCCGAGAGTGGAAACAAGCGAAAAACGGTTGCTAAGGGAAATTTGAAACCGCGCCAACGAGATGGACTCAATGAACTCGAAGATCACATCAAATTCAAATTGGATATCGATCGCGACTATGCGACATGGTTCGAGTTTGGCTGGGATGTACGGGGTGAAACATTAGAACAATGCAACGACCTCCGCGGGTGGAATCCTACGTGGTATATCGCCCAGCAGTTGGACACCGATCAATGGACGGCTGAGATCGCCGTCCCGATCGCGAGTTTGGTCGGGAATCCTTCCGTTCCCGGTACGCCGCCGAATCCCGAGGATGCGGGTGGTGTACAGATCGCTGCTGCGCAACAAGGGGAAACGCCACGACCGTCGATCGACTGGACGAAACAGGTATGGGCGATCTCCGTCACACGCGAGAGGCCGTCCGCCAGTACCGAGTCCCTAGTCGCAGGCGAATCGGATCGCTGGTACCCTGATCAATGGATGCTCCTGACACCGGCGCCTCCATCCCCTGTCTCTGTCCCTGAAACCGAACCGGAATCGGACCATACGGCATTGCAATCTGTCGATGCAAATGCTCAACGCAAATGAGTGATCAAATTCGGATCGCCTATGCAATCACCATGGCGTGCGCGCTTGGGATTGCATGGCGACTGCTCCGCACCCGCCAATCACGCCTCGACCTCCCATCGGATCAACGAATCGGTATCGCGATCGGAGCTTTTGTCGGTGCCATGATCGGTGCCAAGATGCCGTTCGTTCTCGAAGCGGATTGGGAATCGCTCCGGTCGGGAACGATCTGGCTGAGCGATGGAAAGACAATCCTGGGAGGGATCTTCGGCGGCTACTTAGCGGTAGAAGTCACCAAGTGGTGCATGGGAATTACGACCAAAACCGGAGATGCATTTGCTGTCCCGATCGCGGTCGCCGTCGCCATTGGACGCATCGCCTGTTTCATCGCTGGTTGTTGCTTTGGGATACCGACCCAAATGCCATGGGGAGTCGAGTTTCCCTCTGCGAACGATCCTTCTGGAACTCTTCGGCATCCCACGCAACTCTACGAAGTCGCGTTTCACCTCACGGCCGCAGCATTGCTATGGCTCGCCGAACAGCGGGGTTGGCTGCCGAGGCAGCGACTGAAAGCATATTTGCTCGCCTATTTGACCTATCGATTCGTTAGCGAATGGCTGCGGCCGGAGCCAACTGATCACTGGGGATTGACCGCGTACCAAATCGCATGCGTGATTCTGGGTGCGGTGTTGGCTGTGTTATGGGCCGCGGATGCAAAGCTAGGCGATGTGTCGGATGAAAGTCAGACCTCTTGATCTGGCTCCCCTCGCCCCTGAGGAACGAAGGGGAGATGACGCCTCGATAGCCGCATTGAAAGCCTCTTCATACCATGGCTCAATGTATCCTGTCGCGGTGACGCGGCTTTGTCTTGGATACCTACCCATTTCAATTCCCATAGAACCAAAAAACGCACGCGGAGAGATTTCTCCGCGTGCGTTTTGATTTTTCATTGATGTTCGGCCGATTTCCGTTAGACAGAGTGCCGTAGCACCCAGTTATTGTTGATCTCGCTTTTCAACCGGACGCTAACGCGTTCCGGCCGATTTTTGAGATGACAATTTTCGGGAGCTTACAGATCGTAGCCGGTGCGGTACTGCGGTCGGATCAAGGAATCGTACTTGTCAGTACCCTTGACTTTGAGATTGGCCGCATCCCATTCCAGTTTGTCGCTGCTGACTTGTTGTCCGTCCGGTTTGGCTTCGCCTGCGGCCCAAACTGCCAAGTTTCCTAGCAAAATGACCTCGGTCAACTTACCCGCATAATTTTCGAAGTTCGACCAAGTTGGCTTGCCCGTCTTGATCGCCGTTGCGAACTCACGGAAATGCCCTGGGCTCCGTTCGAAATCGACTTCTTTGTCTTCCACGCCGGTGAAGAAGCACTCGGCACCATAATCGTTGGGCGAGTACATCTTTCCTTTATCACCGAGGACGAGCAATCCGCTGTCACTGCGATTGCGTCCATCGAGCATTGCAGGGTCGACTTTGTTGCCACCGTCATACCAAATCATTTTCAAAGGTGGACGATTCTTGGTCGCCGCAAACTCGTACACAATCTTGGAGGAAGCAGGGAATGTCTCTTTGTTGTGCCCGGTGGTCGTGGCTTGCACACTGACTGGATTGGTTAGATCGCAGCCGGCAAACGCGACGTTGAGAGTATGGCAAGCCATATCACCCAGCGCCCCGGTACCAAAGGCCCAGAATCCTCGCCACTTAAAGGGATGGTAGGCGGCATTGTAAGGACGCATTTCGACGGGGCCGATGAACTCATCCCAATGCAAGTTCGCTGGGATGGGTTGTTCTTCTGGGCGAGGAATGCCCTGCGGCCAAACGGGACGGTTTGTCCAAACGTGAATTTCTTTGACGTTACCGAGGATTCCCGATTTGAGTTTGGCGGCAGCAGATCGCAAGCCTGGTTGTTCGGAACCTTGATTCCCCATTTGCGTTGCCACTTTCGAAGTGGCCGCCAGTTCGGCTAATCGACGCGCTTCCCAAATCGTGCGCGTCAACGGCTTTTGGGTGTAGCACGCCTTTCCGAGACGGAGAGCGGCAGCAGTCGCTACGGCGTGTGTATGGTCCGGCGTGCTGACGGTGACAGCGTCGATCTCTTTGCCGACTTTGTCAAAGAGTTTGCGGTAGTCGTTGAAGACCTGTGCGTCTTCGAAATCTTCATCCTTCTTGCGTTCGGCGATGGTGTTGTCATCGACATCGCAAATGGCCACGATGCGTCCGTTGTTCGCAGCATCCTTGGAATCGCTCGAACCCTTTCCCCCAACTCCGATACATGCGAATCGGATTTCCTCCAAAGCCGATCTGCTCGCTTTGGCGGATACGCCTCCCGCTACCCAGTATCCCGCGCCCAGTGCGGTGGTCGATTGGAGGAAACGACGACGATTTGTATTTTTCATATCTACTCAACGTGATGATGGAAAGGAACGAAAGGCTGGATCGGTAATCGACCCTGCTCGCCAAGTCTCGTTAACCTACACCAGACTTGTGGAGAATTCAATTTGTAGGGAAAAATCAGAGGATATCGATTCTGCAAAGTTTTCCCACGAAAGGGTCGAACACCTGTCGATTTCTCGACTTGCTCAATAAAAAGTCGATGTAGCTCGTCTCGCAGGACGATTTCAAGAAAGCGCGACTCGGAAGGATCCGATGAAATCGGCAGGGATGCGGAGGAACGGCCTTTCAACGTCTGGATAGTCTCTCATTATGTTGAATCCCTCATCCATGTGGCGAGCCTTTTTCTGTGCGATCGGTCTCGTCCTGATCATTGTGGGTTTGGAATGTTTCGCCATCGACAGCGCGGTACTTGTCTCGGGTGTCAAGGAAGATCCTTCCGCAGCCCAAGTCCAACCGAATTGGTTTAACTCTACCCCGCCAATCGCGAAGGGAAGGTCTGTTAAACCCTCGGATTGGTTCCCTTGGGCAATGCTAGCCTCGGGCGCGATCGTATCGCTTTATTCCGTGTCGTTTCGCTCCAATGGAGCCTGAATCGATGCTCGCGATCCTTCCCTGCAACTCGATTTTGTGCCGGGCTTTTGTGCCGGAGATTAATCTTTCGGTTGTTCGATGACCAGTAGTTGATTGAGCTTCTCAATGGGGACAACTTGGACCGTTCCATCAGCCCACTGAACCGTTAACTCCTCCGGCTTGCGATCCCCCAGTCCAAATGTCGCCGTCAATTCGGCTTGTGATAAGTAGCTACGAGTCGGCGTGATGCAACGGGCCAGAATCTCGTCCTTTGCGGTTCGAAGAGTGATCGTGGAACCGATCGCGCCGGTGTTGGCTTTGTCCTTCAACCGAACTCTCAACCAGCCATGTTGCGTTTTCTGGTCATTTCGCAATAAGCGCGGCTTTCCTCCATTGGCTGTCATTAGGATATCCAGATCCCCGTCCGCATCGATGTCTGCATATGTTGCGCCGCGCCCGACCATTGGCTTCTGAAAATCCTTGCCTGTCTTCTCTTCGCCGAGTGCCAACAATTGCGTAGGCTGCCGCTTACCCGCATTCCAGAATAATTGAGGCGACTGTTCGTATTGTTGTGTTGGAAATACCTTTTGAATTCCCGGTTCCAAGTGGCCATTGGCGCAGACGATATCCAATCGACCATCCAGATCGAGGTCCGCGAAGAAGGCACCAAACGTCAACTTGAGTCGGGTCTGCGGTCCGAAGCCAGTGGTAGGGGCTACGTCCGTAAAGCTCGGTTTCAAGCCATCACTGAGATACAAATTGGATGGCTCGTTGGCGAAATTCCCGACGACAATCCCACAACAATCATCATTTCGATAGTTCGCACAATCGATACCCATGGCCCCGGTAGCTTGGCCGTCGCGTGTTAAAGCCACGTTCATCGAGATACCTTGATCTTCGAACGTGCCGTTGCGTTGATTGACAAACAGAAATTTCTTCACGGTGTCATTGGCGACACACACGTCGAGCCAACCATCATGATTTGCGTCGAGCAATGCGATTCCCAGTGTTTTGGCTTCGGGAACCTTGGTGGCCGCATTGAGGACGTGCAGGCCTGCCTTCTCGCCTACCTCGGAGAAGGTGCCACCGTCATTGTGATAGAGGTACAAGTGCACGCCATCAAAATTGGTCGGCTGACCATAGGATCTTTCCAAGCCCACCAATGTCGAAGCCAACGAAAGATCGATCTCGCGGCTCCACGATACGTAATTGCCCACGATCAAATCGAGCTTTCCATCTCGGTCGTAATCGAACCACATGGCAGGACAACTCCATTGCTTGTCCGATCCCCCCACCCCCGCTGCATCCGTCACGTCGACAAAGGTTCCATGGTCATTGCGAAAAAGATGGTTCTTACCTACGGCCGTGATGAATACATCCACCCAGCCATCATTATCAAAGTCACCAAACGCAGGTCCCATTCCATAGAATGTGACATCCAATCCGGAACCTTTAGTCACATCTTCGAAATTGCCAGTACCGTCGTTGCGATAAAGTCGCATGGTCGGCTGCAGTTGATCGTCGCTGCGGACGGTCCACGGCCAATCGCATGAATTGACAAACAGGATGTCTTCATCACCGTCATTGTCGTAATCGATGAAACCACAGCCGCTCCCCATCGTCTCAGGCAATAACCGTTCCCCTTGCTTCCCATCAAAGTGAACGAAGTCGATGCCCGCATCTTGGGTGACATCGGTAAACGGAATGTTGGGAACGGTGACCGTGACGGCTTTACGCTCTTGAGGGAGGATGGTTTCGGTCTTTTTTTCGGGTCCATCTTTGGCTGCAGGGCGGGTCGCGAAATAACCTACGGCTGCCAAAATGCCCAAGCTTCCGATGACCGCCAACGATTTCCAAAACATCCTGCCGATGATGGAATCGTCTTCCGCTTCATTCGATTCGACGGGTCGATTCCCTCGCTGTTTGCCTTTGCTCGGAGCCTTTTGGGATTGGGGATGTTGCGATTTACGTGAATCTGCCATGGCCAGCCTCTGTCGTCCAGTGATTGAAAAGCGTGTAGGGAAGAGAACCGCAGCCCAAAAGGAACAGTGCCCGCACAGGATCCGTGCTAGCGTTCCCTTTTGATCGCAGCCCGCGAAATGCATGCGGCTGCTGATTATTGGCTTCCGATCCTTTCAGACGGAGTCGAGTTGTCGGCCGCAGAGGGAATCGCCTGCGGTGGCCTCATTTCGCTCCGATCCGCGAGCCATTCCCGAGCAGCCTCGGAGGGAAGCTCTGGAGCGCCAGGTCGTTGCATGGAATAAATGACGACGGCTTCCGCCGCGCGATTCGCCGCCGGATACTTTTGCCGCGCCGGCCTTCGAGCCAGGTTACTAGCGTTGTCATCCGCCTTGTACTTTAGATTCAGGTTGCGATGGAATTCCGCTTGCGCTTGATCTCCTAATCGTTCATACACTGTGGATAGATTGGCATGGGCCATCAAGTTCTCGCTGTCGATTGTTAGCACACGCTCGAACTCACTCTTGGCCAGTTCCAGATACCGAGCCTTCTCGGATGGATCTTCATTACCTTCCGCAGCCAACGCGAGATCGAGGTAGGTCGCTCCCAATTGATTCCGAACAACATAGTCCAACGAGAAATCAAAATTGCGTTTGCGACGTTCGGTATTGTCGTCGTACAAAACGCTTTTGAAGTTCTGCTCTGCCTCTTCAAACTGACTCTGCTGTCGAGCCACTTCTCCACTGAGCCATGCCAAAGTCCAAGCCGGGGGCGGGGGATCCATCGCAGCAGCGCGCGCGATGGCAGCCGTCGCGCCATCGAGATTGCCCTCCGCAAAGAGTACTCGGGCGATGTTCAAGGGACCATCGTAACGATTCAATGCTTCGACTTGAGCGAAGGCGGCTGCGGCTTGTTTGAGCTGGGCATTACCGGTCAGCAAAAGTCCAATTCCATAATCGTTCCATCGTTGCCACGTTGGCTCGATCGGTTTCTTGCTGTCCGTGTTGGCCTCGATGCGTGTTCCGTCTTTGGTCACCACAGGAAACACGATGTGATCTTCTGCGATGACCGTAATCGGGAGCTCATTGATCGGTAGTCCGCGTTGATAGAAATCGCGATCGCCTTCTTTGAACTCTCGATTCATGAATTCGATATAGCCCCGATCGAATTTGCGATAATTGAGCTTCACCGTCACTTCCAGAGGAGCCGCAATGTCGTCGGGAACTTCTAATCGGTAATGCGCGGACTGCCCAGCACCGGGAGGAATCTGATGATCATAAAGGGCAATGAAGATGTCCTGTGCATTTCGGCGGGAGATCCGATCACCATGCCTGTCGATGACAAAATTGTTGACGAAATGCGACCACTCGTCGACCGCACCGTCGGCAGTCCTTCCACCGCTGACTCCGATGACACGATCCCCCGACACCGCTTTGACTTCCAGCCATAGTTCATTCGAATCGACGGTCCCTTGTGTGAGGTGGTGACCTACTTTCAGCGTTCGAATCACCGCTTCGATCAAATAGGCTTGGCCCGCTTCGACGGCCGGTACTTCGGGACGCAAGGGTGCGATGATCTCTCCTTCGATCGTACCTTGAGGGCGGATACCAAAGATGTCGACCCGCGCGCAATCCTTCAAGATAGATCGGGCCAGCTCGACGTACTCCGATTCGTCGCGCCAGTACGGTAGGGCCGTGTTCGCGCCTGGAAAGAAGTGATTGTGGACGACCGATTTTTTGGTTTCCGGGTGCGGCTTGGCAGCAAAGTCCTCCGACTCACGATAGGGCATATGGCAGCCATTGCAATTCGATTGCGCTTTCTCCGGGTAGTAAAAGCTTCGTGCGCCATGCCCGGCCACTCCGCTCAACAGATAGGAATCGTAATGGTTTTGGCCACGCACCCATTCTTTGTAGTGGGTCAAGTTGTAAGGCAAGTGAACCTTGTGGCACGACCCACAAAACTCTGCCGACTTATGAAGTGGCCTGAGCATCTCGCTCTTATGAAAAGCCGGTTTTGCTTTCACAAGCAATTGATTGACTTGCTGCAGTATCGGATTGTCGCTGTAAGCAAATGGATAATGCTGCGGTTCTTCGATGATGTAGTCGGCATTGCCTCGCGTCGATTCGATCTCGGTGATGGCATGGCAAACCGTGCAGGTAATTCCGGCTTGACTGGTCGGATCGTTGACATCGTCGTAGTGCGGGTTATCAAATGCGCCGCTAAAGAACGGGACTGGGTCGTGGCATCCGGCACAAAAGCGTGCTGCATGGACATTACCATCGCGCTCCATCGAGACTTTGCGGGTCTCGCGCACCGCATAGAGATAGGCTGGGTTGTTGAATGAACTGAAATGATGTGCGCTGTGGAACCAATCTTTGAAAACGTCGGCGTGGCACTTCTTGCAATAGTCATCATTCATGAGCACTCGCTTCGGAATGAAATTACCATCCCGCGTGCTTGCCAAGGAGTTTTGAAAATACTTTTGGCCGTCTTCGGGTGCTCGCTTATTCCACTTGCGCGGATCCTGCGTTTGCGCGACGAGCATCAAACCGACAGCCACCGCGGTCGCGAAGCCGACACGCCGCGCGATGACCCAGCGGATTCGAGGACCGACCAAACGATGGAGCCAATACAACCACATCGCCCCCAATGGAGCTACGATGTGGGACCAATAAACAACTCGCTTCCCCGTGTCGCTACGCATGAACTCAAAGGAACCAACCTTGATCAGCAAGATTCCACTGACCAATACGATGACCCCTGCCGCCAGGAGCGCGTAACCAATCCGAACGGCCCGTCGATTGCGCCGTTGATAGGACGCTCGCCAATGAAAAAATCCAAAGGCGAGAAACGGGACGACGAACAGCAAACCCAAGATCAAGTGGCCCAGGAACATATAGTGGTAGAACAGGTCCTGGAACGTTCGTCGAAAATACCACTCGGAAAACGTCACGCCCGATAAATACAACCCGTTGGCCAGCAACAGCGAAAAAAGTCCGAGAACGCAGTAGAGAATGATCCTCGTTCTTGGAGTCACGGTCAGCTTCGGCTTGCTACCCGATTCACGTAATAGGTGCGCGTACTTGTCTGGAACGACAGCGTCGTTCGTATTGGACGAAGTGGATTGAGATTCGGACGAGGACATAGTGCGAAAGCGTTCCAGCGACTGGGGAAGACGGCTTCAAAGAAAAGTTGAGATTGACCGAGGAGCACTGGGCCAACGATGCGTTTAGGAGTTCCGGCGGAACGTGGGATCTTGGGGACCCATATGCAAAGCCGACAACAACCAAATGCTACAAACAGAAATCCATTCCAATCGAAGAACGGATTGGCTAGATGTGCCTCTGAAACTCGCTGCACATCCTGACCTGGGTCCAGTGACGGGCGAAGAGATCGCAACACAGAGGCACGAGGGCGTTAGGAATGTTTCGGGGGTGGCTCCACAACGGACAATCCCCCCCGGGCTGCGAACTCCGATTGCGGTTGGCCATATAGCTGGCTCCGTTGGACCCTTTCTGCGACGCGATCCTTTTCCCTCGCGAGAAAATTCGGCATAGGCAATCGGGAGAATACGGACAACTGGAACGATGGTTCCATTTTGGGTTGGGCTCCGCATCCCGCCCCATCGCAGGGCATAGAAGGTGGAATATGCGTATACCCCATGACTCCGCCGCGATAATCGATATACATCCGGAGCTTCAAAGATCCCGCTTCATCAACGCTAGACAATTCCCTGCGTGCCGACCCGACGAACTGAGCACCGCATCCACCTTCTACAGGCGTCGCCAAACCGAACCCAAAAATACAAAACATGACCATCGCGGCAAAAAAGCCACGCGAGGCGCGAGCATTTTCGGATCTCAAAAGATTCAGCGACATGGCGGAAATGGTTGACGGTACAGCGAAATCAACCCAACTTATACTCCGGGATTCATACCGTCATTATACGACGGATTCAACAAAAATGTGCAATCCGATTCCTAACGTAACGCACGCAACTCCGTTACCCGGGGTGCGTTATCCATCGGTTTTTGCGGATACCGCCCAGAAACCGGACGCTCATGCGCTTCGTATTGCCCACCTCCTGGTTCCCCCAAGATTGAAAAGCCAACATTTTCGCACGCGAAAAGCGAGTTCTGTCGAGTACGAGCACGAGCACCGTTTCACTGAGCGCGAGCACGACCATTGCGTTTGGCCGTCAGAACGCTTTCCAGTGGATTGCAGAGCAATGCTTGCCGACGTTTCTAGGACGACTGGTTTTCGGACTGCGTCGCAGGCTCGCTCGCAGGTTTCGAGGCTCCTTCGTGCACCTTGGGTGCCTCGGGCAATTCCGGAAGGGGCTTCGGACCCTGCTGGACATTCATATCGATCAAATCGAATTCGGCGTTGTCGACCTCACGTCGCAACAGGAGGTAAACAGCGGACGACGCGGTCCAAAAGAAACTGAATCCGAACGCGGTCATCAGCCAAGGTACAAATTGTGCAAAGACCCCATCCAGAGCTGTTCCCAAGCCATGCAGCGGATGTGCTGCTCCCAAGCTGAATGATTGCGAAACCAGAGAATAGCCGGTATTGAGGACGAGTCCAACAATCGCGCCGGCAAAATGCCCGATCCATTGTGCCACGGCAACGCAAAGGATTAATGTCACAGGGCGCTGGAATGTGTATGCTGCCGCACGCGAAACCCCATCAAATGCATCGGCTTGTTTCTCTGCCACGATTGCCGCTGTCGATAATGGAAATCCGATCAGAGAAATCGACGCACACCATCCCAAGCCGATCGACAAAACCACCACGGGCAGCATCAGAACACCCGCCAACCAAGGTCCAATACCGGGCAAATTAGATAACCATCCTAGGAGGAGTGGGATCAAGGCGACCAGACTGATCATTGCCAATGGCATGGCAATCGCCCATGCAATGGACAACCAGCGTCGTCGAACCAATCGAACGGTATCCATCCAAGGGGATGTGATCCGTGTCCCCAACTCTTGAATCGATCGACGACTCAAACACCCACCGACGAACGACCAGACAAAAAGAACGACTCCAAAACTGACCAGCAAGTACGCTGCTCGCTTGAGCGACAGCTGTTCGAGTGCTTGATAGGGATACAGTGTCAGCCTTCGCCAAACTTCAAGGAACGAATCTGGAGCACCGTGATACCAGGGCCCAGGCAACTTGCCCGGTAGCGTCGTCGCTGCCACGGCATCGCCTCCTGGCTTCGATACCGGCAGATGCCCATCGAAATGGAACGGATTAGCCGAAGCAACTTCGTTGGTAGGGGAAACCCAGCGGACAGGCTCCGTAATCCCGTCTGGCTGGAACAGGGTGAAGGCCATTCCGGTGAACAACTGGGTTAACAGCAGCGCTATTCCGCACAATAGCAAGTGCGATGCGCGCCATGAAATCCCGATCGAATGGGCCGCAATTCGCCACCAAGGGGCCGAACGGTACCAATCGATTGCGACGCGGGGGACGACAACACTATTCGGAGGCAAGTCATTCATGATGGCGAAATCGACGAGGAGTATTCCAAATCCCTTCCGGGCTAATCGAACTTCCATTCTCGAACCGGTGGCGGAGGGCTTTCCTCTTCCTGCTCTTCATCCGAGGTATGCACCGGCAAGCCGACGTCTTCTTCAAACCACCGATTGAGGTCCGCCATCTTGCACCGCACCGAGCAAAACGGCATGGCGGCCGACGTCAGGTCTGGCACAAACTGCTTTCGACAAGTAGGGCATTGCAGACGAGATGTTTGGTTCATGATGGACGTACAGAATAGCTTATTTCGCGAAACCGAACAGGAACCCTAGACAACTCTTATCACTTCCATTGAGACGGTTTCGCCCGAACCACAACGACTTTCGTGACGCGGTAATCCCCTCGAAGCATTTCAATCCCTCCGAAGCATTTCGAATTTCAGTTCAAAAACGATCACTCGCCGTCAGCCACAACGCTTCCCACTCCAGAAGGGCGTTCTGACGCAGTCGCTGTACGTCATTTTTTTGCCCGGGCCCATTCCCGGGCCCATTGCCGTCAGGAGAGCGATTCGAAACGGCCTTTTCCCACGCGTCGACGAAATCGATTGGACCTACCCACGTTGCTGTTCGAGAATCCTTCGATCCTAGGATTGCTGTCCCATGTTCGACATGCGACTGGATCTTTGCCAGCAGCTCGGGCGCACGAACTTGCCGAAACCAATACTTCGCATTCCAAAAATCCCCTTCGATGCGGTGAATTACGCCGTGGATGTACGCGTCCAACCCTCGGGTCGCCGACTGCACCAAAGCGTGTGCTGGCTCAATGTCTCCAATCCGGACCCACATCAGTGCTTCTAAAGAACTTCCCTGAAGTGCCGGGTGGTCCTGAAGCAACAACTTAACGGTTGCGGTTTCGGCCGGAGGATGTCCGGAGTTGTCGGGAAACGGCAACGGCAGACCATGCAGAACGCGAAAAACATTGGTCAGATCCATCATGCTATTCGGACCCTTTCCAGGGATCGTCGGTGCAAGATAGCGTGCAAGATTTCGAGGAACAATCTTTTTTTAGGAGGATACGCAACGAAGCAACCCTCTTGTACGCGTCTCGCAGGAATGGTGTGCAACACTGGTTAGGCTTTCGTTGGACCCGCCAAAAAGGAATAGGGCCTTACGCATTCCATAAGTTTACCATGTATGCTTAGGATAAAGTGCGTGATGTGTTCGTCGTTCGCCCCGCTCGTCGCCGATCCAGGCAGTTTGTAGCTACTGTCTCCGTGATCCGTTCGTCTGACGACATGCCTCTCGCGTTCGTTCCATGCGTTCGCGAATTACGCGTTGCCTTGATACTCCCCAGAAAAGTGATGTGGTCCATGAACCATCTCTTGCGTTGCCCCGTTTGCGAAGGAGTTCTTTTGGAGCCATTGGCCCCAAGCGAAGGGCCGATCGATGACTCCGTTGAACTGGCTTCGGAATCCCTCGATACGCTCATGATTTGTCCCTTCTGCGGCACTGCCATCGAATCAGCCCCAATCGAAACGGTTCCTGCTTCCTCCCCCCACGAACTCTCGGTAATTGAGAGCGAACAGCCCTCTTTGGACGCACCCGAATCGGAAGCCGAAACACCTGACAATGTGCCATCGCTCGACGAGCGATGGCAGCACGAACCGCAGACCGAATCGGAACATCCATCGCAAGGCGAATCGAATGAAACGAATGTGCCCTGGGGCAGCGGCTTGGAACTCGAATTGGAGTCCCCCTCCGATTCCAACAGGGATGGCGATATCCCCCTCGATGATTCTCATGCGCTTGAAGACTCCCCAGAAAATTCGGAGCCTGATGAAGCGTATCTTCCAACCGAAATAGAAACATTCCAAGAACCCGACGACGACGGCATCCCGAACCTCGATGGTTCCGCCTCCAGTTGGAGCCAGGTCGCTGTCAGGCCCCGCCCTCGAGTCCGGGAGCGTTCAGTACTTGCAAAGCTAATCCCTCCCGTTTTAGGTGGGTTGACCGCCATCCCCATTGCGGTCGCAATTCTTTGGTACGGCTTTGGAAAAGACATAGGGAGCATCGGCCCAACCGTATCTCAGTATGTACCGTGGATTGTCCCCAATCATCTTCGCGGTCGACCCACTTTCAAACCATCGCCGCCGGGAAATACGTCTAACGATATTCGCCGACGCTCTCGTTCATCCAATGGGAAGCAGGAGCGGCCATTGCCGAACATCAACGCGGGTGATTTCGGGACCCTTGGACGTCCAAACTCGGGTCGGAAAGAATCCAACGAAGCGATGAATGACGCAACGGTCGGACAAGACGAAGAGGTCTCAACGCCCAATACGGCCACGGAAACTCCCGAACCTGAGGCCGATGATGACCCACCGGCCGAGGTCATCCTCCTGCAAGTCGAGCCAAAGCCAGCACCTCCAGCCAGACCCCCGACGCTTGAAAATCCTTCCGCGGAGGAATTCTCAGCCAAGGATCCTTTGAAAACCTACCCGCCACAAGGACTTGCGGACGAGTAACTTTGCGGAGCGTTTGGGAATCAGGTAGGATGAGTGGACTCAGTCTTCGCTCATTCGGCGAAACCCAACGTTTCTTTACCAAAGGCGAGTCTCCCATGCTGCGACCTTCCATTGCTCTTCCCTTTCGATGGATGTGCCTCGTCGGCCCCGTTTTTTGGACATTGCCCGTTGTTTGGACATTGGTTGGATGCAAGTCGGAGGAGGCTCGACAACAAGATTTGGCAGCGCAAGAAGCAGCCGCTCAACCCCCCGCAGCCGCTCCCATACAGAACCAAGTCGCCGGTGTGGGAGTCGGAATCAAAGGCCGATCTCTGGAGGGCGGATCCGATTACAACCCTGCCAAGTTCGCATCCGGACCGGCCGCGGCTTACTTTCGCACCAAGGAGAAAATCGTTTTCGAGATCCAGATACCCCACACCCTGAACGCCTATCAAGCATTGAACGGCCGGTACCCGAGAAGCCATGACGAGTACATGAAAGAAATTATCGGGACGGCGATCAAACTTCCGCAGCTCCCAAAAGGAATGGTCTACCGCTACCACCCGGAAACCCATGACCTATGGGTAGAAGCCGAAACGGCAACCGCCGACTCGCAAATTGAAAATTCCAACAATGCGATCCAGTCTGGAAATTCACCACTTTCCGATTGATCATCCCCCGCAAAGCTATCCATTCAAAGTCCGTTTTTGACAAGACACTATTTTCGCCAGGACATTATCTGGTGAAGACTCGCTCGTCGCGATGGATGCGGACACATCCAACCATAGGCTCCTTGATACTCTCCCTGCCTTTTGGCATTCACGGTGTTCAACAGGCTTGACATGCGACCGCGATTGCTCAATTCGTTTTTTGCAAACTTAGAAATCGCTTCGCATGATTCCATCGAATCCTGGAAGGGACGTCGAACGATGGATCTGCCCACACAACGAGTTGATCATTGGCTAATGCGTATTGAAGTTGCGATGTTTTGGCTTCTCTCGTACTCGTACTCAATGAAATGGTACTCGTACTCGTACCCGTACCCGTACTCGAAGAGACCGCATCGAGTACGCGTACCGCTAACGCTGAGTACGAGTACGAGTACGAAAAAGCCAGGGAAAACATGGATTGGGGATTCGATAGGCTCAAATAGCGCAACTTCAAAACTAGCTCGCATCGCGATGCGAGTTGCTCTCTGGCTTTTTGTGATGATCTATACGATTGGCGCAGCCCATGCGCAAACTCTGTCCAGCGAATCTTCGCTGGATCCCAGCGACCGGTTGGTGGAGGTCGAAGCGAACAAACTTTTCGAGAACTCCATCCGACCCGTTCTGGTCGAACAGTGCATTCGGTGTCATGGCCCTGATAAGGCAGAATCAGGCCTGCGACTCGATACATGGGAAGGACTTCAACGGGGGGGCGATTCAGGGACAGTGATCGACCGGGAATCGCCCGACCAGAGCATGCTTCTTCGCGCCCTTCGCTACGAAGATTACGAGATGCCCCCTTCTCGGAAATTACCGGACGAACAGATTCGTAATTTTGAAACTTGGGTATCCCTAGGGGCCAAATGGCCTGAGTACGCAACGACGATTGACGCCCCTTCCGCGGGCCGGCCCATCCGTGATGAGGATCGCCAGTATTGGTTCCACCAACCGATCCGCAATTCACCAGCACCTGAATCTCGATGGACCCACCCGATCGACGCCTTTGTGGATGCCAAATTGCAACCCTTGGGTTTAAACATCGCGGAAGCCGCCCCAGAAACAACATTGGTGCGTCGCCTTTATTTGGACTTGGTTGGAATGCCTCCCACCTGGGATGAATTGCAAGAGTACCTTGCTGATACATCATCCGACCGCTACTCGCAGTTGGTCGATCGATTGCTTGAAGATCGACGGTATAGCGAACGTTGGGGGCGCTACTGGCTGGATCTGGTTCGCTTTGCGGAATCGGATGGCTTTAAACAGGATGCGTTTCGACCTGCCGCCTACCGTTATCGAGACTACGTCATCGATTCCATTCAAGCCGACAAGCCCTATGCGCAGTTTCTCACGGAGCAGTTGGCAGGAGATGAAATCGACCCGGAATCCGACACGATGAATGCGGCGACCGGATATCTTCGGCTTTGGATCTACGAGTACAACCAGCGTGACGTCCGATCGCAATGGGATAACATCCTGAACGATCTAACCGATGTCACGGGCGAAGCGATGCTGGGAGTCAGTTTTTCGTGCGCGCGATGCCATGATCACAAATTCGATCCGATCCTTCAAAAGGACTATTACCAGTTGCAAGCCTTCTTCTCGGCCTTGGAACCGCGCTACGACATTCCTTCCGATCGGCGTGAGTACGAACGATGGCAAGACGCCCAGTCGGATTGGGACCAATGCGCTGCTCCTGTTATCGAGGAGATGAAAGCCATTGAGGCCGACATCCGGACTCGGACGGTCGAAGCCAACATCGAAAAGTTCCCGCCGGACGTTCGCCCCGCATTGCACAAGGACAAAGGAGAACGCGTTCCCGAAGAACGACCGATCGCCATGTTGGCTTACCTCCAAATCCAAAACGATTTGCAAGGAGTCGATTTCAGCAAAAGGTTGCAAGGGGACACATTGGAACGCTGGAAGCAACTCAAATCGAGTCTGGATGACCTCAAGAAAGGTGCGCCTCGTCCTCCCGAGTTTGCGCTGACGGTTCGTGACCTGGGAAGAAAGGCTCCAGAAACGCGCATCCCAGGCAAACCGGTTGTCGGTGTTATTGAACCGGGCGTCCCGACCGTTCTTCGTGATGGCGCAGCACTGACCATGTCGCAGAAGGAGAATTCGACAGGGCGTAGACTGGCACTCGCAAACTGGATCGTCGCTCCGGAAAATCCATGGACATGGCGGGTTATGACTAACCGCATTTGGCAACATCACTTTGGTCGCGGGTTGGTAGCGAACGCGAGCGACTTCGGAAGGATGGGAGAACCTCCCAGCCATCCCGAATTGTTAGATCACCTAGCCCATTTCTTCGTCGAGCATCATGGGCAATGGAAGCCGTTGCATCGCTACATTCTAAATTCAGCCACGTACCGACAATCGAGCTATCCCGAGCATCGCGCTCAAGGCCATGCAGTCGATCCCGAGAACAAATGGTTATGGCGACACGTCACGCGTCGAATGGACGCCGAACAGATTCGAGATTCGGTGCTTTGTGTCACCGGTACGCTCGAACTCCATTCGGGTGGACCATCTGATGCCATGGATTCGAACCGGCGCTCTCTCTACCAGCGGGTAATGCGAAATACACCTCACGGCATGTTAGCCATGTTCGATGCTCCCGACGGCAGTTCCTCCGTTGCGAAGCGGAACATCACGACGACGTCTCTGCAATCGCTCTATATCACGAATGCCGCGTGGCCAATTCAGAAAGCGGAGGCTCTGGTTCAGCACCTTCACCATCCCGAAGCCTCTCGCGATCGGATGCTTCAGGAATTGTTTCATTGCATTCTGCTGCGAGAACCCTCGGAGCGAGATCGCGAATTGATAGACGCTTTTTTTGAGAGCCATGAAACCCAATCGCAGGATGCTCAAATCGATGATACCCAGCGATTTTTGCGGACACCGTGGATCGATCTTTGCCATGCACTCCTGAGTTCGAACGAGTTCCTCTATGTGGAGTAATGAAACGATGTTTTGGCCGAGAGGGACCGGCTATCTTAGCCGTCGCCAAATGCTTCAGTCCGCAGGAGGTGGGTTTGGTGCGTTGGCGCTGCAAGCCCTTCTTGCAAACCACATGCAGTCGTCGGTGGTCCTTGCCAGCGATGGAATCGCGACTTCACGATCGCGAGGCATTCATCATCCCGCCAAAGCCAAGAGCGTTATCTTTCTGTTTATGGAAGGTGGTCCGAGCCACATCGATTTGTTCGACCCAAAACCCAAACTGAAAGAACTGGCCGGTCAACCTCTTCCTCCGAGCTTTGCTCCCATCATCACACCCATGGGGGAATACAACGCTCCCCTCATGCCGAGCAAACGTTCATGGAGGCAATATGGGCAATGTGGCCAGTGGGTGTCGGATTGGCTTCCCCATACCGCCCAACATGTCGATGACATGGCCATCCTACGATCCTGTTGGGGGAACGGCCTCAATCACTCCAATGGCGTTTGCCAAATGAACTCGGGCTCAATCCTGGGTGGGCGACCTAGCCTCGGATCCTGGGTCACCTACGGCCTCGGGAGCGAAAACGAATCTTTGCCGGGTTTTGTGGTGATCGAAGACGACGATGGCAAGGTCATCAACGGACCTCGCAATTGGAGCGCTGGTTTTATGCCCGCAACGTACCAAGGAACCGCATTGCACAGCAGCGGAGACCCTATCAGCCACTTGCAAACTCCAAAAAGCACTGGGCCTGAACGACAAGCATCGAAATTGAAGCTTCTGGAATCTCTCAACCATGTGCATCAATCCACGCGCTCGATGGATTCGGAACTGGAAGCGAGGATTCGCGCATTTGAACTCGGATTCAAAATGCAATCCGCTGCGCCCGAAGCGGTCGACATTGCGGGAGAATCGCATTCCACATTGCAGCTGTACGGCATCGACGACAAAGCAAGCGCCACCTTTGGCAGAAACTGCCTGTTAGCCAGACGATTGGTGGAGCGGGGAGTCCGCTTCGTGCAACTTTACCATGGCTCCGGGAGTCGCTGGGATGCTCACTCAGGCATCGAAAAGAACCACGAGTCCCTGTGCCGCAGTTCCGATCGGCCGATCGCAGGACTGCTGACGGATCTCAAGCAACGAGGTCTTTTGGAATCGACACTCGTGATCTGGGGAGGGGAGTTTGGACGGACACCGATGAGCGAAAAAGGAGACGGTCGCGATCACAACGCCTACGGATTCACGATGTGGATGGCAGGTGGTGGTGTCCGGGGTGGCCAAGCCATCGGCGCCACCGACGAGATCGGCCTGCATGCCATCGAAGAACGACTTCATGTGCACGATCTGCATGCAACTATTCTCCATCTATTGGGACTCGATCATTGGCAACTCATCTATCCTCATCAAGGTCGCCCCGAACGATCCACCCAAAACGAAGGCCGTGTTTGCTCCAAAGTTTTTTCGTAACAGGATTGCTGACATACCCTCATCCGGGTGTGTGCCGAGGAATTTGGATAGGCATCGTGGTAGTTCAGTGAATCTGAAATGGTGCCGAGGACATTGTTCACGAATATCCGCTTCAGTTCCGATAGGGATTCCACGGAGAACTCGTTCCCATGAACCGAACTATCGATCTAAAGCTAGCAAAACGATCGCCCAGGGGCCTAGTCGTCGGTCTCTCGGTTTGGATGAGTTCGATGACCTTAGGTACCACCTCGTTGGCTCAGGTTCCGGAAGATGATTCGAAGCCCTTAGCAACGACAGTGTTACCGACCGTAATACCGACAGCGGTTCCAGGAACGACACCAGTATCAACGCTGACGGAACTGGCAGAACGGAACGCGAACCAAGATACTCGATCTTTGGAAGATGTCGCAAACCCTGGAGCACCTCAAACAGCGCCGTTGACGACGCCTGCATACAATTCGGAAACAACCAGTTCGATCAATACAAACACTCTGTCGCAACAAAGCGCCTCCACGCCCTTCGCGGGAGGCAGAAGTGCCAAGCTTCCGAAATTGCCTACCCTGGCCGAGATGACCGGGCCGAATGCGATCAATGCAAACTGGTTGAAGAAATCGGAAGTCTTTTCCTCGTTCTCGAAAGACTCTGCATTTGGCCCTCCCTTGGAGGCCGTACGATCTGCCGATTTGGCGAGTGGTTCAATATCGGAACCAACCAATCCGTCGTTGATTGCTGACAGTGAAGTTTGCCCACCGACTAGCCCAGGTATTGTGTTCACTTGGGCCGCCCCTAATTTTTACTCGCGGCCGTTGTACTTCGAACAAGTCAACTTCGAGCGGTACGAGTCCCAATGCCATCCCTTGGCCAAGCCGGTCGTTTCGTACGCGACTTTCTTAGGAACCATTCCCATCCTGCCCTACAAGATGGGTGGGGAGCGGATTCACGAGCGCATGTACTCACTTGGGCATTGGCGACCGGGTGATCCCACGCCGCGTCAAATCCACTGGGGACCGAAATCGTATCGCGGTGTTTTGTACCAGGGTGCAGCTACCACTGGCTTGATCTTCTTCGTACCCTAATACCGATTATCGTCTCTGCGGCTCCTAAGGCCATTCTTTGTTCGCCTAGAGGCATCTAGAGGCATAGAGACATTGCGTCCCGTGCCCACTTGGTTTTGCGGCATCTTCGCAACCATCGGCGAGCCTGAACGACGGAATTCTCGGCTTGTTTGCTCAATCGATTGGTTAGCAGGCGGATCGATACGTTCACTCAGTGTAAAATAACGCTTCGCACGTGATCACCTCTCTACACATCCGTCAACAGCGATGGCCCGTGTGCGATTTCGACCAACATCGAGGAATTACCCCATGCAGAGATTCTTTTTGGGCCTTGTAGAATTCGCGTTCCTTTGTGCGATCGGCGTTTCATCGCTGGATGCACAGGATGCGAAACCTAGTTTCACCAACGCGGCCTCTCCCGCCGACGCGGCAAAGCAACTCGATCTAAGCGAGTTTCCGCTGCTCGATGGGTCGGAAGCCCCCAGCGTGCAGCAAGTGACTTCACTGGCATACCAGGTAAAGGCCGGACCCAAGCCCGCGTATGGCCAAGTCAAAAAACAGCTCACCGACCGTGGATGGAAAGAAGAGTCTGGATCCTCAGTGACAGATGAGTATGCATCCGGTGTCTTTACCAAAAATGGCTACCACACTTCGGTTACCATCATGCCTTCCACTCCGCCCGATATCGCCGTCGTTCGTTTGCAGCATCACGGCAACATCAGCCTGGCGAAACTGCCCGCGGGACCCGATTCCAAGCCCGTGTACGTCGGACCTCTCAGCGCTATCTACAACACTCCAAACTCCGCGGAGAACACCGCCGATTGGATCCGCGAGACATTGACCAAGGCGGGTTGGGAGCCTTACGGTGGTAACGCCACTTTTCAAGAATTTCGCAATCGAGGTGTGATTCTTACGACGCTGGCCACGGATGCGGTGGCACCTGACAAAGGTTCCAATATTCAGTACTCAACACGGATGGTCTCGGTGGAAATTCCGGCCCCCCCCGACGCGGAACAAATACAGTTTGCCGACGACAGCAATCAGCTGTCATTCGACGCCAAGTCGGATTCAGATGCGATTGCGGACTTCTACCGTGAAAGCTTGGCCAAACACGCGTGGAAAGCCACCACCGAAAATTGGATCCAGGACAAGTTCTCGAAGTCCATGATCTTTCGAAATGAGGCTGGCGATCTGCTGCTGATGGAGCATAAAGACATCGAAGGAAAGAGTCGTCTATTCGTGAAGCACCAAACAGCGGCTGCCGTCGAAGAGGAAGGGAAACGATTTCAGGCCGCCAAAGAAAAAGCGATGAAGGAAAAAAACGCACCCAAAGACCTTTTGCGCGTGAAGATCGCTATTCCCGAAGGTGTTCAAGGAGATACGAAATCGGGCACCACCGCCCAATGGACCGTGCCCAATGGAAGTGCCATTAAGCTTGCTAAAGCCATTCGACAGGCGCTGGAAAAAGATGGCTGGAAAGAAGCGAGTGGAACTCTGGATCCATTGGCTGGAGTGCTGTTGCTCGAAAAGAAGGATGCGACCATCACGATCGACTACACCGATACTGGTTTCTTACCTGCGGAATTCAATATTCGTGCCAGCCAATGCGAACTGGACTTCAAATAGATCCGCGCGACGCAATCGAAGTACGATGCATGGTCGTTCGGTGCGGACAGATTCCACCCCTCGGCCCGTTGCGGACGATTGGAGGCAGTTCGGAAGTCCTAACCGAAACCTCCGAGTTTCCCAAATGACAATCCTTCCGCTCAGCTGAGTTCAATATGCCCTCGCTGTTCGATCGAATCCCTTTAGCATGGCTTTTCTTCGGAACCATTGCCTTGACAGCCCTCGCTGTCGAACTCGGCTATCGCTTCGGACTTCGTCGCAAGCATCATCACCCCGAACTGGAATCCTCGGTGGGTGTACTGGTCGGTGCTACATTGGGGCTGTTGGCGTTTCTGCTTGCCTTCACCTTCGGTTTGGCCGCTACCCGATTTGATGAGCGAAGAATGATTCTGCTCGAAGAAGCAAACGCGATCGGGACGATGCATCTAAGAACGACGCTGCTGGAGGGTGAACGTCGCGAAAGGGCGCGGGTATTGATCAAAGAATATGTCCAAGTCCGATTGGATGCGGTCGACGCGGATGGTTTGGAGAATGCGATCCGTCGTTCGCCGGGGATCCTGGATTCTCTCTGGACCATTTCTCGCGATGCATGCCTAGCCGATCCTCACTCAATTCCCTTTGGCCTATTGATGGAATCCGTAAATGCCACGATCGATATCCATAGCAAGCGAATGCAGGCCGGTATGCGAAATCATGTCCCCGTCGCCATTTGGTTTACGCTCTACTCCGTCACTCTTTTATCGATGCTGCAAATCGGTTACTACGAGGCGGTGGCTGGCAGTCGAAGATCGCTGGCCGCCATTGCCCTATGGATCGCGTTCTCATTGGTGATTCTATTAATTGCCGATCTTGATCGTCCTCAGGACGGATTGATGCGGATCGACCAAACCCCTCTGCGTGAACTCCTAGTCACAATATAAGA
Organism: Planctomycetota bacterium; assembly: GCA_037144155.1. Lineage (GTDB taxonomy): Bacteria > Planctomycetota > Planctomycetia > Pirellulales > Pirellulaceae > JBKCUI01. The sequence goes on along the minus strand of JBAWXH010000029.1, from coordinate 19,746 downwards.
ACAAATCAGCATGAGCTCCACGATCCTCCGATTTCTCTTCCTTCCTGTGCTTGGCATCCCTCTATGTTCGATTGTCGCAGATCGGATCCAAGCCCAATCGGTGGTGCAATTGGAACGACACGATTCCAAGTGGCATTTGCTGCGAAACGGAATTCCCTACCCTATCCATGGCGTGGGAGGGCAGTCGCACCTCCGCTTGCTTGCGGAATGCGGGGGCAATTCGATTCGGACGTGGAGTACCGATGGCTTAGAAAAAATCCTTGACGATGCCCATCAGCATGGACTAACGGTTTGTGTGGGAATGTGGCTCGGTCATGAACGGCACGGTTTCAGTTACCAGAACGAGATCGCCGTCACCAAGCAGCTCGAGCAATGCCTGGGTGTAGTCCACAAGTACAAAGATCATCCCGCTGTCCTAATGTGGGGTATTGGGAACGAGATGGAAGGGAATGGAAACAACCCGGCCATCTGGTACGCCATCGATCACATCGCGCGCGAGATTCATCGTGTCGACCCAAATCACCCGACCATGACCGTCATCGCCGAACTGGGCGAATCAAGCCAAAAGGTTCGTAGCCTCGAACGCTTTTGCCCTAACATCGACATCGTCGGGATCAATAGCTACGCCGGTGTGGCTTCGGTAGGCCAACGCTATCGCGCTGCCGGGGGACAAAAACCGTATGTGCTGACCGAGCATGGACCGCGAGGGCCATGGGAAGTCGAGAAGACGGCTTGGGGTGCACCGATCGAAGCCTCGAGCACTGAAAAATCGAACCTGTACGAAGAAGGATACCGATCCAACGTGATCGATGGATCGGATCTTTGTCTTGGATCCTACGCATTTCTTTGGGGGAACAAACAAGAGACAACCGCGACGTGGTTCGGGATGATTCTTCCTGATGGAACGCGATTGGCTGCGGTGGACGCGTTGTCGGTTCATTGGCTTGGTAAACCGCCTCAAAATCGTTGCCCGGTGATTGAGTCATTGACTCTTGAGGGGAATCCCTCGCTCAAACCGGGGGAAGGGCGCACGCTTCGATTGACTGCCAACGATCCCGATGGAGATTCCGTGCGCGTGAAATGGGTTGTCCAATCGGATGCGGCCGTTGTTGGCGAAGGTGGCGATGCTCAAGCGGAAGAAGCGTCGATCGATGGTGTAATCGAATCGCGCGGCATGTCCGCTCAGTTGCGAGCTCCCGAGAGTGGTGGTGGCTACCGAGTCTTTGCCTATGCGTTAGATGACCAAGGTGGAGGGGCCGTAGCCAATATTCCCTGGCGTGTCGATGCTCCGATGAAATCCATCGAGGCACCTAAGGCAAAACTACCATTCGCGCTTTATCGCGAAGGTGCAACCGCAGTTCCCTATGCCCCCTCTGGCTTCATGGGGAATGCATCTGCGATCGAACTCGTGCAGGATTGTACCGATGAGCCCCATTCGGGTTCTCAGTGCATCCGTATCTCCTACCAAGCACCGGATGCGTGGGGGGGCGTTCTCTGGCAATCACCTGAAAACGATTGGCACGGAAAACTGCCAGGAGGATTGGATTTGTCCGGAGCAACGGTCCTAGAATTTTGGGCTCGAGGTCGAGACGGAGGAGAGGTCGTCAGTTTTGTCTTCGGAGTCGTGGATGGCAACACACCTTACCGCGATACCTCGAAAGGTGAGTTACGGGAAGTGAAACTCTCAAAGGAGTGGCATAAGTATCAGATTCCACTCCAAGGAGGTGATATGAGCCGAATCAAAACTCCGTTTGGATGGTCCCTTGCAGGCTCGGGTCAGCCGGTTACTTTTTATCTTGACGACATCCAATATCTCAGTGAATGAGGCGCTATCCCGAACGCGCAAGCGCCGTCGATGGTTTCAACAAACGACCCGCTATTTCATGTTCAGCGAATCGTATCGTTTTGCTGCGACAAGATGCTGGGCTACTAGCGACCGAGCGGAATGGTCAGTATCGGCTTTTGCTTCTCGGGTGAGGCCAGTTCCAATCGGGATATTTCTAAAAGGATCGCAAACGTGGACTTGGATACACGGTCCCGTTCATCGATGTAGAACCAATAGTCTTTGTAGCGGACGGCGATATGGGCATGGGCTGGTCGTTTGAGCGATCGGACGGAACGAACATGAAACAAGTCGTTGAGGACTTGATTCCAATCGAATGGCTGACCGTTGTAATCGCACGTCATTGGCGCCATGCGCTGTTCGATGTGCTCGGCGGGAACCTCCACTCCATGCGCTAAAAAGAAGAGAACTTGAAGAAGGGATCGCGTTTCCATATCCAGTGACGTGAGTCCGGTCGGCGGGGTCCCTTTCAAGTAAGGATCCAACTCCTCTAGCGTTAGATCATAGGTTCGCAGATTGGGATCCAAACGAAATGCCTGAGTGAATCGAATCCAATCGATATCGTCGGGCTCGATATTTCCAACGCGCAGAACTTGTTGACGTTTCTTACGCGTCAGACTCATTTGTTGGCCATCCTTGCTCATATCGATATCGTTTCGAATGCACTCGATCGTGTCGGCACCGGTCAAGGTATCGCTAGCAAGCCCGTCGCGCAGGACTTCGGTTCGGTCTTCGGTATAGAGGGTTGCCAAGTTCCGATCTTGGAGATTTTGAAGGGCGGTGACTCCATCCAGGAACTCTACATATTGAGGCGGAAATTCAGGGGTTGGACCACTTGCGGTCTCCGCATTAGAAACCCAGTTCAAGTTTTCAAGATAGAGTCGAAACACGGTTGAGATCGGCCACGTCGTTTTCGACAAATATGCCACTCCGTCGAGCGAGATCGGCGTGAACAACCGTCGCGTGAATTCTTCATCGTCCAGAGGCGTGTAGCTGAGTGTCGGACGACTCGCACCCGTCAATCCCAACTGAGGCAATACGCTAGACCGATAGGTTCCGATATCGCCAGCACCTGCCGATGCAAAGAACGGCATGGCTTGAAGCCCAGTCGTCAGTTCATTCTGATCCGCAATGGCGGTGATCCCAAGACTGCTCGGCGCGTCGGTGTAACGCAATCGCACAATATTTAGGAGCAGTTGTTGTTCCGAAGTCGTTTTGACCGCTTCGTTGTAACGAATACGCGTGTGCAGTAGGGACTTGGGGCCCAAACTGCACCCTGGGCAGCCAACGAGAATCGACGTGGCGATTGCTAGCAATAGCAAGGTACGCGCCACGAAAGCCCTGCTTGCCGAATAGGTCGACATGATGAGGATAGTATCGACGGTAACGATTGATCCAATTAGGGAAAGTGGTACCACAGGTTCGCGTTCTTGAACTTGCGGTAGGGAAAATTCATTTGTTGGAGTGCGTTAGAAACGGGTTTTTGTGGATAGGGTGACGCAACCGGACGCTAGCCAGGCAGTCGCTTTTTCCCTATCGAAATGGCCCGCCTGGACCGACGATAAGCTGGTTTTTTTGATTCAATCCGTAATTAAATTCCAGTCGTGGGTAAGACGCACGGAGCGAAAAGCGTCACCATGATAGATCGGCTCGAAACCAGCGAGCGTGAGCCTGTTGCCCGTTCAGATCCAAATCGAAAAGTTGTGAACAAGGAACGATCGTTTATGCGCTGTCCGCTGCTTGCAGGTTGTTTCCTGTTGATTTGGGGAGCGTCGTTTGTCTCCGCCGGTGATACGGAATCGCCCACCGTCGCCGATGCTTACCGGCGTTTGGTCCCACTCCAGTTGCTTCCGTTGCTCCATGCACCCGAAGTCCATCAGGAGATCAAGCTTAGGTCGGAGCAAGTCGAGCAGCTTGAAGCGTGGTTTGCCGAAGTGGACGGTCCGTGGTTTCGTGCCCGAATCTTAACGCCCGACAATCAACTGAAAGAACAGGCTCAGCTCGAAGCGAATACGCGGATGTGGCTGGAGCAGAATTTCACATCTTCCCAGCGACAACGTCTCCAGCAACTCGAATGGCAGTCCCTCGGTACGCGCATGATGTTGCGAAACGACTTTGCTCGTGAACTTGGCGTGACACCGGCGCAGCAGCGACAGTTAGCGGAGTTGGCTGCGAAGAATGAGGAAGTCTCCCAAAGCTCGAGCAAGGACTCGCCCTCTAAGAGAAATGAGGCAGCCGCAGTAGCAAGTCAAAAAGAGCTTGCGGCCGTCAAAACGATACTCACAGATGATCAGCAGCGACGGTTTCGAGATGTGGTCGGTTCAAACTTTGATACTCAAAAATTGCAGCGCATTTATCCGATGGCTCCCGAACTTGTCCCAACCAAGACATGGTTCAATTCGGATCCCATTACCCTAGCATCGCAACGAGGGAAAGTCGTGTTGGTCCACTTCTATGCCTTCCAGTGCCATAACTGCCAAGCCAATTTCCCGATCTACCGACGCTGGCACGAAAAGCTGGCTGAACGAGGCGTGGTCGTTCTCGGAATTCAAACCCCTGAAACTCCGACCGAGCGAGATCCGAATGCCGTTTGCAAAGCGGCATCAGAAACAAAATTGGCTTTTCCTATCCTGATTGATGTGGATTCGGAGAATTGGAAAGCCTGGGGCAACACGATGTGGCCAACGGTCTACGTCATCGACAAGCGAGGTTACATTCGCCATTGGTGGCAAGGGGAGCTGAATTGGCAAGGTGCGACCGGTGACAAGACCATCGAGCAAATTGTCGATGCAGCGCTCGCTGAACCCGATCCTGCTTAGTAACAAGCGATTCCTCTCGAGGAACGTACCAGAACAGACCATTTTAACCTTACTCATAGCTACTGCACTTCATATCGAACCGTCACGAGAACACAGAATGTTCAGATCCTCAGCGTTCCAGATTCTTTCGCTCCTGCTCATCGCACCGTGCTTCGTACCCACCGCGATAGCTCAAGAGACAGCCAAACTCCCAGCGGTTGGCGACGAAGCCCCTGATTTTACTCTGATTTCGATTGACGATTCGGAGGTGACTCTTTCGAAGCTCATCGCCGATGGACCAGTCGTCGTGATCGTGCTTCGTGGTTTCCCTGGCTATCAATGCCCGCTATGCTCCAAGCAAGTAGCGAGCTTGATCGCGGCCAAGAAGGCTTTTGCGGACAAGAATGCGACGGTGGTCCTTGTCTATCCCGGAACAGCCAAAGACCTGCGATCCAAGGCTATCGAATTCGTGGGAAAGACAACACTTCCAAAATCATTCCTCTTAGTCACGGATCCAGAATATGAATTCACGAATGCCTACGGATTGCGATGGGACGCCCCAGGCGAAACGGCCTATCCGTCATCCTTTGTCGTCGACCAGCATGGGAAGATCCTTTTCTCGGTCGTAAGCGATTCGCATGGTGGCCGCGCTGATACCAAGAAGGTCATCTCTGCCCTTCCTTAATCCATTCCCTGATCCATCGATATGCCACCATCAGACGCTCAATCCCCTTTGTCCTCCGACCCATGGATGGAACGACTGCGAAGCAGTGAACCACAACGGGGCGATGCGATTGAAGAATTGCGTTTCCTATTGCATCGAGGGCTCTCGCGTTCGCTCAACATGCGTTATGGCGTTCCCTTCCAAATCGACGATGTTGTGCAGGATGCTCTCCTGAAAATCTTAGATTCGCTCGACCAGTTCGAGGGAAGAAGTCGATTTGTTACATGGGCCATGACTATTGCCACCCGCGTTGGAATCTCCTGTTTGCGCCGTCAATACAAGCGTGAAGTTTCCATCGAACTTCTCGATCACGATGACAGCTTAAAGCTTGCAACATCAAATACCGGCCGATCGGAAGCATCGCAGAACATGGCACAACGCGAAATCCTACAGCAACTTAACGAGCTCATTGAAACGGATCTTACAGCTCGTCAACGGTTGGCGATCCGATTCCAGTTAGAAGAGATTCCTGTCGACGAAACAGCCGAGCGAATTGGGAGCAATCGGAATGCCGTCTACAAACTAGTCCATGATGCGCGAATGAAATTGAAGCAAGGATTGGAACGCAAAGGATTTACCAACGAGCACATCCAATCCGTCTTTGCCCTAGGAACCTAACGATGCCACTATCCACCCACCAAACCGAAGACTTGGTTCGCATGATCGTCACTGTTGAACCGGACGCGATCGGATGCGATGAATGCTTTGGGCGTGTTGCAGAGTATGCAGATTGGCAATTGTCGAGGCAAGAAATCCCGGAAGGCATGCGGGCTATCGAAAACCATTTACGCCAATGCCCGTGCTGCCGAGACGAATACAGAGCCCTTCTCGATGGGCTCGAAGCGATCGACTGGGATACTCGTTAGGGTTTTCTTACATTCATTCGGAGAGCGATCGACGTCAATTGCTCACGTTTTACGGGTGTATTCTGGACGATCCGATGAATTTTGATCCGTCAGCATGTCTGCTAGTAGGAACGTGCAGCAGCAATTAAACTAAGTCAGCAATCTTTGTTCATCGCTCGTTATTCCTCTGCTCAGAAATTTCTATCATGACTGATTCTGCATTCCCTGTCGCACGCCAACTTGCCATTAATTTCTGTGATCGCTGGTGGATTCTGTTGGTTCGCGGAATTGCCGCTGTCATTTTCGGTATCCTGTGTTTTGTTCTGCCGGGAGTTGTGCTCGCCTCGCTCGTGATGCTGTTCGCCGCCTATGCAATATTCGACGGGATTTTCGGAGTCTCCCTCGCCCTCTATGGCCGTAAGGAGATCGAAGACTGGTGGGTGATACTCCTTTGGGGTTTGGTAAGTATCGGCGCAGGGATTTTGACCTTTGCCAACCCGCGAATCACGGAAGTGGTACTCGTGCTGTACATCGCCGCATGGGCAATTGCATCCGGTGTCCTACAAATCGCGTTGGCGATCCGGCTTAGAAAAGAAATCGATGGCGAATGGTTGTTGATCCTGGCAGGTGCGCTGTCGATTGCCGTTGGCATTCTGCTGATGGTACAGCCAGAAAAAGGTGCCATTAGTTTGATCTGGGTCATTGGAAGCTATGCGATCGCTTTCGGGGCCGTGCTCGCAACCTTGTCCTTGAAAACCAAGTCGCTAGGCAAAGTGCTCGCGAGCCGATAATAAACGGTCGAAAGCACGCGCGACCAGAACTATCCGGTTCTGCCCGGTTCTGCATTCATCCCTTGAGCCGGAGCCGCTAGCCGACTCTTTAACTGCTCTCGTGGCCTTGAATGACATCGTGGATCGGCTAGCGCCTCAGGCTCATTGCATGTTCGAGGCAACCGAAACTGCACGTTTCCTCACGCGGAGGGTTAGGATGGTCGCTCTTGTCTGCCCCGCGTTACTCGACCACGCTATAGGCGGATGCGATCTCCGGCGGGATCCGTTTCGGGGTGCGAGTATTGAAATCAATGAACGCCCAATTGGTATGCGCGACGGCTAATACGACTACGTTGGTCGTATTCGTTGGATCGATTGCTTCTGAATTCCCCAAACGTGCTGAGGAACTGGATTCGCCGTTGAATCCAAGGCGTGTGAACTCGTATTTCCGCAATGAAGTGACTTTCTTCATGTCGGCTACCCATGTTCTCACTCGCACGCGATCGCCTGGATACGCAGGTAGTAAATATTCGATTTGATGTAGCCTGGCAACCCAACCTGCACCCAGTTCATGGTACCTGCGAGCTGGCCAACCCAACGCAGCTGAATGCGCCAGTGCTGCATCCTGCATCCATTGGACGTACACCACGTTGTTGACATGCCCGACACTATCGATATCACTCTCAGTGACGAGTATCTCGTGGTGGAATACCTCGATCATGGTTCCTGCTTGCTAGCCTTATGTGCCGTTGGACAATCAGCGTGCCGTGGTCAGCAACTGAATCACTTGTTCACGCAATGAGCGAGCAATGCCTCGCAAATGGACCGCGTCTCCGACATTTCCCATTGCATCGGCGTGGTCAGCGTCTTCTTCCAACCAACGAGCGGATCGCAACATCGATTCAGCCGCTCGCCAACGGCCATCCGATTTCTCAGAGGCATTCTTTCGGGGTGGGATATTGGGACGGCCTGACTGCGATCGGATAGGAGGAACGATGCCACGCCCAGGAACCGGAGGTAAGCCATTGGGACGATGTAGGAATCTCGGCGGGACATTCGGAACGGGAACTACCCTTCGCGGCGATCGATCGGGTTCACCGATCGGGGGCAACGCTGCGCGTTCCTGGATTATTTTGAGCAACGGGTCTCCAGTTGCCTCTTCGATGGACAAGACCGCGTTGCCATCGACAGGAGGTGGAAGAGGTTTTGTATCCGCCGGAGGCTGCGAATCGTTCCGCTCCGATACTTCTGTCGGTGGTTGGTTAGGATCGCCGGTTGCGCCGAAAAACTCACCCTTTGCCATTGAGCCAAGCCATGACATTGCGAGCATGGTCGTTGCGATCGCTACGCGAACAAACTTATAACCTTGAATACAGGATCGAATCACGGCCTAGGCCTCCATCACCAAAGGGTAGCTAGTGAGCATACGTGCCCAACTCCTGGAAGAATGCAAACGCAACTTGCACACGGAAAATTTTCGCGTTCGTCCGTGACGTCGGATGCACGGTCCCATGAGCCGGAGTGCGTTAGCACCCGGTTATCGTTGAGATTGCAGTTCAACCGCACGCCAGCATGTTTCGACTGATCGCCGTCGCATACCGCACGATGCGGATTTCCTTTCTAACCACGTCTAAAAACAATCAGGCCAAAAGCGGCGTGACCACATTTCCGTGGACATCGGTCAGTCGATAGTCTCTTCCTTGGAATCGGTACGTCAATCGCGTGTGGTCAAAGCCGAGCAAGTGCAACCACGTCGCCTGTAAATCATGAACGTGAACTGGGTTCTCTGCGACGGAGAACCCAAGCTCATCCGTTTGACCGTAATCAAATCCTCCTCGCGTACCTCCGCCCGCCATGAACATGGAGAAACAATCAGGATAGTGATCTCGACCTAGGGATGCTCCGCTGGCCGTGCGTCCTTCACGGAACGGTGTACGACCGAACTCGCCTCCCCAAATGATCAGCGTTTCATCCAAAAGTCCGCGCTGCTTGAGATCCGAAATCAGGGCCGCGATCGGTTTGTCCATCGTGGCGCATTTGGTCGTCAGTCCATCCCGAATATCTTCCGCAGGACTGGTCCCATGAAAGTCCCAGCCCCAGTCAAAGAGCTGTACATACCGGACTCCCGATTCCACCAATCGCCGCGCGAGCAAGCAGTTATTGGCCAAGCTCGATCCACCGATCTTGGCTCCATAGGCATCCAAAGTCTCCTGCGTTTCTCGCGAGATGTCCATGACTTCGGGAACGCTCGTCTGCATGCGAAAAGCCAATTCGTATTGAGCGATTCGAGTCAATGTTTCTGGATGACTGAATTCCTGCGCTTGGATGGTGTTCAACTCGCTCAGTGTATCCAGAGTCTTTCGTCGCAAATTGCGATCCATGCCTGGTGGGTTCGTGGCAAACAGGACTGGTTCACCTTGTGATCGGCACTGAACTCCTTGGTAAACACTGGGCAAGAACCCACTGCCAAACGAACTCTTTCCTCCATTGGGCTGCACACCACTACTGATTAGCACGACGAAGGCTGGCAAGTTTTCATTTTCACTCCCAAGTCCATACGTTGCCCAGGAACCAAAGGAAGGTCGTCCGCTGCGTGGCGAGCCGGTATAGATGAGAAGTTCCGCCGGTGCATGGTTGAATTGGTCGGTATACATGCTGTGAACCACACACAGTTCGTCCGCAACCTTTTGTAGATTGGGCAAACAATCGGACAGGAGCATGCCACATGAACCAGATTTTTCGAATGCATGTTTTGTCCCCAACAACTTGGGAACACCCGTGGTGAACGCAAACTCTTTTCCTTTCAAAACAGATGCAGGCGCCTCCATTCCATCCATTTCGATGAGCTTCGGCTTGTAGTCAAACAAATCCAGGTTCGGGGGGGAGCCGGTCATATGGAGGTAAATGACTCTTTTGGCTTTGGCAGCAAAGTGGGGTTGCCGGATAGCCAATGGATCGTTGCTCTGTCCTGCCTGTGCGAAACCTTGAAGCTCTCCTAGGGCGATTGCACCGAGCCCCATTCCTGCCGCGCTAAGAAAGGTTCTTCGCGTGCGCAGTTCCAAGTGTTTCTGATAGATCGATTCCACAGCCGTTCTCCCTAGGGTGTCATCAGGAATTCATCAAGGTTGAGCAGCACGTTGCCAATGGTTGCCCAGGCTGCCATGCGCACTGGATCCGCATCCGCGGGTAAGGGTCCGATCGGGTCGCCTGAAAGTTTGACGGCTTGTTCGCGATTCGATTGAAGCTCGACTTCTGCCTCGCTCTTGAGGCGAAGAAGGGCATCGATTTCGCGTTCGTTGGGTGTCCGTGACAAACTATGTTCAAACATTCGCGCGACTTGATCACGTTCCGAAGCCGTCGGCAGTTCGTAGAGAACGACCTGGCGCGATAAACCCTGGGCTGCTTCCATGAACACAGGGTCATTGAGAGTAACGAGTGCTTGGAGAGGTGTATTTGTACGATCGCGCTTGAGGACGCAAACTTCACGATTGGGAGCATCGAATGTCGCCATCGCAGGATAAGGATTCGAGCGCCGCCACTGGGTATAAATCGCACGTCGAAATCGATCTTCGCCAGTGCTGGTTTCCCAGTCTGTCCGCGAGCCAAACGCAGCCGACAGTCCCATGGAGGGCTGCGGTGGGCGCGTCGGTGGCCCATAGAATCGATGGGACAACAAGCCAGCGGAGGCGAGTGCCATATCGCGAACTTGCTCCGCCGCAACGCGGAATCGAGGTCCTCGTGAAAGGTTCGAATTTTCCGGATCGGCTTCAAACCGTTGCGGATCGACGGCGGATCGTTGACGGTATGCAGCTGTAAGGGCCACACCTCGTAAAAACCGTTTCAGGTCCCATCCGTTACGCATCAAGTCGATCGCAAGATAATCGAGCAACTCTGGATGGGTGGGCAAATCCCCCTGCGACCCAAACTCTTCACTCGATCTTACGATTCCGACCCCGAACAGAGACTCCCAAATGCGATTGGCCAGTACTCGAGCTGTCAGCGGATTCTGTTGCGAGATGAGCCATTGAGCCAATTCCAAGCGAGTTAAAGTCTTGCCTGGTTGTATTTCGGGCAAGCCACCACGAAACACATTCGGCACTCCGGGCTGCACCGCATCTCCGGTGACTCGATAATTGCCCCGCAATTGGATCCGCGTCTCGCGCCGCTTGTCCGACGCTAATTCACGCAGGATCGGAACGGTCGTCGTCGGTTTGAGTCCGTCCAGCTCGGATTGGAGCCGCGCGCGGCGCTCGCGAAGCTCTGCTCGCATGGGAGTGATGTTGCTGACGTAATAGCCATGAAGCCGTTTCGAATCCTCCGAATCCAAGGACTCTTTGTGAACCATCGCCCGGACCTCGTTGGGCAGCCGAAGAATTTCTGAAGCGCGAGGATCAGCCGACAGGCTCACCGAAAAACGGGACAGAACCGCATGGGGATGCGGCGATTCAAACGACAGTTCCAGTCGCAATTGAACAGGGACATTCGGTTGGAAGGCCAGATCGGAGGCATTCCCTCGATTGGATTGCGTTTGTCCCGAGACCATCAACCCATGCGAATGCGCGATGTCACCTCCGACCGCCCATCCCGACTTGGTATCTGCATCAATGGCTGCAATGGCTGGAAATCCGTCCTGAGCGAAATCGGCAGCGACTGCCTGCGACACCCATTCACGCTCCGGTTGCAGCGCCCAGCGTTGCTCAGCGATAGCCTTCGTGATCGTCGACTTCCAAACTGGCTGACGATCGCCATCCAGAAGGGTCACCTGCGCGCCCGACAAACGATCTACTACACCGCCATCAGTACGATTCCAAATGGCGACAGAGTCGACCGCATGCAGTTCACCGAGATCCAATTCCCACCAAGGAGAGTCGCTAATCGCGGAATGAGTGACAGAGTTCTCGGTCCAAACACCCGACGTGTTGCCGTCGATCGCACGATGAGGAGCCCCTTCTAAGATTTCGGAGCTTTGCGAGGCACGGCCCATCATCGCGATGTTGCGACCCGATTCGAATACCTGCACTTCTGCTAACGAGAGAATTTTTTCTTTCCCTGGAAGTTCGATGCGAACATATTTGCCTCGTGCCCCGGAACCATCGGCTTGATGGATGCGGGCGGAAACATTCGTCAAGACAAAGTTGCCATCGCCATGACTTGCCCCCCCGCCAGGCAAGGATGCAAGAGGCAACGAAGTAATTCGGATCGCGGTCAATTGCTCTGCCGTCAATCCAGAAGGGAGAGGGATTTCAAGCGACAGCTTGTCCGTCTTCGGATTGCCATCCAATTCGATTGTGTTCTCCGACGTGACGCGAACCGCAGTGGCCGATTGCGAGTCAACCTTCGAAGGTGAAGGGGGTAACCATTGAATCGGTTCACGCAATCGCGTGGCCCAAGCGGATTGCTCTGGTAGTAGCGCTTCGTCGGAACGCTCGTTCTGCTCTTTGAGATCCAGGGTTTCCCGTTCCAACTCCTGGCGACGACGCCGTTGTTCTTGCGAGAACCATTGGTAAATAGGAGATTCATCACCCCGGTCAGCATCCTCGGTTTGATTGAGAACCGCGAAGACTTGGAAGAACTCTTTTTGAGAGATCGGATCGTACTTGTGATTGTGGCACTGGGCACACGCCATCGTGACGCCCATCCAAACAGCCAGTGTCGTATTCACTCGGTCGACGACAGCGACGTTGCGAAACTCCTCGTCATTCGTGCCTCCTTCGTTATTCGTCAATGTATTGCGGTGAAAGCCAGTGGCTATGAGCGCTTCGGGGCTAGGATTGGGAAGTAGATCTCCAGCGAGCTGTTCAATAGTGAATTCGTCGAAGGGCATGTTGCTGTTAAATGCTCGTATCACCCAGTCTCGATATCCCCAAATGGTTCTCATGGGATCGTCTGCGTAACCGGCTGAATCCGCATAACGAGCCAGGTCCAACCAACGACGTCCCCAATGTTCACCGTAGGCCGGGGAAGCGAGCAACCTATCGACCAAGTTCTCGTACGCCAGAGGGGATTCATCGTTCAAGAACGTTTGCTGTTGTTCCAATGTTGGAGGCAAACCGGTCAAGTCCAAGCAAACGCGGCGCAGCAACGTTCTTCGATCGGCCGGAAGGGATGGCTCCCATTGCTTCTCCGCCAGCTTAACCAATAGCAACCGATCTATCGGCGATTCATGCCAAAGTGGAAAGCGACTTTCCCAATCGCTAGCGGATGTTGGAATCGCTGGCAGCTTGGGAGTCTCGTAGGACCAATGTTTGGAATAGTTTGCTCCCTGACGGATCCAGCGTTGGATGAGATCCAATTCCTTATCGGTCAATCGCTGTCCGAAGTGAGGCGGAGGCATGCGCACTTCGTCGTCGAGGGACGCGATGCGACGAACCAATTCCGAAGCGGCGATATCCCCAGCCACAATGGCAGGACTTCCCGAGTCCGCCTTCGCCGTGGCGGATTCGAAACTATCCAGCTTCAATCCGGATTCGACGTGCTCGTCATCTGGACCGTGGCATGCGAAACAACGATTGGAAAGGATGGGGCGGACTTCGGATTTGAAGTCGACAGGCTTTGCGTCTTGGGTGGGCTCCGCCGAAACGACGGTTCCTTTTTCGGCAAGAAAAGGGGTCCCACTGCAAACACCGAACAGCAGTAGGACGAACAGTCCATGGAAGCGGGGCTGCATGATGATCGAGGCGGTAGGGGAGGAAAGGCAGGCGGGATGTTCCCGTGAATAGTCCCCTAATTATACCGCAGTCCGAGTTACCGGGACGGCACGAGCAGCCTTGTTTTCGGCCGATTTTGCCTTGGTTTCTAACCGGTGGAACACGCTGGTTCGCAGGGCGGACCGCCGATGCCGAATCGACGTCGCCTTTTCGCGCGCAGGGCACGGAATCGGACGAATCATTTATCGGAATGGCGACTCGTCAAGCGAACATTCGAATCCGAGATACGATCACAACCATTGGCGTTCGCGCCCGATGCGAGTCACATCGGCAAGCCGGTCTCGCAGAATGCGTAAGTAGCTGGGTTGATGCCCGTTCTAAGAAGATGAAGAAGGTGAACGCCGAAAAGCCGACGGACAAGCGACCGGTCTGGGGCATTAAGCCTGACAGCACGGACCCTCACGTCATCGAATCATTGCGATTCCAATGCGCGATGGACGGTAGCCGTGCTGCGTGGAAACCGATTGAAAAATAGCATGCACCGTTCAAGCCGATCATATGTTATCGAATGGATTCGCCCTACAAGCCGGATTCCATGCGGCTGGAATCATTTCACCAAGCAGCAGATGGCCTCAAGATCGTCAATGCAAGCAGGCCAACGATTTTTGTGTTCAGAAGAAAACGGCGAGCACCGAGAGGGTCGCGTAGAATGGATGCGAGCCATGAGGGGGCGACACTCCGGTATTCCGCCCCTTCAGGGCAAAAAATGATTTTGGGACACATTACCCGGGCCTTCAGCCCGGGCTATCCCATCGTGGGCTTACAGCCCGTGGCCAACCTCGACACCGAAAGCGAGGAAGTGCTGGACAACATCAAGCGGCAAATGAGCCCAGCTGATGGGGCGACCAGCCCTTGAGCCAGGCGAAGAGGAGACGCTGAAATGCTGAAGCCCTCGATGGGCCGAAAGCCCGCAATGTAACAGCCCGGCCTGGAGGGCCGGGTACACCGATCATCAAGCATTGTATAGCCCTGAAAGGGCGACACCCGTGACGCGATGGTCTGTCAAGAACGGAAATACTCTTCGTGCGAAACCGCGTAAAAATCGATAGAAAACCTCGCGGGCCCGCTTCCTCTAAAATCGTAGAAAGCGTTGAAAAAACAGGATCGCTTCGCTGAGAAAATTGCCGGGAAAACCATCAACAGGCCCAGAGTGATTCGAACACTCGACCTACGGATTAGAAATCCGTTGCTCTATCCAACTGAGCTATGAGCCCGAACTGCGTTTTTCACTGTAATTCCCTGGGTTTTCTGGCTCTTGCAATCCGTTTTCGGGTTGGCTAGTTTGAGCACATACAACCGTTTGTACAACTTTTGGCCGTTTTGGGTGCGTTTAGGTTGTGGCGGTTGTGGTTCCAGGAGAATGCCAGCGATGACGCAAGACGATTCTACCCGCCCAAAGAGGCAGCGAAAAGCCAAACAAGAGCGATTCCCATTGACGCTCCACCCAGGCGGTCAATGGTGCAAGAAGGTTTTGGGCAAGATCGAATATTTTGGGCGAGATCAGGACAAGGCCTTAGCGGAATGGCTTCGCGTCAAGGATGACTTGCTAGCAGGACGGGCTAGAAGACCAAATGAGCCGGACAAGATGAGCTTGGCGGACCTGTGCAATCTGTTCCTGAAATCAAAGGCGGGTGCCGTGGAGACTGGTTATCTTCGCCAGCGTTCCTGGAACGATTACAAAGCCGAATGCGAGCGAATGTTGCGTATCCTGGGAAGAAATGTTGCCGTTGATCACTTGAACGAATCCGACTTTGGAACGCTTCGCAAGTCGCTTGCCAAGGGCGTGAACTTCAAGACGCTAGAAGGGCGGATTGTGCGATGCAGAGCCGTTTTCAGGTTCGGAGAGAGGCGGCGTCTAGTAGCTCCCGTTCTGCACAAAATGGAAGATGAGTTACGCAAACCACCCAAAGCAGCTATCGACCGCGAAAAAGGCGATGCGATCAAAGTCTTCGAAGCAAGTGAGATCCGGTTGCTACTGGCAAATGCGAATCCACAAATGAAGTCGATGATTTTTTTGGGCATCAATTGTGGGATGGGGAACGAGGATATCGCGCAGCTAACGGTTGACAATCTCGACTTGGAACGCGGATGGCTGAACAAGAGGCGAGCGAAAACGGGCAAGTCTAGGCGAATCCCACTATGGAAAGAAACCGTTGATGCGATCCAGGCCGTTCTTGATTCTCGGAACGGGGAGAAGTCGAAAGCAGAACGGTTGTTCATGACAAAGTTCGGCGCGACATTCAATGCAAATACAAAAGCGAATCCGATCAGTTCCGAGTTCCGAAAGCTTCGGTTGTCGCTGGGCATCGATTCGAGCGCCAAGACTTTTTACACGCTGAGGCACTCGTTCAAAACCATCGGAGAGAACGCCACAGGAAATAACGTTGGCGTGGATGCTTTGATGGGGCATATCGACGCGAGCGTATCGGGGATCTACCGGCAGTTCATCACAGATGAACGTTTGCTGGAGATTACTAACGCGGTGCGAACATGGCTGTTTGAATCAGACAAGCCAAAAGCAGAGCCTAAGCGGAAGCCAAGGGGCAAATGAGACTCACCGGCGAGTGATGCAGAAAACGAGATAGGAATTTGAGAAAAACTTTTAGTTTTTTCTGGCGTGCTGTCATCTCAGCATAAATTCAGCACTATTTCAGCAATTGTTGCCAAAACTATTGACAATTCAGGCGTGGTTCATCAATGAAAACATTGAGTGAATAGAATTCGTCAGCGTGCATTTAGTGTCGCATTTTGCCAAAAGGCAGTTCTAAAACTGGTCGAATCTGCGCTAAGCAATGGCTTTCCCTGGCGCACGCATAACCGCATCCAAAATCGTTTTCACTGTGTTTTCATTGGTGAAAGCGTCTGTGGTTTCTTCCGGCGGTCACCCACTACAAGAAACGACCCGTGGAAACTTACAATGGGTTCGAATCAACGCTAAATAAATGCATTTGCGTTTTTTGATTCCTTATCAGGAGTTTTCAAATGAGCCGATTTATGACAGTTCCAGAGGTCGCAAAAATTCTTGGGATCAGCGGAACCAATGTTCTTTTTTACATCGCAAAAGGCGAGTTGCAAGCGTTCAATTCCTCGATGGGAACGCGTCGTCCTCGATGGAAGATATCACAGGAATCTCTTGATGCGTTCATTGCGTCGAGATCGAGCGGTAAACCAGATCCACGGCCAAGGCGAAGAAAAGCCAAAGCTTCGATCATTCCGCAATACGTCTAAGAAATGAAGAAACCCTCGGGGGGCTAATCCCAAGGGCTTTCTTCTCTGGTTCACACTCCCAAGGCAAGGAGCACACTAAGTATGGCATCGAAGCCAAAAAAATCAACTAAGAAGCACAAGGTTACACGCGCGGAAGTACTGGCAAGCATCGACTCGATGGCTGACGAAATCATCAGCGATGTTCGAGCGATTGCAGAGCAGCAAAAGTATCTGGTTGAGTTCGGTCCTGACATCGATGCTTCGTACCAAATCTCGGAGCTTCTCGGAAATGCCGTTCCCACGTTGCAGATGCTTGGCTGGAAAATTCGAAATCGTGGCGAGGTGGCATCATGAGCACTCGCCAAGAAATCTTCGAAGCTGCGGAGCGATACGCTAGTGCGCGAATCTCGGTTATTCCGATTCGGTTAGATGGTTCCAAAGCCCCTGCGATTCTTTCATGGAAGCCCTACCAAGAACGCATTGCAGCGGACTATGAGACGCGGGAATGGTTCCTGCGATCAGACAATGCGATTGGTATTGTCTGCGGACACATCAAGGTATGCACAGAGATAACCCCTCCTGACCCTGGTATCGAGATTATTGACTTTGATGCAGGCGAACTATTCGCGCCGTGGCGTGAAATGGTTTCCAGCATTGTTGATCGACTCCCAGTCGTCGCGACGCCATCAGGCGGATGGCATGTTTTCTATCGATGCTTCGAGGTTTGCGGTAATTCAAAGATTGCGATGGACCCGACCCGCGAAAAGAAAACGCTAATCGAGACGCGCGGAAATGGTGGATACGTGGTTGGCGTTGGTTCACCCGGCGCAGCACATGCGACCGGCAATCAATATGCCTTGCATTCCGGTCCCCCCGTTCATGACATGCCTGCGATCAGTCCAAACGAACGTCGAGAGCTATGGAAAGCAGCGAGGACGTTCAATAAGGATAAAGAAGTTATTCCGAAGGCGATTAAGCGTATTGAGCGATCCCAACTACCAGCCAGGAACGCCACAAACGGAGATCCGATCATCTCCGAATTCAATTCACGTTTTCGGATTGGTCCGATTCTGGAATCCCAAGGATGGCGAAGTCGCGACGGGATTGCATGGACAAGGCCAGGAAAGGCCTTTGGAACGAGCGCAAAGATTGTTGAGGCCAGCGACGGAACGGAACTGGTTCGTTGCTTCTCATCGACGCCAGGGCTTCCTATGGGCAGCATGAATGCTTTCGAGCTTTGCAAGCACGTCTATTTCGGCGGAGATGGCAAGCGAGCATATCGCGCAGCAGCGGAAAGGATCGGACAATGAACACGCCATACACAAAAGACGATCCCGACCTACAACCAGTGAAGATCCAACCAACTAGTTTTGGGCAGCTAGTCAATGACCATCCCGACATGCGACCCACAGTCATCGCTGACTTGTTGCGTAAAGGTGAGACATGCAATGTCATCGCAGCGGCGAAGACGGGCAAGAGCTTCATGGTTGGCGGACTAGCTTGGTGCGTTGCTACTGGTCGAGCTTGGCTTTCACATGAAGTGAAGCAAGGGAGAGTTCTAGTCATCGACAACGAACTACACCCAGAGACATTGGCTAGCAGACTCTACGCCATCGCTGACGCCATGATGATCGACGAAACCGAACGAGTGAATGCAATGGATGTTGTGCCACTTCGCGGCGTTAGCTTGGACATCAACAGCCTTGGGGCGCGACTTGATGTTGAACCTGGGAAGTACTCCTTGGTTATCCTCGATGCGTTGTACCGATTCCTACCATCAGGAACGAGCGAGAATGACAATTCGCAGATGATGGCGATTTACAACCGTTTGGACGCATACGCGAAAGACTGGGATTGCTCCATCGCCATTGTTCACCATGCCAGCAAAGGCAATCAAGGCGACAAGGCGATAACTGACGTTGGGGCTGGGGCTGGTTCCATAAGTCGCGCAGCCGACACTCACATCATCATCCGTCAGCATGAGCAGGACGGGTTATACGTCATGGAAACCGCTACACGGTCACTCAAAAGTCCTGAGCCGGTCAGCATCCAGTACGACTACCCGCTATGGCGAGCGGTTGCTACCGATGCTCTGGTCAGAACATCAAAGGGACGCGGCGAGGACAAGCAAGCCAAGACCGATCAAGAAACCGATGAGGCCATTGAAAAGCACATTTCGGATAAATGGCTTTCCGTCTCGGAGTTGAGAAGCAAGACGGGGTTCGGAGCGGACAGGATCACCAGAAGCCTTCGACGAAAGAACGCGGTTTCAAAACGGATGAAGGCAAAACGTACTGGCAAAACATCCGAGCGATTTACGCTTCAAGGAGTCTCGAAACATGGTGGGGTTGTATGGACAGGTTGAATGGAGAAAAACCCGTTCAACCGTTCAGTAAACACGGTTGTATGAAAGCCCTATGTAATAGGGCTTCATTCAACCATGTTGACCAAGCAACGAGAAAACACCAGATGCGACGAATTCAGTGGAGCTTTACAGATGCGGAACGAACGATCAAGCAGTCGAGATCACCAAACATTTTGACCGCCCCCACCATGCCACAGTACACGGCGCGGAGCAAAGGTGTCCCCTGGCAAGCCTAGGTTCCTCCTGTGTTCCATGCCTACTGGGGTGGACAAAACGCTCGATTATTAGTTGGTTCCATTGGTCCTACCTACCTCGTTTCGTTTTCAAGGATGAATCATGCGAAGCCTAGACAGATGCGAGCGTTGCAGCGTTGGCCGGATGAAGTGCTACTCGGTGCGCACCATTGGATCGAGTCGCAAGCGTTATCTCCGGTGCGATTCATGCAAGCAGACTGCAACGGAAGCAATCCGAATCGACTCCATTGGCA
>JBAWXH010000028.1:0-58542 GCA_037144155.1 Planctomycetota bacterium | reverse complement strand
AAGATCGCGTGTTCGAATTCGAAGTCGACGAGGTGCCCAACGAATGTCCAACGCCCGAGGTTGGGGACGGAATTGGGGGAGCGTCCATGGGGACGTCCGAGTTGTCGCCGTTTCCCACCAATCGCAAATCCCGGGACCGACATGTACACCTGAATCCAACCCACAGCAGGTACGTTGCCCCCTGTCGTTGCCTCCATCCGCTTGGAAGGCACTGTGCCTGCCAGTTGAGGATTTGGGTGTCACGAACTCCCAAAGTTCATGTGCCACTTCGGAAACGGTTACGCTTTTGCTGGACACTCAATGACGGCCGCGATTTCTCCTCGGTGGAGAAGAAATCGATCGTTACGGTTACTTCGACGTTGCCATTTCCGAAAGTGGCATGTGGCGATAGTAGGCTTCGAGGCACAAGATCGACAACACGGTGGAATAAAGACGACCACCTGCCCCGCCGTGAGGATCTCCTTGTGGTGGCCAACTCCCGCGCTCGCGCCCCGTCTTCAGTTGAAGTTCAGGCAATGCTTCTTTCATCACGCCATTCCACTTTCGCCAAGCGGAACCCCCTGCATGATGAAGCGCATTACTCGCGTAGTACCAATAATAGTAGTCCCTGCCGTCGATTCCGGTCACGATTGGATGCCGTGTCAATTGCTCACAACCGGCCAGAATACGTGGATCATCGACGCGCCAACCGAGATACATCCGGCATAACATGCCCTCGGCGGTCATCGAGTCCTTGGACGCTCCAATGGCTTGATAGGCGTACAGTTCGCCGTCCGGTTCGGGTCCGCGCACGCCGGGTTTGCGCTGTACGGTATCCAGGAATTCATGCACCTTCTCTAGATTCTCACTCGGCACATCGAGTCCACTCATACGGGCCGAGATGAGAGCCATGACATACCAACCGGTCACGCTCGTATCACCGACTTCTCGCGGTTGGTAACGCCAACCACCCCCTTCGTTTTGTGCCGAGATCGCATAGCGAACGGCCTTGATCGCAGGCTCTCGCAATTTTTCATCACCGGTCATCCCATACAGTTCACAAATCGCGATGCTGGCTTGAGCTTGTGCGTAAGTCTTTTGGATGCCCGTGGATTTAGCCGAAAAGAAGCCATCGTCATCCTGCAGCTTCAGCAAGTAGTTTAAGCCCTTAAAGACAGCGGCTTGATACTCCCCCCCTTTGTGCGTGCTCCCCGCACCCATAAAGGCCAGCAATGCCAATGCCGTTGCCGCCGAACGATTTTCGCTGATTCCTCCCTCACTATAGGGAGACACAAGGCTCCACGAACCGTCCGACGTCTGATTCTTCGCGAGCCATTCCAAGCCGAGAGCCACGGCTTCTTCGGTCCGTTCCGTACCGCCATAGGCTTTTAGCAATGCCCCTTTCATGTTGCCGGTTCGTCCGGTTAGCCCTTTGCGAATCGAAAAATCAGGCTTGGAAACAGTGCTGCCAATATTCGCGATATCTGGGACAGCAGGTACCAATTCGGAAGCTGCAAGCGCCAAGTCTTCCATCGCATCGGAATTGTTTTGACCTTGCAGCGATTCCGCGTCGCTTATCTCGAAAGCGGTTAACTCGTCGCCGCTATTACCTGCATCGGTTGCCCCCAAAAGCAACGTCAGCGATTTGGCAACCTCTTCGCGAAAAGGTACCAACGCTAGAAACAAAATAATTGCGACGTGGATCAGGGTACTAACGAGCCAACTGGGGGATTCTCGAATCCATTTCGACGAAAGGAAGGCGGGCACTTCTTCGGGCACGCTCGACTCGAACTCGGTCGCGGGGTTTCCAGGTGCCCGTTTTCCTGAGGCCGAGGATCCTTTCAACCGATCTATCTGCTTT
The DNA here is from genome assembly GCA_037144155.1 of Planctomycetota bacterium. GTDB lineage: Bacteria > Planctomycetota > Planctomycetia > Pirellulales > Pirellulaceae > JBKCUI01. Next base: position 56,702 of record JBAWXH010000028.1, on the reverse strand, counting down.
TGCACTATCGGATTCGGAACCTGCGTCGGATCGGTCCCGATGTCGGAAAGATCGAGACGATTGATGGAAGCTCCCGACGAGCCGTGGACAGGAGGTGGCGCTCCAGCGCGGGATTGCGTTTCGCGTGCGAAGGGTGGTGGTACCGGACCGCTCTCGCCCATGGTTTTCGTGGGCAATCCGGCAATCGGGGGAATCGCGCCCAGGGGAGGAGGTGGTTCGACCAATCCACTGCGATCTAACGGCGGGGTCGTTGCGTCCTTGTCGAAATCGGACGGTCGAAGGGGAGGGGCAGAATGCGGTAAGGGGGGAGCTTCGATCGCGTTACGATCTTCCCCGGGCCGGTTAGAAGGAAGTTTGGAGGATCTAGATTGTTCGGACACCGTGGCTTACTCTCGCACAATGCATGGGACGATGCGCAGCTCCTGCCCGATCCATAGCCGCCTCCGCCGGGAATTATACACCGCGAGGCTCTGCGAGACGCGTGTTCCTTTCCAACTTATTGGATCGGTCGTCGTCCCATTTCAACGACAATGCGGACTGTAAGGGTTCGTAACTCAGCCGAATCGATCTTTTGATCGGTAGACATCTGTGAAATGCAGACTGGAAAAGAAAACACCCCTCGGGTCAACCGAGCGGGGGCGCTCGGAGGTGACCCGAAGGGTGCATCGTATCTCACCATTTCCGAAGAATGGCTGGGAACGACACTGGTTCGCAACTAGGGGACTCCGTACGAAAGTCACCTTGTTGACTACCATGCATTACTGGTGATCATCCTTCAGGCTTCGTAAATCCGCCGGTTGGATGTGATTCGCATTGCGATTTTCACGTTTGATCGCTTCGTATACTTCCTGGCGATGCACAGGAATGTCGTTGGGGGCTTCGATACCAAGCCGCACTTTATCCCCGCGAATGTCCACAATCGTAATGACAACGTCATCACCGATCATGATGCTTTCATCTCGGTGTCGCGAGAGCACAAGCATTGGAGACTCCTTTTCACTTTAGGTTGCATCCACTGCAACAGGCTTGGGGTTTTAAGTAGAGCATCGAGGGCGGGATCACTGCGGAAGTCCATAGCACATCACCGCTTCGAACACGCCAAGGTATCGACAAGTAAATCGTGGCTAATGATCGTTTGAGATTGCTTTCCGCGCAAATCATCCCTACTCGATTTGACGATTGTAACGAGCGATGAGGAGTGGAACGGATATGACGCTGGCGACCGTACGTTCCAACCAGCTTGCCACAGCCTCAAGCTTTCGCATCCAACGAGCCGATTCTTGCCAACATGTGACGTGCTCGACGGGCTTCGGCCTGGTACCCCACCCACTCCTCGTGCCTGGATGGTGGACTCCACCCTTCGCGACGCTTCTGCCGCCCATCGATGGAACGGGTCCAACTCATCGACCCATGTCACAACGATTGCCCCAAATCATTACTCCATTGAAGTTACTAACGTGAAGCGACGGCTACCTGCGGATCTTTGGCTACCTGCAAATCCCTTCAACCATTCATCCAACACCGCTTCCAACGAGTCGCCTCGGGAGGACGAAGTCGAGAAATGCCTCGAAGCATTCATGCAAGCCACGAATTGGGGTGTCATGACGCGGAAAAATGGGACGGTTCGAAAGGCTTTCTCGGATCACCCTCGGGACTACGATGATCGCGAGGCAATGCCCTTGAACCAGCCTGCCGCGGAATCGCCCCGTCGCTGGACCTTGATCGACAACCTCGTTGGTAGTGAAATCCCCGACGATCAATTGTTGGAATCTCTGCCGTCCGTCCCCATGCCCAATGCAGAAGGATTGCTCCACTCCATCGAACGCATGGCTCAACGCTTGGAACGCGCAGAAGCAACGATCCGACGCCAGGAGGCAGAACTGGCAAACTCGCTGCTGGTCACGAGCCACCCCAGTCGGCAGCAGGAAGCCGCCGATCGTTTCGAAGCCATTTTGGAGAGCACTTGCCAGTCTCTCGATTCCCAAGCCGCCGCGATTTATCTTTTGGACGATGCCACAAGCAGTCTTAAGATGCGGGCATGTTTCGGCTTGCCACACAGTCGATTGGCTCTTCCGGCACGAGAGCTAAGAGGTTCCTTTGCCGACCTGGAAGCACTCCTCGGGAATGCCGTTCTCATGAACGACATTGCTCAAATGCAAGATTGGTCGAGCCCCGAAGTGTTTGGTTCAGCATTGGTTGTTCCGATCGGAACCTCCACCATGCCCCACGGCACGATCTGGTTCTGGAGTGAGTCGAAACGAACCTTCAGCCGCACGGAAATCGAAGTCGCCAATTTAGCCGCTGGTCGAATCATGGCCGAAATCGAACAATCGATTCTCGGTCAAGAAGTCAATCGTTCGCGCACCCTGCAGCGTCAGATCGATGCGGCAGGGATCAAGCAAGAAAACATGCAGCCCGATACGCAGGTGTTGCATGAGGACTTTGATATCAGTGGATGGACGCTCCAAAGCGGTCCACTTGGCGCCGCATTCCATGATTGGCAACTCATTCCCGATGAGTTGTTGACCTTCGCGGTCGGATCGGCCGATCAAACCGGTCCCGAAGGGGCTCTGGTCTCCACAAGCGCTATGGCGATTCTGCGTTCGATGTGGAACCAAGGGGCTTCCCACAAACAAATCATGCGATGTATCAACGACGCGCATTGGAGTTGGAACGGAGACGAATGGGGTGTGGCACTCGCATTGTTCCAGATCAATCCGACGACGGGTTACGGATCGATGTTCAGCGCGGGAGAAGTCAACGCCTGGATCCTATCCAGCCGCGGTGCTAGGTCCATCTCCTCGGAGTCCCCTCCCCTCGGGACACATCCCGATGCAGCGTTTGTTCCGCACCGATTTATCTTGCAGCCCGGCGAAATCCTGGTTGCATGCACGCCAAACACCCTTTGCCATTCGTCACTTTCCATGGGTTCGGAACCATCGATTCCACTACAAGGGACTCTCAAGGGTGTACAACGGAAGCCTAACTCCCCTAGGAGTGGTTCTTCTGTCGATAACCGCCACTCAAAGCCTTTGGATGCTTCTCGACTGCATCAAATCATCCGAGGCTTGAGCGATGAGTCGGCACGCGACATTGCTGGAACTATTGCTCGTGTCTTTCCTGTAAATGATCTAGAATCAGAGCATCCGCGCGATCGCGCTTTGGTTCTGATAAAGAATATTCGCAAAGCCTGCGCATGATCGCCGCGGGATTGGAAGTGCATATTCGCGCACCCCGCGTTACCCCGAGACGCCTAGGTGCCAATCGAAACTCAGGAACGAAGCTATGAAGAAAGATGATTTGGAATTGAGTTACAGCGCCCGCAAGGCATTGACTGTTCACCTCGGCGAGAAGGCAGGAAATGAAATCGCCAGCCTTCTGTCGCGCATGGCAAGTCAAATCGAAGAGCTTAAACGTGGCAAAGTCAGTGTGACCCAGGTGATTCCCAATGAAAAGAGGCCAGACCCGATCATCGCCGCCTTGGAAAGTGAATCGTTCTAATTGGGTATTCTTGTCCATTTCACTGAATTTTGCGGAACAGATCCGGGCCGCCATCGTCTAGGAGCAAGGAATGACACCAGACGAGGAATTGGCTTTGATCACAAATATCGTCCACTCGAAACCCGCAAGATTCGATGAACTCGTACGCGCTCATTACGATGGCTTGATCCGATTCCTGGATGCAATGCTGCGGAATCGTCACGACGCGGAAGAGGTGGCGCAGGAGGCTTTTCTCTCAGCCTATAAAAACCTCGGCCATTTCGAAGGCAGATCTTCATTCGCAACCTGGCTGCGACGTATCGGTTACAACCTCGCCATCGATCGCCAACGCCGAAGCCGACTGGCACGCAATTACGTTCAATCCATCCCTCGCGCGGATGCAGAAGAAACCAACCAAAATCCGGCCAGCCTAGCGATCGAGAAAGAGCAGTATTCTTTGGTTTGGGACAGTATCCAATCCCTGCCCCACGATCAGTGCAACATCCTCATGATGCGGGAAATCCAGGGGATGGATTATTCAGAGATTGCCGAGTTGCTCGAAATCCCTCTAGGAACTGTTCGCAGTCGGCTGCATCGAGCTCGTACCGAACTCCGCACGATTTTGCTATCACGCGACCCTTCACTACTTCCCACCTCATCCAGCCCTTCTTTCTCCAGTGAAGGAGCTTCTTCTTCATGAGTCACGAAGCCTTTGACGAATCGTTGTTATCCGCGTATTTGGATGGGGAACTAACCCCCGATGAAACGCGTTATGTCGAAGATCAATTGACGCACTCTCCCCGATTGCAACAACTTCTCGAGGAAATGCGAACCCTTCGACACTGGGTGGTCGAAGCCGTCATGCATCGGTCGAGAATCGACCATCCACTCTCGGATAACCGTCCAGTACTAGAGGGTCCTCTCCATTCATTTCACGAGCAGGTAAATCCTCAAGAGCCCCGGATGGGTCCAGAACATATCCAAGGCCCCTGGTCCGAACCATCTTCACCATCTACCGCATCTTTTCCGACAGTATCGCCCACACGAGTCCCGAGGAATGTCGATGACAATCACCGCAAGAATTCTTGGGGCCTTCGAGCACAGCGCGGCCTTTGGATTGCTGCAACGGCATTGGCTGCGAGCCTTCTGATCCTCTTTTTGGCGAACGCAAGTCGACGTTCCGAGCATCCGTTCGCAATGAGTAAAACCGACGCCCCTGTGCTCGGCAAAAATTCCGACACAACATCTCTTCCCGCCACAACTGGATCTGCGAACGAAGAAGCTTTGTTAGACGCGGCGACAATCGACTCCAAGACGGGAAATCCTCAGGACCCAGGGAATGAAACCAATCCTGCTCCCTCGTCCGCGCTTGCGGCAGCTGCTGCGAATGCCGATGGTTCGACCCCACGAACCTTTGGCCGAAAAGAATCTGACCTCAAAGAAGATCGTTTGCAGGACAGCGCCCCTGCAATGGACACGACCTCCCCAACGAACCCTAGCGATAGGCGACAGCTGGGGCTCCAGGGTCGTGGGTTAGAAACTCGCCTCGCGGAGTCTTCCCCGCCTGAACCCTCGCCGAAATCAGAAGTACCGTCGCCCCTCCAAGCCGACAATCTGTTCCGCGAGCAATCCCCACCCCCGAAACCATTGGGACGCGACCATACCGGGACCGCAGTAGAACTCAAGCAAGCCATTCAAACTCCTTCCAATCAAACTCCTTCGGAGATTAGTTCCTCACCGAAATTGTTGGCTTGGCTCGAACAATCCAACGCGTTCGGCCCCTCGAAAGAACCGCAATTAGCAACGCTCGACGATTACACTCCCGAGACAGCATCGGCTCAACCATGGATCATCGTTCTCAACCCATCGAACGAGGAGATGGAAACCAAAGAGATTGTCCGCCAAGACAATGAGATCGAGTTATCCGCCGTCGACGCGAACGGCATTTCTTCTGAGAACATTCTTCCGAAGCATCTCAGCACCTATTTCTTCGAATACCAATCGAATCGATCGAACGGTTCTGGCACCGCGTCCCCGGTCATCGAAAATGCGAGACAACGCACGGAATCAGCCACTTTGCTTCCTCAAGATTCGAACAAGTTCGCATTGTCAGCCCAACCGGATACCGATGCAATCCATGCCAGCGATCGCAATTTACCCCCTGCCGAAGTCGCGATGTTCGTCTTTCAATTTTCAGAGGATCAAACCGAACAAGCCTTGGTGGCACTCCAGGAAATCGGTGTTGAATGGCCTGGGATGGATCAAACCCACGAAGAGGTGATCTATTTGAAAACCACACTTTCGCCCACCGCCGTCGCGGGCTTCACCAATCGCCAATTGGTTTTGTCGAGAAAGACCAAAACCGCCGCTCGTGCATCGGCCAGTGCGGGACAACAGCCGATCGTCCCCCAGGAAGCCAATCTGTCCATCCAACCACAGGCCACCTCCCAACACGATGCTACCCAGGTCGCAACGGATAAGAGCAGCCTCGACATGGCTTTAGGAACAAGCGTCGACAACAACCTTGCGAAAGCGACCTCAAATCAACGGCGCGTGATTTTGTTCATTGTCCCCGAACCTTTCGCAGCAAACGCCATCAAGCCTTGAAACCATCGGTCATGGTGCACCTCTATGCGGCAGCGTAAGGCAGTTTGAAGGTATGCGCCACCGCTTCGTTGGTGACACGGCCTTGATGAACATTGAGAGATTCTCGAAGTGGCTTGGATTCGGAGATAGAACGCTCGATTCCTTTGTCTGCGATCTGAACGATCCATGGAAGTGTCACATTGCAGAGGGCAAAGGTGCTGGTTCGACCAACGGCACCCGGCATGTTGGTTACACAATAGTGTACGACCTCATCCACGATATACGTAGGTTGCTTGTGCGTCGTCGGGCGGCTTGTCTCGACGCATCCACCTTGATCAATGGCGACATCGATGATGACGCTCCCCTGCTTCATCAATTTCAGATCTTCTCCTTTGACCAAATAGGGGGCTTTGGCTCCGGGGATTAGGACGGAACCGATCACCAAATCAGCCAATCGCAACTGCTCTCGAATCGTATAGCGGTCGCTATAAAGGACGTTCACATTGGGTGGCATCACATCGTCGAGATAACGCAGTCGATCTAAGTTGACATCCAAGATCGCTACGTCGGCACGAAAGCCCGCTGCAATCCGCGCCGCATTCGATCCGACAATACCTCCACCCAGAATGGTAATATGAGCCGGGGCGACCCCAGGTACTCCCCCCAGCAAAATGCCTCGCCCCATTTGCGGTCGTTCCAGAAACTTGGCTCCTTCCTGGATACTCATGCGACCTGCCACTTCGCTCATCGGAGTCAACAGGGGCAAGCGTCCCTGAGCATCCCTTAACGTCTCGTAGGCAAGGCATGTAGCCCGGCTGGTGATCATGGCTTCGGTGAGTTCACGGTCTGCCGCAAAGTGGAAGTAAGTAAAAAGAGCTTGTCCCGGACGGATCAATCCAAACTCGGATCGCTGGGGTTCCTTAACCTTGACGATGAGATCTGCTCTCTGAAATACTTCTTCGCCGCTGGTTACGAGCTCGGCCCCGGCCTGAAGATAGGCTTGGTCCGCCAGACCCGATCCCAGTCCGGCTCCTGCTTGCAAGAGAACTTGATGCCCGCGCTGGACCAATTCCTCAACCCCGACTGGCAAAATAGCGACACGATATTCATCGTCTTTGATTTCTTTTGGGACTCCGATAATCATGGTCAGCTGTCGCTCCGTGAGTGGGTGGGGTTTTCTTTAGACAGTCCGTTGTGCTGGGAAACCGCTCGCACGCTTGGACTGATCGCAGTGTAGCTATTTGCCCACCCTCTCGCCACACCGCCAATCCCGCTTCAACGCGGCTTGCATCCAGCCTACCCGACACAGCCGACAAAATTGAGCCTGAGGCGCTAGCCGAATTCTTTCGACGTGCAAAAATCGGCTAGCGCCTCAGGCTCATGGAAACAAAAAACAACTTTTGACGACTGCTTCCTCTCCGGCATAACATCAACCGGATCCACGGGTAGTTGCTACTTGCGTCCTGGAATGGGCTGCAATGGGTTGAAGGCGCGGGCCGATGGCAGCACGGCAGATCCGGCCGAAGGAGCGCCGGGATTATTGGTGGGGGGCTGCGTATTGGCAGGTCCTCCCCCAGGCGCGCCAGGTCGCTGGAATTGGGGAGGCAATACCCCTTCAATCTTTCGGATTTGCGCGTCGAGTTGTCCAGTCTTGAGCCGCATCGATGCGGAACTCACGTGAATCTCTTCCAATCGATCCGGGCTCGCTCCTTGAGGCAACCTGCGAATGGTTGCCGCCTTGCGCGTCGTCCCCTCAATGCGAACCGCATCGTCCATCGCGGCATACACAATTCGGCTGGCATCGACTACCACTTCTCCGGAATCGGTGCGGCTGGCAAGCTGCGCACTTCCCATCGCATCGAGTTCCCATGCAGACTTGGATGCATCGCGCCGCGATTGATTGTAACTCAGTCCCGACGCATCGAATAAATTCAGTTGATCGCAAACGAGTCGGGTTTGATTGAGCGCTAACGTTTCGGCATTGCGCACATCGATCGAATCATTCCAGGTTGCGATAGGTCCAAGCAACGCATCGATTTTGTCAAAGAAGGAAACCAATCTCTGATCGAGCGCGCCTTCCATCCTGCCGAGAAACGTCAAGTGAAGGCACTGCAGGGTTTCGGAGGGACTCCCCTTCGGACTTGGCGCTGGACGAGAGGCACCGGGTCCGGTCCCAGACATATCCATAGGACTGCTACCGCCATGTCTGCGGCTCCACAATTGCCCAGGTCCAAAACCGATCACCGTCCGATTCGGCACATGGAATTCCAGACGCGGAACGTGCATGTCTTCCGCAGACAATCGCATGCCTTGCAAATCTGTCTGGACTGCTTTGACTTCGACATCCCCATCCAGTCGGACGACTTGAAGATCCGCGCGAACAGGTGGTGTCGTCGAGCCAGATGCAGAAGGGCCCACCTTGGGTTGTATTCGCATAGGTACGCGATTCGCCAAGTCCAATGTCATGGTCTGCGCCGTCGCCAAAACATGCCAAAGAGCTTCATTGCCGTTTTGCATTCGACAGTCCAACGTGACCCCACCTCCGAATCGAGCAATCCGTCCGTCAAAGGTCATCCGCTCACCCCATTGCACGCGTGGTGCGGAATGCCATTGCATCTTGCCATTTGCCAACGCCCCACGGTCATTCTTGCGTGGATTCCCTGCGTTCAACAGGCTCGGAATTGCACTGGATGGAACCATGGAAGGGGCTTCCGCGGGTTCAAGAGCTTCCACGGGAATGAGCAATTCTCCTGGATGATCAATCCAGAACATCTGGTCGTTCTGAGAGAGTTGCAATTCCTTCGCTACCACCCACCCACTCCCGACCGCTATTTTGGCCGGCTGCCCGATCAAATGGATGTTCGATACATCCTGAGATTCATTTTGCAAAACCAATCGATCGCCGGTCGCAGTCAGGGGCCATGGGGACTCCTCACTAAAATGTTCTCGAGTCAACGTGAAGCTCCCCTCAAGTGTCATCGAATCCACCAGACTTTGCGTTCCCAGTCGCACCACTTCTGCTTCGAGGTTCTTCCCAGACACGACAATCGGATCCTTTTTTCCGGAACGATCGGGTTGCGTCATCGGATTCTTTATTGAAGGTGTGCCCGCAAGTGCACCCGGCTGTTCCCTCGAAGAACCCAATAGCGGCGACGACGGATGAATTGCGATCGGAGATGGTGACGTCGACACGGCGTCCAATCGAGCCATTCCCGGCCCTGGTGCTTTCACTACCGCCGCACGAGGGGGACGCATCCGTTCGTCCAACGTGGGGTCAGACGCATCCGGATAGTAGAATCGGATCGCCATGGCTTGGACTTGCGCGTTGAGCTCGGCAGTGCTTACGGTCACGTCCCCTGTCGCTTGGATCGCATCGGGGACAAAGCTCGGCAACTCCTGGTCCGCATAATAGGGCTTCAACCGTCGGGCCAGCGGTGCATCCACGGGCAGTACCCACATGTCCAATTGCTCGGCGATGAATCTTCCTCGTTGGGAACTGCTGATGTTTGCGCCCCCCTCAATTTGAATAAGGTCCCGATGTTCGTGAGGCCGAACCACCAATCGTTTGCTCCATTTCAGCACCCACACTTCCTCATGCGATTCGATTTGCGCGACGCCAATGCCATCCGCCAAAACCCAACCCAGCCGATTCAACTGCTGTTCCCCCTGAGTGTTGATCAAATCGGGGTTCTGGTACTGCACTTGAGGAGAGGAAACTTGGAATGCTTCTCGCTTCAAAAACACCCGCGACGAATTGCGGGGCGCGGTTCCGGGTAGCGTATTGCTCAGGCTGACCATGCCATTCACAAAATCCATCACCAAGTGTTGTCCATGCGCTTCGGCCTGCATGCCAGGTGCCAATAGTTTTAGCCATCGAGATTGATCATTGGCATCTCTCCCCGGAAGCCCTGTCGCTTCCAATCGATTGAGTCTCCATTGGTTCTTTGCTTTGGATTCCTGCGAGGCAACTTCCGTTGGCGTTCCCGTGTTAGAACTACTTTGTGGTTTCGTCTCCGGCCAACCTACGGCAAGCTTCAATTCATTGCAATCGAATGTGTCTACCGGCAACCCTTGAACATGATGTTCCATATGGACACCGTCGAGAAACGTTGCTTGCGATTGATGGAACTGAAACAGGAATCGGCCGCGGCAATCCAGCGTCGCATGGGCTGGCGACAAAGCTCCCTCGGACGTCCCCTGACGAGGCCACAATCCTCCTGGTTGCAGATTCATATGGACGCGATCGACGTAGAAGAGCTGCAAATAATCCAATCCATGGAAAGGAGATTCCGACTTGGTTACCGATTGGGTCGAATTCTCCGCTAACAAATCCTGATCCATGAAAATCGAGAGATACCGCCCTTCGACATACGAATCCCCGAGCTTCATTTTGATTTGTTTATCTGTCCATATCTGGCGCTTGTCGATGCGCATGTCTTGCGTTTCGATGAGAAGCTCGCCACTCCCAGTGGCTTCATCCGCGGGTGAATAGATCTTGATATCGCCGATAAGTTGTCCATTGACAACAGGTGGGGGCTGACCACTGGTCCAATCGAATGCCGACTTGAATTGAATCTCGGCTCCTTTTGGATTTTCGATAAAGATGGCACGCTTATTTCCATTGGCTCCAGAGCTCTGCGGAATGACGATCGTTAGCGGTTTAAATCTCCATCGCGTATCGGTGAGCTGTTCCCGTTCTTGGTAGAGCAAGATGCATTGCTCGCGCTCGATAATCAACGGTGAACGACGCTGCCATGAGTCCTCCAGGAAGAAGGACTCCCACCACTGCAGCCCAGTATTCAAAGGAGTTTGATGGTGCACCCATTTCGCCGTCGCGGGTTTGATGGTGGGCTCAAGGCGCGGCACGACCAAAGCGCTATAGATAGCGAATGCCACCACAAGAGGGACCAGCGCATGGAGGTAGTGCTTCCAGAACTTCATGACATTCGATTGGGGATAAAATCTTCCCATCGACTTTTGGCCTTGAGAAGGCGTTCGATGAGTTCTCGGACCGCACCTCGCCCGCCGGACGAATGCATAACCCAGTGGGCCGCTTGCTTTACCTCGGCGGCACCGTCGGCCACGGTGGCACTCAATCCGACTTCATACATCACCGCTAGGTCCGGCAAGTCATCGCCGATGTAACAGACCTCGGACATCGAAAATCCAGCCGCTTGGATCATCTCTTTCGCTGCGGGTAACTTATCGGCGAATCCTTGACGTACAAAGGGAATCCCCAGTTCCGCAGCCCGAAGTTTGACAACCTGCGAATTGCGAGCGGTTAACAGGCCGAATTCAAAACCTGCTTTACGCCACAGCTTGATGGCATGCCCATCGCGCACATAGAACGACTTGCTTTCAACACCCGTGTTATCGATCGTTATCAAGCCGTCCGTCAACACGCCGTCGACATCCGAAAGAATGAGTCGGATCGGCTTGGCTAGTTCTGAATCACGAATTGCCACGGCGCATCTCCCTACGAGTTATTTCAGAGGCCCAAAAATACGTAGCGTCGTCGGCCCGTCATTCCACTCATCTTCGCTGCTTGGACTCAACTCGCTGCTAGAATCCTGCTGCGACGACATCGAGTGTGGTGGCACAGCCCGTGCGATGGGTGCGGAAGAAGTGGTATCGATTCCGAGAATGTCCGTGATATCGATCAACCCCAACGGCAGGTCGGAACCATCGACAACAGGCAATTCACTGATCTTTCGTTTAGCCATAATCTCGATCGCATCTTGCAACCGAGCACCCGATCGGACTGCGGAAAACTGTGTCGTCATCACTTCGCCAATCAATCGGTCAAGTTCCGCTTCACGATGATGCTCTAACATCTTGGCCAAATCGCTATCGGTAAAGATGCCGACGAGAACTCCCTGACCATCGACGATCATCACGGCGCCTGAACGCCTGCCTGGTTTGGAAACCTCGACGAGCATTTGTCGAATCGTCACTTGGTCCAAACTGACTCGGCAATCGGTAACGGGGCGCATCGCTTCATCGACCGTGGAGAGCTTGCGACCGAGCGCACCCCCAGGATGAAGCTCTGCAAAATCTTCTACGCGGAACCCCTTGGCCTCACTCACTACCATCGCCAATGCATCCCCAATCGCCAACATAGCGACAGTGCTGGTGGTCGGGGCAAGATTGTGTTGGCAAGCTTCTTGAAACGGAGGCAATACCAACGCCAAATCGGAGGCTCGCGCCAGTGGGCTGTTGGCTCCGCTAGTAATCGATATCAATGTGGCTGCGCGGCGCGACAAGTATGGCAATAGCTGTACGATCTCTTCGGTCGAACCGCTATTGGATAGAACCAACACGATGTCGTTCGGACCGACACAACCTAGATCACCATGAAGTGCTTCCGAGGGATGCAAGAAATGGGAGGGGGTTCCTGTCGAAGCGAACGTTGCGGCAAGTTTGCGACCGATCAATCCCGCTTTACCGATGCCGCAAACAATCAAACAGCCTCGCATGTGCACGAGCTTGTCAACAGCCAATGCGAAATCATCATCCAGCGCATCCGCCAATCGGGTCAAAGCCGTCACACCATGATTGACAATGGCTACGCCCCGAGCGATTCGCTTTTTTCGCTCGGATGCCGAGTTTGAAGATTTTTTTGCAGGGGATCCCATAGCGATCGGCAATTCCGTGCCCGTGTTCGTGAACCATCCATTGTTCCGCGGCTTCCAATGCCTTTTCCTGACCGAGCCAGGGAATGCGGAGTCGGAACATACCATTTCCGAGCCGTCGTGCCAACGTCGATGCGATGGTTGCTAGCAAACCACGCGATCACGCTTCGCTACCGATCGCGCGGTTTCCGATCCGTACCCCGTTTTCCTGGACCTCTTTTTCCTGCGCTCCGCCCACTGGTACTGGGCCTGCCAGCACTGGGTCGGCCAGCACTGGGTCGACTAGAACCTCGGCGTCCTTTGCTCGATGGAGCTCGCTTGCCTGACTTGGAAACGCGTGGACGATCGGACTTGCCAATCGGCCGCGGGCGATCGGAACCTGAAAACTCCCCCTGCGGAGAATCCGTTCGTTCCCGACCTATGCCCTGACGATCCCCTTGGCGACCCGCCGTTTTCCGAGAAGAACGCTGCGTTTTCCTGCGGGGGGCATCGGTGGCCCCATTGAGATTATTCGAGCCCCCTTCGGCTCGTGCGCGCTGAGTCCCTTGACTGGGTCGCCGTGTCGTTTTTTCGTCTCCAGCGGAGCGTCGACCAAGGCCCGATTGGGCTTTGCCAGAAGCTCCCCTTGCGAGCTTGGGCTTTTTGCCAAGCCGTTTATGGATGCGACGCACGTCGGGATCGACTTGCAATCTTTCCGCCCCATCTTCGCTCTCTTCGTCGCCATCTTCGCCATCTTCGTCGGTATCGTCCAAGTCCCCGGTTTCGAGAAACCTACCATCGATCGCTCCAGCCTCGTCACCATCATCCTCATCATCGAGATCGTCATCTGCGATGACTTGACCAAAACGTTTTCGGGAGGGTTCGATCCACTCGTCGTCCTCCGATAGGTCATGATCGCGTATCAAGATTGCCTCGCCATCGTCGAAACTATCCGTCTCGAAATCTTCTTCCATAGCAAACGGGTTTTTGGCAAGACTCGGTAGGGAACCCGATCTCGGCTTGCGCGGCCGACTCGTTTCCGCAGGAACCTCGATGGATTCATCCACTGGCTCGGGTAGCCGCTTCTTACGGGCTTTACGTTCTTCTTTTCGGGCTCGGCGCAACTCTTCAACGGCGGCATTCAGCGCGGAGACTTCTTGGTTGCTCAACGGGCGGTAGGCACCATCGGGCATATCACCCAACTTCAGTGGTCCGATAGCGATGCGTTTTAGGGAAACAACCTTGTGTCCCAAGCGTGCGAGAACGCGACGGATTTCACGATTCTTCCCTTCGCTCAGGGTGATCTCTATCTCAGTGCATCCCTTACGCAATCGCTTGATTTTCGCGTGATCAACTTTGGCTCGACCTTCGGCCAAGTAGATCCCTTTCTGAAGTCGCTTTAAGGAATCCAACTCGACTTGCCCGACCACGACCACTGCGTAGCGTTTGGGCACACCATGCTTGGGATGCGTTAAGCGTTGAGCCAATTCCCCATCGTTGGTCAGCAGAATCAAGCCCGTACTCGCTGCATCCAATCGGCCGACGGGGAACAGTCGTGCTGAATTCGGGACCATGTCCACGACGCGAGGGCGACCTTGAGGATCGCGATTCGTGCAGAGGACTCCCTCTGGTTTATGCAAAGCAAAATAGACAGGTCGATGCCTTTTGAGTGGCTCTCCATCGACAGTGATTTCGGCCGAATCCGGATCGACTTTGACACCGACTTGTTGGATGACCTTCCCGTCGATCTCAACGCGGCCTTGTTCGATGAGTTCGTCGACTTGCCGACGTGAACCTAATCCGGCAGATGCCAGGACTTTATTGATCCGATGTTCCGCGCTTTGCGAAGCATCCAGTTCATCTCCCTGGGAGCGGTCCGAAGGACGTTGTCGTTTGGGCATAATAACCCCTTCTCGCCTAATTCGATTCTAGGCGTGCGTCAGTATTTCGACTTATGCGATGCATCGTAAGGGACACTTGGTAGGGCCCTTCGGAACGGCAACGTCTCCCGACGTGGCAAACGAATTGGCAGGGCGGTCTCAGAATTCAAGGCGGTCTCGGAATTCGAACAGCACCAGCGAATCATCCCATCGCGATTGAACTTGAGTCCCTCGTTGCTCGCTGGGCTCATGCGGTAAGGGGGATTTCCAGGATTACAGGAAACTCTCTCCAAAGCACGAAACGCAGTCAGGATAGAAACGGACAAGTCCAGTTGGGTCGAAGTGTAATCGACGCACGGCGAAATGTCACCTTCGAAAAGGAAACCGCAGTTGCCAACACCCAGCTCGACAAGGCAGATTGGGTGGTTCGGATTAGTTGGGAGTCAACAACTGCCCATCTTTGGTCGCCTGCCAGATTTCCCCCGATTTAAGTTCCATCGCCGTCAGCCACTTTCCTCCGTAGCAATACGTATCGAGACAGATCAAATGTGGAGAGCGAACGATCTGCCCTTGTCTCTCATGGGTGTGGCCGACAATCGCTTGTTTTCCCGAAAAATGGGGGGAAGGCATTTGTTCGGTGAGCTTGATCCAACGCAAAAATTCAGTGGGTTGTTCATCCAAAGCGAGCCTAGGATCGTAATTCGCATGGACGACGAAGTGGGATTCATCCTCGAAGTAGTCCTTCAAATTGCGTAAGAACTCGATATGCATCTCTGGAACGCACGCGAGATCGCCGCAAAAGCCATAACTTTCCATGGTCTGAACGCCACCGTGATTGAGCCATCCATAGGGCTCCTGCCGGCGCTCCAAAACATCCAACATCATTTCCTCATGGTTCCCCTTCAATGGAACCAGTTTCACGCGACCGGACAACTCGATCAGACGATCGATCACCCCTTTCGAATCCGGTCCCCGATCGATGTAGTCTCCGACGGTGACCAAAGTGTCCTCCGAAGTCGGCTGAATCGCGGCCAGCACGGCTTCCAGAGCGGCGAGACAGCCATGGATATCGCCAATAGCAATCGTTCGGGGCATAGCGTTGGGGTGTCGGTGATGAGGAAAGTGCTGCGTTTAAGTCCGGTTAAGCATCTGACATCAAGATATTCTGAATCCTTGCATTCGACTACTCACAATCGACGCTAGAATGCATTCGTGCAACCCTTCATGGGAATTGCAGGACCCGAATTCCCCTTGGCACGGCTTCCATTGACCCGGCTCGTCTTGGTTGATCGACTGCCCCAGAACTGTCCCCAGTACTCCCTTCCGCCCTTCTTCGCCGGATCGCAGCACCTTGGAATCTCAGTTCATAAAAACATTGATGGCGAGCGGTCTCGTGCCGCAGGAGCAATTGGACTACTGCCTGCGACTGCTCCGTCACCGGCAAGCCACCGCGATGGCCAAAAACGAAGCCATCGATCTTGATCGTGTCTTGCGCGAGATCTTGATCGAACAAGGGGCTGTCACAGAGTATCAGGCATTTCAACTGGTCGATGGTAAGATCAAGTTTCGGTTAGGTCCGTATGTCATCACCGACTTCATCGGCCAAGGGGGCATGGGCCAAGTCTTCAAAGCCGTTCATCAAATCATGGGGCGGGAATGCGCAGTCAAGGTCCTGCCCCTCCATCGCGTGAACGAAGAGACAATCGCCGGCTTCATGCGCGAAATTCGCTTGCAAGCTAGGCTCGACTGCCCGCACCTGGTCCGAGCCTATGACGCTGGACAAGACGGCAGCGTCCATTATCTGGTCACGGAATACGTACCCGGAATGGACTTGAGAAAGTTGGTCAAAACACGTGGGCGTTTACGCCAAGACCAAGCCTCCAGTATCATCATGCAAGCGGCCCTGGGGCTGAACTATGCGCATGAACAAGGGATGGTACATCGCGATGTCAAACCCGGAAACATTCTCGTAACTCCCGATTCGATCGCAAAAGTTTCCGATGTAGGCTTGGCGGGTTTCACACGCAACCTCTCGGATGATCCGCGAGCGGGAAAGATCGTCGGAACTCCCGATTTCCTTTCGCCGGAACAATACAAAACACCGCTCAACGTAGGCCCCGTCAGCGACGTCTATTCCCTCGGCTGCACGCTGTACTATTCCGTCACCGGTAAAGCACCCTTTCCGGGTGGCGATATTCCATCGAAAATCCGCCGTCATCTCGAAGCCACTCCCCTGCACCCACGGAACTTCAATCCCGATCTGAGCGATGAGTTTGTGGATGTCATTGCCGAAATGATGGAGAAAGATCCGCGAAAGAGGATACAGGACTGCGCGGAGGTCGCAGCCAGGCTCGAAGTCTGGGCGACGAATGCATTGCCGGTCGCTCAGTCCAACTGGACGCGTGGACCTTGGATGGCACCACCACCGGTCATGCCAGAATTTGGTTTACCCACAAATCCACCCGACGAAGTTCTGTACGAAACGTCGATGAATTCACTTGAGACGCACCCGTCCAGGGGTGAATTCGAATCGCATTCGGTGGGTGAAAATAGCCTTCCTGGTTCCCGTTCCAATGCGCCACCACCCCCTCAATTTCTAAATAACGAAGCCAACCCAGTCGGCACGATGTCCCGTACCATGCTCGTCGCTATGACCATTGCCGTGGTATTACCTCCCGCACTTTTGATCGGCGCCATTCTGGGTTACTTGATCGCGTATCGATCGTAAACCAACGGATAATCCTGCAGGAATTCGAACGTCCCGACGTGACAACGCATACCGCGGGTGTTCGAACCTCGGATGCTTCGAACGCGTCCTTGCGGCTTGTAACGATTATCCGAAGATTGCCAAAGAAACGCTCAGCCCTTGGTCGATTCGGAATGCCATCCAAATGATTGCCTTCGAAACCAAGCCAAACACCAATGCCTTTTTCGTCGCTTGAATTAATCTAGAGAACGGCTGGAATTCCTGAATCGATGCAAGAATTTCCTGCCGATGGCAATCGATCTATTGGCAACCGAGGTCAACCAACGTGCTCTGGAATGTTCTACTACAAAAATGGAATCGCGTGCGCCACAAAGACACTCTCCAACAAGCGCACATGACATTTAACGCCACGTCGTTAGGTGCGCGTTTACAAAATACAGGTACGCTGTTGCGCCGACAGCTTTGGATCTGGCCCATCATTGCGGTTCTCTTGTTGTCTTCTATTGGGTACTGGATCACTTCGCGAATCCAGCACACCATGGAATCTAACTTGAAAGCCCAACTTACATCTCTCTTGAACGTCGAGCGGGCCATGGTGGAACGCTGGCTCAAACGCCAGGAGTTAAGCGCTTTGACCCTCGCCAACCATCAGCAAGTCCGGCAATACATCGCCCGAATCGTCGAGTTGCGAGGTTCGGAGGACCACGACCCAGCCATGGTCCCTTCCGACCACGCCACGGAAATCGCCAGTCTCAGCAGCCAGCTTTCCAAAGAACTCGGCCCAACCCTGTCCGTTTATGGTTTTACGGGATTCATCGTTTCCGATCGCGGCCACAAAGTGGTTGTGAGCAACAGCCCCGAGCTGATCGGCCGATCCTTCGAGCAATATGAACCATTTCTAAGCAAGGCCATAGAGGATCGCCCCACAGTATGCCCACCCTTTGAGAGCATCGTAGCTATTAAGGACTCGCTCGGGCGCGTCCAAACGGGGGTAGCGACGATGTTTGTAAGCGTCCCGATTCGGGATGAGAACTTTCAAGTCATCGCAGCCTTGTCCCTCCGCATTCGTCCCGAAAAGGAATTCACCCGGTTGGTTCAAATGGGAAAATTTGGAGTATCCGGAGAAACTTATGCCGTCGATTCGAAGGGAACGATGGTTACTTCCAGCCGATTCGATGACAACCTGATTCTGCAGGGCCTGCTTCCAGATCGACCCGGTGCCACATCCATGCTCAACATTCAATTGCGAGACCCTGGTGGTGACGTGACGACCGGGTTTCGACCGAAAATCCGCCGCAGCGAACTCCCCTTCACGAAAAACGCACTTTCGATGATGGAAGGGAAAGATGGGATCGATATCGCCGGTTATCGCGACTACCGAGGGGTGCCATGCGTGGGGGCTTGGACATGGTTACCGGAGTACAACTTTGGATTGACGATCGAAATCGATTACGAGGAGGCGTTCCAGCCGCTGACAATTCTCAAGCAAGCGTTTTACATTCTCTATGCCTTGCTGGCCCTTGCGGCGTTAGCGATTTTCATTTTCACATTGATCGTGACTCGGCTCCAGCGCGAAGCCCGCGAAGCGGCCATCGAAGCGAAGCAATTAGGCCAGTACCGATTGGACGAACGGCTCGGCGAAGGAGCCATGGGCATTGTTTACCGCGGGTATCATGCCATGCTCCGTCGTCCCAGCGCCATCAAATTGCTCAATCTGGATCGGGTCAACGAAGCGTCCATTCAACGCTTTGAACGGGAAGTCCAGATCACTTGCAATTTGAACAATCCCCACACCATCGCCATCTACGATTACGGACGCACTCCCGAAGGTGTGTTCTATTATGCGATGGAATATTTGGATGGAATCGACTTGCAACAGCTAGTGGACCGTTACGGCCCTCAATCGGAAGGTCGCGTCGCAAAAATTATCGATCAATTGTGCAGTTCACTGTTCGAGGCACACACGATGGGTCTCGTTCATCGCGATATCAAGCCAGCCAATATCATGCTCAACCGACGAGGCGGTATACCCGACTTTGTCAAACTACTGGACTTCGGGTTGGTTCGCGCTGTCGACGATGCGAAGCGAGCCAAGCAAGGTGAAGGGATGGCAGGTACACCGCTGTACATGTCCCCCGAATCGATCCAAACTCCCGATCTCGTCGACGCCCGCAGCGACCTCTATGCAGTTGGTGCCGTGAGCTACTTTTTGCTTACGGGATCACCCGTCTTCCAAGCCACCACCCTCACGGAATTGTGCCAGCAGCATGTGGATGCGATTCCTATCACCCCGTCCGATCGGTTGGGCCGCGCTATCGATCCAGAGCTAGAACACGCCATCATGGCTTGCCTGGAAAAGAATCGAGCGAAACGACCGCAGACGGCTCGAGACCTCTCAGCCATGCTCCATCGTTTGAGCGCTGGAGATTTTTGGACCATCAATGACGCGGATGCATGGTGGAGCCGCCACGGTCGCAACAGCAACTTGGATGCCATGAGGAACGCTGGCGCCGATGGGGGTGGAGATTCGAGAAAAGGAATTACCGATCTATCCCCGGCGACGCAATCCTTCAGCTCAGCGGGTACGCAGCAGCCACGTACCATGTTTAGCGGTTTCGACCAAACCCTCGACGTTCCACCTATCGACGACAAGTCCGTGTAAAACGTCTCCTCCCCCTTCGAAAAGGGACAACGGCAAAACGGTTGGAGACTCTGTTGATTCGCCGCATGCGATGAATGCTGCCGCGACGAATCACCGTTAATCCACTATCACGTTCCCGAAGTTGTCGCCTTGGTGCAGCCAAGAATTCCGTTACTGAGGTTGTGGCAAACGGACCAGAATCCAAGGATCCGTTTTGCCATTTTTATGGAACAACGCCGGTGCATGCCCTTCGGTAAGGTTGCTCAGGCCTGCTTCCAAGACAGCATTCGAATTCGTTCCGACAGTCCACGCAGCACGCTGGGTCTTTGGATCCACAGCACCCAGGATTGGTTGCGTGCTATCCGTAACAGTATCCGTGTAGTTTCCTCGTAAATTGCCCGCGTCATCCATAGCGAGTTGCAAAACCAAGTGAGGATGTTGCTGCTCATTCTGAACCATCGCGAACACACCGAGCGGAAGCCACTTCTTATCCGCAGAGGCTTTCGCTTCGGCACCGATTTGAGCCAAATCAAATGCCTGCTGACTAAATGCTTCCGCCGTTCCTATTTCCTTCCCATCTTGAATGATATTGCCTTCTACACATGTGACATTATTCCCGTAATCAAATGAAAGAGGGGCGTTGTTGCCGTAGCCCGCTAGGAGCGCTAAATCGGCCCACGGGGTTGCCGCCCACTCGGAACCCGCGGCCCAATTGGCTCCTCGCCAAATATTGGGATTGGATCCATACCAAGCCGGACCGTACAAGTCGGGTCGATCGAACGAATTACGAACAGCCGCGTAACCTGCACCCGCCCCCAGCCCGGCTGCCAGAGGTTCACGCCGATTGGCAGCAGCTGCTCCAGCCGCAGCGCCTGCAGCGCCCGATCCCCTCGGCTCATTGCGATTCGCAGCAGCACCGATCGCACCAGAAGATTTTTGCTCATTGCGATTGTTCGCTGCGGCTCCCGCTGCCGCCTTCTCTTTATTTGCAGCTTGATTTTGATTCTCATTACCCGCGCCAGCATGACCCGCTTGATTGTGTCCCGCTGGATTGTGTCCTGCTGGAGATTGTTGTCTGCTCTCCGACCAATTTCCTCCAGGTGCCTTACCATTGCCCGAATTCTTGTTCCCTTGCTTGGAACCCTCTTTGCCTCCCCGCTGCGCTTGGGCAAACGACACATTAAGCGACAACATCATCGCAATGGCTAAACAGAATATTTTCTTGGACATCATTCCCCCTGACGCAGCGACCGAACAAAATTGCTTCAGCTCGCGATCAATACAATTGATGCAGGACCGAAGCACTTAAAGCACTAATTATCGCGATTGAATGGTGCTCCGCCTAGATGCATTCGGCCGCGATTATCCTTTTCTGTAGGGCCGTGCGATGCGAGTCATCCTCCCGCTTGTTTCACCAAACTCCACTTAAACGTCATGTATTTTCGTGGAGCGACAGGCGACGGCTGCGAATGACGAGAGAACCACGACGGATTCGCAACTTGCTGAATTCACTATCGCAATGCAGATGCACATAGCCTCTCGAACGCGTCCGCCGACAGTCTCAAACCATCGCGCGCGATCATCCGGCTGGCGATATTTCTACAGGACTCAGACACTTCCGCTGATTCCAACAATCGTTTCAGAATCTTCGCTACCTGCGGCCCAGTAAAACAACGCACGGGAATCGTATCGCCAATCCCCAGCTTTTGAATCCTCTCCGCGTTATCAAACTGGTCATGTGCCAGAGGCATCAAGACTTGCGGTATACCAGCCAACATGGCTTGTGAACTGGAACCGATCCCGCCATGGTGGACAAAGGCAGAAGCATGCGGCAACAACAAATCCAACGGCACGTATCGGAAGTGTGCCACGGACTTCGGCAAGTTCGATGGTACTTGTTCCGGAAAGTCGGTCAGCAACACCGCGCGTCGATTCAATAGCCCGCAGGCTTGCACTGCCGCTTCGAAAAACTCTCGGCCATGCATGTTGGCTGACCCCGGCGTGAATACGATCGGGGCTGAACCGTTCGAGAGAAACGTAGCCACGTCATCGGACATCCGCTGGTTCGATCGATGATTCCATAATGGGAAGTCCGTTTGCGAGATCGGCTTGGGACAATCGGCTTGAAGTGAACAATACCATTCCGGAAACATGCACAGCACACCCGAGGGTGAATTCCACCAACGCGTTATCTGCTTGATAGGTGGCAATCCCAATTCACTTCGCCAGGCATTGAGCCAAGGGCAAACGACAGGATCCGCAAAATAGCGTTCGGCGATTCGAAACAACCCACGCCGCAACCAACGCGGGCCGAACATGCCAGGCAACTTGGGAGGCTCAATGTCGCTCCACAAAACCGCAGGTTGGACATGCAGAGTAATGACGGGGACTTTGAGCTTGTCGCGAGCAACAAACGCGCCATGACTGAGGCAGTTCGCGATGCCAACGATTGGCCCCGCCTCCGCGTGCTTGGCGAAGAGTTCATACTGACGATGGAGCACGGTCTTCAGATTGCGAAAGAGAATCTCAAACGATCGGCGAGGATGCCACAAGCCCGGATCATGGACGATGGCTTGGAACTGTTCTTCGGTTCCGAGCGACTCAAAGAGGAGTCCTTGCTCGCGCACCATTCCTTCGAAATGATCATTGGTGGCAAAGATGACTTCGTTCCCTCGACGCTGGAGTTCCGCGCCTAATCCCAACATGGGAAAGACATCTCCAGAACTACCAAACGTCGTGCATAAGATTCGCATCGGCTCCCTCTTTCAAAGTGATTTGCTCCGGCTCCGATTAGGGTGCAGGCGATTTGGCCAACGCATCTTTCAAGAGACGTGCCCACTGTTGGTAGCCTTCACGGTTCAAATGCAACCGATCCTCTTGGAAGAGTTCTGTTTTCGGCTGGCCCTGAGAGTCGAGAAACGACAGCGCCGTAGCTACAAAATGGACTTGAGAACGGGATTTCGCGATCGATTCCAACTCTGAGTTGATCTGTTGAATCGCACTCCAATAGGGGAATCGGGCTTCGGTCGGTGTCACCGCAATCAAATAAATTTCGGCCTGGGGTTGCTCGCGTCGCAATGCATCCAACACGATGTTCGCGAATCGCACCACGGTCTTGGGATCGTTATCGTCATCCTTTCCACGGATATCATTGGCGATGAAGACCATGGCTCTTCCGAAGCGGAGTCCCTGCACACAGGTTGGAGTGTAGATCGCAAGATCGCGGTACTTTGCGCCGCCAAAGGCCCGGCGGACGATCGGGTATGGGGCCATATCCTCAGCGACATGATCCCAAAGACGAAAACTGGAACTCCCTAGCAACAAGACATGATCCGACGAACCCTCAGTACGGTTGGTCGCAGAAATACTCTGAACATCCTCCTCCCATTCCTTCGCCAATGTCCTGTAGGGAGACAAAAAGTCCTCGTCGGCGATTGCCTGAGAAGATGCCCGCTCCGCTACCCCCGATTCCTGCGCCGCCAGCTGCGTGGACCCTTCGATACCTACCGCTAGTGCGACGCACCCCCCAAAACCGAGAAGGAATGTCCATCGAATCATTTGCTCTAAGGCTCTCCAAGTCGAAAACCACGTCGAGAACTTCAATCCGCAGCAGATGACTCCTACCGAAGCCAAGCCAGCACGGCCATGCCTACGACCACCCGATAGATCGCAAAGGGAATGAATCCGTGTTTGCGAACCCATCCCATGAACCACGCAATGACGATCAGGGCAACAAAGAAACTCGTTGTGAATCCAATGGCTAGGGTCAACCACTGCGAGGAACTCAGGGCGATGGGTTCCTTGACCAGGAATTGGATGAGCTTAAACCCTGAAGCGGCAAACATCACAGGAATCGACAGAAAAAAACTGAATTCGAGGGCTGTCGTTCGCGTCAAACCCATGACCTGCCCACCAGCGATGGTGGACATCGATCGGCTTGTGCCTGGAAAGGTAGCCGCCAGGATCTGAGCCGACCCTATGACGATGGCTTGGGATAACGTCATGTCTTCCATACGCTCCGTCTGCGCACCCTTCGAAAACAGGAGATCGATCAAGACCATGACGATGCCGCCGACAATCAGCGCAATGCCGATGACCGTCGGGCTTTCGAGATTTTCTCCGATCCATTTATCCATCAGAAAACACGGAATGGCTGTCACGACAAAGCTGATCAGAACCAGCGAGAGTGGATGGGTCAGCCAATGCTTTGAGGGATGTGCTACCGGTATTGAATCGGTATTCGCATCCTTTTCGTCAACAGGATGCAACCCTCGGAACGCGGCCCAAAACGATTGGAAGAAACCCACGATCCGTTTATGGAAGAAAACGACGACCGATAGAATCGCCCCCAATTGGATGACGACCGTGAACATTTTCCAGAACGGGCTCGACAGCTCGATCCCCAATAGCTTTTGGGTGATCACGATATGGGCCGTAGAACTGACGGGCAAAAATTCGGTCAGCCCTTCAACAATTCCTGCGATCAGCGCAATTACGTAGTCTGACATTCCTGGGAGTTTTGGGTGGGAGTTCAGGCATCAAAAAAAGAAACCCGGGTTGGCGGCAACCGCCAACCCGGGCTCATAACAATCAGCGGAACACTTGTGACCGTGAAATGCGATCATTCCATGTCACAAGTCGGAGTAGAGGCTGCGTGTCCTTTGCAGCCCGCCGGCATACCTAAGACGCCTCACCCCTTTGGCTAGTAGAACAAGATTTCACTAATCACCTCCTTTCAAAACGAGCCAGACAGGATCATGTCCTATTGCCTAGAATCGACACGTACCTGTTCAGATGCGCAAGCTGCGATGCGTTTCGCAACACGCCCCTATTTTAACGATCGGACACGCCTCAAATCAACCAGGGATAGCCCCCGATTGATGAATATGGCATGAACCAACCCGGAAATTGGGGAATGGCCGATCCATCGGAGCGGTGGAACCCGAAGGGCTCGACGGACTAGAGCTCTGCCGAAGCTTTGAGGGCGGCTGCTGCAGCTTCATGGTCGGTCGTGTCCGCGATGATCTTGCCATCCCGCAACACAATGTTTCGCTTGGCATTTCTTGCCACTCCCAAATCGTGGGTGACGAGAATGACAGTCAATTGCTTCTGTTCATTCAGTTGTCGGAACAGTTCGATCACTTCCCGACTCGTTCGAGAATCCAAATTTCCTGTCGGTTCATCTCCCATCAGAATCGAAGGATTGGTTGCGAGCGCTCGCGCGATCGCGACCCGTTGTTGCTGCCCCCCCGACAGTTGGCCAGGATGATGATCGAGCCTATCTCCCAGCCCCACCAAACTCAGCAGTTCCTTCGCTCGGTCATGGCGCATCCGGTGGCTCATCGACGGACCATACAGCAACGGCAACTCGACGTTTTCCAAAGCAGAAGTCCGGGCCAACAAATTGAAGTTCTGAAAAACAAAACCAATTTGCTTGTTCCTAATTTGGGCCCGCTGCTCTGCCGACATGTCGACAACTTCGACGCCGTCCAGAAGGTAGCTTCCCTGTGTTGGGCGATCCAAACAGCCCAGCGTATTCATCAACGTCGACTTGCCAGATCCACTGGGGCCGATCAGCGCCGAATACTCGCCCCGTTGCATAACTAAATCGACGCCATCCAAGGCTCTAACTTCGACCTCGTCCAATTGATAAACTTTGGCTATATCGCGAAGTGCGATCAACGGTGTTTGTTGCATCACGATTTTGCCGCACACTGCAATCGTCTCAGAAATGTCAAAACCAGTTCTAGGAACCACATCTTCTTAGATGGCTTCCGATCCGCGCTCGCCCGTTCGAATGCGAATGCAGTCTTCCATAGGCAGCACAAAAATCTTTCCATCGCCTATCTGGCCTGCCCCCTCCGATTTGGCCCCCTTGAGGATCGCCTGGATGGTTGGCTCTACGAATTCATCATTGACTGCGATTTGCAATTGTAGTTTTCGTAGGAGATTGATCGATCCTTCTTGCCCCCGAAGCAAACTCTTCTGCCCCTTCTGCCTACCGAATCCCAAGCAATCCAAAACGGTGAGCCGAAAGACTTCGACTTCGGTAAGAGCCTCTTTGACCTGTTCCAAGCGATGAGGTTGTACGATGGCAATAATCAACTTCACAAAAAATTCCTGTGCATAGAATCGACCGAAGGTAAGAGTTGTCAACCCATTGTGAGCCGAGTCATTCGTATTGGCAAACGGCAACCATCGAGATTGCGGGATCGTCGCTTTTTGCCGAGCGTATGAAAAACAGGCTCACTCTAAGAAAATAGGCCACGAAGCCAAAACTCCGTGACCTATTGGTCAATTTCATCCTTCGCGATTGAATCAACAATCACGATCTCATGTCGAAACGGCCCAAATTAGAAATCGCCGTTGCGTCCTGCCATGCCTGCATTGACACCACCAGAAATGGCTTTTAGCACCCCTTCTTGGATGGTGATGCGATTGATGGCTCCCCGCTCGATGAGTTGATTGTCAACCATGATCTGATCGTCCTCGCCGGTTAATGCCGAGAGCATTCCATCGACAACAGGGTTCGATTCGATACTTTGAATGAAGTTCAGTAGTTGCGTCATATCCAATCGCATCTTGATGGCATCTGCTGGGCTCGATGGCTTTGCAGTGACACCTTCAATCGCAGACTTGAGCGTCGCATCCGCGTTCTTGCCGGCGGCGATATAAACCGCCTTGGGAGCAGTACCGATAGCAATATTGACTACATCCCCCCAAACTTTGCGTGCGGCATCATCCGCGTCTTCTGGCAATGTGACGGCGATCTTATGAAGGTTGACACCATTCAATTTTCCGCTCATCAATTCGATCTTAATCGGTGCACCCGACTTGGTCGCTTCCTTGGCGAGATCACTAGCCAATGCTTCCACTTTAGCACCGTCCGCAACGGTCAGAGCGGCGACAATGTTGAGCGAGGGATTCGCGGTGACATTGACAGCCCCTTCGAGATGTCCCGATTTGCCGCTTTCGAGAATCAGCTTGACCAGCCGATCGATGTATTCCTTCGCTTTGGCAGCATCCTCTGAGTTCTTTGCGTTCGTGTCGATCGCTTTGAATGCAGCCTTGGTCGCTGTATCGAGGCTCGTTTCGACTTGTGCAATGTCTTCAGGGGTTACTACGGAGAATGTCTTAAGGGTCATGACGCTGTCGGACTTGATCAAACCTGCCAACGATGCTTTCGACGTTGAGAGGCTTTCAATCTGCTTGGCAAATCGAGATCCTTTGACAAAGCGTGTCCCGAAATCAATGGCGATATTCTTTTCCTTCGGGTGGATGCCGAAACCGAACACGAACTTTTCGGTGCTCTCGAAGGCTTCTTCTAAACTCTGCATCATTTGTTCGCCCGAAACTCGTGCCGCTTCGCGTTCTTCGGGGGTTTGATCTTGAGCTTGGGCTTGCATGGATTGTTCGAATCCGCTGCGCATGTTGTCGGAAAACATTCCGATCAAGTCATCAGGGATGTTTTGAACGTTGATTTCTGCCAACAGATCATGCTTCGCCGAGAGCTTGCTCAGCCGTGCAGCGGAGTCCGATGTTAGATCTTCCAAAGACTCTTCCGCACTCGAAACGTAAAGCCAATCTCCTTTGTGCTTGCCGAAAAATGTATTGGCACCAAGGGACATGCTGTATAGGCCTTCACCCAAATCTTCCGCTTCGCCGAAGAGCTCAAGACCTTGCAAAAATGAATCCAAGTCCGAAATCGGAAGTGCTACTACAGAAACGGGAATACCCGATTCACCGAGATTCACAAACGCGCCCCATGGTCGGCTGCGATCGATACCACTGGTATAGCCGTTGACAGCTTGATTCACGATGGCGCTCTGTGCACCCGCACCCACCAGTCGCATGACGTGATTGATGTTTGGCAACAAGCGATCCAGTGGTGCAAACGCTACCGTGACCACCTCGTCGCCATCGACGGAGCTAGCTTCCAAGCCGGGGGTGTCCAGCGTCAACGGCTCTTGGCCCAAGGCAGACGGGCACATGGCCGAGGTAGATACGAGACTCGCTGCGGAGAGCCCCAACAGCGCCAAACATCGAAATCTCATGAGCGAGAACTCCTTCAAACAGGATAAATATTGTGATTCTAAATAAGCAACCCGGATTCGATGGCTGCTGCCGTTCCTTGGCAAAATTCTTCGCAAAAAGGCAGGGGCACGAATAGTTGCCTATCATAACCTTGGACATTCAAAAGGAACAGGATACCTTGGGCCCAACAACGCTCCGCCCGACAAATAATCCGGAGAAGAGGAAAACAAACCCAGGCCGCGTCATTACCTCGCGGCCCACGCTTGCACAGGTTGCGGTCAGCCTAAGAGAATATCGATAAGAGTTCTGATTTCCGCATCGCAGACATGGGCGAAACATGCCCGTGCCCTGCTGCGTGATCAACCGATGTTACTCGACCGCGGGCCGTTTATTTGAGTGCACTACTGAAGACGAGTCCGTGCAACTTCAAAAGATAGAGGGGTATTATCTTTCTCGGAAGACAATCCGTCCCCTGGTCAAATCGTACGGAGACAGTTCCACGCGCACTTTGTCCCCCGGGACGATTCGAATGAAGTTCTTTCGCATTCTACCCGCAACGTGCGCTAGGACCTCAGAACCCGTTTCCAATTGGACACGGAATCGCGTATTTGCCAACGCCTGGGTGACCGTACCCTCGACTTCGAATGCTTCTTCGTTCTTTCCCATAGCGTCCCGAGGACATTTCTCCGAAAAGGGTCCCGATTGCAAAATCGGAGCAGACTGCTTGTTCGCTGTTGGGGAAAAGCCGCGCTATCCACCTAACGATCGATAGTTATAGGCGACTACCCCCTACATCGTCCACGCCAAACCCTCGACTTCCCCCCTTTTTCACCGACCCCTCGTCGGCCCGGGAACGAGAAAATCGCATCCGCCAACCCTTTTTTCAGGGGAGGGTCTCCCGATTACCGTTTGGTGAAGGCCCGATATTCGACTATCGTTGTAATGACAATGACAGAATCCCCCCGCAACCAGTTCTATTATGTCGCGTGCCAGCACGGTGCCGAAAAGGTACTCAAAAACGCTTTCTGCGAACCGACGGGAACGTTTCGGTTGGCCTATTCTGGCAGGGGACTTTTAACATTTAAACTCCCCTATTCGGTACCTGCTTGGTCCCGTGTCTTACCCGAACATCCCCTTATCCGGTCCCGAGGAGTCGTCCTCGGACGTGTCACGGGTGACAGCTCTGGACCGATGGTCGAGTCCATTCTGAACGATTTTGGTTCGATCGGTTGGCAAGCCATCCACGTCTGGCAAAGGGATGTCGCTCAACCCGGTTGGAACGGCTTCGAGCCTGGCCAGTCCATCCTCGCTGCCACCATCGCATCCCTCCTCCGAGACCGAATGAAGCAAACGGGCGATGTTCGCCCCGTCCTCGCTCATGGACTTGAGTCGCACAAAAGCTTTAAAGAACCTGAAATCGAACTGGCCGCGAACGGCGGGCATCAGTCCCTTGCACCTATCTCTTCCGTTTCTCCCCTTCCAGCCGCCGAATCGGGGATAGACGAATCAGGGATACCCAGCGCGATGGAGGTGACGACCACACGCTCCGAACCGATCCCCCAAATCGCCCGTGTTGATCGCATCCTGGAAATTATTATCGATGAACCTCACCGATGGTGGGTAGCGTCCAAGGTCGCTCAGCAATCGTTTGACTTTTGGCCGGGAGGCGTTCCCGATCTGTACCAACCTCAAGAAGTCATCAGCCGGGCCTACTTCAAGATTGCGGAAGCATTTGCTTGGAGCGGTCTTCAGATTCGCCCCGGTGAGCGCGTGGTCGAAATCGGTGCCTCGCCCGGGGGCGCATGCCAATGGTTGCTCGATGCGGGTGCTCGTGTGACCGGTATCGATCCCGCCGAAATGGAACCTAGTTTGTTAACCCATCCCCATTTCAACCATTGGCGCGGTCGATCCAAACAAGTCAAACGGCGCGCGTTTCGCGAATTCCGCATTCTCGCTTGTGATGCCAATGTGGCGCCCAATTACACCTTGGATACCGTCGAAGCCATTGTCACGTATCCGACGTCCCGTTTTCGCGCTCTGGTACTGACGATCAAGATGCCGGAATGGGAGCTGGCCCAATCCATCCCTGACCACATCGAGCGGGTTCGATCTTGGGGGTTTCGTCATGTCGCAGCCCGTCAACTGGCTCACAACCGACGAGAATATTGCTTGGTCGCCAAAGGTCGTATTCGCGTTGCGAATTCAGAACTTCGTGCAAACGACGAACACTCCATTCCTAGCGAAAATCTCAGCGAGATTCTCCTCGAGAGCGGGCCGACGGATCCCGCGGAGGTGTATCAAACAGATCCATTGGATTCGTCGGATCAAACGGAGCAATAGGCCCCTCCAACGCATGGTTGTTCGAGCTCGCTTAAGGAAACTCATCGATTGTTGATCGATCAACGGCGAGTCGACGGTTTGTTTTCCGGTTGTTCCCGTACTCAGCTTTTGCGGTACTCGTACTCGAAGAGACCGCATCGAGTACGAGTACCATTTCATTGAGTACGAGTACGAAAAAGTCAGAATTGCGTAACCTCGATTCAATGCGACTTCGTTGAACGGCATTCCAAGCCGCCGAATATATCGCAATCGTTACGGCGCAACCGAGTGATCTTGCAAATCTTCGAGATCGACAAACTCCAACGTCGAGATATGGGTCGCTTCAAGAACGACATTGGGAGCCACCCCAGCTTCGAGGGCTTCGCGCCATCGCAATACGCACAAACACCAACGATCCCCTGGCTTGAGCCCCGGAAAGTGAAATTCGGGTACGGGAGTCACCAGATCATTTCCACGCGATCGAGAGAATTCAAGGAAATCCTCGGTCACTTCGGCGCATACCAAATGCAGTCCTAGATCGTCGGCCCCGGAACGGCAACATCCGTCTCGAAAGAACCCCGTCATCGGATCCAGCGAACAAGGATGCAGTTCGGTTCCGAGCACATTGCTGGCGGTGGCCATGATTGCCTCCAAGGCTTCATGCGAGGATAATAAATGGGTGTCTCTGCGGACGATGCCGGTCGAATTGTAGCGATTCCAAGTCTTCTGCGGACGGACCGATGGCGATTGATAGCGATTTCCGGCTCAGTGCGATGGTAAAAATCGATGGGATCCATCGCCCATGAAGCAAGATCCGATACGATCCACGCCAGGATGTTCTTTCTCAAAGGTTTAACACAGCCAGTAAAAGTCGATTTTCGTTTGATTGAGCCTGAGGCGCTAGCCGATTTTTGCACGTCGAACGAACTCGGCTAGCACCTCAGGCTCACTCTTGTCGGATGTGTCAGGTTTATCAGCAGGCCATCACACCACGCATGCAAGATTCCTTTTCGACATCGCCGTTCGATTCTAGACCCCAAACATTACCGACGCTGTGCGCAACCATCGCCTGGATGCGTTAACGTTCCAACCTGAGCCACGAATGCGCGAAATTTACCTCGATAACCATGCGACCACCCGCACCGATCCACGCGTCGTAGAGGCCATGTTGCCCGTCATGTTGGACGATTTTGCGAATCCGGGAAGTTCGACCCACGAACCCGGCCGCCGCGCCGCAGCCCGGATCGACGCTTGCCGCGAGTCGATCGCGCGGCGATTAAACACCGAACCCGATGCCGTTGTCTTCACAAGCGGAGCAACCGAAAGCATCAACTTGGCGCTGCTCGGAGCAGCTCTGCATCCAAGGCAAAAACGACGCAAAATCATTTCTACACAGACCGAGCATCGGGCGGCATTGGATACGCTCAATCGTCTGCAGAAACTCGGATTTGAAGTTGTCTACCTCGATGTCGAAACCCGCGATCCAGCTCGCATCGGGCAGATCGATATCCATCGGTTGCAGCAACATGTCGATGAAAACACAGCCATCGTATCCATCATGTTGGGCAATAATGAAATCGGCACGATCGAAGATTTGCAACCCATCGCGGAGTGCTGTCACGAGCACGGGGCGTTGTTCCATACCGATGCGACTCAGTCGATTGGCAAAATTCCCATCGACATTCAACGGATCGAAGCCGACTTGCTCAGTTTCTCCGCGCACAAGTTCTACGGCCCACGCGGTGTCGGTGGGCTGATCATCAACCAACAGTTCCAACCTGTTCTCCTTCAACCCCAAATCATCGGTGGCGGCCAGCAACAAAATTTACGGTCAGGCACCCTGAACAGCGCGGGGATCGTTGGCATGGCGACCGCACTGGAAATCGCCATTTGCGAACTCGCAGAAGAATCCAATCGAACCGCGAAGCTTCGCGAACAATTGTGGTCTCGGCTGACTTCGCAACTCCCGGAAATTCAGCTGAATGGCCCGACATGGAATCGCCCCTTGGCTTCGCAACTGCCGAATCGACTGCCGGGCAATTTGAATATCCTCTTTCCCAAGGTCGAAGGGCAGTCGATGATGCTGCGACTGCCCAGATTGGCTGTCAGTAGCGGATCGGCATGCACCTCCGCAACTCCTCATCCCAGCCATGTCCTATTGGCCATCGGCCGAACGGAAGACGAAGCCCGTTCGAGCCTTCGATTCGGCATCGGAAGATTTAATACTGAATCGGAAATCGAGGAATCCGCAGACTGGATCCTAGAAGCCTATTCGGATCTAGTCGCCTTAATCGCTTGACCGCACGAGATCGGCATCGACAATGGTGCCTACGATCTGTTGTTTTCGAAAGGCCGAATCGGGCAAGGCCCAATTGGTTCGAATCTGACGATCGATCCACCTACACGTGAATGACGGCTTCTGTTACTTTGTGCGTCGATCTTCGGGTGCCGGGACATGACGTAACTTATTGAAAATTGGTTCTCTTTGTTTTTACCGAGAAATTACGAGACGGAATGAGCATTGCAGCCCCCCGCGAAACAGCCCTCTACGAGGCTGTCAAACAAGTCCCGGATCGGAATGGTCGATTTGGAGATTTCGGGGGACGCTTTGTACCGGAGACCCTGACACGCGCTTTGGACGAATTGACGCTCGAGTACGAAAAAGCCATAAGGGATCCCGATTTTCACGCGGAGCTCAACGAGCTGTTGCACCGCTTTGTGGGCCGTCCATCTCCGCTCTATCATGCCAAGCGGCTCAGTCAACAACTGGGTGGGGCACAGATTTGGCTGAAACGGGAAGATCTGAATCACACCGGAGCGCACAAGATCAACAACACGTTGGGACAAGCGCTTCTCACGTTGCGGATGAAAAAAACGCGAGTCATCGCGGAAACGGGTGCCGGCCAGCACGGGGTCGCGTCCGCTACTGCCTGCGCTCATTTCGGATTGCCCTGCGTGGTCTACATGGGTTCCGAGGATGTGCGTCGACAAAAGCCGAACGTCTTCAGTATGCGTTTGATGGGTGCCGAAGTCCGACCCGTTGAGAGCGGATCAAAAACACTTCGCGACGCCGTGAATGAAGCCATGCGAGATTGGATGTCCAGCGTCGAACACACGCACTATATCATCGGTTCTGTCATCGGACCGCATCCCTTCCCCATGATGGTACGAGACTTCCAAAGCGTGATCGGCACCGAGTGCCGACAGCAATGCCAGTCCAGCTTCGGACGCTTGCCCGATGCGATCGTGGCATGCGTCGGAGGAGGAAGCAATGCAGCGGGCATGTTCTATCCTTTCATCGAGGATACTTCTGTACGACTGATTGGGGTCGAAGCGGGTGGACGCGGATCCGCGGCTGGGGATCACGCTTCACCACTCACCTACGGTTCACCCGGCGTGCTGCATGGTTCCTACAGCTACGTCATGCAAGACGAAGACGGACAAACCAGCGATGTTCATTCGATGTCGGCAGGGCTGGATTATCCCGGAGTCGGGCCCGAACATAGTTACTGGAAAGACGCCCATCGCGTGGACTATACGTCCTGCCGCGATGACGACGCCCTTGCCGCGTTCGATTTCCTCGCACGCAACGAAGGGATTCTCACGGCTCTGGAAACTTGCCACGCCGTCGCCAAAGCCACGGAAATTGCCAAAACCATGTCCCCCGATCAGCACTTGGTGATCTGCCTCTCAGGTCGAGGGGATAAAGATGCTGCAGAATTGGCTCGGCTGCGCGGACAAGAATGGTAATCGTCATCCAGCGGTCGATGGTCCATCCGTTCCATGGACTATGCTAGGACCGGCCAGCGATTTCGATCAATCGCAGTCGCAAATGAACTCCGCGGCCCACTTCCCTACCCACAATTCGCTCTTATCCTCTCCTTTCATGACCGCCATCGACGAACTTTTTAAGCAACTCAAGACTTCAGGTAAGAAGGCCCTGATGCCGTTCATTACGGCCGGGGATCCGAACATGGCCTTCACTTCGAAGGTGCTCGAACGACTGAGTCTACTAGGTTGTTCCATGGCTGAGGTCGGGATCCCGTACAGCGATCCTATTGCGGACGGCCCCGTCATCCAAGCTTCCTATACCCGCGCCCTAAATAACAAAATCAAACTCGATCAAATCTTTCGTACGATTTCGAACGACCACCATCGATGGTCAATGCCACTGGTGTCGATGGTCAGCTACGCCATCATCCATCGGCAAGGTCCAGCCCATTTCGTCGACGCCGCTCTCGCAGCCGGCTTTTCAGGCGCCATTGTGCCCGACCTTTTGGTCGAAGAGAGCAACGCCATGGCCGCGATTTGCAAGGAACGCGATTTCAACTTGATCCAACTCGTCACTCCCACGACTCCCCCAGACCGAGCTCTCAAGATCGCTGAGCAATCCACCGGGTTCCTCTATTTCGTCTCAGTCACTGGAATCACCGGCGAACGGACGCAATTGCCCGAGGGACTCGTCGATCGTGTGGGTTGGCTCCGCGAACGAACACCTCTCCCAATCTGCATCGGATTTGGAATCTCCAAGCCCGAACACGTGCGGCTTCTGTCCCCTGTCAGCGATGGCCTGATCGTGGGTTCCGCCATCGTGCGTTCACTGGAAAGCGCGAATCAAAATGAATCGGACGCGATCGATGCAGCCAGTCAGATCGTCTCCAGTCTGTTATCCGCATTGAACACCTAAGAACCACTCCAGATCATCAACAAGGTCGCTGAACACCCGCAACGAATGGCACCATGCGCTATCGACAACTAGACAAAATCATCGAATTGATCCCTGGCGAAAAGATCGTTGCAACGCGACAGCTCCGCAGCGATGAGGATTACTTGCGCGATCACTTTCCTTTGTTTCCGGTGATGCCAGGGGTCATGATGCTCGAAGCCCTTTTCCAAGCTTCCTGCTGGCTAATTCGCTCTTCGGAAGATTTTTCGAACTCGGTGCTGACTCTCACCGAAGTTCGCAATGTCAAGTTTGCCGACTTCATGGAACCCGGCCATACTCTGACGGTGGTGGCGGAAATCATTAAGTCGGAAGGAGATTCCGTTACCATCAAGGGATCCGGCTCGCGCGGCGAGACGGTGGCGGTATCCGGCCGATTGATCATCACCAAATCGTCGCTCGGCCGCGATGGAGATCAGTTGTCCTCACTGGATGAGTACTTGCGAGATTCGATGCGCCGCGAATTCGAAAAATTAGTCGCGACCAGCACCCACTGATCCCATCCGATGGACACGATTGTCTTTCGCTCTTTTCTCAAGAATGCTGTTTGATCAAGGATCGGATCGACATTCCTCCCGTCAGATTAAAGACGGTCGAGAATCCGCTCTCTCGAAGTCGGCAAGCGCCAATGTGCGCGCGTTTGCCGCTGTGACAAACCACGACCGTCGGGCGCGTCGGATCCAGTTCTTCCCACCGTTGCGGCAACTCATCGATGCCGATTGCAATCCCCCCTTCCAAGGGCAATTGAAGGCGTTCTTTTTCGGTCCGCACATCCACCACTTGCATGCCCGTTAGATCGGAGTCCGGCGGTAACAAACGAGGTCGATCCGAAAGATCGTTGATTGCGGTAAACGCAACCATGTGGATCGGGTCCTTCGCGGAACCAAACGGAGGCGCATAGGCAAGATCCAATTGGGCGAGGTCGTAAACGGTCCCACCCAATGCGATCGCGGTTGCTATGACATCGATCCGCTTGTCGACCCCTTCGCCTCCGACGGCTTGGGCGCCAAGCAACTTGCCAGTCGGTTCGGCATAGAGCAATTTCAAGTGCATGTTGTTCGCACCTGGGAAGTAACTGGCATGGCTTGCGGCCTCAACGATGGCGGTGCGAAATGGAATCTGACCCCGGACCAATTCCTTTTCGTTGAGGCCAGTACTGGCCGCAGTCCGCTCAAACACCCTCACGATCGAGGTACCGAGAACCCCACCCATGGGTTGAGATACCCCTCGTGCAGCATGCTCTCCCGCAATGCGACCCGATCGATTGGCTGGACCCGCCAACGGATTGAGACCTCGGTTGCCCGTAACCGTGTGCATGTATTCCACAATATCCCCGACAGCGTAGATCGATGGATCGCTGGTCTGCATCATGGCATTGACCGAGATGCCTCCCTTCGGTCCGATGGTTAATCCAGCTTCCTCAGCCAAGCGTATGCGAGGTCGAACACCAGCACCAATCAAAATCAAATCTGTCTCTATCAATGGACCGCTCGCCAATCGCGCTGCAGTGACTCGGTCATCATCGAGCACCAACGACTCGACGGAATCACCATTGATCACTTGCACGCCCTGGCTCCTGGCATGATTGGCCACGAGACTCGCGAAAAGGGGATCCAGGCGAGTCAATATCTGAGGGTTGCGCTCGACCAACGTGACCTTCAAACCGCGACGATGGAATTGCTCGACCACTTCCATCCCGACAAATCCGCCACCGACGACCAAGACCTGCCGTACGGGATACGAATCCAAATACTGGATGACGCGATCCATGTCGACCAACGTCCAAAGATGGAATGCATTGACCGGCATGGGATTCGCGAATGGAGGTAAGACGGGTTCTGCTCCGGTCGCAAGGATCAATCGATCATACCCGTGTGTTGAATCTGTGACCGAACCGTCTACCCCGATCGCGCGCACCCGAATCGCCTTCGCAGATCGATCAATGGATAGGACCTCGCTGTTTGTTCGAACTCCGATGCGAAAACGATTCCAAAACAGTTCTGGCGTCGCAACGAGGAGTTTGCTCCGTTGCTCAATTTCGCCGCCCAAGTGATACGGCAAACCGCAGTTTGCAAACGAAACATTCGGGCCTTTCTCAAAGATCGTGATCTCCGCCGACGGATCGACACGACGTGCACGCGTTGCAGCACTAGCGCCACCAGCAACGCCTCCAATGATCAAGATTCGAAGTGGGATATTGGCACTCATGAAAGATCGTTCGCTTGGAATGAAGGGTAACGCTGGGGGGTGCTACACCACTTTGGAAAGGACCGATTTTCGTTTCTAATCGGTCGTTTGACCAGTGGACGCAAATGACGGTCGATCCCGATGCCATACTCCAGCTATACCTGCCGAAACACCCGCTCAGCCGGATCAAACATGCGTCCAGCAAACAAAAACGGCCCAGGATTTTCTCCTAGGCCGTAGAAATCGTCGGGTTCAAACCCTTGGTTACGGTTTGAACTTGTCGGGCTTGATGGTCACGGTACCAAGATCGTTGTCTCCTGGCTTCAGCGTGAACTTGACATTGCCCTTCTTCCAACTGTCCGCTTTTCCATTGACAGCCACTTCGTCAAATTTGTTTTGAGCTTCGTGCCAGAGTTTGAAGGTCAACTCGACGCCGGCGGGGAGCTTCTCGATCTTGACCACTCCGTTTGCATCGCTCACACCGACATAGGGATGATCGGTGACCACGTGATAGGCGGTCATCCAAGGATGGATATTGCATTCGACCTTGGATGGGCCACTTTCCGCCTTCTTGATTTGAATTTGCTTGGTGCCGTTGGTCGGAATGACCTGATTCCATTCTTCATTGTTGAAGAACACGAACTTGGCGTTGTGACCCGTGCTATCCGAATTCTTGACTTCGACCGTTTGACCGGCGCGGATGGGGAGAATGTGCGGGATGAACTGGCATTTCACATTGTCTAGCACCGGTTTGACGTCCGGGACATCTTTCAAAGAAGGATGGATTTTGTCCGCAGGGAGTTTGGTCTGCTTGGCATCGACCATGAACACCACATTCGCGATCGCCTTGCTTTTCTGGTCGACCACCAAGCGTTCATTTGGGATCGGTTGGGCGGCACAAACAGGATCAGCGGCCGCGTTCAGCGGGGTGAGCTTTGGGATATCGCCATCCAAAACAAATTTGATCGTCACGTCCGCCCAGTCTTGGGCTTGGGCCATGGCGGGTACAAAAACGGTCGTCAATAATGCGACCAGGGTCGTCCATTTCATTATGAAATCACCGAGAGATGGGAAGGGTGGGAATCTGCCGCGCGAACCTGCCGGCAGCAATCGACTCATCGTATACGGAAAGACGGTTTTTTCAATCGTCTCGATCCACAGAAGAAGCTGAGCCGCCCTCGATTTGCCGGGCGTTGACGATTGCCAAAAGCACCACTAAACTTGTCCGGCATCCGATCGTTGGGGCGGCGTCAGTAAGGGGAATGAATTCAGCAATTATCGGGCAAGCTTCGATGTTGCTCGTCATTCTTCCTGGTTGAAGGCAGCGAATCCAAGGGTTTGAGGTTGTTTCGTTGGTTATGGTGGTAGTAGCTCAGTTGGTTAGAGCGTTGGATTGTGGCTCCGAAGGTCGCGGGTTCGAGTCCCGTCTATCACCCTCTTTGTTTTCGTGAATGTTTTCACTCGTCCAAGGTCACTTTTGCGAAGTGCCTCGTGTTGGACGATCCGCTCCGCCATTCTGGCGCTGAACGGGGAAGAGAGCCCGGTTATTGATTTCAGCTTTCATTGCTTACATTGCAAGGAATACTTCTTTTCGTCGTGTAAAGTACGGCTTTAGCTAGGGCTTGCTGGGAACCATCTTCAATGCTGAAAACCACCCGTTTCTGCCGTGCTATTGGCGTGCAACGTGGATCGGGTAGCGGCTTTTGAAGTTGCGATGTGTTGGCTTTTCACACGTGCTTGTTCTCAATCCGCCGGGGCGGATGTTGCTCGTAATCGAATGGGTTTTTTTGAACACGAACACGAGCAATAGCACGAAAAAGCCGGGGAACACATGGATTGGCGCTCCGGAAGTCTCCCTGAACAGGACTCGAACTCGTGCAGTACAATCCCATCGATCCGCAAAAGAGCCTCACCTAGTCGAGCTTATCGGACATCGAGCCCCTCTTCTTTCTGCCGCAGCGGTATGCGTTTTCCGTCGCCCTGCTGATGAACAAGAATGATCTGCCAAATTGAACTTGGTGGTCACCTGAAGTCTTACCGAGCCGCAGCGTGATCTACTAATGCTAAAAACGATGGCATAACATGAGTTCGCGGCTGCGCCGAACTTGACTTAAACGTTGACCCGACTCTGGAGCGGCGATGCCAAACGACGAACTAGCCTCAACCGAGCTCGCATCCCACGCTGTTTCGTTGTTGCGACTTTTTTTACCGCGCGGGCCATGCCGACGAAGAAACGTTCAATCCACTACGGCCTCGGCAGTCGTGGTTTGCCCGCGGGCTCTAGCAAAGCCTTCTCGAACGCCCAGAGCCTTAGGAAGGCCCGGTTCCGTTTCGCTGTGGGGACGCGTTCCAGCTAGAAGATCTCGGCGCGGCACTGGTGTCGCGCAGGAATTGGTTCAGCATCGCCACCAAGCTGCGAATATAGGGCTCCGCAAACACCGTATGGTGATTGCCCGGTAGCTCGGCAATCTCGACTGGCCCCTCTACCCACCGGCCCCAGCCCAGGTCTCGGTCTCCTCGATGCACGAGCGGACGGGTTCGACAGCGCAGCAGCGTCAGACGTACGCAATATCTTTCGGGGCGATACTGTCGCGCCAAACGGCAGGAGATTTCCAGGCGTTCACGATACATCGTCGGCAAACGTTCGACATCGAAACCCATGTCTGGCAGGAGCGTCGCGCCCCCGGACACCTCGTTTCTGACCAGTCCGACTAGGCGCCGCAGCTGCGCCAGACGCAATTGCAATTCGCGCTGCACGCGGTCCAGGAACCGGCGGGGGCTCTGGACGATATCCGTCCAAACCCATCGCGGCAAGTTTTTCGCCATCGACGGGAGATCCCGCATGAGCCGCATGCCCAGAGTACGCGCCCCCCTTTGCAATCCCGCGTCCACCACCACCACGGATGCGACCCGACCTCCCTCGGCCGCCAGTTGCCGCGCTACCTCGAACGCTAGAATCCCGCCAAATGAGAATCCCGCCAAGTGACATGGGTCGGTCCCGAGGGTATTCCTAAGTACCGCGACGAAGCCCCGGGCTACATCCTGCAAAGTCTCACATCCCTCCCAATACGGTTCCGAACCGGCCACGCGCAAGGCATAGATCGCCGGCCCAGCCGGCAACAGCTCGGCGACGGTGCGCCATCCGTAGATTTCCCCGAACAGCGACGGAGCAACAATCAAGGACGGCTGTTCCGGGTGGCCGGCGCGGAGCAACTCTAGGACCGGTCCGGAGCGTTCCGGGCAGGGCTCTCGCATGGCAGGTCCCAGCTGGGCCAGCTGGGCAATCGTCGGATGCCGGAAGATCGTCATCAGGGGTAAACGGGTCTGCATCGACTGTTCGACGGCCTTCAGCAAACGCACGGCCATCAGCGAGTGACCGCCGAGTTCAAAAAAGTTGTCGTGGATGCCGATGCGGTCCAGTCCCAAGACCTCCGCCCAGATCGCGGCCAACTGCGTCTCGAGCGGATTTCGCGGCGGCACGAAATCAACATCCAGATCGGGCCGTTCCGGGGCGATGGCCGGTAACGATTGACGGTCCAGCTTGCCATTCGGCGTTAAGGGAAGCGACGTCAGCCTTACGAAATTCGACGGCACGGATTGTTCCGGCAGTCGGTATCTCAAATACTGCCGTAACTCGGAGACCGTCGCAGAGATATTCGCATGTGACACCCAATAGGCGACGAGCCGGTGATCGTCGGGCCGAACTTCCTTCACCGCCGCCACACATTGGGCCACGGCCGGATGCTGCTCTAAATGGGACTCGATTTCGCCCAGTTCCACCCGAAAACCGCGGATTTTTACCTGACGGTCGATTCGGCCGAGTACTTCCAGGGTTCCGTTGGGCAACCAACGTCCCCGATCGCCCGTGCGAAATAGACGCGAGTCCGGCTGGGTGTCAAACGGATGTGCGATAAATCGTTCGCTGGTACCAGAGGGATCATTGAGATATCCGGAGGACATCTGGCCGCCTAGAAAAATTTCACCCGGGACGCCGACAGGTGATAGCGTTCGATGAGTATCCAGCACGAAGACTTGCTTCTCGGGATCAGGTCGCCCTACGTCGATGCGGTCCGTCTCATCACAGGGCGCACAGATATACGTGGTTGCCGTGGGAACCTCGGTGCATCCGTAGGAAATCAAAAGCTGCGATTTCATGCGCTCCAGAAACTTTCGTCGCAAGCTGGAAGTGACCAACTCTCCTGAGCACTGTACCTGCCGCAGGCATTGGCAGATGCTTAAATTTTCCAGGTCGAGAAACTCCCGAAGTTGACTGGGAGTCATCACGAGCCTGGTGATACCATGTCGGCCAATGAATTCAGCCAGCCGGTAGGGATCGTGGTCCACCCCTGTCGGCGCGATAAAGAGCGTACCTCCCGTGACGAGTGGACGCATGATCTCGCCGACGGTAAATGTTGTGCCTGAGCAACTCTTCAAAAGATGGCGATCATCGGCTGATTCAGAGGAAGAGGCGATTCGAAACCCAAAAGACCACTTGACGATTTTTGGAATGCCCGTGGAACCGGAAGTTGCCAGCAAATACGCCAAGTGGTGTGGCGCGTTGACCAGATCCGGCGGTGAGTCCGGTTGTGCATTGATTTCTCGCGAGAGCGCATCCAGACAGAGGATCGAACGTCCTGGCAGGTTGAGTCGTGTTCGCTGTAGCGAATCGGTAATCAGCACTTTAGGTGATACGGTGTCGAGCAGTGTCTGCAGTTGTGCGGTCGGCGCGTTACAGGACAAGGGGAACACTGCACCACCGGCCTTGAGGACTCCCAGGTAGGCCGTGACAAGTTCCGGCGACCTGCCGAGGCAGACCGCCACGGCGATATCATGGCCGACACCCACATCCATCAGGTGGTGCGCGAGTTGGTTTGCCCGGCGGTTCAATTGCGCATAGGTCAAAACCCCACCGTCAAAAACCAACGCGGGTTTGTCGGGATACTGCTCGACATGGTTCTGAAAACGGATGTGTGGAAAATTGGGGACGACGGCCACGCGGTCTCCATAACTCCACTCGAGCAATTGAGCCTGGTCCTTTGTGCTGGGTGATGATAGTTCCATAAGTGCTGTTGCCTGATTGATCAAGATTTCCGTGACCGAGTCTTGCCCGACAATCTCTGGTTCGGCGCGGCCACAAGCCGTCGCAGAATGGAGTGAAAATCTTCGAGGTAGCTCCAGGCTTTTGAAGGAGAATAGGTGCGGCACCGGGAATAGAGAATGACGAGAATGTCTCGCTCCCGCTCAATAACTACGAAACCCAACGGAGAATTAATGGACAAGATATAATCGTCGGGCAGTGTCAGACTGGACACGGCCAGATTTGATAATCTCAGGGACTGCTGCCCCATGTTGGACAAGAAGTTCAGATTCACTGGAGCATTTATGGATGTTTCATGATTCAAACTCCACTCCGGAAAGACCGTTTGCATGGCAATATCCTGATTGACATAGACCCCGGTGCTGGCTTCCCAGACCCGGCCCAGGATCTCGCGGAGCGTCGGTCTCCCGGACAAATCGCTCCGCACCAGCATTCGCTTGCGGAAACAGCCGATCACGTCCGCGATCTCAGGTTGCGTGCGACCATTCCAGGGAGTAAGTAAAAGGATGTCA
Source organism: Planctomycetota bacterium (assembly GCA_037144155.1). Taxonomy (GTDB): domain Bacteria; phylum Planctomycetota; class Planctomycetia; order Pirellulales; family Pirellulaceae; genus JBKCUI01. The sequence goes on along the minus strand of JBAWXH010000028.1, from coordinate 13,924 downwards.
TCGTGGCCGGTGGATTCGTAGAGCATCACGCGAAGGGCCGCCGAAAACACCATCGACAGCGCGCCGCGTTCTTCTCGCGCCAGGCGGCGAAGCGAGTCCACCAGAGGCGGATCCAGGACAATGGATTGTCGTCGGCTCTGGAAATCGCCAAGTTCCGCTCCTGGGCCATCGCCTGGCAAGCAGGGAGGCGACGGAGCGCCTATCAAGTGTTTCTTCCAGAATGCCACCTGCTGCTGTGCGCTCTGGCCGAGAAAAAAACGCTGCTCCCAGTCGGCGAAGTCGGCAGGTTGAATGGGAAGGTCGGGGAGCTGCACCCGAGTGTCGGTCAAGAGTGCGTGATACAACGCCGACAAATCGCGATGGAGAATATCGAGTGACCACCCATCCATGATGATATGATGGAAGTTCAACACCAGGACGTGGTCCTGCTGATGCAGTCGTAGCAACAGCGACCGCATGATCCGATCTTTCGATAGGTTGTACCGATACTGTGCTGCCTCAACGAAATACTGCCTAGCCACCTCCAAACGTGTTGCTTCTGGGATCCGACTCAGGTCGACCAGGGGCAGATCCTGACATCCAGCGTCGCCGACAAATTGTACGGGAACTCCGTCGACTTCGGCAAACATGGTCCGCAGTGACTCATGGCGCGTGACGAGCTTCTGAAGGGCTTCCTTGAGTACACCCGCATCCAGCGGGCCCTGGAGCCGATATGCCCGACTCACATTAAACGACGTTTCGGGAAATTGACGAAAGAGATCCCACCACAGGAATTGGGATGATGACTGGGGTAATGCTCTGTCGCGCGGAACGGGAACAGGCCGCAAGGGCTGCTCCCCGATGTGGGGACTGCCGAACGCCGCGACGGTTTGCGTCAGTCCGCCACTGCGGAGTATCTCAATCTCACTAGATAATTCAGCAATCGTAGGAGCTTCAAACAGTTTCCGCAGCGGCAGATCAACCTGCAATTCGGACGAGATCCGTGCATTGACTCGTGTCACCAGCAGCGAATGTCCGCCGAGGGAAAAAAAGTTGTCGTGGATCCCGATCGCCTCGATGCCCAGCACATCCGCCCAGATACTCGCCAGTTGCTGTTCGATGGGAGTCCGAGGGGCGGCGTAGTGCGTTTCCAGGTCTGGACGGGAATCGTCCGGGGCTGGCAACCCGCGGCGGTTGACCTTGCCGCTGGACGTCAGAGGCAATTTGTCCAAACTGACGAAGGCCGAGGGCAGCATGTAGTCCGGCAGGCGGCTCCGCAAGCGGCCTCTCAGTTCGGAATGATTCAGTACGATCTCCGTTGTCGGAACGCAGTAAGCGACCAGCCGCTTGTCATCAGGATGGTCTTCACGCAGAATCACGACGCTTTGCGCAACATCAGGATATTCATTGAGCACGGATTCGATCTCACCCAGTTCAATGCGAAACCCCCGCAGCTTCACCTGACCGTCCATGCGCCCAAGGAACTCGAGGTTTCCGTCTGCCCGCCAACGACACAAGTCGCCGGTGCGGTAAAGCCGGGATTCGCTATCGTCAGAGAACGGATTGGCGACGAACTTTTCAGCCGTCAATTCCGGCTGATTCCAGTAGCCGCGAGCCACACCCGGACCGCCGATATACAGTTCTCCTGCCACGCCAGCAGGCACGAGCCTCCCGAGCGTATCGAGCACGTAAATCGAAGTGTTGCCGATGGGCCTTCCGATCGGAAGCGAATCAGCATCGTCGGCTACATTGCGGGGGATCCGATAACTCATGGCAAACGTTGTTGTCTCGGTCGGGCCGTAACCATTAATCATGGAGACTCCCGGGAGACAGGACAATGCGCGGCGGACATGGTTGACCGAGAGCACCTCGCCACCAACCAGAAGTTGTTGTACCCCCGACAGGATCGTGACGGATTCATCGACGATGGTGTGGAACAACGCGGTCGTCAGGAAGAGTGTATCCACCTCATTCTCGCACAAGACCCGATTCAATACGTCGAGATCGGGAAACCGTCCTGGAAAGAGTACGCACCGGCCGCCGTGTAGCAATGCTGCCCACAGCTCAAATGTGGAAGCATCGAACGCCGGCGACGCCAGATGTAGGATATTCCGCGAGGAATCCAGCGTGACGTAATCCACTCCGAAAACCAAGCGAATAATGCCGCGATGAGGGACGGCCACTCCCTTGGGGATTCCCGTCGAACCGGACGTAAACATAATGTACGCAATACTGTCAAACGTCGCGGGACATGGAAGGTCAACCTCCGCTCTGTCATCGACGTTCTCCCTGTCATCGAAAAAGGTCTCTCGATCGTCGAGACATACGACGTCGATTCCGTCGATCGGCAGTTCGGAAAGGAGGCTCCGTTGGGTGAGAAGGACCGGCGCCTTCGTATCGCCGAGCATGAAGAGGATTCGTTCGGAAGGGGTCGTCGGATCGACGGGCACGTAGGCCCCGCCAGCTTTCAGGATCCCCAGGATACCGGCAACCATCTCGGGCGAGCGTTCGGCACAGACAGCGACCGGGGTCTCCAAGCCCACGCCCAGGGCGCGCAGTCGACGCGCTAGTCGATTGGCCCGGTCATTCAACTCAGCGTATTTCCATTGCCCGTTACTAAAAGCCAGGGCCACGGCTTCCGGTGTGCTCGCGGCTTGGGATTCGAACAAATGAGCGACGGATCCATGGCGTGGAATGACTGTCGCCGTGGCATTCCCGTCGGAGACCAGTTGCTGCTTCTCCCGCGGTGAAATGATCGGTACCTCCGCCAGCGTTCGCCCGGGGTTACTGGCGACTTCTTCAAGCCAGATCTGCATCCGTTTCTGGATTCCGAGGACGATGTCGTCGGCGATGCGTCGGCGGTCGTAGGTCAGTTCGATTCGCAATCGGCTACCGCCGTAGCCGGCCACGATCAGCGGGTAGTTTGTGTTTCCCAGCAGACGAAACGATCGATTTCCCCAATGACCTGATCCCACTCTCAAGCTGTCCTGCAGCGAAAACTTTTCGAACACAACGATGCTTTCAAACAGGGATTCGTCCGCGGGGACATCGCTCCACTGCCGCACCAGTGTCAATGGAGTCTGTTCGTGGTCTCGCATGGCAACCCATTGCGCGCGGAGTTCCTGCAGCCATTCCTTCAGCGATGCGGAACCCCGAAGACGAGCGCGCACCGGCAGCGTGTTAATGAAAAGGCCCACCATCGAATCCGCGCCATTCACGGACGTCCGGCGGCAGGCACGAGTCGCTCCGAATACAACATCGTCGGTCCCCGAATAGAGGCTCAGTATCGATGCCCATGCCCCTTGCAGGATCGTGTTCAGGGTGACGTCAAACTCCTGGGCCACACTTGCAAGCGACTGCGTCACCCCTTCCGTCAATTGAATCTCCAGAGTCCGATATTGATCCTCGTCATCGGATACAGATCCTGGAATTGATTGTGCTAGCCGGGTCGTACTACAAAACCCGCTCAACACCTGTTGCCAGTACTGCTTGGATGAGCGGAAATCACGATTTGTCAGTTGGCGAACATGGTCTTCAAACGGCTGTGGAGATTCCAGCGACAGAGGATTGCCGTGGAGAAGCGCGTCATAGAGCGCAAAGAGGTCCCTCAAGAGGATCACGCGCGAGCGTCCGTCGAGCAAGGCGTGGTGCGATGTCCACACCAAACGGTGATCACACTCGTTAAGGGAAAAAAGACGTAGACGCCAAAGCGGGGGATTTTCCAGCCCGAAGCCGCGACGCTGCTCGTTGCGCACATACGCGGCGATCTGTTGCTCGCCTGCAACTGTGCCGACATCGCGACAATCCGACACCTCCATTTCCCAGTTTATTCGCGGATGTACTTTCTGGAACGGCGGGTCGCGCTCCTCGATATGGAAGCTCGTCCTCAGAACCGCATGATGCTCCACCAAACGCTGCCAAGCATCGCGGAATAGCGACACGTTCAAGGGTTCATGAAGTGTGGCAATTAGCTGCTGAACGTACACTCCATCTTGTGCCCCGCGCAAGCCGTCTAAGAGCATCCCGGACTGCATCGGCGTGAGCGGATAAGGTGTTGAAACCGCGTGTTCGAGAAGCGTCGAATCGTCCACTACAGTATCCCCGGAAGCAGATAATAATTGTGAATTTGCATCCCCAATTTCGGACGAGAGTATGTTTGGCAAACGGGCGATTGTCAAACCAGTTGGGGAATCTGGTGTCTTCCATAGTTCTTGCGGAAAGGGAGCGGGTTGGTTCCAGAACTGCAAATTGATTCCATTACAAAACGACTTAAGCCCGGTCCGGTCCCCGTTGAACCGGTCGTGAGGCGACTTCGGGAACTCAGTGGCCCGCCCGGCACCATTAGCCGTTGAAAGTGTTCCTCGAAAATCGCAACATCAAAACGAGCATTTCAAGCTCATTGGGAGTGAGGTGGTTGGTAATTCCGACGCTTTACCACTTGGTAAATTTGGCTCTACCAAAACCTTCTAGCGAGCGGATCTCTTTCGTATTGTCTTTTGAGAATGGAATCCGGCTCTCTTGGATTCTGCCCTCGTACGATCAGGGCGGCCAATACTCCTGCCACAAACCCTCCCACGTGGGCCAAATACGCTACCCCACCCTCGGAAGCACTGGTCGATGCAATCGAACCCATCCCGCTCACCAATTGCATGACGATCCACATTCCCAAGACCCACAGGGCTGGCACACTCACCACATGAAAGAGGATGACCGCATTGACTCGATTGTAGGGAAAGAGCACCAAGTAGGCTCCCATCACCCCTGCAATCGCTCCCGAAGCCCCAAGATTCGGGATCACGCTATTGGGGGACACCAGGATCTGCGCAAAGCTCCCTACCAATCCCGATACCAGGTAGAACATCAAAAATTTGACATGCCCAAAACGGTGCTCGACGTTGTTCCCAAAGATCCACAAATAAAGCATGTTGCCAGCGATGTGTCCCAGCCCACCATGCATGAACATGGACGACAGCAATGTCAGCCAAATCGGCTTCGGACCTGGCGATTGAGGGATCTCCACTTCTCCATGCCCAGCAACATTGATCATTTGCGGCTCGACCAAATCGACTCCGGTCGTAATCTCTTTCGGTATCACGCTCCAACCGTAGGTGAACTCGGGATACGACATTTGCACCAGAAAAACTCCGATATTCGCAAGGATCAATCCATACGTCACAAACGCAGGTGTACCGATGTCTTTATCGTCATCGCTGAGTGGAAAAAACATGTGGAGTTAACTTCGAAAGAGTGAGATGGCGTGGTTCGTCCTGCACTGTTCCATTGCGTCCGGGCAATTTCAGTGGGATCGTTGTTACGACCCTACAAGGATTGTATTCAGATTCCTGCATGCATGTCCGACCACGCTCTATTTTTTAGCCTCACCGCCTCAACCAGCATGGCTTGACGATGGAATGATTCTCAACAGCCCATTGGCCGTCAAAAAAATTGGCCGGATAGATCGCGATGAAGAACCGTTAATGGCTTATGCGTTCTCAAATCCTGCGACCCGCGTCCATCTTCGAAGCAAAACGAAGTCGATCAATTGCACAATCAAAAACAAGACAATCCCCAGGAGCGTACAAGCGATCACAGCCCCCATCAGTTCCGCTGTTCGCAATTGGGCTTGCATGGCGTTCATGATCGTTCCTAGCCCATCGTAGTCAGCGCTGCTGCTAGAGACAAACAACTCCCCGACGATCGCCCCGATCACCGATAGCCCACAACTAATGCGTAACCCCAACACCAAGTGAGGGATCGCCGATGGGATGCGCAGCTTGGTCAAAGTCTTCCATCGCGACGCGCCTTGCATGCGAAATAAATCGACATGATTCGGATCGATCGAAAGCAGGCCACTGGTGACGTTTGAAATGATCGGAAAAATACTGATGATGCATGAAACTAGGACCACCGTACGGAACTCGAAACCCGACCATACGATCAATAATGGCGCGATCGCGACAATGGGCACGGTCTGGAGGAAGATGACATAGGGGTACAGTGCGATTCGCAGCAGCGACGATTGACTAAACAGGATGGCGATCATGCAACCGACCAGAGTGCTGGCCAGGAGTCCCGCCCCCGCGGCTCGCAACGTGATCGAACTCCCCGTCAACAACTTCCATCGCGCCGTCCACATGGCTTGAAGGACAGCACCTGGTTTCGGCAAGATGACCGGAGGAATGTCGAACGCAGTCACGGCAACGTGCCAGATGCCTGCCACCACCGCAAAAACAGAAATGGGGGCGAGGATTCGAAGCCACAATGGAGCATTTTTCATCACACTTCGCTCCCCATTAGTACTTCTTGAACCCGACCATATTGAGTCGCGAATTCCGGAGTGCTCCGGATTGCAGCCTCGCGGGACGAAGGCAATCCAACGCGGATCGTATCTGCAATTCTCCCTCCGCTAAGGATGGCGATCGAGTGACTCAAGTAGATCGCTTCCGCGATGTTATGGGTAACAAACATCATCGTGCAACCCGCTTCCGCCACGATGCGCAGCAACAGATCGTTGAGTTTCGAACGCAACATGTCATCCAGGGCCGCGAATGGCTCGTCCATCAGCAGAATGCGAGGGTTGGTGATCAATGCCCGCGCGATCGATGCCCGCATTTTCATCCCTCCCGACAATTGCGAAGGTTTTTTATGCCAATCGGTCTTCTTGAATCCAACGAGATCGAGAACCGTCTCCATGCGATCTTTTAGTTCACCGCTCGTTGGTCCCTTGCGAATCTCATAGGGCAACCGCACGTTCTGCCAAACGCTTCGCCAAGGAAGAAGCGCGGATTCTTGAAATACGAAGGCGGTAAGATCACGAGCGGCCCGCACCGGTGCATCGTCAATCATTACCGTTCCCGAAGTGGGCTCGATCAATCCCGCCATCACGCGAAGCAACGTGCTCTTGCCACAACCGCTTGGCCCCAACAAAGAATAAATCTCACCGCGTGGAACGATCAAGTTCAGTCGATCGAGCACGCGCTGCTCGGTCCTGCCTGAGCCGAAAACGACCGACACGCCGGTACATTGGATAGCCGTCGATGCGGCCGACGGAGGGCCGCTCATCCATGCAGTATTACTCAAAACCATTTCCTAAACGAGAGCCTGGGCGTTGGGGTAATATTCCGCAATGCAACGGTCAAATTTCGCCGCCAAGATAAAATCATTCTCGCTCAAACCATCGATCGCATGCGTCGTCAAATCGATCCGCAAGAAACGGTAGCCTGTCAAATGAAGGTCCGGGTGATGCGCATCGACTTCTGCCAATTCACCGAGCCGATTCACCAATCCCAGCGCCTCGACGAAATTTTTTAATCGCACCGTCCGTGAAATAGACTTTCCCTCCGAACTCAATCGCCATTGGGGAATAGCCTCTATTTGGGCTTTGGCACGGTCCAACGGACATGGATCCACTCCCCCCTCGCAGGGCGCGCATTTCTTTTGAACCAATTCTTCTTGCGTGGAAATCGTCATCTTTGCGTCCTTGTTGGCGTGCTGGAAGGTTTTGCGGTTCGAATTTTCGGGGCAGGAGGCTTACAATGGTCTCAAGGGCAGGGCCGTGGCGGTTCAGCCTCTGAGGCGTGTCGATTTAGCCCGTTGTACTTTTGGCGACGTAACCGCTCCCGAACCCCAGCGTCAGCAACGGACCAACCGTTCCGCGCCGACGCGTCGGCTGTGCCACTCGTCCATAAGCCCATCCATTCCGTATTACTCCGAATACCATTCTAAACGAACCTTTCCGAATCTCATGCCCAAGCGATCCCGGACAGTCCAAGATTATTCCCAGTTGTCCAGCCCCTTAAGCGGTCGGTCGGTTTGGCTGAGTATCGGACTCGCGTTCTGCATTTGGACCTTGTTCGGAGTCCACGCGTGCTACTCCGTCGACTGGGGCGTTCGCAACAAAGAGTTTCTGGAGCAAATGCAACCGATGCTCGCCAAGGCCTGCTTCGGATGCCATAGCGGCACAGAAGCAGATGCAGGCCTCTCTCTGTCCCTTTTCTCCGATGCACAAGCGGTCTTCAAGGAACGGTCGATCTGGGAAAAAGTGGCCCAGCGATTGGAGATTGGCGACATGCCTCCTCAGGAAGCCGAACCACTGGCAGACGCCGACCGGACACGATTGATCGATTGGATTCGCTCCACCCTCAACGACATCGATTGTGGCAAGACCCCCAATCCCGGTTCGGTCACCCTTCGACGACTCAACCGCAATGAATATCGGAACACGATCAAGGATTTGTTTCGCGTCGATTACGAACCGGCGTCCGGTTTTCCAGGGGACGATGTCGGATATGGTTTCGACAACATCGGCGACGTCCTCACGCTACCTCCCTTGCTGATGGAAAAGTATGTGCGGGCCGCAGAGGAGATAAGCCAGAAAGCGATCCTCGCTCCTGCGCCTGGTCCTGTCTTTGAATCGCAGCACAAGCTCTCGCAGTTCAAGACCGATGGCAAAGGGGGAGGCGATCCGAGCATGTTCGTGATGGCATCCAATGGCCAAATCGCATTCGATGAACAAATCCCTTGGCTAGGCAAATACACGCTCGAAGCGAGCATGGCTGGCTCGGCCGCGCAAGGTCAATTCCCTCGCGTCGTGATCAATGTCGACGGCAAGAAAGTTCATGAGGTTACCGCCGAGACCGAAACTTCGAATAGTCCCAAAACCTTCTCGATCCCTCTCAAGTTGCGGGCGGGTAAGCGGTCTGTCGAGTTGGCTTTTGTGAATGACAAGTACATCGAAGCGAAGGATGGCAAACCCGCTGAAGATACGAACTTGTACATCTTCGATTTGAGAGTCGTGGGCCAAAAGCCATCCGAGCCGATCCAAGAAGCCAACCTGCCAGCCTTTCACAAAGAGATGGTCCAAGATGCAGTCCCTTCGGCCACACGCAGCGTTCGAGATGCTGCCAGCGAAGTCCTTCGCAAGATCGCCAGTCGCGCGTATCGACGCCCCGCCACCCCTGAGGAAATGCGGAGACTGGCCGACATCGTCGCGAGTGTCGTCGACGAAGGGGATTCCTACGAAGAAGGCTTGCAGTTAGCCATGACAGCGATCTTGGTGTCCCCCCATTTCCTTTTCAAAATCGAAGACAACCAATCGAAGACTGGGGAGTCGTTCCCGCTTCTCAGTGAATTCGAACTCGCAACCCGTTTAAGTTACTTCCTATGGAGCTCCACTCCGGATCGCGAACTGCTCTCCCTGGCAGCCAAAAAGCAACTTCGCCAACCAGGTGTTCTGAGGCAGCAAGTCTCGAGAATGATTCAAGACGATAGGGCTCGCGATTTCGTGCGTAACTTTGCGGGACAGTGGCTCACTCTGCGCAAATTAGACAACATCGTCCCGAGCAATGCGTTATTCCCCGAATGGAATGACGAGATACGCGATCTGGCGCGAACCGAGACCTATTTGTTCGTCCTGTATGTGATGCGAGAGAACGTCAGCGCCCTGCGATTACTCGATGCCGATTACAGCTTCATGAACCAAAAGTTGGCTTCGTTCTATGGAATCCCGGGTGTGCAGGGGGACAAATTTCAGAAGGTGTCCTTGAAAGGGCAAAAGCGATTGGGAATTCTTACGCACGCCTCGGTTTTGGCAGTGACCAGCAATCCCACGCGCACCAGCCCCGTCAAACGTGGCAAATGGATCCTCGACAATATCTTGGGAACGCCACCTCCCCCGGCACCGGCAGGTGTTCCCGAACTGGAAAAAGGGGAATTGGTCGGCACGCTGAGACAGCAATTGGAACAACATCGCGCCAATGCCGCTTGCGCATCCTGTCACAAACTCATGGATCCACTCGGATTGGCCATGGAAAACTACGATGCCATCGGCCGATGGCGGCAGCAAGATCGAGGCCAGCCCATCGACTCCAGCGCCGAATTGGCGACGGGGGGAACGATTCGCAATCCAGGCGAACTGATCCGCGTCCTCCGTGATCAGAAATCGGACAAGTTCCTTCGGACGGTCACCGAGAAGTTGCTGATTTACGGAATCGGCCGGGGTCTAGAGTATTACGATCGATGCGCGGTCGATAAAATGCTATCGGCTGCCTCCAAAAACGATTTTCGATTTCAGGATCTCATTTACGAAGTCGTCATCAGCGATCCATTTCAACGCAAGGGAACCCGGGACGAACCATGACACGACAACGACTTTCGAGGCGTACACTTTTGCGCGGTACGGGTGCAGCGATTGCCTTGCCTTGGCTTGAAGCCATGCTGCCTCAAGGGCGTGCGGCGGCTGCGGCCAAGCCCGATGATGCCCTGCGCATGATCTACATCATGGTTCCGAACGGTATCCATATGCCGGCATGGACCCCGGAAGCGGTCGGAACTACGTTTGAATTGCCAGCCTCGTTGGAGCCTTTGGCCAAACATCGTACCAATTTGTCGGTATTGACCGGACTGACGTTGGATGGTGCTCGCGATCACGGCGACGGGGGAGGGGACCATGCCCGAAGTGGCGCTTCCTTCCTAACGGGAGCTCACCCGAGGAAGACCGACGGAGCCGATATCAAGAACGGTGTATCGGTCGATCAAGTCGCCGCGCAAGCCATCGGGCACAAGACCCGATTTGCTTCGCTCGAACTGGGACTCGAAGGCTCCGCTCAATCAGGCAATTGCGATAGCGGCTATTCATGTGCCTACTCAAGCAATTTGGCGTGGCGAAACGAATCGAGTCCTCTTGCGAAGGAGATGGATCCCTCGGCCGTCTTCGATCGCCTCTTCGGCTCAGGCGAAAAAGTCACCGAAGGGAACTCCATCAAACATCGAGGCTCGCGTCGAAAGAGTGTGCTCGATTTTGCATTGAATGATGCGAACAGTCTCAAGCAACGACTTGGGATAGGGGATCAGCGAAAACTCGACGAATATCTTTACGCGGTCCGTGATGTTGAGAACCGACTGGTCAAAACCGATAAACTTCAAATCGGCGAAAACGGCATGCCGAACTACGCGCGCCCCGCGGGCGTTCCTCGAGTCTGGGATGAACATTGCCGACTCATGATGGACATGATCGCTTTAGCGGTCCGCACCGATTCCACGCGGATCCTGACTTTCATGATGGCGAACGAAGGAAGCAATCGTGGCTATCCAGAAATTGGAGCACCCGAAAGCCATCACGAGCTCTCTCACCATGGCAAGAGCCCTGAGAAACAAGCCAAGATTCAGAAGATCAATCATTTCCACGTCCAGCAACTAGCGTATCTAGCCGACCAATTGGCCAGCGTCGAGGAAGCCGGCGATACGCTTCTAGGCCGATCCATTATTGTCTACGGAAGCGGCATCTCCGATGGGGATCGACACAACCATGACGACCTCCCTGTCCTCGTATTGGGACGGGCAGGTGAGAGAATCAAGAAAGTGGGCCATTGGAAGTTCCCGCAGAACACACCCATGTGCAACCTCTATCTGTGGATGTTGCATCAAGTGGGTGTGAAAGCAGATCGCTTCGGAGACTCCACCGATCTTGTGAGCTTCGGCTAGGCGAGAGCGGAGTCCAAAGAGAGGAAAGTGAGCCGTTGAAAACCATTCAAACGGTCGAATCCTCGGTCATACCTTCGTCTCTCAGCCGACAAAAGTGAGCCTGAGGCGTTAGCCGAGAACCTCAAGCATAGAGGTTCGGCTGGAGCTAAGTCTTCATGAATCGAACATCGACGTACGTCGGTGTCGTCCGTAGAGCGATCGCGAACATTCGCTCTAGCTAACTGATAATCAGCGCGCTTACGCGCCAGCCGATACCAATTCCTCTTCTCGCAAAGCGTCGATCAGAGGCCACAAGTCGTCGACTTCATCCTTGGTCAAATTGCCAATCAAAACGTCAGTGATAAGGTGCTTTTTCTCAGGATGCTTGCGAACCAGTTGCCCAAAGTTCAGTCCCTCGTAGAACGCACAAACCAACTTCTTCATCCTCTCCATGCATTTGACGTGAAGGGGCTCCCAAGCTCGCAGTCGAGCCTCGCTCGGATCGTTCGCATCCAGAGCATCGGCGATCGCATCACCGGCCATTTCCGCGGATGTCAATGCTAGGAGAACACCGGACGAGTACAGCGGATCAAGAAATCCGAATGCGTCACCGACCAACACCCATCCGTCCCCTGCCGCTTGTCGCGCTTTGTACGAATACTCTTTGAGCACACGGTATTCACTGCAGCATTTCGAACCGGCGATACGGGGTTCGACACCCGGACAGCGATCGACTTCTTCCCAGAAGATGGCTTGCGGGTCTTTGGTTTCCCGTTGCTTGAACAAGTAATCAAAGTCCGCAACAACCCCCACGCTGACCATATCATCATGCAATGGGATATACCAAAACCATCCCTTCTTGCCTGCGGTTTGCATCACGATCGTTCCGCCGGAATCGATGCCGGGCTCTCGCTTTGCACCCTTGAAATACGTCCAAATCGCAGCCTTCTTCAAGTCGGCATCCCAGGCTCGCAAATTCATCCGATCGATCAGGAGTGACGATTGTCCGCTGGCGTCAACCACCACTTTGGAACGAACCGTTTCCGCTTGTCCCCCTTCCTTTTTCACTCGGACGCCAACGACCCGATCGCCGTCCTTTTCTACGTCCAGCACGCGCGCTCCTTCATGGACTTCCACCCCATGGTCGCGGGCGTTGTTCAGCATCATTTGGTCGAACTCGCTTCGCAGTACTTGCCATGTCTGCGATCGCTCATGCGGGTCATATTGTTCGAATCGGAATGGCTCGGAAAGCTTTCCATGTTCACTGATGAACTGAACACCATACTTTTTCGTGAAGTGACTCCCCTTCATTTTATCGAGCATCCCCAATCGTTTGATGGTTGGGTAGCAGTAGGGAATCAACGACTCACCGATGTGAAAGCGTGGAAAATGATCCCGCTCAAACAACGTCACCTTGTAGCCTCGTTGGGCAAGGATGGTGGCTGTGGCCGAACCTGAGGGACCACCACCGATCACGACGACGTCGGGTTGATTTTCAGCTTGGATCATGATGTTTTAAATCCGTTTCTCGATTGGAGTTCGATTACCATGCAAATATCGTAGTAGGACAGTCGTCCGCTCGTTAGCCCTCAGCGTTTTCGCTCCATGGGCTGCTCTCGGGTTCGTGGGGCGCTCGTACCCTGGCCAGCAACTCGCACAAGACCTGCATGTCATGTTGGCTCATATGGCCTACTTGCGACAGGTGCATCTTTTTGATCGGCTCGGCGAGCGATTTTAAGAGTTCAATTCCACTCGGTGTGATCGCGATCAAAACAGCCCGACGATCCTCTTCGGATCGCAAACGTGCCACCCAACCCTTCTCCTGGAGTTTATCCAGCATCCGCGTCACATCGGGCGCACGTGAAACCAGTCGCGATGAAATTTGCAGCGTCGGGACGGGGTTTGGGTGGGCGGATTGGAGCAGCCTCAAGACGTTGTACTGTTGAGCCGTCAAATCGTGCTCAATCAATAAGGAATCTTCGATCGCACGCAGTCGATCGTAGGTTCGCCAAAGGGAAAGATAGACTTCTTGTGCCGGCGAATCGAATCGTCGCTTCTTCAAATTCTTGATTGCGCTATTCATTCGATGATGACGTTATTAGGCTCGATGCCAGACTCCCTCTCCATGGAGACCAACAGGCGTTTCAAGGGCGATTTGCCTATTTGCAAACCCAAAGGCTGGGATCGAAATAGCCCACTCGTGTGAACCGAATTTTATTCGTCCAAACAACCATCGTCCAGACACGAAAATCCCAGCTTCGAGCGGTTTTCGGGGAAATGGTTAAGGAAAATGGCTCAGGTTTCCCTATTTTTCCTGCTCCCCCCGAAGTAATCCGATCCCATCGTTCCGCAATTCGCATCGTGGATTACTTGAAACGGGTATGCAACCACCGAATTCGAGGGGCGACATTGCTGCCCGCCGGAAGGTCGAAGTCCTGGGGTGAGTGAAGTCCTGGGCGAAGATACGGGAGGGCGAAGCTCCTGC
>JBAWXH010000027.1:0-58834 GCA_037144155.1 Planctomycetota bacterium | reverse complement strand
GGTTTGAAACGGGTATGGGTTGGCCGTCATGGGGGAGATTCGTCGTGCGATGAACACAAAAAAGCGAGGCAGTCAGCGCAAGGATTCCGGTCGGATCATACGGCAGAATATCAGCCATGGGTACTCGCAATGCAGCCAGGGGGAAAAGACCTGCTTTGATTCTCTCGGTGATTTCCTTATTCCAGCAACCAATTTGGTCTTCGAGGATGACTCCGGCGACGTTCGGACGCTTCGGAAGAATCTTTTTAGATAAAGTTTCTCGATCCAAGGTGGAATCGGGACTGGAGTTCCAATTTCGAATTGACGAAACACGGATCCACGCGGTAATTTGCGTCTTTTGGTGCGCGGGAAATCCACCCAGGCGTTGGGTGTGCCCAAGTTCCAAAGTCGTTTTGCAGGTTTCCACTTGTGGCCGAAGGCTCAATTCCTTGAGCCTGTGCTGTCCCGTTTTTGCCGACGGGTTTGGCATGGCAGGAAATCGCACCGTTTAGGGAGATGCTATGGCAAACGAATTAGTAGGAAAGCTTATTGAGGCAGGGGCGCATTTTGGTCACCGAGTGAGTCGGTGGAATCCAAAGATGGCACCCTACATTTATGGTCGCAAAAACCTCATTCACATCATCGACATTCGCGAGACCCTTCGCGGTATGTTGCGGGCCAAGAAGTACTTGAGCCAAGTCTCTGCAGGTGGCTCGCTGGTCCTGTTCGTCGGAACGAAGCGACAAGCATCCGAAGTTATTCAACGCGAAGCGACTCGCTGCGGGATGCCTTTTGTCAGCGAACGTTGGCTTGGTGGATGCTTGACGAACTTCCGCACGATTCGCGATCGGATGGGTCGTTTGGAAGAGTTGGAAGGGATCATCAATAGCGAAAAGATCAATGGCTACTCGAAGAAGATGCAATCGGCATTGAATCGAGAATATCGCAAGATCTATCGCAACTTGAATGGCATCCGAACACTGAACCGCATCCCTGAATGCCTAGTCATTATCGATCCCAAGAAAGAAAAGAACGCGATTCGCGAAGCCAAATCGCTCGGGATTACAACGGTCGCATTGATCGATACCGACTGTGATCCTTCGCAAGTCGATTTGCCGATTCCCGGCAATGACGACGGTATTCGCTCGATTGATTTGATTGTCAAGCAATTGGCGGATGCGGTTTTGGCAGGCAAGTCTGAGAATCCGGAATTGATGAAGACGGTTCCACAGACGACCCCCGCAACCAGCGAGATGGTCACTGAGATGGCGGAAATCGCCGAAAAGGCCGCACTGGATTAGTCTTTGACTTCGAAGTCTATTGTTTCTGAAACTGATTATTGGAGATGACGAGCATGGCAGACATTTCTGCTGCAGCAGTAAAGGCACTGCGTGAAAAAACTGGTTTGCCTCTGATGGACTGCAAATCCGCATTGACGGAAGCGGGCGGGATCGAAGCGAAAGCGATTGAACTTCTCCGCGAACGAGGACTCAAGTTAAGCGAAAAGCGATCGGACCGTGAAACCGCGTTTGGAAGATTTGGCATTTATGCTGGATCCGACAAAGAGGCTGGTGCCATGGTGGAACTCAAATGCGAAAGCGCCCCTGTTGCTGGCAACGAAGAGTTCATCCAATTGGCGAACGACTTCGCACACGCACTCGCTAAGAGCAATGTGAAGACCGCAGAGGAACTGCGAGAGCAACCCTCCGCCTCGAAGCCAGGTCAAACGGTCGGCGAGCAATTCGATGAACTGTTCAATCGCATCCGCGAGAAATTCGAAATCGGTCGCATGATACGCGTGGATGGTCCCAGCAGTGGATACAGCCATAACTCCACCACAGTGGCGGGTGTACTCCTCCAGATCAAAGGGAACAACGATTCCGCGGCACGGGATATCGCAATGCACGTTGCTGCAATGCGTCCCTCGGCGCTGAATTCCGATGAACTCGATCCAGCCATTGTCGATGCAGAGCGCAAGGTATTGCGCGAGCTAGCACTCAAAGAAGGCAAGCCTGAGAACATCGTCGACAAAATGGTCGAAGGGCGATTGCGACAATTCTTTGCCGAAAAAGTGCTGCTTGAGCAACCGTTCGTCAAGGATGACAAGCAAAGCGTGGGACAATATGCCAAAGCGAATGGACTGGAAGTGCACAAGTTTGTGCATTACGTCCTGGGCGAGACGTCTGCCTAATGTCGTAACACGTAAGATCTGCGTGCGTCCGCGGTTGGATCACAAGCAGTGAAGTGATGAAAGCTCAAAGCGGAACATCGAGGATTCGATGTTCCGCTTTTTTTTGGACTTCTCGATTAATTGGACCATCAAAAAGGATCATCGGGGGCGATTGCATTGCGACTGGTCGAGCGCTCACTTCTATGGTCGCAACAACCTTCGAACGTAGTTTTTGAACTGGGTCATCTCTTCTGGAGCGTCCGGACCAATGACGATTGGGCTATGCCGTTCCGACGATCTTAGACCGTGGCTTCCCCCAACCAAGGATGGGTCGAGCGGGATGACGTCCATCTTGTAGCGGAATCCTAATTTCTTCTGGGCCAATCGCATCATGGCCCTCGCTTTGGACGTAATGAATAATTCCACTGGGTCGTAGCCCGGTTTGCGATGAATATCGACAGTTCTAGCGAAATCGGGAGCCAGTTCATCAGCTATCCAATAGTAGTAGTGGAACCAAGCATCGGACTGAGCGAGTGCGATCCAATCTCCACTGCGAGGGTGATTGAGATGGAGTTCATCTGGCGGCAATACCGCATCGACCCCCTCGATACCTAGAATCAAATCTCTCACCTCATTGCGCAGTCTCGGTTCCTGCACGTAGATGTGGGCGATTTGATGATCGACAACCGCGAAGGCTTGGCTATCACCAGGCGCGAGCATCTCTCCGAATGGACCGGGACGAACGGTTAGCAACCCATTTTCACGGAGGATGCGATTGATACCAATGGCGCGTTGGACAGGAACGAGCCCATATTCCGAAACGACTAGCGGAATGGCTCCGATGTCTTGCGCGGCATCGATGACAGTTCCGACACATGCATCCACTTCACGAACGCGGTCCATGCTGGGTGCCGAGTAGCGTTGAAAGTCATAATCGAGGTGGGGCAAATAGGTCAGCGTCAGTTCAGGCTGGTTGCGTCGCAGGACGAGAGCGGTGGCATCCGCGATCCAACGGGTAGCTGGCAAACCGGCATTTGGACCCCAAAAGGAAGGGAATGGAAAGGGGCCGAGATGTTTGACCAACTCGCAATCGGTGCTATCGATAATGTCAAAGACCTTCGAGCCATCGCATCCATAGTGCGGTTTGGGGGTTGCGCTCCAACGTACTGGCGCGTGTTGGTTAAACCACCAAAACATTTTCGCGGTCTCGATCCCCTCGTACAGCAGCTCTCCGTGGATGAGTCGATTGGATTGTTGCCAGAAACGTATTTCGGCGTTGTCGCGTTGGTACCATCCATTGCCGACGATGCCATGCTCGTCCGGCTGAGTTCCTGTCAGCAAGGTCGCTTGCACCGTGCACGTGACCGCCGGAATCGGAGGCTGCCAAGAGCGATATGTTCCCAGTTCACGAATGCGCGGTGCGTAGGGGATCAGTTCGGGCGTCAACCCTACCACGTTGATGATACAAACCTTGTTCACGTGTTTGGATCCAAGTCTTCAACCGAGGAGCGGAGCATCGGGTGGTCGGACTGAATCCAGCCACCTGCCTATCGATAAAGATTGTAATCTATCGCTGAGGTAACGCCTTCAATCGCCCCTTCAATCGATTGATCGAAGGAATGACGGACGGTTCTTGTAGGGCTGCCCGTTCGAGTGTTCGTATTACGTCGTTGGCAGCATTGGTGTCTTCGACATCCAGCAGTCGTTCAGCTAGCCGTAGGAGAAGAGGGGTATCGTTGGGTTTGAACTGCAGACTGATTCGCAGGTTTTCGATTTCCTCTTCGTAATTGCCGGCTTCGTTTGCGACAACAGCCATCCACAACGACTTTTTGAGCGTCGGCCATGGCAGTTCACGGCTGGCTTCCAAAGCCAGTTCGCAGAGCTTGGCATGCGTCTTTGGGAAATCTTTCGCTGTGAACGTTGACGAAGCCAAATCGCGAAGGACGGGTCCGACTTTGGGAAAGAAATCGATTGGAATGTCGTCATCGCTGGTCATTGCCGCGATCACCTTACCTATATCGATGGCCGAGGTGGGACTGGTTTGGATGGCCTGCTGCCATATTTTCATCAATTCATCCCTGTCGATTTCCGAGCTGACTAAGATGCTCGCAGAAATCAACGTTTGTGGGAGATTAGCAGCGGTGCGTTGCAATACCGATACCAACGGCAGGAAGGATTTCGTAGGGCATTGAAAGGCCGTCGTAGTCCTTCCCCAAACCAAACGCCAATCCAGCGGGGACATGGATTGCCCTCGCGCGTACCAATCATTGGCGCGTTGAAAGGAAGCGATCGTGTTCTCCCCACCGAGGGCTTCAAGAACCGGTTCGCGCTGGGCGTCCGTGATACGATCAAGTACCAACCGAACCGCGAAGGGGGCGGTCTGATTCCATGCCAACTCATCGTCCATCGACGGCGAACGCGTTTGCCATTGCTTCATGCGGACATCGTAGCAAATGCAATCACCGACTAGTCGTTGCATGTCAGGAGAAGAATCGAGGCGACCTCCTAGTTCAGCCACCCGATTGACCAAGAAGTCGATTCGACTGGGCATGCGCTTGCGAATCTCTAGGCGGTCGTCCTTTTCAATCTCTTTCTCGACCCGATAGGCGATCGCCAGCGAACGCAATGCTTGAAACGAATAGAGCATGGCCAGACTTGCCGATCCCAGTAGGCAAAGACAGGCGATCCGCGTCAGCCTCATGGCGTCGGAACTGCCGTTTTCTTTAGGCAGATTCTTGTTCAACCCGAGTGGGAGTTCCTTGTTTCTGCGCACCAGTGCAAGCACGCGACGCGAGTCCTCGGCGCTTCCCAGCGCAGCCCCGAGCAGCAATACAGCAGGGATGTAAACACCCGGCAGGATCAACGCGAAGTCGACGGCGGCGTGCACGGTTTGCGAGATCAGCATGTAAGCAGCCGCGACCTGCAACGGCAAATAATCCCGAAACCGTTCCGACACATAAATACGAAGGATGCCCCGCGTCGCCAGCAACAGTCCTACGGTAGCTGCAATCAGTCCGAACGTACCCAATGTCACCCAGATTTCGGCGAACAGGCTTTCTGCGTGATAGAACCAGCCACTAAAGGACGGCTTCTGAAAGGGAAGTGATGCGAAATGAAACGTCCCTAGTCCACTCCCGAGCCAACCGTAGTATTTCGCCGCGGCGGCACTCACTCCCCATATATACAACCTTCCTGAGGCGACTTCGGTATCGATATCTATCTCGCCGATGCTCTCGATGCGATGGAGCGCCTGTTCGTCGACTTGCAAGCCGATCATGACCACCAGCCCAAGAGCGATCGATATCAGGACTGCGATCGCCAAGCTGTTTGTCCGTTTGCCTGGAAGCATGAGCCAAAGAACACTGAACAATCCGACCATCCCGCTGACCACAGCACCGCGGCACAAACTGAGAACCAAAGCGATCATCAGGACGAAAAGGGAAAGAATGGCAATGATCTGGGACAGATCAAGTGTCGACAACCAATTTTGACACCAATTCCAGGCTTGGACTTTCCAAGGAACTTCAACCTCGGATCGCAGGGAAGGTTTGCGAGTCTTTTTAGGTCGATGAGCGGAGGATAAAACCATTCCGAGAGCGGCTGCGATGGAAGTATTGAGAAAGGCACCAGCAGAGTTCTTTGAAACGAAGACGGAAAAGGATGAGCCATACTTTAGACCAAGCCAATTGAGCGAGCGCGGCGTGGCCGCACCGATCAATCCATAGATTGCAACTAAACAACCGATCAGAGTCATCGATGCCAAAAGGACAGGATACGATTCCCGGCGCCGAAAGGCAGTGCTGGCCAGCCACGCGAGGATGGCCGCTAAAAAAAGATTCCCGGCTGCAGCCTGGGTCGTTACCGGTTCAACGCTGATCGCGAACCTGTGTTTCTTTTCGTCGATGGCATCCAAACCGCAAGGTTCTTGCGAATCGATTCCTGATCCCTTTGTAGAAATCAACCCCGGCCGAATCACCTCAGGGGGGGATTCCAGCCCCAGGGCCCAGCGTTGCATTTGCACCGAAGGAGGGGCTGTCCCAGCAGAGACCCAGTCATATCGCGGCTGGGACTGGAGCATGGCAAAACAACCAAGTCCGAATAAAAGCCATGTCAGGGAAACCGGCCTCCATTCATTGCTCGGGGTTTTCCATGTCAGGATCACTGACAATGCAAGCAAGAATGCTAGGCAAATACCCCCAGCGACAAACAACGACTGCTCATTCCAACCGACGGATCCAAAGTACCACGGGCATGCGGTAAGGAAGAGGATAGCAGCCAGCCTAAGAGTCCAAAGCAATCGGTCGTCGAGTCGTTTTTGTTGCGGCTGCAATGATGGCATTTCAATTCTTTGTCATCCGTTGGACCCATTGGACACAGCCGGCAAAGGTGAGCCCGAGGCGCTCGTTTTGAAGTTGCGCTGTTTTGGCATCTCTCGTACTCGTACTCAATGTATTGGTTCTCGCACTCGATGAGGTTTCTTCGAGTACGAGTATGAGTACTGCTAGCGCGGAGTACGAGTACGAAAAACCTCGGAAAATCGCGAATTGAGACTCCGAGACACTCGAATAGCGCATCTTCAAAAAGCGCTAGGCGAGTTCTCTCGACGTACAAAAATCGGCTAGCGCCTCAGGCTCATGCCATCGAAAATCGGCTAGCGCCTCAGGCTCATGCCATCGAAAATCGGCTAGCGCCTCAGGCTCATGCCATCGAAAATCGACTTTTTGTCGGTTTCGACTCATGATCATCACCGCCAGGGAACTGAGTTCCTAGGCCACACTCTTCCAGACACTTTGGATCGGTTCCTGGCTGGATCATTCGCCAATATTTCATCCGGCGGAACCAACATAGCGGAGCATAGGATTCGTTTATTCGGTCAGACCCTGCGAAAGGAAGGAGAACTCTGTCTCAATGCCTTTCTTCGCCGGTGCATCCGATTCAATCCCATCTGCACAAACAACCAAAATTCCCGTTGTCGCCGTCACAATCACTAAATTCGGTGCTTGGCTCGGGCGATATACAAACCAGGGATAACTCTATCCACATCCGCATGGATTGCGCCAAGGCAATGCAATCCCCTGCGGCGAAATCGTTTTGAGGGGGAATCGTCGATGACCATCGATCGAGTCAAGGCCGATTATTGCGGCCGTGAAGGAAACTCCGTACGCAGTCGGCTGGGCACGGCAGCCCTGTACGTGATGCTGGGAGTTGCAATGACATCGCTCAGCGGATGTACTGCGATGACAGGCTTGAACAACGCCTGGACCTACAACAGCTACTGGAACGGTAGCATGATGGGCTTTCGCAACAGTTCGTATGCGCACAAAGCATGGCACAGCCGAAAACACAGCTTTGCAAATGAGCAGTACTTAAAAGATTTTCATCGAGGGTTCAAGGCGGGCTACAACGATGTGGCTGGGGGTGGCAAGGGTTGTACGCCCACATTCCCTCCTCGTGAATACTGGGGCTGGCGCTATCAATCGTGTGAAGGCCAGGCGCGCGTTGCAGCATGGTTTTCTGGATTTCCGCACGGAGCGCGAGCGGCCGAGGAAGACGGTATTGGTCAATGGCACCAAATCCAGTCCTCCTCGCGTGTCCAGCAAGAATATGTCGACCATGGCTTGATGCCATCGGAATACAACGGCATGTATCCTGTGCCCGAAACAAAGAATCCGGCAGGTGCGCCCAGCCGCACCTTGATGAGTCGCGAGTACGATCCGATGGTTTCCGAGGCGGAAGTGATTGAAACGGGAGTCATTCCCATCCCTCAGTCCCAAATTCCGGCTCCCATTCCAAATTTCCCAGCCAAATAGGCCGTCAATCCGCCGATGGCTTGCTCGTGCAGTTGAACAAGCGATCGCAAAACGATTTTTCCAACATAGCCAGACACGACCCAATCTGAACGCTACTAGCGGCTTGCGAGGTAACGAATATGTCTCACCACCAGAACATAGAGACACAAATGGACAGACTCCAAGGAACCGTACGGCGGTGGTTCCATCGCCTTTCCTGGTCAGGCGTACTACTGATCAGCGGATTAAGTACTGGCTGCACGAACTTGACACAGCCGCTATCTGGAATCCCTGCCGGACGACTCCCTCCACAATATCAAGCGCAAAGCAAATCTAGCCTAGTTTCGCTGGATCCGTCCCGGTTGGCCCAGGAGCCTCCCCGCGAATACTTGCTCGATGAAGGAGACATCCTCGGTGTCTACATCGAAGGAATTCTCCCCTACACGGCTCCGGATAAACCACCTGAACCGCCCCCAGTCAATTTTCCTGACGCAGACAGTCAGTTGAATCCGTCACTCGGATTTCCCGTTGCTGTCATCAACGACGGCACTATCCAGTTACCGCTTCTCGAACCGATCAAAGTGCGTGGGCTGACGATCGAACAAGCCCGAGAATTGGTTCGCAAGTATTACCTGGATTCGAAGATTCTTAAAGACTCGAGTCGCCTACGACCTATTGTGACGCTGGTCAAAGAGCGAACCTACAACATCGTCGTCGTTCGGCAGGACTTGGGCTCTGGCGGTGGCCAAAATGCCGGTACGATGGGTGGTCGCGTCGGAGGGTTCACGCGTGGTGCTGACCAAAGTGCTTCAGGACGAATGATCAAACTGCGAGCCTACCAAAATGACGTCTTGAACGCCCTGATGGCGTCCGGTGGCTTGCCCGGTGTCAACGCCAGGGCCGAAGTAAAAATTCTCCGGGCTTCGCGAGCCGACCAACGCCGACGCGATGAGTTTGTTCAGCAATTCTACCAACAGTACTACAGCAATCCCGATCCTTGCGGGTGCCCTCCTCCACTGCCAGATGATCCTTCCATCATAAAAATCCCATTGCGACTAGCGCCAGGTGTCATCCCCAATTTCCGGTCGGAAGATATCGTGCTAGAGGATGGAGACATCGTCTACATTGAATCGCGCGAAGCCGATGTCTTCTATACGGGTGGATTGTTACCCGGCGGCGAGTTCCTACTACCCCGTGACTATGATCTTGATGTGCTGGGAGCTATGGCTCTTTCAGGAAAGGGTGTTTCAGCCGGTCAGAACGGAGGAGGAGGCGGCCTTGGAGGCGGTATTATCTTCCAGTCGCTCCTAGTGCCTCCGGGGATGCTCTACATTTTAAGAAAAACTCCGTGCAACGGTCAGATCACAATCGAAGTCGATTTGGCACTGGCAAACAATGATCCGAGTCAACGACCGCTTGTGATGCCCGGCGACACATTGATCCTTCGGTACAAACCGTGTGAAGAAATCCTGAACTTCAGTGTGGGTGTCTTCTTTACGTACGGTATTCAATATGCCTTGCGTGGTGGAACCGGAGGCAGGTAATTACAGCCGTTTTCGCCTTCATTGCGGCAAAAACATCAGAAGCCCAGCAACACCGCTGGGCTTCTGTCGTTTAAGCAATCATGCAGGGTCAGAATGGCCCATCGGATCCGTTGGTCACTTGCGATCGGAGAGTTGCTTGGCCTGTTGCATCATGGACCAGCATTCACGGCGATAGGGGTCGTTTCCAATGCATTCCTGAGCCCGAGACAACATGCGGTTCCAGTCGATTCCGGGAGCCAGTGGGCTTTGACGCAATAGCAATCCAAACTCGGCTACACTCACCGCCCAGTCCAAATCCATTTGCTCACGGGCTAGCAAGGCTTGTTGTTTATCTCGCAACACGAATTCTTGCTTTGTACTCTCCGTGGCCTCAGGTTGCTTGGAACGGATCTTCAAATAGAGCCATTCGTCCGTATGCGATGAAACAGGATCGGCATCCTTTGCTGCGCCATCCTTTACGTTCTCTTGCTTCTCGGCTCCGTAACGCAATTCAACATTTGCAGGGATCACCCCTTCTTTTCCAACAGATACAATCTCGTACAGAGCGGTCACGCGATGGCCTGCTCCGATCTCACCTGCGTCCTTGCGATCGTTATCAAAATCGGCAGTTGCCAACCTGCGATTCTCGTAACCCAGCAAGCGATACGAAGCGACGCGGGCTGGATTGAACTCGACCTGAATCTTGACATCCTTGGCCACGGTCATCAACGTCCCCGATAATTGCTCGATCATAATGCGTCGAGCTTCGAGTTCATTGTCGACCATCGCATACGTGCCATTCCCCTTGTCGGAAATCTGCTCCATCATGGAATCGTTGTAGTTGCCGATTCCATAACCGAGGCACGTCAAAAAGACATTGCTTTTGGCATTCTCTTGCATCATGGTGACCAGCTGATCGGTTCCTGTGACTCCGACGTTGAAGTCCCCGTCAGTGCACAAGATCACTCGATTGATTCCACCCGGTACGAAATTATCCTTAGCAATCCGATAGGCCAATTCGATTCCTTGGCCACCATTGGTCGACCCACCCGATTGCAGTTCTTGGATCGATGCCAGGATCGCATCCTTCTTCGAACCAGGAGTGCTCGGAAGCACGCAACCCGCTGCTCCAGCATAAACAACGATCGCGACTCGATCGTTTTCACGCACTTGCGAGGCCAACAAAGACAATGTCCGCTTGACCAGTGGTAGCTTATTCGCCGCAGCCATTGAGCCCGATACATCGATCAAGAAAACAAGATTCGATGCAGGGCGATTCTCGGTATCTACCTTTTTGGCTTGGATGGCCACTCGCACCAATTGATGGTCCTTGTTCCACGGGCAATCGGTCAGTCGCAGATGAGCGGCGAAAGGGGAATTGTCGGCGGGGCCTTGGTAGTCGTAATCAAAATAGTTGATCAACTCTTCGATACGAAGCGAGCCAGGCGTTGGCAGGGAATGGTTCTCCACCAAGTACTGACGCAGTTTCGTATACGACGCCGTATCCACATCGATCGAAAACGTAGATAACGGAGCGGAGGCTACTTCGGTGAAAGGGGATTCGATCAGTTCGTCAAAGCGATCGCCGGAGGGTGTAGTCGGTGGCATCCGAAGGCTAGGAACGTTTGCTCGCAACTCGTCAGGAAATGCTTGTGCTTTTCCATCTGAACGACCATCGACGGAGGTTTCTGCGTAGTCATAAGAGGTTCTACCTTCGGCAGAAGTCCCGCTACGCCCAACCGAACCTGGAGAATAACCTCGAATAGCCCGAACGTCTGCATTGCCGAAAGGAGGAGCTATCGCATTTGTACGACCTCCTCCGCCACCGGGAAGCATGTCTGGCACAGGACCTCCAATGCCACCACCCGGAAGTCCACCTCGACCGCCGCCTGAAGCTCCTCCCGCGGCTAATTCGTTGCGCTTTGAATTCAACGTCAACGCAGGTAATGCGGCGGGGCCGCTCGAAGGTATCGGCGTGGCTGTTTCGGCAAGTGTCGCTAACTTTGTTTCATTCTCTAGCACAGCTTTTCCATTCATGCCAAGATCCCCGTTTACCGTCCCACCCACCTCGAACCTACCCTTCATACCTTCTCGCACGTACTCGTCCGATGGAACGCCAATAGAGTCGTTCGACGTGATGTCGGGAGGGTTGACGCCAAAGCTCTTAGCGCGGAGTTCCGAGTCTTTCTGTTTCAAGCCCTCTTCCAATGCATCTCCCTCCGCGGTCACTTCCCCGGCCGCGAGGTCGAGCGATCGTTGCCCTTCGCTGCCGTTGTCACGAATAAGATCTTCTAAAAGAATTTCTTGGTCCTTCGGATTCGCACCTTCTGCCGGGCTTGCCTCCGCGGTCACTCCCCCGAGCGTTGAGGAGTAACGATTCTCTGTTTCATCGGTTGCTCCCGATGTTCCCGGACCAAATGCAGGCTGTGCTTTTTCATCCACGGTCACCGAAGCGTTGGATTTGGATTCTTGCTTGGTTGCAAAGTCTGATTCCGACGCCACCGCGACGTGAGACTCCATCGGTCCGGACATGCCGATTTGTTTTCGGAGTCCATGCAAGGATTCGGGTGCGACCATCAGGGCAATCAAGACCGTAGCGGCCAAGGCGCATAACGCGGTCACTGCAGCACGACTAAAAGTCCAGCCTGTGCGACTGGGCGTTGACGTCCGATCCACGGAACTCGCCTTCGATGCATGCGGGTCGCCAATGGCATCGCGCCCTTGGGACGACTCAAGGGACATGGTATCCAGCAGATTCTTTGTGCGGGCTGGGTCCAAAGCCATTGAAGGAGCGACCGTGGATAACTGCCGCTGGATCGCTGATGCAATCGATTCGATCTCTTTCAATTCCGCTCGCGATTCGGGGTTCGATTCGAGATGCTTTTCAAGGCGAGCACGGGACTCCGCATCCAGTTCGTTGAGGGCATAGGCGGTCAATTCCCAAGCCTCGATATTCGGATCAGTGATTTCAGATTTTTTGGGTTGCATGATGTTTCGTTGGATGGAGCCCAGTGGCTCCGTTGAATTTAAGAATTGGAAACGTTCGTCACGGCATCGTTCTCGCCAGCCATCGCTTGGCGAAGCCGCAACATGGCTTGATGCAAGAGAACGCCCACGTGGGAAACACTCAGTTCCGTGACTTCGGCGATCTGTTTGTAGGAGAGCCCTTGGCCAAGCCTCAGCAACACGACCTCGTGCTCGAGGGTTGGCAATTTGGAAATTTCTTCGTCGATCCGACGGGTCTGCTCAGCGCTCACCGCTTGCTGGCCCGGATCGATTTCGCGCGACGAGAGTGTCGTCAGCGCAGGGGAGTCGGTCTGAAAGGTCATTCGTGCCTCCTGGCGATGCATATCCATCGCTCGATTGCGACATGTTTTGAAGAGCCATGCGTCGACATGCGACTCGACACGGTCGCGAGGTTCCTTGCACAATCGCATAAAGGCCTCTTGAACGCAGTCTTGCGCCAAATCCCAATCGCCACCCAGCAGCTTGTATGCATAGCCAACGAGAGGGCCTTGCAATCGTTCGAAAACCGATTGCAGCCAAACGGCATGGCCTACTTCGCGAAGCTCGATTGGACTGCGAGCCAACGAATCCTGGTTGTCCGTGCTGTTCAAGTTGCCCTCGAAGGTGCAGGAATAGAATGCCGACACGCGGTTAACGCGTCAGGCGAGCGTTTCTTAGTCTTTTTTGGGGGAATTTCTAAAGATCCATTCATCGTCCGCCGGGCCATCCCCTCGCAATCAAAACAGAAAGCCGAATCAAATTTTCTTTCGAAGGGACAACTGGGGCTCGCAGCGTGGTCGGAAATCACCACAATCCAGAGCCACGTTCGCGTCTACGCATTTGCAAAGCCGCGTGCGCGGAGATCGACATAGGACCCATTCCTGCTGTTATTCCAACCCATTCCATCTTTTACTATGACCTCAACTAGCCCAACAACGAACCCATTGCATAACCAGAACGTGATTGTGACTGGAGGTGCGACCGGCATTGGATATGGTATCGCCGAAGCATTCGCGCTGCAGGGAGCCAATGTCGCCATCGGGTCCCGACGCCCAGAGATCGTTCAGCAGGCGGTCAGCAAACTTCAAGCGTCCGCCAGTGGGCGAGTGATTGGTTTTACGCTGGATGTTACCGATCGAGAGAACTCCAACGCATTCGTTCAGGACGTTTTAAAAACGCTCGGAAGTGTGGACATCCTGGTCAATGCCGCTGGAGTCAACATTAAGAATCGTTCGATGGCCGAGATGCTCCCCGAGCAATGGGATCAGGTCCTCGCGATCAATGCGACCGGAGCATACAACTTGATCCATGCCAGCCTCCCCGCGATGCGCCATCGTCAAGCAGGACTCATCATCAACATCTCCAGCGTGACGGGCAAACGTGCCTTGGCATTGGGCGGGGTCGCCTATGCGGCGAGCAAGTTTGCGATGACCGCCCTCGGTACTTGTGTCGCCAATGAAGTAGGACCCGAAGGGATTCGTGTCACGAATATTTATCCAGGCGAGGTCGATACGCCGATCCTCGATCAACGACCGGTGCCGGTTACGACGGAGCAACGAGAGAAAATCCTTCGCCCCAGCGATGTGGGGCAGATCGTGGTTTCCATTGCATCCCTGCCAGCCAGAGCGCATATTCCCGAATTGGTGATCAAGCCTGTGCACCAATCCTACTTCTAATATTTCGCTTCCGTAGTGTGTCGATTCCCGTCGCATGCGGTTCCATTTTCACTCGGACCGACCGCAGAGGTTTCAATACCGAATCACGAATGAGCGAATCACGAATGAGCTGTCCGCAATGCTTCGATCATGTCCAACGTCGCGTTGCGAACGGCATCGATCCACGGCAATGACTTGTATTTGGGATTCTCATGGGCAAAGATGATTCCGCGCGAGCTATTGACGATCGCACCCAGGCCTCGTCCATCCATGCCGCGCACGACATCGGCAGCCGCACCACCTTGAGCACCATAGCCTGGGATGAGCAACCAAGCATTCGGCATGCGTTCCCTCATCGCCGACAATTGAGCTGGATAGGTAGCGCCGACTACGGCGCCGACCGAACTGTATCCATCGGGTCCGATGCGGCCGTGCGCCAAGGCCTGAATCTCATCGGCGATCGCTTCGGAGATATTGCTCGGGGGAGATTTGCCGGGACTCGAAATACCGAGATCATTCACCGTGGTGTCTTGAATAAAACCACTCCCTGGGTTCGACGTCTTGACCAGGACGAACAAGCCCGTTTCGCTGTTGTCGCAACGCTG
This sequence comes from Planctomycetota bacterium, assembly GCA_037144155.1. Taxonomy (GTDB): domain Bacteria; phylum Planctomycetota; class Planctomycetia; order Pirellulales; family Pirellulaceae; genus JBKCUI01. The sequence continues at coordinate 44,107 of JBAWXH010000027.1, read as the reverse complement.
AATGAATGGCTCCAGAGTATCCATTCCCAAAAAAGGATTCACGGTCAGTGCGTCAGCGCCCCACGCACTATACGTAGGACCTCCTTCCGGGCCTGATCCTAGGAATGCATTCGCATAGGCTGCAGCGGTCGTGCCGATATCCCCTCGCTTGCCATCGAGTATGACCAGAAGTCCTTGCTGCGTCGCATGACGAATGATGCGTGCCAAAACCCGCATCCCTTCTGGTCCCAGCTCTTCGAAGAACGCTGCCTGAGGCTTGATGACAGGAACCAAATCACTGACCGCATCGATGATCTTCAAACAGAACGTTTCGAACGCGGATGCTTGGCTTTCGAGACTAGCCGGAAGTTTGGGTCGGATCGTTTCTGGCAAGGACAGAGTGCGTGGATCGAGTCCAACACAAACTGCGTTTTTCTTCTGAAGCACGGCGTCGGCCAACCGTTGACCAAACGAAGCGACTGGAGTTGCGTTGGGTTGGGTATCTGTAGGCTTCACAGTGACAAAGGCTCGATGCGCCGTACGTGGAAATGAAGGGAGATGGATAGAGGATCATGGGAGCACGTGTGATCGATGGCAAGAGCGTCGCTAGCGGTGGATTTAGGACGCGATTTTGCGTTGCCGGAAATCAAGCACCCTCTTTTTTGGAGGGAAGGAATTGCAAGATCCGCTCTGAAACGGGATCGGTCAGGTACTTGGGCAACTCGTTTTCTTTGCCAGCTGATTTTTCACTATCTTCGACGCTGGATTTCTGCGGGGGATCCTCGGCACTGGATTCCGTTTTGTCCGCTCCTAAGTAGGGAGATTCATCGCTCAGCACCAGGACCAATCGAATCGGTGTGTTGCGTTTGGGAATGCGATCGGTGAATGCTTCGAATACCAGTCCCGAGTTGGCTGCATCGCTTTTCACCGCCACATCCATGGTGGAGGTCATGAAGTTAGCGACGCAAATCAATTCGCCGCTATTGCCGAGATACGATTCCTTTCCCGTATCGGGGTCCTTGTAAATCTTGCTTCCTGCAAAGACCCAATCCCAAACCATCGGAGTTTCTTTTCCTGATTGTCGAATCCAATTCTGTGCCAGGGTTCCTTGCGTTTTTCCATCGGCATCATGCCAAAGAGCATAGATACGGATGGTGGTTCCGCTGGCGGGAACAAACTTGGGCTCAAAAGCAACGGGTTTTCCAGGAACTCCTCCAACGGCCAATAGGGCTGCATGCACAAACTGGGATTTGGTGAATACCGAAACGATCGATTCATGTTCTTTGGTTCCCGTGGGACAAGCGAACATTTCCAGAGGAGCATTGCGTTGGCAGACGTATCCATCGACGATCACGGCTTGTTCATCGCGATCGATCCAAACCCGTCCTTCATCCAGCAATTTTTTGCCGCTCGGCGGATCTACGAACGACTTTTCAACACGCGCTTTGATCTCCGGCAGTTCCAACCAACCCTCTTCCTGCGACCAGGCGTAAGAAGCGTGAGAAAAAAGGAACAATAGTGAGACAGAAACAACGGACAAAACGTGGCTTCGCGGTATCGAGTTGAATATCAAATTCATCAATCATGCCCCTAAAATCAGTTTCCAAGTTTCCGCAAGATCATCCTTGCATCTTGGAAATCAGCAACAACAATTGGCGATGCTTGGTCCTACCGCACGATTCGAATGTGCGGTTGCATCACGTGCAGTGCTAAACGGTGCCATGCGACCAACGAAACAGCATCTTATCACTTTTCCAATTTGCGAACGAGAGACCTATGGACTGGGTAAAGCCCAAACATCGATCGCGCCGCTTGAAATCGAACGAAAGCGCGGAAGCGGAAAACCAAACGGCCATCCAGTGGCTGGAAAAGCTCTGTGAGGAAAACGTTTCCCTGTTGCAGTCCTCCCTTCCGATGGGAACTGCGGCCCAAGGAAAACAAAAGGAGGATGATCTTCCGATCGCTCAGTACCTCAATGCCATGCTTTGGGGGACAGGAGTTTGGGAAGTTGCCAAGCCGAGTCATCGAGAATTTTTGCATGACCTAGTCGAAGCGTTCGGGTCGCATCCCTTTGAGAAAACGACGCCGACCCCTAAACGATCGAGAAAATCTAAAACGATTTCGCCTGAGATCCGTGCTCAGCAAGTGGCCCACGCGACGAAGATCGGCAAATGGATCACGCAGCAACTCCCCAAGTCCAGTTATGACCCGTACGTTGCCTTGACATGCGCCGGATGGCTCCATGCCTTGCCCGAAGTAGGACGCGATATTCCTCCATCGCTTTGGATCGAAGTGCTCCAGTCGACATTGACACAAGTCGATCGGGCATGGGCGAACGGCAATGAGGATGGATTGTTTCCCTGGGTGATTTGGGCTTGCGAAGTACCCTTGGCACTCGCAAAGCAGTTGTCCAATCTAGGGGGTAAAGATCGCATCGTCAGCGAGACTCTCAATCGAATCGCTTTGCTATTGGAACAAACGGCCGAGGATCCGAAACCGTTGCTCGCATTCAAAGCCCAGGACCTGAGAGCCTTTGTCGCGTGCATGGTTCGCAGTCGTTGGGCAGCCAACAATGTCGGAGCGCGGAAATGGTATCCACCGCAGCGGAAAGCGGTGTCGAAGCTTTTGACTTGGATGCTGCATTTTTCCGATGGCGATGGGTACGCGATGCTCGCGCCGAAGGAGGATTCTCGCCATGATGCAGAGTTCTGGTCGTCTGCCTTGGAACTGTGTAGTTCCCACCGCAAAGTGCAACTGGCAGCCGCGGCGGCTCTCCCCGAGGATGTTGGTAATCGCATTGGGTTGAAACCAAGCAAGATTCGCAAAGACAGGTCGTTCGATGCGGTGATGCCAAAACCGAGCGCTTATTGGGAATCAAGCCAACTCGTGTCGATGCGGAGGACTTGGCGCGATCGCGGCTCGCGTGTCGTTGTCGATTTCTCAAGCGATGTGATCTGGCTCGATATCACCGATGAAAAAGGAAGCCGGTTGTTTGCCGGCGATTGGGATATCGAATTGTTCCGCAATGGAAAACCGGTGACCATCGATGTGGCGTGGTCCGAGGTTTGTTGGTTCACGGACGACGACGTGGACTATCTTGAGCTGGAATGCGATTTGGATGGGACATGCACCATTCAACGGCAGATCATGCTTCTGCGCGAAGAAGGAATCGTTACCATGGCGGATGCGGTAATTGCGCATTCGCAGACCGCTAAGGCGTCTGAATGGACGGTTCGATCAAGCTGGCAATTGGATCCAGAAATTGAATTGACTCCTGCCGATAAGTCGAACGAGGCCTGGCTAAAGCGCGTTTCGCAAGAGGGAAATGGGGCAGCGACACAAACGGTTGGGCTTCTTCTACCCATTGCATTTCCCGAATGGCAGCGATCTCCTCAAATCGGCTCGTTTCGAGGATCTGAGGGACGAATCGTGCTCGAAACCCGTTCCGATCAGCCTCGCATCTACAATCCGTTGGTTGTCGCGTTGCGTGGCATCGGCAAAACCCCGCCGCTGACGTGGAGGAATCTGACGATTGCACAGGACTTGGAATTGGTCGGGAAGGACGTTGCCCAAGCGTTTCGGTTGCAAATTGGCAAAGAGCAGTGGGTCCTTTATCGATCGCTCACGCCCCGCATCCGTCGAACCGTGATGGGATTGCACCTCAACACCGAGTTCTATGCGGCCCGTTTTCAAGCGAGCGATGGATCGTATGAACCGCTGATCGAAGTCAATCCCGAGTGATCGCATCGATCCCGAAAGATCGCAGGGTATTGGTGCTTTTGCCTTTTGGATTTCAGCGAAGGCGTATTCGCGACCGTAACGATTGCAAGCCCAGCAAAAGAACTGGATGCAAATCGCAATTCGGCAGCCGAGGATGGAACGCATTCGAATAGGACGAAGACGTCCATCAACGCAAGTCAACGCATGGTAAACTGAAGGCTGCATGACTCATTGCAGTTTCCCATCCCCATGGCTCGCCTCAAAGACGCGGGCCTCCTACGAGTCGATCGGCAATGTGCGGACGCTTTACCCTGAAAACGCCAGTGCTGGAATGGCTGATTCATTTCTTTCCGCAGTTTGGAGACCATTGGACTCATGCGACTCGGGCGCTTTTTGAGCAAGCACCAAAGCTTGCCCTACCACGCTGGAATATCGCTCCGACTCAAGAAGTACTAGTTCTCTCGTCGACGGTTCCTGGCGAGCCACCCCTTCTACGTACGATGCGTTGGGGATTGATCCCATCGTGGGCGAGCGCCGACAACATCGGTTACAGCATGATCAACGCACGCTCGGAAACGCTAGCCGAAAAGCCGAGTTTCCGATCGTTGTTGCCACAGCATCGCTGTGTGGTTCTTGCGGATGGGTATTACGAATGGAAGAAATCCCCAGACCATGGAACGAAACAGAAGAAGACACCCTTCTGGATCCATCGCCCAAACGAAGCACCTTTGGCCATGGCAGGACTATGGACTTCCAATCGGCGGGTCGTTCCCGATTCGGATTGTCTCACCACCACCATCATCACTGCTGATGCCAACGACGATACGCGAGCCGTTCATGATCGGATGCCGGTTTTTTTGGAAGAGGGAATACCCATCCAGCGATGGTTGAGCCTGGAGCTTGGGCCCGAAGAATGGCCGTTGTATTTGGCTCCGCGGACCAGCGGATGTTTGGAATTGCGCAAGGTTTCCGACCGGGTCAATTCACCCAAGAACGAGGGGATTTCGCTTTTGGAAGAGGTGGAACGCTCCCCGTCCTCCATGGATTAACGGTTCGGAGTTGCAGGATTGAACCTACGCAGTAGGAGATGGCGTCGAACAACATTCTCCCGGGAAGTTCCCGAGCGGCCTCAATACCCAGGGAACTGGAATGTCCAGTGGGTGAGATACGATGCAAGTTTCGTCCGTTGGCCGTCGCGAGGAACCCCGTTCAGGAGGCCCGTCGAAATTGCTGGAAAGCCGAAAGCACGTCGTGGAGATCGCGTGTGACCACTATCGGATCTTCGACGAAATCATCGATCCAAGCCAATTGCTTCATTTTGGAGTGAAACAAGACTTCAAGGATGTCGCGCAGGGTCATGGTGACCGTGGTCGAGTGAGGGGGGATCGATGGGGAATTCATCCCGGATCGATCTATGTTCGAGCCGGTGCAGATGGTGGTCGGAGTGTCCCGATAGCACTCCTCGCAAGTGGAGTCTTCGAATGAAAGCACATGCAATTGGAAGTCAATCATTGAGAATAAATATGCTTAGGAGAGACGGAACAAAAGGCAGTAAGGATGCGACGCTGCGGTCGTGTCTGATGGATCGACCCGCCCCGAACAGGACCTTGAACGGAATTCTTTAGAAAATTGATTCTAAGCGTTGGGGTTTTTCTATCCCCCCCGGCTTAACAATTTCACTTCGTCGCGGCGATTTGGGGCTTGTCGGTTTCAGGATGGGCCACAGGATGGGCCAATCGATCTTTGGTGTGGGAGGAAGCGAAAAAAAGTCCTAGGGTTCGTCTCGTGAAGGCTGGCGGTTGGGAAATGGGAGTTGAATCGCCGGCGCGCTCATTCTGATTGCGATGGGATGCCTATCCACTGCGGCGGGATCGGACATTCGTGCACCCCCAGGAAGCGCAAGCGATGCTTGACAACGCTTGGGCTCTCCCCTAGATTCGCAAGTTTCGCCTTGTTGGGCGAGATTGCCTTGTGCACCCAATTCAGCCGAACTTTCCACCTCTTCTTTGGACATCGATTCGACAGCCGCGCCGAACGGGTCACCATTGACCATTCGAAAGATGCAGAGCGCTAGATGAGTCCTTGCAATCCCTTATGAAAGATCTACCAGCGATCTCGCGGTATATGCGCCTCCCCGAGGAGCAGCTCCGCTTCCCAGTCGAACTCCTCATGCAAGGTTACGAACCGAATTATCTTGCGGCGTATCGCCCAGATGAATTGGGCGGAATCGACGTTGAGACGTTGGCCAAGCTGAAGCGGGCGGTAGAGTATGAAGCGAAACTAGCCTCGCATAAGCTGCGTGTTCAGCAAGGCTTGGAGCGGGACCAGCATTGGACCGAAACCGTGTCCAAAGTCATTGCCGAATGCACATCGATTTCTCAAGCCGATGCGATTGCTCGCTACCTTCGCGGTCGCAAGAGTGCCAAAGTTTACGCCGATGCGAACCCTCGTGTCGAGCAATTGGGGCAAGCCATTTTGGTATTGCAGACAGAGGCGCCGACGGACTTGAACGCTTGGATCGTTCAGGAGACGGGTTGTGCTCCTGAAGAAACTCACGAATTGTTGCGACAAACCAAATATTGGTTGCAGCTCTTGATGTGCGAAGATTCTCAACTCATCCTTCATCTACAACGCGCAATCCTGCGCCATGCCAATGTTTCGATCCAAGTTCTCCCCGAGCCCGGTAAGGGGAATGAGGGTGGGGCTGAATCGGCCTCCGAAGAAGCTTCAATCTCTGGAGCAGCGGCGGATTCCTCCGTCGAACCCATCGCTTCCGTCGAACCAGTGGCTGCGGAACCCGTTACCGATCCCGATCCTGCCATCGGGGAAGCAACAATCAGTAGCGAAACAACGAGAAGTGAAACGTATGTGGCTGATGCCACCGTCGAATCATCGGCGTCCAGCGATGCGTCGGATCCACCGAGCGAACCCCAATCTGGATCGCTTGATTCGGTCTCTGTTGAAGTCGCGTCCGACGCAGGCAAAGAAACCGTTGTTGCACCGCTGATCGAGCAATTCCATAAGGGACGCAAGCAGTCCAAAGGCCTCAAGACGAAGAGCCTATCGGATAAGCAACTCTCTCCTCGCCAGCGTCGACGTCGATGGCTGAGGAGCATATTGGAATCGTATGCCAAGCTGAAGAAGCCGCTGCGGGCATTGACTCCTTATCAGATCTTGATGTTTTCTCGCGGCATCCGCTCACAAATCATTCAATTGCAGTTCCATCAGGATCTGCGTCCACTGATTCTCGCATGCCGAGAGTCGTTATGCCCAGGTCGGCACCCGTTGCATCCCATCCTGATGGACGTGGCTGAGATGGGTTTGAAAGAACTGATCTTGCCTCGGTTGCATCAAGATGTGATCGCGATCCTTGAAGAAGATTCGAATCAGGAATTGATCGAGTCGTCGGTGTTGCATTTACAGGCCTCGTTATTGCAGAGACCGGTGCGTGGACATCGCATCCTATTGATCGATGCGGTCGGACAAAAAACAGCGGCAGTGGCCATGATCGACGAAGAAGGCAAAGTGCTTGCCTCCGGCGAATTGCCATGCAACTCCAGCAAGCCGGATGTTGTCGCTCAAAATGTGACCACGTTGGGGCAATGGGTGCACGCGCATCAAATCTCATTGATCGCTCTCTCCAATGGCCATGCTCGCCGCTATCTCATTCATTCGGTTGCCGAACTGATGAAGCAGTCTGCCGAAGGGACGTTGTATTGGACTGTCCTCGATCGCGCGGGGGCAGATGCCTATTGTCTTTCGCGGACGTCGTTGGTCGAACTGCCCCGCATCTCGCGTCGACATCGATCGGCCGCCTGGTTGGCTTGGCGGCTTCAAGACCCGTTGCGTCAAATCCTTAAAATTCAACCAGCCCGTTTGCGATTGGGGTCGTATCAGCGCGAATTGCCACAAAACGATCTGGAGACCGCATTGCATGAATCGATCTCTGCAGCGATCACGAAAGCAGGTGTCGACGTTTTATCTGCCGACTTGGAAGTGCTGAAACGAATTCCAGGCATGTCCGATGAGGCTGCGAAGCAGATCGCGTCGGATCGTCAAGAAGGAAAGATCACGAATCGAGAGTCGCTCATGAAGAGTTTGCGAGCCACACTCACCGAGATGCAGGCTCGGCAAGCCATCGGATTTTTGCGGGTGTATGGTAGCGACAATACGTTGGACGGATCGATCATCCATCCAGACGACTACCGGTTGGCGCAGCGTCTCATCGCTCATGCGGAATTGCCCGAACCGGCGTCCGCACCGGAGGGTTGGTCGAAACCAAATTACGAGGAAATCGCTGCGGCTCACGCTGCGGTAGCAAGATTGCCATTGGAATCGACCCTCGCCGAAGAGGTCGAAGCATATGGGTTTGAAGCCAACTCGGTCGAAATCAATCCTAATTTCGGCGTTCTCGAGGATGGATCCGATGCGTCCGTGGAACCTGCGGCCGAGGTCGCTTCGACCCGGGATAGCTCTCACGGTGAAACCATGCCCACCGAATCAAGCATGGTTCAGGCCGAGATCGAGGCTACCCCTGCTGAGGATTCAATGCCTTCGCCGGCGGATGTGGCGTCCGAAGAGGCTTCGCAACAAACAACCACTGAGACCAGCGATGCTCCCGCGCCCACTCATGAAGACAACGGGGACGGTGCTGGTCACCCAAATCCGTCGCGGAGTGGGTTCCGCATCCCTGAGGTATCGTTGGTTCCCGTGACCAAGCCCGCCCTCAAAGTGGATGCGGAAAAACTCGCGAGAAGCTGGCAGGTTGGCCGAGCGAAGCTGATGTCGGTTGCAGCAGCGTTGCAATTTCCATTCGCCGACGTGCGAGATCTTCGCTATCCCGTTCCGATTCATGCCAGTGTTCCAAGACTGGACAATTTGCCAACCGGAACCATGCTCCCGGCGTTGGTGATCGGTGTTGCTGACTTCGGTGTGTTCGTTGAGTTGGGCCCTGATTGCAGTGGCTTAGTTCATATCAGCCGTCTCGCGGCAGAATTCGTCGAAGATCCTCATCAGTTCGTTCAGGTGGGTGACGTCATCCCAGTTTGGGTTTTGAATGTCGATGAAAAGAGGAAACGGGTAGCTCTAACTGCCATCGCTCCAGGTACGGAAGCCCGCCGCGATCAATACGCTGGGCAATCCGAAAATGACGACCACGCGCGAACAAATCGCAACGGACAAGAGGATCGAGGGGGACCCAACCGAGGTGCCCGCGGACAGACCGGCGGGACGGGGCGCGGTGATAATCGCGGTCGGCCAGCAGGAGCGACCGGCGCCCCAGTCGGTGACGAACGTCGCGGTGAAAGAACAGGACAAGGGCAAGGACAAGGAGTCCGCAGTCAGTCTGGTAGTGGTCGAAGTCCGGATGGCCGAGCCTCAGATAACCGATCCGGTCGAGGTACCGCGCCTAACCGTGGCCGCGGTGGTCATGGGGGTCGCGATCGGGACAATCGAGGACGTCGTGACGACGATCGCAATGATTCCGAAGCGCCACGCCGCCCCGTTAAAATCGAACGACCGAAGCCGGAAAGCCCAATCACCGAAGCGATGCAGCAAGGAAAAGAGCCTTTGCGATCGTTTGGTGATCTAATGCAGTTCATGAAGCAAGCCAAACCGGTGGCGGGCGAAGAGTCTCCACCCGTAGCGCAGCCGCACACTCCCGAAACGTCCAATCCAGGATCCGCTCCATCGGTTGATGCGCCTGCCTCCGACGGCCAGGAATCATCTTAAGGACCGTAATACGCATCGGCCTAAGTCCACCAGAACAGAGTTATGTCTGAATTTGAAGAACGCTTGAAGAATGCTGTCGTCCGTGGTGCTAACCGCGCCGAGTCACTCCATTCGGCAGAGGAACGCAAACGCCTGGAAGCTGAGGATCTCAAGCGGTTGCATAGCAAGTATCGATTGGAACTGAGCGAGCGGATCGAATCCGTGATTCGCAAGCTCATCGATATGTTTCCCGGTTTTCGTTACCAGTCCGTTTTCGGCGATGCGGGTTGGGGCAGTGCTTGCATGCGAGATGATTTGGTGATCGAACGCGGAAATCGCACCAATAAGTACAGTCGGTTGGAAATTGTCGTTCGCTCCGTCAACGAGTTCAATGTGCTAGATCTTCAAGCCAAAGGAACAATCGCCGATCGCGAATTGATGACACGCAGCTTCTATCAACCGGTCGCTCAAGTCGAAATGGAGAAATTCAAGAAGTCCATCGACGATTGGGCTGTCGCGTATGCGGAATTGTATGCGACGAAGCGGGGCTAAATCCACTCTCGCGGTATCAGATCGTTTTCTGCAAGATCAACCGTGCTGGTAGTAGGGGGATATCATCCAGTAGGCGATGACCCCAGTCACGGACACATACAACCATACGGGATATGCGTACCGCGCGATCCGGCGATGCGCTTCGAATCGTCCCATCCATGCGAAAAGGAAGGCTCGCAGAACCAGTGGCAGGACTAGCAGCGAGAGACCAATGTGAGATAATAAGATGAAATAATAGACGGTCCGAATCCATCCTTCACCACCGAACTTGGTAGATGGATTCGACAAATGGTAAGTGACGTAGCAAATCAAAAACATAGCCCCCAGCGTAAATGCCGATGTCATGGCGGCGCGATGCAACGCAATCTTTTTCCCCCGAATCGCGATCCAACCCGCAATCAGCAACAGCGAAGTCATCGCATTGATGCCGCCGATTGCATGGGGAAGCCATTTGGTCCATGCCCCTAAATCGATCTTGGTTGGGATCCCCAACAGCAGGGCGACTGCAACCGGTACAACCACGGAGAGAACGTTTGCCAAAAGCGATGCTCGAGAGTCGGCAACGCGATCCTCGGTTTCGATCCGGCCGGGATGTTTTTCGGTTGAGGTGGGGCCAGAGTTGGGCGTGTCGTTCAGCATCGATTTTTCCTAGTCTTTCGGTGAGAAAATCTTTAACACCTTAGCCTGCGCAGTCATATCGGCAACCCCGCGACGCATGTCCATGACTTGATTTGCGAAGTAATTTTCCCTTTCTGCCGTGGCGCGGTCGTTGTCGCTTCGATCGAGAACGCATGCTGGAATCCGTTTAATGAGTTCTGCCGATCGGTGCGCGATGTCCGACGCAATCTTGGCTTCGAGTACACTATCGGCAGGACTCACAATCGGTAGGACTCACAATGCGTTCCGCTTTACGCTGGCTATTGGAATGGGTAACCAGACCATCGTTGAGCAACATCGCTGGCGGGTGCTACGCTTTAATCGCAGAGGGCCATGTCGATGATGGAGCGAAGTCGACGGTGGACGCAGCGAGTGGCATCGCGACGATGGGATGCTTGTCGAGTTGATGGGATGCTTGTCGAGTTGATGGGATGCTTGTTGAGTTACCGTGTGTGAGTGGCGTGATTACCGTTGCCTGGGTTCAAGTTCAAGAGGGTGAAGATAGATGTGGTTGCGATGGGCGTGCATGTTTGGGATCGTTTGGGCCAACGTGGGATTTAGTAAATCCTCAGCGCAATTGCCCACGGGTTGGAAACAGCATGATATGAATCGAGCGCGGCCGGCTGTCGTAACTCCAGGCGCACCCAATTTGCCGTTGGCTCCTCCCTCGGATGCCGTCGTACTTTTCGATGGCAAATCCCTCGATGCATGGCGATCCAATGATGGAAGTCCGGCGAAGTGGGTTATCCATGATGGTGTCATGGAATCGGTACCCGGAAGCGGATATGTGGTTACGGCGCAATCCTTCGCAGATGTGCAGCTTCACATCGAATGGGCGTCGCCGGGAAAGGTCGAAGGGACCAGCCAAGGCCGCGGCAATAGCGGTGTCTTTCTTCAGGGATTGTTCGAGGTTCAAATACTCGACTCGTTTGACAATTTGACCTATGCCGATGGGCAAGCCGCTGCCATTTACGGTCAGTACCCACCGCAGGTGAATGTCAGCCGCAAGCCAGGGGAGTGGCAATCGTACGATATTCTCTTTCGCGCTCCGCAGTACGGCGATGACGAATCGCTGCAATCGCCTGCCACCATCACCGTTTTACACAATGGCGTTTTGGTTCAGGATCATGTTCGCATTCTCGGGCCAACTTCATGGATGCAACACCATCCGTATAGCAAGAAGCCAGACCGATTGCCGCTGTCTCTCCAGGACCATGGCAATCCAGTGCGTTATAGAAATATTTGGATTCGCGAACTACCTCCGCCTCAAGTCGTACCCCCTTCGATTCCCTATGACCCGATCGTCACCCAGCTCACCGAAGCCCAACGCAAAAACCTTGTCGGCAAGTACAACCAAGTCAACGGCGGCGTTTGGGAGATCAAATCGAAGGAAGGCAAACTCTATTTCATCGTCAACGGGCCATCGATGGAAATGATTCCCCACGGTCCCGACGAATTTGGGCTTCGATTCACAGCCGGTTTAATGAAGTTTGCGCTGGATGAATCAGGAAAGCCAATGGAATTGAAATTCAGCATGGGTGGAAATGAAATGCTTGCCCGCCCGTCGACCAAGTGAACTCTTCCCCGAAGCCTCCCCTTCTCGGGGAAAGCAACCCGTTATTGCAAGCAGAAACAGAGCGAATTAGCAGATTTGTAGGGGTATCCAGCGTGTGGCAACGCTTGCTCGCTTTCACCAGGGGTATTCCCTAAGTACCATGAAGGGGTCTCGGTTCCTTTCCCGATGTGGGTTCTGAAGACTCGTCGGATCCCACGACGAGTCGCCGAATCCACTCGACTTGCATCTCCGTTGCATCGCAAAGCACCATGAATCCAATTTTACTCGCCGTCAGTATCTTTCTCTCGGTCGTTGCCTTTGTATTGGTGCTGATCTTTTTAGCGATCTTTTCTCGATACTTTTGGCTTTGGGTGCAAGCTGTGATGACGGGTGCCAACGTCGGCATCGGGGACTTGATCGGAATGCTCTTTCGACGCGTCGATGCACGTACGATTGTGCGAGGAAAGATCATGGCGGTACAAGCCGGCATCAACGACGAGGACTTGACCACCAAGGCCCTCGAAGCCCACTATCTAGCTCGCGGCAATGTTGCTCAAGTCATTCGGGCTTTGGTTGCGGCGCGCAAGAGCCGCCAAATCACCCTTTCCTTTCGCGAAGCGGCTGCGATCGATTTGGCAGGACGAGATGTGTTGGACGCCGTGCAAACGAGCGTCTATCCCAAAGTCATCGATTGCCCTCCACGGAATAGCTCTAATCCGTTTCTCGATGCGATTGCCAAAGATGGTATTCAGCTCAAGGTCAAAGCACGGGTCACGGTGCGAGCGAATCTTCAGCGGCTCATCGGTGGTGCCACGGAAGAGACAATCATCGCGCGGGTTGGGCAAGGAATTGTTTCTGCGATTGGATCGTCGGACAGCCACAAAGTGGTCCTGGAAAATCCAGACGTGATCTCGAAAGCGGTTCTCGCAAGTCGCCTTGACGATCAAACTGCATTCGAAATCGTCTCGATCGACATAGCCGACATTGACGTGGGAGAAAACATCGGAGCACGCTTGCAAGCCGATCGGGCTGAAGCGGACACTCAAGTGGCGCGAGCTAAAGCCGAAAGTCGACGGGCCGAAGCGGTCGCAATCGAGCAGGAAATGATCGCGAAGATCGAAGAAAGTCGCGCTGTTGTCGTTGCGAGCGAAGCCCACGTCCCAATTGCGATCGCCAATGCACTTAGGAGCGGTCAGCTGAACGTCATGGACTATTACAAGCTACGCAATATCACTGCCGATACCGAGATGCGTCAAAGTATTGCCGGTACGAGCACGACCGGTCCTACAAATGCCAATCGAGCGAACCCCTCCAACTGAGTTTCGCCTCCCGAACTACAGCCCCCGTTTTCAACCACCTTGGAGCAGGATGCATGAGTGACGAACTGGACGATTTTCTTCGACAAGCAGCCCAGAGACGCCAACAACGGCAACAGGAAAAAACCAAAAAGTCCGGAGGTTCTTCGAAGCCCTCCAACTCGGCCGCCCCTAGCCAGCCTGTTGCTCCGACGCAAAAATCTCAACCGATGCTGGATAGACCTGGACCAGTTCAGCGTCCGATACCTCGCAATGAACGTCCCGCCGTTCCAGTGGCCGAGGTCGTTCCGAGCCGACCAAATATAAGTGATTTTCAGAGCACGATCGCTAGCCGGCAATCGCAAAGCCAAATGTCACTGGGGGATGAGCGCAAGCTCGAGAGTGGCTACGAGGCGTTTCGACCCAGTCAGTCACAAAGATCAGATTCCCAAAAATCGAGTAAAAAGAGTTCCGCCAATTTGAAGCCTGAAAAAGCCTCAACGATAGCACCGAAGGGAGCGGCTCAGTCGAAAGCCATGGTCTCTTCGCACGATATCATGCAGCAATTGCGCGATCCCCAAACATTGAGGATGGCGATCATCGCTCAAGAAATCCTCCGCCGACCATACCAGTAGATCTCGCAGCTAGAATAACCAGCTCTTCGAGACTGTTTTTTAGCACCCGGTAATTCTCCGTCTTCCATGACGATCCAACGCATTCTTTGGTCCTACCTTTTTTTGCCGCTGACATGCGCGCTAGCTGGATATCTTCTGGTGCAAGGTATCGAGGCCCGATCGGATTATCTCTGGCGGGAACAGCAAAGCGTTGCTGCCGTCGAGGAGGCCAAATTCGTCACGCAGATCCTCCGCGATCGTGCCGTCAGCGTCGATCCGTCCGCGAAAGAATTGGCGCGGGGAGAGTCGGGCGATGTCCGTATCTTGAGCGATACGGACGTTACCGAACGAGAACGGGCAACGATGAAAAGTTCCCGATTGCAGTGGCTTGAGGAACCGGATGGATACTATCGTCTCCGAGTGGCGCGCGAAGTCTATCGCCCTCCCGAGCCATTGCACTGGGTGATCCTTAACAAGCGACTCCCACCGCGACAGCCTCTCCCCACGTTCCTGCGACATGGACTCGTATGGCTATTTGCATGTGTCGGATGCTTGGTCGCGTTCCTGCAAAACCGCAGGCGAAAGAAAGTTACCGATACGATTCGCGCACTCCAATTGCTGCGGTCCCAAACGAAGCAACCGATGGCGAGGACGGAGTTCCTGGCCATGATTCCCGATGGAGCGATCTCGGACGAGATCAGCAAGCAGTTAATGAGTTTGCTCGATAGCTACCATCAAAACTACTACTCTATCCACACTGGGAAGGGGCAAGCGGAAACGGTTTTGGCTGCGATGCCGGTAGGCATTCTCGCTTTTACATCCGATTTAAAACTATGGTTTGCGAATCGCGCTGGGAGCGATATGCTCGATTTGCAGACTCGAGTGAAGGACAAGTCGACGCTGGTCGAAGTCATTCGAAATCCTCGCATTCTGGAGTTGATTTCTGATTCTCAGCGCAATCTGCAGGCGATGGATCTCGAATTGGAAATGGCTTCTCCAGCCACAGTATTGCGAGTACGAGCAACCCCTCTTTCGCACGCGAGTTTTTCCGCTCCTCCCGGATCCCCTCCTCCTATGTTGTTGGTGGTCACTGACGAAACTCGGTTGAGGCAGTTAGAGAATTATCGAAGGGATTTCACAGCCAACGTATCCCACGAACTCAAGACACCTTTGGCGGCGATCAAAGCATATGCAGAGACGCTGCTGATGGGAGCACTGGAGGAACCGGATGCTCGTGAGAGATTCGTTCAGCGCATCAGCGACCAAGCATCGCGACTCGAAGATCTGATCATGGATGTGCTGCGATTGACGCGATTGCAAGCCCTTCCGGAAAAAATCGCATTGGCACCCATAATGCTCTCCGAAGTGGTGAGGACGCTGGTTGAGGAGCAACAGCCGATTGCCAGATCGCGCAATGTAAAATTGGTGAATCAAGTGTGGGATGATACGATCCGCGTTATGGCCGAGCATGAATCGCTCCGCACCATCATCGGCAATTTACTGAGCAATGCTATTCGATATTCGAAACCCAATGGACATGTCTTGATCGTTGCAAGCGTGGACGTGGATGTCGTCCAACTGTCGGTCATCGACGGTGGCATCGGAATTGCCGAAGCGGACTTGGATCGTATCTTCGAAAGGTTCTACACAGTTGACAAAGCTCGTACGAAAGGCACGGCTGGAACAGGTTTAGGCTTATCCATCGTGAAGCATTTAACCGCGGCGATTGGGGGGACGATTCATGTCCAGAGCAAGTTGGGAGAGGGGAGCGAATTTCACCTGCGATTGCGGCGCGGATTTGAGGGGATGGATGGGAGTGTGCCTATGAGTGCCACCTCAGATTGAGATGCACGATAGCGAACCACGAGAGGGTGGATTCAATCAGGATTGGATGCGACAAGCGTCGTGCACCGCTTGGCAAACCGTATCCATTGTTTGAGTTGAGAGACCTGCCACGTTGATCCGGCCGGTGCCAACGATATAGACCCCTTTTTCCGTTTTGAGCCAATCGGCTTGCATGGCATTCAACCCGGTATAGGAAAACATTCCCTTCTGGGATGCGAGGAAGCGAAAGTCGCTCCCGAGACGGCTCATCCCTTCAATGAACGAATTTCGCATTTCGGAGATGCGATAGCGCATCGCATCCACTTCGCTTCGCCACAGTGTCGATAGTTCGGTATCGGCCAAGATCGTCGCGACAATCGATTCACCATGACGAGGTGGATTGCTATAGTTCGAACGAATCGACGATCGTACTTGACTCAAAAGAGCGGCTGTATTCGTTGGCGATTCCCCGATCATGATCAACGCACCAACGCGTTCTGAGTAAAGTCCAAAATTCTTCGAAAAGGAAGCGCAAATCACTGCTTCGGCGTTGTGCTTCAGAATGGCATGCAGCGGCAATGCATCTTCATTCAACCCTTCTCCGAATCCTTGGTAGGCGAAATCGATGAACGGCACCAAGTGTTTCTTATGAAGCAATTCGGAGATTGCGTACCACTGGTCTAGGGTGGGGTCGATTCCAGTTGGATTGTGGCAGCATGCGTGCAAGCAGACCAAATCCCCTGCCCTGCCCTGGGATTCCAGGTCGTGCATCATTGCGTCAAAATCGAGTCCCGTTTTGCTGCTGTTCAGGTACGAGTACGTCAGCGGTTCGATACCAGCGGCCTTGAATATCGCACCGTGGTTTGCCCATGTAGGGTTACTCAGCCAAATGCGAGCATGATGGTGGTGGCGAGAGATCGTATCTGCTCCCACACGCAACGCACCGGTTCCTCCCGGGGTGTGAGCTACCGCGACTCGACCTGGTTCCATATCGGGTCCGAGAACGAGCTTGTGAACCTGGCGGTTGAAATCTGCCCCCCCTTCGATAGGCAAGTAACTCTTCGTCTTTTCAGACTCGAGCAATTTGGCTTCTGCCCGATGCACGGATTCCAAGATCGGCGTTCGACCTTGTTCATCCTTGAAGACTCCTACGGTGAGGTTGATTTTGTTTTTCCGAGGATCCTTTTCAAAGGCTTCAGAAATACCGAGGATGGAATCAGGCGGAGCTAGCGGGAAGGACTCGAACATGGGATGAGGGAATCGCGTTGGGGTCAAGTGAATGGCCACGGTTCGCAGCCGTGCGTTCGCTTTCATGATCGCTGTGTGGCTGGATAGATCGTGGACGTTGGAAGAATGGTTCCATCCGAACACTGGACTGTCGAAGTTACCCACAAAAGCTCAGCATGAGGAGGGGGTTAGGTGGCGTGTGGTTCGAAAAAAGAAGGGCGATTTCGAAAAAGTCACTGTGCAGACCGCCATCCCTGGTCTGTCGCAGTGATGATACCGCGACCGACAAGAAATCGAGCGGTTGCATTGATGTCGAAATCCACCGGGCCGACAGACAATGTATTGAGCAATGCTTCGCAGTTTGCATCCAGGGACTGCAACGAATGTGGTCCGGCCGAGGGGTCCTTCCACATTACGTAAAGGAGTACCAACGCTTCACATAGCTTTTGTTGTTCCGCTTCATCCACTAGTCTCAAAAGAACGCCCGCGTTGTTCGATAGTGTTTGGTAGTACAAACTCTGAGCTACATTGAGCATCTTGCGATTGCGCTCGTGACGATAGGAGAAGAATACTTTGACTGAATACCAAACCCCGGCAAGAACACACGCTGCGATAAAGGTCATCGATGTCAGGAGTTGCATTGCCCCCACTAGCGCCAAAAGCCAAATGTTCCGAACCAGTTTCGAGACGAGCAAGGCAAAACCCCAAATGGTGGGGATACCGATCTTGCCTTGTTCCAATAAAGACATTCGAACGACTCCGGGTAGCAACATATCGACGTCCAAGTGCGGGACGTTCTTAAACATTTTCAGAAAGAGCGACGTGTCCAGCTCGTTTGCTTCCTTTGCTATGACCGTGTCCGCTTCTTGGGTTTTCGTTTTGGCTTGCTTTGGTTTGGGGCGAGCCAAGCGTTTTGGCGTCGGTTCGTACATGATGACCAGTTTCCGATAGATTGGCACATCGACTTCCCGAGGAAAGTACAGCCTCCACCAATCATTTCGTGTGCGCTGGATGCACGCATCGCCCCGAGCATAGACCCGCAGTTTGCGGAAGTCGCGAAAACGGATACGCAAACGAATGCCCCATGCGCTGGCCGTTTGCATCGTCTCCTCAATCTGACTCGGTGTAAGCCTGTAATAGTTGGCGGCTACGAGTAGGTTTTCGATGGACTCCAAGACTTCGCCAATCGAGGCTTGTGGAACGCTCGACACGGGGGTGGCATCGCGATCGGGATCGAAGCGGGAGTAGCGATACGATAGTCCCAAATGTTTGCGGCGAAAATCTGAGTGGATCGTTTCGGATAGCGATTCGTACTGGGTTCGCAATCGATCCAAGATGGCGGGTTCAACACCCGGAAGGGTTTCGAGTTGGGCAATCAACTCTTGTGGATGAAGAGGGATAAATGCTTCCCGAATCGGGTCCGGAGCCTTCGTGGATTCTTCAGGATTCGTTGGCGAATCCTTGCGTAGAAAGAGTGCTCGCATCCGAGGGGACCTTGAAATTCTCTCACCCCCCCCCCCGATCGAAACGGGTTCAAAGACGATTTCAACGCTGGAACTGACTGGAATACATCAGCCCTGGTCCACGCTCTCACCCTGCCACGCAATCCACAGGGTAACGAGCCTGACGGATGGTGTTACGCCTGCTGCGGAAACGACGACGGCAAAACTCTTCAACTCGCATCGATGTGCAAGCTGCGTTTGCGTCGCTCTTTACGGCGGACGTCATCGATCATTCCGCTGACTTTGTCTACTTCGTCAATGCCGCGAAGAAGCAAGCTGGGATGGCTGGAATCTTTGCTGGTCAGAGTGATGGTCCCGACTCCCAAGATCCGCTGAACGACTCCCTGCGTAAAAGAGACGTCATCGATGTCGATCACGTCGATACGGTCCGTCGTCCGCACAAGAATTCCGGAGGTGTGGATGAATCGCTGTGTCGTCAATTCGTAATACACCGTCATTCGGTAATACAAGAAAATCGCGATGCAAATCATCCACCAGAGAGCAATGATTCCAATGCCGACCGCCCATGCGATGAACTCTTGGCCTTCGAGAGCTTTCGAGATCGAAAAAATGATAAGTGCCGCAAGGATGCCAGCCGTTACGAGGGAGGACAGTAGCCATGTTCCGTACATGGCTTTCGGCGAAAAGCCTCCTTCCCATAGTTTTGTTTCGGGTTCTACCGGAGCGTTGGATCGGGGCTGAAACTCCGATTGCGGATTGGTGATGTCTGCGTTTTTATCGGTCATGAGAATTCAAGGTCCTTGGAACCAAGTCGTTGGAATGGGCCTGGATCGATCGGGGGTAAGGATCATCCTTCGGTCCGTCGATGGAACGGATTGTACCAATTCACTTCGGAAGTAGGCTGTGTTTCCTTGGCGAACGGGGCGCAGCTTCCCAGAAAATCTTATCAAAACTCAGCGTTGGGAAGTTTCCGCGGTTCGGATTTTCGGTCGAGTGCTAGCGTAGCGATAGGAGCGTTTTCCCTAGAGGCTGACGGATGCGGCTGGGTCGGCGAGCCCGTTTTGTTGGAACCCGCGTTGTCTTAACAAGCAAGAATCGCAGTGCAAACAGGGGCGGCCTTGCTCATCTGGGTCATAGCAAGAAACGGTCCTCGAATAATCCACACCCAATTCCAGCCCCTTGCGAATGATCTCCGCTTTGCTCCAAAGGATAAGGGGCGTGTGGACGACCAATCGATTTCCTCCTACGGCCGATTTGGTAGCGAGGTTTGCCATAACCTCAAAGGCGCGAATGTACTCGGGACGGCAGTCGGGGTAACCGCTGTAGTCGAGGGCATTGACGCCAACATAGATATCGTTTGCACCCAGGACTTCTGCCCATGCCAATGCGTGCGAGAGAAACACTGTGTTGCGGGCGGGGACATACGTGAGAGGGATTTCCTGGCCCAGTTCTTCGACCGTGTCGTGTTTGGGGACCGCGAGTTTACGATCGGTCAATGCGCTGCCACCCATTCCGCCAAGGTCCAACGATATGATCGTATGCCGAGCCACGTTCGCCGACTGGGCGATCTCCGTGGCCCGCTCCAGCTCGACTGCATGCCGCTGACCGTAACGAAAGCTAATTGCATAGGTTTCAAAGCCTTCTGCTTGGCAAATCGCGAGGCAGGTTGTGGAATCCAAGCCGCCACTCAACAGGACTACCGCTTTGCGTTTCACTTCCGTCATGTCTGTTCTGTGTCACCTGGGAATGTCGTTCGTTGCGAGAACTCAGGGAAGGCTAGGTTTTGTTCCAGGGCCCGTCCTAACTTTTTGATGGGGGAACTATTCCTCAATGGAATCTATATAATCTCGCCCCATGTCTATTATCGAGATTGACCAGCTCATCAAATCGTATCGTGTCTACCAGAAGAAAGAAGGGCTGCGCGAAGCTGTGCGTGGTCTGTTTCATCGGGAGTACAAGTCCGTCGACGCTGTTCGCGGGATTTCGCTTCGGGTCGAACCGGGCGAATTTGTTGCGTTTCTCGGTCCCAACGGGGCTGGCAAAACCACCACGCTAAAACTCCTCTCGGGAGTGATTTACCCCAGCAGCGGAACGGTCCAAGTGATGGGATTTGTCCCCTGGAAGAGGGATTTAGAATATCGGCGTCGTTTCGCGCTCGTGATGGGACAAAAGAATCAGCTATGGTGGGATCTCCCCGCCCAGGAATCCTTCCGACTGCATCAGCAGATCTATGGTATCGAAGAAGATGCCTTTCGCCGAACACTCGATGAATTGACGTCGTTATTGGACGTGCGATCGCTGTTGGGAAGACCTGTGCGCGAGCTCTCCCTCGGCGAACGGATGAAAATGGAGCTTATCGCTGCTCTATTGCATTCACCGGAAGTCCTGTTTTTGGATGAGCCGACGATCGGATTGGATGTCATCGCCCAGAGAAACATTCAGCACTTCCTCAAGCATTACCAGGAAGAACGAAAGATCACGATCCTCCTCACTAGCCACTACATGAAGGACGTGTCGGCCCTCTGCCAGCGCGTCGTCGTGATCGCACAAGGAATCATTCAATACGACGGTTCTCTCACTGGCATCGTGGATGGTTTCTCAAGTTCCAAAGTCATCCACCTGCTCTTGGGAGAAGGGGAGGTCGCCGATGGCTTGGACCGTTACGGTGAAGTGATCAAAGTAGAAGGTCCTCGCATCAGCCTGCGATGCCCACGCGTCCAAGTTTCACGCGTTCTGGCTGAAATCCTAAATACCAGGACCATTGATGATGTGGCGGTCGAGGACCCTCCGTTGGAAGAAGTTCTCGCGCATCTGTTTCATTCTGTCTCCAGCGACAAGTCCTAGCGTGCAATGATCAAAGAACTTTTGCACGCATGGAATACTCGGTGGATGATCACCAAGACCTCATTGGCCGAAAGGTTGGCCTATCGAGGTGACTTCGCGTTGGGCACGTTGTTGCGATTTCTTCCGATCATCACACAAATCTTTCTGTGGTGGGCGATCTTTCAATCGCTCTCTCCGGAGAACCCCGAGGCTGCAACGCTGTCAGGGTACTCGTTTCAAGACATGGTGGCTTACTATTTGCTAACCATGGTTGGACGCGCATTTTCCAGCATGCCAGGGCTCTCCTCCAGCATCGCCCTCAAGATTCGTGACGGCGAAATCAAACGCTATCTCGTGCAACCCATCGACCTCTTGTCGTTCCTTTTTTGGTCCCGCGTGGCGCATAAGATCGCGTATTTCGTCGTTGCTTTTTTCCCTTTCGTCCTCGTCTTTTATCTCTGTCGCGATTTCTTTACAGAGGGTTGGCCCGATGCGACAACGCTCGCTTGCTTTGCTATTTCATTGCTGTTGAGCTTTTGCCTTGGTTTCTACTTGGAAGCGTGCTTGGGACTGGTCGGGTTCTGGATGCTCGAAGTCTCTTCGCTCCTATTTGTTTACATGCTCGTCCAATTCTTTCTGTCAGGACACATGTTTCCTCTCGATCTTTTGCCCCAACCCTTTCGCACGATTGTTGGCTACTTGCCTATCAAATACCTAGCGTACTTTCCCGCTGCCGTTTTTCTGGGCAAGGTCCGCGGTGCGGAGTTGGCGTTTGATATGGGGATGCTCGTGGTGTGGACCACCTTATTCTATTTCGCTTCGGGATGGATTTATCGGCGCGGGCTGGTGCGCTACAGCGGCTTTGGTGGTTGACGGCTTCGCAAATGGGCTCGCCAATAGTGAACGGTTTTTGCGATGGAAGTGATGACGTTTTTGATTTCCTTCTCAACCCGAAACGCAGGTCCGGCCGGCATGTAAAGAATGTTGGCTTCGCGCCGGACAATCACGTTCTCCACCAGGATCGCTCGCATCATCCAAGCCGCCATGCGCTCATCATCGCAAATCACTGCGACCCACCCCGCGTACGGACTGTCGGTTGTCGCCAGTCCGCTGGCCAATGTGACCCCACGCCTCAATTCGCAAACGACGGCTTCGTAGTGAATCCGGTCCGCTTCGATGCTTTCTAGCGAAATCGGTTCGAGCAGTTTTCCTCGATGGGGCGGACCACCCGCCATGGCCAGATCGCAAAACGAAGTCCAAATCTTATCCCACGGGATTAAACCGCTTGCGTCGTAGCGCATTTTTGCACTCCCCATCGAACGCGGTGAGACAGCATCTAGATTCCCTGAATACTCGGAGGGCAAATCTTCATCGAGGGCGAGTGTCAATCGATTCAACTCCATCCACTGCTGAGCGATCAAACTCTCCTCGAAGGGGTCACTCGATTCAAACCACGGAATTGGACGGGACCTCAGCGCGGTGAGGTAACGCTGGATCGCCCATGTGGAAAGGCTGGAGGCGCGGAGCCACGACCATGGGAACACCCCCTCCTCGTTTCGGATGCTGGAGAGTGAAGGGTTGGCCGTACTTCCGTCCTGCCCGATGACGGAACGCCACGGGATATCTGCAAGGACTCTTTCCTCGGCTGAGTTTGGATCGCGATCGCGGCCAATCGCTACGCTAACGGAGTGGGGTGAACGCCTTGAAGCCCAGAACGCAGTCAAGACCGCGGCTTCGACACGTGCAGTCGGTGCGTCCTCTTCCAAAGACAATACGACTTTGGCTCCGTGCGCTTCGATGCATTCTCTTATCCCCAGGGGAAATAAGGCGTCCGCGATCCATTGCCCGAGATCTTGATGCGATAGTGGCTCAGCCACAAAGCACGGGATCGACGTTGGCAACGCGCTGAACCACCACGCAGAGCGAACGAGGTCTAATCGAATCGCGCTCAATCCCACGGGGACGATGACGACCCGGGCGATGTGTCTTTCGGACAACGTGCGAAAGAATGCTCGTAGCTGGTCCTCGATGGCAACATCCAAGCGTACGTATTTACACTCGGCATCCAGTCGAGTGCGGATTTGCGCAATAGCCGCGGCAATCGTGTCGGCATCCATGTTCCAAGGCAAATCGTTCGGGACCAGAATCAACAGGTCCCGTGCGGACGCCGGGTCGGTTGGCAGCGAATTGCTCATGGAGTGCCGACGCGTGTCATGGTGTAGACAGCAAACGTACCGAGCCAGTGTTCCCCTTCGTAGTGACCGCTGAAAACATACTTGAGACCGGCCGTTTCGTGAGCCGCTGCCGATTCCAATAGTTTTGACGTTAAGGAGGAATCTTCTGGCAAAGCGGATGCGATGCCGTGAAGGCACCATGACCGCGAGAGATTGAGCCCGGCAAGATGGACCAGTTTACCGTCCGTGACGTCCGAGACTTCTACGGGGGTTAGCAAGCCCTCATGGGAGTTAGGAGTATTAAAAACGAGAAACTTAGAAAACCAATCCTGGAAACCATCGCGGTCCATGATGCGCCGCATGAGATTGGCTTCATTGAGACTTGCTGAAAAGAAGTCTTCGCCGGAAGGTTCATAAGCGGAAGCGTAATCGATATCCTTCGCATAGTAATCCTTGGCCCGCTGCATGATCTGCGTTTCTAATTCTGCGTGATGAACGGCTCGGGCATAATCCAGCGTCAGAGCCAGGGCAAACGCTGTATCCGGATGGACTCCTGTTCGGATAGGTTTGCTTAGGCGTGGCAAATAACCCAAGGTGAGTTCGACGATCCTGTCTTCAAGAGGATCGAGGTTGGCACGCCATGTTTTGCCATCGGCGTCGTCCCATCCATGCAATTCATGGACAAGTTGCAGCAACCATGCCCATCCATACATCCGTTCAAACGACCGATTCTCCTTTCCTAGAAAGTAGGCAGTTTCGGCGGCAATGTTTTCCTTCGAGAGGCTTTTCATCAGAGCAGCCCGAGATTCAACAGCGAGAGCGTGCTGTGGATTCGTTTTCAAGAGCCGCACTAACATCCAGTGGCCATGAACACTGCTATGCCAATCGAAACACCCGTAAAAGGCTGGGTGCAACTGCATAGGACTTTTCACATCCTGATCCCCCATCAAGACATTCGAGGGTTTGTTCGGGTATTCGCGGTGCAGGCCATCGAGTGCCAGTTTGGCCAATGCGGCAGCTTGTTCGTCGGTGATGGTACTTGCGATCGTGCTGGCGACCCTGGTTGGATGATGGATGAGAAGTTCATCCCCGAAAGTCGGCATCATCGATAGGACGCAGATCGCCAACGAGCCAAAAAAAGAACCAGGAATGGTGCCCTGGGACGAAAGCAAGGTTGGTCTGAATTTCGGTGGCTTCGACGGAATCATCGAGTGGTTTTCTGGAATGATGCTGAGACTTGGAAACGAAAACAAGGCGATGGACTCGCACACCGGCTGAATCCCGAACTTGATTGTATCTTCGCTCTTCTTGGACATATAGCCGAGACGGCAGACCGTTTGTGCAAGCTATGTCGAATGTGCCACCAAAAAAATTCTTCTAAAGCCATGAATCGGACGGATTTTACTCCCGTTGAAGATTTCTGACCTACCTTTGCTTGGCGTCAAAGACGCAGCATTTTTTTAGTCATCTAGCTGGGAGCTCGATTGCAATGCCGGTTACATTCGAACAACGCAAACAACAAGAATCGTATTTGGGTCAGTTGGAAAAGATCCTCGTGGGTAGGCTGCGTCATGGCGGACGAGATGGAAAACTTCGCGCGGCGGAAACCTTAGTTCGAGGCGAGGATCTATCGGAATTTTCTCGAGATCTCAACGAAGAACTCGTTCGCCTAGAGCAACTCGTCGAAGGCATCAAAGATTGATCGCTGTACGAGCCTTGGAAACCTGTTAACTTTCTTGCGAAGTTGACATCGCGGCTCTCGCGTCAGTAACGCTGCTTGCACGACGACACATGCCTTCCAAGGAACTTTCGAGAATAGCCAACTCCGAGGGTGAACTCGTAGGCTACTACGGGTGTCCTGTCGATCTCGTCCAACCAATCAAATCAATCGTCGTCGCAAAGATGGACTGCGGGTTAGTCTCGCATCAAGGTGTTGAGGATGGGAATCCCTTTCTATCACGTCGATACCTTTACGGATCGGCTCTTTCGGGGGAACCCGGCAGGTGTTTGCTTTCTGCCGGATTGGTTGCCCGACGATGTGCTTCAGTCCATCGCGGCAGAAAACGCGCTCGCTGAGACTGCATACATCGTGCAGCGCGATGGGCAATTTGACATTCGATGGTTTACGCCCTGGGTCGAGATGGATTTATGCGGACATGCGACCCTTGCTCCGGCTTATGTACTCTTTGAACATCTCCATCATCAAGGAGATGAAATTGCATTTCAGTCGCGATCGGGGTTGCTCAAGGTATCGCGAGCAGGCGATTGGCTGACACTTGATTTCCCCTCCCGGCCACCCGCATCCTGCGAGATCCCGCAGGGTTTGATCGACGCGTTAGGGGTGACTCCGGATGAGGTTGGCAAGTCGCGCGACCTCTTGGCTGTGTTCAACGATCCTGAAGTCATTGAACGGATGGAGCCCAAGATGGAATTGCTAATGCAACTCGATGCATTGGGGGTGATCGTGACGGCCCCTGGTCGCGATGGAGTGGACTTTGTGTCTCGATTCTTCGCTCCGAAAGTAGGTGTCCCCGAGGATCCGGTGACAGGTTCTGCCCATAGCACATTGATCCCGTATTGGGCATCGAGGCTTGGCAAGTCGCGAATGGAGGCACGTCAGGTATCGCAGCGCGGTGGTGTCTTGCGATGCGAGTTGCGCAAAGACCGCGTTGGGATCTCTGGACAAGCCATTCTTTACAGCGCAGGGTTTATCTATCTAAAGCATTCTGCATCCGTGGGGTAGACTTCCCGTCTGTCAATAATCCACTCTGTCAACAAGCCAGCCGCTCAGGCTAGACGCCTGCCCCAATAATCCTCAAAGCGTCTTTCGGTGCTGAGATCAAACCTTATTGGCGTAATGGGCTCCGTCTCACCCTCGAAGCAATGCAAATCATCCTTCTCCCAGGTGGTCGGAATTACGGATTTCACGCACTTCCTTATGAGCAACTATCCAGGAACTGGTGTACCATGAACGGGGTCGGTTGCAAACCAAATTTCCTCTCTATTCAAGGCGAATACATATCATGAAAATTAAGCTCTTGAGCCACGGTCTCCTGCTAGCGATTGGGCTTGCGGGTGGCTTGGCTGTCACTGCACTTTCGGGACAGGATCCGGGGGTCACCATCACCACTGAGACAGCGACCGCAACGGACGATGCCCCAGTCGAGTCGCCACTCCATACGTTGGACTGGATGGTTGGTGATTGGTTGGCAGATTCCCCAACACACGCCTCCGAGTTTTCGATCAAGTATGCCAAGAACAACGCATTCTTGGTTCGAGCGTTTAAGGTTGTGGATAAAGCCGATCCTGAAAGCATTTTCTCGGGTATGCAAATCGTGGCGTGGGATCCAGCGCAATCGGCCCTTCGTTCCTGGACCTTCGATGCCAGCGGCGGATTCGGGGAAGATGTATGGAGCCAATTGGGAGACAAGTACACGCTGCGAGCGAAGTACACACTCCATGATGGTGGCCGAGGTGCGTCGATCAACTATTTGGACTACTTGGATGAAAACACATTCACTTGGAAATCAACCCATCGCGAGATCGATGGCGAGCTCCAACCCGATTCCGAAGAGATCGTTTTTCAACGTGTGGCTAACGAAGTCACAGAGTCTGGCAATTAATCCTTAGCACACGAAAGAATAATCTGATGAAACGAAAACTTCAGTACTGGATGGTGAGCGTTGCAGCGTTTGGCATGTTCACCTTTGCATTCGCCGAACCAACCTTTGCCCAACGAGGAGGCCGAGGGGGTGGCGAACGATCTGCGGGGAATCGAGGGGGCGAAGGAGCGCGAGGTGGTGGCGGTGGTCCATCCATGTCACGTCCATCTCCGAGACCCAATGGACCGGGAGGAGCAGCGGGTGGGCTAGGTGGAGCTGGACGAGGTCCAGGTGCCGGGCCAGGCGCGGGAGGAATTGCAAACCGCCCCAATCCTGCAGGTGAATCCAATCGTGGTCCTGGTGGCCTGGGTGGCGCCGGTGGACTGGGTGGAGCAGATCGCAGTCCAGGAGCCGGCAGTCGGCCCAGTGGACTTGGAGGCACTCCCGGCGCAGGTTTCCAGCGGCCAGGGGGAGCCACAGCAGGTGCACCTGGCGCTGGCTTCCAACGACCGGGTGGCGTCCCGAGTCCAGGGGGATTGGGCGCAGCGTCAGCAGGCCCAGGTGGGTTCGCGAATCGACCCGGAGGAAATGCTCCCGGCGGACTCGCGGGACGTCCCGGCCCAGGTGGTTTGGGAAGTGGTTCGGCTGTTGCAGGTAACGATCGTCCAGGTGCGGATCGCCCGCGACCCGGAGCAGGTCCTTCCTCATCGCAACTGAATGACTTTCTCGGTGGCGGAGATCGACGACCTGGCGCTGGTGGCCTGGCAAACAACGCTCGGCCGGGCGAGGGGAATGCCCTTCCCAATCGCAATGGGCTGGGGAATCGAGGTCCCGAAAACAATGTCGGCAATCGGACCGACATCGGCAACCGCAATGACATTGGGAACCGAACCGAAGTAGGTAACCGAACCAACAATGTTGTAGCTGGGAACAATGTAACGGGTGGAAATCGAGAGGTTAACAACCGTGTCGATGCTAGTCGCGACGTCAACATCGGGTCAGTCAATGTCAACAAAGTCAACAACGTGAATTACAACGACAATCGACAAGCCTGGGTCGACAACCGCCATGTCACGGGGGATGCAGTACGATTGAACTCGGGAACACGCTACTACGATTCCTATGCAACAGGGGCTTATCGTCGGGGAGTTGTCGGCGGGTATCCATACACCGCCAACTGGCCAGCAGCCACCGTAAATAATGCTTGGGTAGCACCTACCTTTGCTGCAGTCGGTGGTTTTCTGGGAGCTTCTCTCGCATCGTCTCAGCCGACATACTACGGCTATGGCACGGGTGGTAATGTCTATTACGAACAAAACACGGTGTACGTGAATGGACAAACCGCAGGGTCACCCGTCGAGTATGCCCAGCAAGCAGCACAACAAGTCGCTGCCGCTCCTGCCCCAGCTCAAGCCGCCACCGAGGAATGGATGCCATTAGGCGTATTTGCATTCACCGATGAAAGCTCTAGCGACTCCACCACGATGTTGGAACTAGCCGTCAGCAAATCGGGAGTACTGGCCGGAACGTATTACAACGAATCGACTCAAGTCTCACGCCCCCTTAAGGGAACTGTTGACTTGAAGAGTCAACGCGCCGTCGTTGGTTTTGCGGATGGAAAGAACCCAGAAGTCAACCTTGAGACCGGGCTCTATAACTTGACGCAGGATGAAGCCCCATCGTTGTTGCATCGAGGAACCGAGGATTCTTCGCCCGTGCTGTTGGTACGACTCAACAATCCTAATCCAGCCGGGAGCAATTAAGCGTTGTCCCGTTGCTAGCCTATTCACGGCTTCTCGGTCGCAGCCCGCGACCGAGAAGCCGTTTCTCTATCCATATTCAAGGAAACGGGTTTGTTTATGTTAGAAGCCATCAAGCAGAGTATTTTTACGGGTATCGGTGCGGCCAGTCTGACTCAGGAAAAGATTACCGAGGTCGTGCAAGAGCTCGCAAAGCATCTTCCACTCACGGATCAACAAGCCAAAGAATTTCGAGAGGAGATCACTCGACGAAGTGAAACGGCTCGCAAAGAGCTGGGGCAACAAATCGATTCGCAGATCGATCATGCGTTCGTTCAAGTGGGATTGGCGAAGAATGAATTGCGGAGAGCCGCAGAATCGACCAGTGGCGCGATCACGCAATTGATTGACGAACGGATCCAAGCCGCATTCGAACGGATGGGCGTCGCCGGAACCGAAGATGTCGAAGCGCTCAAGCATCGGATCGAACTGCTGGAGAAGCATCTATCCGGATCAAAGTAACGGAAGGTCTTGCAGCCCAAAACAAAACCCTTTGGAGACGTGCTGTTAAAGCCTCCAAAGGGTTCGTTGTTTGTAGGATCGGAGCGGCAATACTGCGATCTGCGTCGACAGCCTCGCTTAGAACTGAATCTTGTAGCGGTCGGTCATCGTGCGTCGCATATCCGAAAGGGCTTGTTCGAGTTGAGCGATCATCTGCTTGAACGCCGAGTTCCCTTGGGCTTGCCCCAATTGAAAGTACTTCACGGGTGAGTTTGGATCGACAAATCCTCCACCACCTCCGTAACCGTAATTCGAGAGAGCACTGGATACACCACCTGCATAGCGTCCGCCAGCGGTTGCGGTCGAAAAGCCTTGGGTTCCTGCATCGTTGGCAACGGCCGCCGCACCGGTGGAGATGTTGGTCATCTGCATAGAAACCATGTTGGTTCGGAGGGCCTTGGCGACTTCGGCACCAAAGTTCACCATATCTGGATCGATATTGAGTGTTGGCAATTGATCGATTCGATTGGCCGTGTTGCCGTTCCATTGGGCACGCTCGCCGGTATTGCTGGCGGAGTAATCCCGTACGCGATGGACTTGGACAATGACCTTCTTGAAGTAGTCCCGTGTGTTTTCCGCGATCAAGCTGGGGCTTGGTTCACTCGACGCTGTGGTCGTGTTTGGAGCCGTTTTTGGTTCCATCCCACCTCCGTGTTGGTGAACGGTAAAGATGCCGAGTACATCATCGAGGGCTTGTGCTGAAAAACCTCCGGTGAAGGTGAGTGTTTTCAGATCGGGAGCGTTCGTTTGGTTCCAAGATGCCAATTCAGGAATGCTGGCTCCGCGACGCGCTAACGCCTCCAAGAAGAATGACTTTGCAACGGCTGCAAAGTCGCGCGAGCCTTCGCGAAACTCGACGGAGATCGATGCATTCTGCAAGCTGCCCTTCGGAACCGAAAGGGTGACTCCTTGGATGCTCGCCAAAGCTTTGGCGATTTTATCCACGTCGCGACCCTCTACGGATTTGAACTGAGCCAGGGCTTGAGCAAGGACTTCTGCGGATACGATATCCTCCAAGTCAAACGCGATCATCGTCGATAGATTTTCGAGCGGTCCCGAAGCAGCCCGCTTCAAATAATCGCTGACAACATTGGCTCGATCGCGCTTCAACCATTGACTAACAAACTTGCGATCCGCCGGTCGTACGATCGAGAGGACCGTGTTTTGCAATGGGATCAAGTACATTTGATTCGGCGTCCAAATGACCTGACGGCCACCGATGGAGTCCACGTAACCTGATGTTCGCTGGGCGATCGCTTCGGCGGTGGGCATTTTTGGAACGGTCGCGTACCCGATTTCCCACTCGGGCTGGAGTGTGGACAAATTGATTTCCGCAGCGATGTGCGCACCTGTCACGCCGCTGGGGAGATCCGCTTCGAGGGGAGTGCCGTTGGCCAATTTGCGAATGGCATCAAAGTTTCCATGGAGAACAGCATTCGCCGTCTTTGGACAAGATTGAAGCACATCCACCAAGGTTGGGTCCGCCGCGCTAACCAACGAACTTAGCGGGAGAAGGAGCGCCAGATAGAAATTGGAATTAAACCTCTTCATCGTACTTTTGATCCACTGTGGGTAGAAACGTTGTGAGACTGTCTGATCAGGAACATACGGCCTCACTAAAGTAAGGACGCCTGATCCGGGAAATTGTGAAGATCATTGAAAGCGTTTGCCATTGCTTGATGGCGACGAAAAACGCGTTCGAATCCCTTCGCCCTGCCGCCCCTATTTTGCTCCGAAAAGTAGGGAAAAGCCACGGGTAGCAATGCTAGAAAATCGGGATTGAGCCGAAAAGAGACCCATGTGCAGTCTAGTTCAAGCCATTGGTTTTTCGAAAGTGGGCCGCTAGGCCGATGCATCCAACGATTGCTCCCCCTCATTCCAAATGGAATGAGGATCGAAGCTTAACGAAGCGATCATGCTCATGCCGACGCACAAAGCGAACGCGATGGCCGCCGAGCCGACATGGAATTCGACCAATCCTGAAAGTTTCACGAGCATCACCAGAAAGGCTAACAGCATTACGTCCATCATGCTCCAGCGCCCCGAGAATTCGATCATGCGGTAGGCCCAAGCACGATGATGGTGTTCGAGCCATCGGAACCAACAAAGCTCAAGTAATGTCACCAACTTGATCACGGGTAGCACGATCGAAAAGAGGAGGATTACGCTGCCGATGAACCAACTCCCAGAAGAGAATAGGTCGGCAACACCGCCGAGAATGCTGCTGGTGTAACGATGACCGAGCTTTTCGATTTCGAGAATGGGAAGTGAAATAGCCGCCGGGAATAAGACCAAAGCACCTAACGCAGCGGCAATCGTGCGTTCTGAACTCTTCCCTCGTCGAGGTCCCAAATCAACCGATGTGCGACAACGGGGGCAGGCATATTCGGTCACTCCCTCGATGCGGTCCAAAATCTGGATAAGACCGCAGCAATGGCACGCCTTGAGTTCATTTCCTGGCGATAGGGTCGTCATGAACGAGGTTTCGTCGAAAGCGGGAGAAAGATGAATGACCGAACGCGATATGCCCGAACGTGTGTGCTACGTCATCATCCGCTTCTGCGCGACAATGGCCAAGTCCAACAAAAGTCGATTTGCGTTTTCATGAGCCTGAGGCGCTAGCCGATTTTTGCACGGTGAGAGAACTCGGCTAGCGCCCTTTGAATTTATGCTATTTTAGCTCCTCTCGTACTCGTACTCAGCGTTAGCGGTACTCGTACTCGCAGAAACAACATCGAGTACGAGTACCATTTCATTGAGTACGAGTACGAACGTGCAAGTGAAAACAGGGATTGGGGTTCCGAAAACCGCATCGAGGTCCTTCTTGCGAACTCCCCTTGGACTCGCAGTCTTATTGGGGCACTCGCTCAACAACCGGGATGCCTTCTTCCAACATTTTACGCGTTAGCTTTTCGACGATATCAGGTGCCAGCAGCCACAACCCCACCATCTCTCTTCCCTCTGGATTCATGGGAGACAAGTGTCCGGATGGGATTTCTTGCACCGTCATACCGATGTTATTGTCTACAGTCAGTTGCCGAAGCGATTCGAGCTGTTCGCTGCTCAACACGTTGGGGACCGGAATTCCCGTGCAGCCTCGCAACTTCTCAACCATTGCGTCATCGGTGTCCCCGTCGATTCGATGAATCCATTCGCTGACGGCCTCAACTTGTTCGGCTGTCGCTCCATCTTCATTTTCGAATTGGAGTTCCACTACAAACGTGGGCGCTTCGCTCGTGCAAAGTTTCCACCCCGGCTCGCTACCATCCCACATATTCTTGAATTTCGCGATCGGATCGCGAGCGTTGCTATTCGGGATACGGGATGCATCTTTGGTGAAGTATCCCAATTCGCGATAGCCTTTGCCGTCGGGAAAGAGACCGATCCATTGGACCTGCATCTCGTCCCCTTGCAATTGAATCAAGCAGTGGATCATGCAATCCTCAGCTTCCCAACTGGCGAAGTAACTGCGCACCCCCCGCTTGGCAGTCGGATCGACGAGACGGAAACATGGGGTCGGTCCCCAATCGGCTTCTTTGAGCAGGTTGTCCTCCCAGACGTTCATGTACAAGCGGCCGCGCTTGTACCGAAACTCCAGTCGTACAATGCCTATCTCCTGAGGCACAATCGCCCAGAAATCCCCTCGCAACTTCGGCAACTTCATCCCATCTCTCAATCTGTTCGCGAGCCCGATCGTGCGGGTGCATCACATGGCACCTGCCGCGATCCGAGCGACCCCCGTGGTTTGTTATTATTCACTTCTGAATCGAGGTGGATAGCCATTGATTGGATTTTGCAACGCAGAAAGAGTCGGACTCCAGCACTTCTTGCGTCGCCCATAGGTAAAAATGCTGGGGAAATCCCCCTTCTCCGGTTTGCTATTTCAAGGGCAAGCCAATCCGATCCCAACGCAGGGGGCCGGTTTGCACCCGCGTATCCGTTGGCTCATCGCTCATGCGCTTGAAGAGGGACCAAAGGACGTATTCTGCTTTGCCGTAGTGACGGTCAAAGGGGATCGGACCATGCAGACGACTATCTATCGCAAGGTTGCGATGATCTCCTAACACAAAATAGTGATGGTTAGGTATCACAAGATCGTCAAAGTTGTCTTGTTTCGGGTTGCTGGACTTCCCTGAGAGGTATCTATAAGACCGTTCATCCACCGGAACTTCATTGCGGAAAAGTTGCCCTTGTTCCATGCGCATGTGATCGCCTTCCAGGCCGACCACACGCATCACGAAAAGAGATGCTTTTGCATCGGCAGTCGCACGGTAGACAACGATGTCACCAATCTTAAGTGCTTTCGGATCGGGGTTGAATTTCGAAACGATAATGCGATCTTGAGGCAATATCGTGGTCGCCATCGCCCGCATCGGAACCAAAAAGACTTCCGAAAAATAGGCGTTGTTGATCTGAACGATCAAGCTCAACCCAATCCAGCCGAGAAGGAGGGTGAGGATGTAAAAATACCATCGTTGATACCACTGCTGTCGACTGATTTGGCTTCGACGGGCGACCCGATAAGTATCTGCAATACGTGCTGTCCAAAGCATGGGAAATGCAAAAAGTAACGAGCACATTACCCAGCGATTCGGTATTCCTGAAGCGATCCATGCGATGTACAAGCAATGCCAAACCAGGTGAGCTGCATACCAAAGAATGGCCCTCCTCAATTTGCCCAAATACATCAATCCGAGCGATCCAATAAACACTGCGCATGAGACAGCAACGCACAACCGCCAGTATCGCAAGAGATTGCTGGTTTCCGAGAACTTGAGGCTCGTCGAAGGAGCATTCACGTCATGATCCAATTCTATGTTCCGTGCCCAGAGGAGAGTGTGCCCGTCGAACGATCCCGAACCGATTTGTCGCGAGATTAGCTTCTGGTTGAATCATATCCCCTAGCTCCCTTTTTGAAACGCGCCCGTCGACAAGAAAGAGGCTATCTCTGCAGTGACGCGATCTGAGAATAGCAGCGAGTTGTGCGAAGCGAATAGAGATAAGCGAATTTCCTTTCCGTCATAAACGGTGTAAGGGAGTGGGACTAGCCCGTCCAGGGAGCCTGAAATGATTCCAACCTCTTGTTTAATTTTCAAATCCAAACGATTCACCCAGCTCCCCTCCGATGAAGATAGTTGAGAAATCGGGGGACAAAGTCGCCCTAACCAAGGCGCCAAGAACCGCGCGATCGGTGAGCCTCTTATCGGCGGTGCGATCCAGACAATGCGTCCGACGGCCTCATGCGGCAATTCGGCAATGGAGCACATCGAAGCGATGCAACCCATGCTGTGGGCGACCACATGAATGGGACCCGATTCATGAAATGTCTTGACGATGAACCTACGCAACCCCTCTGCGTGATGTTCGATCCCCCTGAAAAGGGAGGGATAGAACCATGGTACCGCACGGAAACCAAAGAGTTCCAAACGCGCTGCCATCCTCTTCAGGACCCAGCGGGGCGTCGCTATGCCGTGCACGAGAACGACCATAGCGCGGTTCTCGCCATCGTGATCTTGGGCTGATCGGGTTAATAGAGTCAATTGATTTTCCCAAACCCTGGGCGTTTTTCACTATCCGCTCCATCCCATGAACCTAGCTGGATTGCATCCTATCCCATCAAACCCAGGATCGGAGCGTTGAAACAGTGGAAGTTTCGCGAACACAGTCGCCGGCTCGTATCGTCCGCCTCAAAAATTCTTGCAAAGCAACCATTCGAGTCTGAAGGGAACTTACACTACAGCTATCGGCATAACAACCAAGCCAGACTTTCACCGATCGTCTATCGCTTTTCCTTTCTCCCTCCTCTTAGGATGAAACCGTATGCGCACCGTTGTTCCATTCCTCTCGCTACTGCTTGTGATCATCATGACGAACCTGTCGTTTTCTCAAGCCCCGATTCCGCAGCCTCCACGCGTTCTTGGGACGATCGAGCGATTCAAACCAGAATTCGATAAATTGCTTCCAGCCGATTCCAAGCTAGAGGTTCTGGCGGATGGATTCACGTGGACCGAAGGACCCCTGTGGATGGGGGATGCTGAAACGGGATATTTGCTGTTCACCGACATTCCGCGGAATTCGATTTTCTCTTGGTCCAAACCCCACGGTATATCCCTGTTTATGCAGCCCTCAGGCTATACGGGAATTACCTATTACGGGCTTGAGCCGGGAGCCAACGGATTGCTCAAAGACATCGACGGCAATTTGGTCATGTGTGAGCATGGGGATCGACGAGTCAGTGTGCTGACACCCAATGGAGGCAAACGGACACTGGCCGATCAGTATGGAGGCAAGCGACTGAACAGCCCGAACGATGGTGTATTGAAGTCCAACGGCGATATCTACTTCACGGATCCTCCCTACGGACTCCCCATGCGGGAAAAGGATCCACGACGTGAACTCGATCATTTCGGTGTTTATCGCATTTCCAAGAAAACCGGTGAAGTGACGTTAATGACGACAGAATTGGCTCGCCCCAACGGCTTGGGCTTCTCTCCTGACGAGAAGACTCTGTACGTTGCACAGAGCGACCCCAAAAAAGCCACCTGGACGGCCTTTCCGGTCAAAGAGGATGGGACACTCGGAAGTGGCAAACTGTTCTTCGATGCGACAGAGGAAGTCGGGAAACGCCCTGGACTGCCCGATGGATTGTCGGTCGATACACAAGGCAACCTATGGGCCAGTGGCCCCGGGGGCATCTATGTGTTCAACAACCAAGGCGTATTGCTAGGTCGGATCAACACCGGTGAACGGACTAGCAATTGCTGCTTTGGCGAAGATGGTTCGACACTGTTTGTTACCGCCGATAGCAACCTATGTCGTATTCGAACCAGCGTCCAAGGGCTGTAAGAGGTTTTTTTGGGCCTCTCTCGTACTCGTACTCAATGAAATGGTACTCGTGCTCGTGCTCGATGCGGTATCTTCGAGTACGAGTACGAGTACTGCTAACGCGGAGTACGAGTACGAAAAAACCAGGAAAATCGCGGATTGAAACTCCGAGACACTCGAATAGCGCAACTTCAAAATGCTGGGCCGGCCATGCCGCACGATGTGCCAAGCCCAGCGACGCGTATCAAGCAATTGCATTACTTCAACGGGGAGAATGCAGCTGGCTTCAAGAACCAACTCTTTACCCCATTGCCCGCCGTAAGGGATCCGCCGGCTGCTTTCTCCGAGTCCGTTCGGACTTTATTCCATGCGTCATCTTGGCGAAACGTGTCGAATGACGCTTTGGCTGCATCCTGAGAAGCATGGGTAATGAAATAGACCAGCGAATTATCGACGGCTTCCAAATCGTCCGAAATTTCAGCGGCTGATTTTCCAACGGGTGAAACGCTGTTCAGAAGCGCCTTCGCAGTCGTTTTTTCACCGTCGGCGATCGACCAATAGATCACATTGGTCATGCCATGTTTCTTGAACAAGCCGAGCGTATGATTGCGGAATCGGTCGTTCAGGGCGGGAAGGTTTTTAGGGGACGCGATGTAGGTGCGCAACTCGAACACTCGATTCCCTACCGTTTGGACGTTGAGTTCGGGGCTATAGTCATTGACCGACAAGAAGATGCGATCGACCGACTGGACCGGCTTCTTGCCATTGACTTCGGAGGCTTTAAGGGCTGCTTGCCATTCTGGGTCAGCTTGAAATGCCATCCAATTCGCATCACCCGTCTTGCGATCGAGATGGCGTACCAACGTGACCACGCGGTTGTCGGATGCGTCCTCCGGAATCCAGGCTCCCACGAATTCGATTTTGTGTTTTGCCACGAACTTTTGCCCCGGTCCTTCGATCAGTTTTAGGACATCGGATTGCCTGTGCGGTTCTGGGGTATAGACACGCAATTCGTACAAACGATCATCACCGAAGGCAGGCGCGCGGCTTGCTACCATGAGAACAACGAGCAGAAGACTCATAAGGACGTTTTTCATTGTGTCGGACCTTGTGCAACAGGTTATCTGAATTGCGATGTTTTGAGTCGCATCGACTTTGAATCGCATCGGCAGGGAATCATTGTATCGAATCGCTCGGGGCACGGAGTCGTCCATACGGAATAGGCATGCTTCTCAGAAGAAATGGTTTCCTTCGTCAATTGCGACAGTCGATGACACTGATACCCGTATTTGGAAATTCGCCAAATCGCATAAGCAGTTCTGTCGCTTGTTCGAGTGTGACGGTATCGCTCACCAGAACTTGTGGATTCAGTTTGTCGCGTGCAATCATTTCGAAAATCCTCGAGTATTCGAAGGGCTGAATGCCATGGCTACCATAGATTTCCAATTCCTTCGCAATCACGCTGGCCATCGGGATAGGTGGATTGGAATGATCGCCGAGCATCAGTCCGATCTGAATGTGCCGACCTCGTTTGGCCAAGCATTGGATCGAATTCCAGCATGTGCGATGGTCGCCCAACGCATCGATCGATACGTTCGCTCCGCGCCCTGTGATCTCAAGAATTCGACTCGGCACATCGCACCGCGATCCATCGATGACTTCATCGGCACCCAGCGTGGTGGCTAATTGCAATCGCTTCGGTTGAATATCTATCCCAATGATTTGTGCCCCAATCGCCTTGGCGATCATGATGGCCGATAGTCCGACGCCGCCACAACCATGTACCGCCAGCCATTCGCCTGCCTGCAACCGGGCTTGCATCACGAGACCTCGGAACGAAGTGACGAATCTGCATCCGAGACTGGCAGCCGTGATCCAGTCGATCGATTCGGGCAATCGGACCAAATTGAAATCCGCATGCTGTATTTCGACTTGTTCCGCAAAGCCTCCCCAGTGTGTAAATCCTGGCTGCGTGTAATGATCGCAGATGTGTGAATTCGCTGTCAGGCATTCGAGACACGTTCCGCATCCGCAGCAGAAGGGGACAGTCACTCGGTCCCCCACGCGCCAGCGCTGCGTTCCTTCCCCGACCGCAGACACGATCCCTGCCAATTCGTGACCGGGAACATGCGGTAATTGGACTTCGCTGTCATGCCCCATCCAAGCGTGCCAGTCGCTTCGGCAAATGCCGCAGGCTTGGACATCGATTAGGGCTGCCCCCTGTCGAGGGACCAGGGAAGGTACCTCTCGAATGGAAATCGGACCACCAAACGCATCAAAAACAGCAGCTTTCATTTTGGCTTTCCAGTTGTAACCAACAGAGATTTTCCGTCCATGACTCGCTCGGTATCCCACAGCACAGCCATCGCCGCGCACAGGAATCCGTCGCGATGCTCAACTTCGACGCGCGAATGGGTCATGATCGAGAGGCCGCTCGGCGCGCTAGTATCTCCATGATCGTGGCGTTTCCGAACAAAGCGATGAACTCGAACCAGGTCCAATGCGTCGGCATACCCTCGATGACATCGATCCAAAGCATCATGATGGCTAAGCCAAACGTGGTTCGGGAAAAGACATGAACCATGCGAAGTTGTTCGGGCAATAACCCTGCCAAGCACACCAGCAGCATGCCATGCACGACATACATCGCCGAAGATAGACGGGCCAAATAGCCCGCAATCGGAGTGTCTTCGAGCGCCGTCACGCCCATGGCAGAACTGCAAGCATCCATCCATGATTTTGGCATGAACACGGATAGGATGGCGCTCAATTGAATGAATCCGACCAGATACAGCCAGCGACGAAGCCAATTCACGATGCATTTCCAGGGAATAAAATCGGTTGAGTTCTAGGACTTCGATGTTGTGCCAGCCATTGAGTCAGGCGCTTCCCCGAAGAACAAAGAGCTAATTCGGTAAGCTCCTCCGAGGTGTACCACTTCACGTGTTCCGAAGTAATCCTCTTTGAGGACGGAACGATAACCGCGCGAAAGCAATCCAGAGTTATTCGGAAGCGAGTGACCGCATGTTTGAGGGAATGGAAGTGCTCGCCGATTTTGATATCGCGATGAAATCTTTCTCGAAATGATTCTTGAAGTTGCGATTCTACGGAGGATTGCGTTTTGCAATTTGAAATATCGAACCTTGGAAAATCCCACAATCCAGCCCACCGCTCGTTGGGTAGGCAACGCCGCATGAGCCATCGACCGCGGTTGTCTTCGATGACGAGTGCGGCTTCGGTGAGGTCCGTATAGGTCTTGCGCGGTTTGGGGACCGGGATGCGGGCCTGAGCACCCTGCTGCGCTGTCACGCACCAGTCAGACAGCG
Source organism: Planctomycetota bacterium (assembly GCA_037144155.1). Classification (GTDB taxonomy): domain Bacteria; phylum Planctomycetota; class Planctomycetia; order Pirellulales; family Pirellulaceae; genus JBKCUI01. Next base: position 4,462 of record JBAWXH010000027.1, on the reverse strand, counting down.
GGCATCGGCTGCAATTCGGATCGCGGGGAGTACAAATTTGAGAACCAATATCCATCAGCGCTTGGTTGATTTCCCCAGAGCCTGGACCCGTCTTGGGGATCAGCGTTCCTGCAAACTCCCATAGTCGAAATTGGCTGGCGGATGTTTGGAGGGGCGAGTCCAGTCCCATCAATCGGGCATATAGCCGTTGTGTGTTCGCTTCGACGATGGGGCGATTCTGGTCCAATGCGAAGGAAGCGATCGCGCTAGCGGTATAGCGTCCGATCCCCGGGAGATCGGAGATGAGTTCGAAGTCTTCGGGAAACTGTGCATCGTGCACGGTGATAATTTTGTTCGCCGCATCATGCATTTGTTTCGCGCGGCGGTAATATCCCAGTCCGGACCAATAGCGATAGACTTCATCGAGCGGAGCGATTGCCAATCCTCGAACGTCCGGGAATCGATCGAGGAACCGAAGATAATACGGGATCACCGTTGCAACTTGTGTTTGTTGCAACATGATCTCGCTAACCCAGATGCGATAGGGATCGCGTGTTTGACGCCATGGCAAATCCCTGCTGTGTTGGCGGTACCATGCGACAGCGGACGATGCAATGCCCAAGCTCATTGCGTTGCATGCATCATGGAGACATATCCGAAGGTCGGCGTCCCAGGATCACCTGGACGCGAAATATCTCGCCCCGGTTTACGTCGTCCTGGTCCTCCCCGTTACTTTCGAGCCTTAGGTCCCGCCCGGGATTACCGCCCCGTCGCAAGTACAACTTCGGACGCTCGAACTCAACCTGAACGGATTCATCAGAAGCTGACTTGGCCAATTCCCTTCGCAACTCATCGAAGTTGCTGATCGGCACATTATCGATTTTCAGCAGCTTGTCCAAGGACCGAATTCCAGCCTGGTATGCGGGTCCATCGGTGATGACTTCTCGGATCACGAGCGAACTGGGTTCGCAGGTGATTCCCAAAAAACCTCCGCGCCCGACAAAGACATTCGCGGTATCCATGCGATCGACCAAATCTTTGGCGCCTTGAGAGGACAGGCTGGTGCCGAACATTTGCAGATCGCCGAAGATGGGGATTTGCTCCAGGATCGATATTCCAGCATCATCGATGGGGGTATACAAGATTTCTAGCAATTCCAAATCAGGGATCTCAATCAAGCATTCTAAATCTTTGCTGGTCAAGTCCGCTTCAATGATTTGCAGACTATGGATCCTGGGCATCTGTGCCACGCAGCGAAGGACCTCGCGGTTGATCTTGGGCCCTTCCAGTTTCACAAACTGGACATCCACCAACCACTTGAGCAAGTCGAGATCTGCGTCTGTGCCTTGGAAGGTCCGATCGATCACCAATGCATTGCGGATTTCCTTCTTTTTGGTCAGGACCGACAAGGTGCGGTTGTCACATGTCGCCTTCAAACGGCGGAGTTCCAGGACGGCCTGATCGCGCATTTCAAGACAGATGTTTTCCAAAACTTTTTGTGCGACGACTGCCCGGTGACTGGTCCGCTCGCTGGCGATACGGTTCAAACTCTCGTAGGCTTGCTTCCCTTCGGGGGTGATGGCCTTGCGACCAACGAAGCCCAGGAATTGTAGGATCCCTTCGGACTTCATCGATGTATCGGACTCGGCAGCTTCGATTAGCAGTGGCAAGGATCGCTCCAGGTGGCGACTTATCTTGCGGCTGGCTGTCTCTCGTTCGGCAAAGCTCTCATGCCCGAGGTTTGCAATCCATTCCCGAATCTGTTGGTCTGTGACACGGTTTGCTTCGAGCGACGCCGGGAATGCATCCTCTTGCACTTGGGCATAGAGCCGAACGGGCGCTAGAACAAGAGACGACCCGCCGAGTAGAAAGCCGAGTAGAACGTGGATCGGTGAAAAGCGGATCGCCATGAAAACGACACTCCAGGAGCCAACCGTGGCTTGGCGAATCTGACCGCGTACCGCGTCGTGTATCACAGTTCATCCCCACGGGGTAAATCGTCCAACGAATCCAACCCCAATATCTCAAGGAACCGCTCTGTCGTAAAGTAGCCCGGCCATGGACTGCCCGACTGTTCTGTTAAGTCTAGCTCGAAAGCTTCAGCGATCCCTCCTTCCTTTTCGGTTGTTTCCGAAGTTCGTACCAATCCCCGCTTGATCAAGTTATTCAGGATTGCCCCGGCCGTTTGCCCCCATTGCGACTCAAGGGCATTTTTGGTGATTCCGGGTTGATACGCGATCAATGACAAACAATCGATTGCGGATTGACTTAGTTGCGCCTCTCGGACGGGACTTTGGAGCGACTCCAAGACAGGAATCATGGACTCGGTGATTCGCATGATGTAACCATCTCCGTCGGTTCCTATTTCTAGAGCCGAGTCGTGGTCCCGAAAGGAGACATTGAGTTGACGGACCGCTTCATCCAGTTCAAGTTCATTGAAATCTCGAAGCAAATCGATCAAGGCACGCTTGCTGATAGCCTGGGAATCCTGCATTCCGACAAAGAGGACGGCCTCGATAATCGAACATAAATCGATCAAAACGCCATCCGATTCAACCGGCATCGACATTGTTTCGTCGAAAGCAGGATCGGAAACCAACGCATCGGAAACTCTGTCCGGATCGGATATCGCTATCTTCGAACGATCGAATAGGACACTGGGGGGATTCGCATCGCCATCTCGAGGATGAATCCGTACCGATTCGGCCGAAGTATCGACCGACGGAGCGTCGACCAGTGTGTGGTCTTGGGTTGGAGCCAGGTTCGGGGTGAGGCCGCCGTCGGACTTCCATTGCAAAACAGCTGCATAGGCATTGCCGAGATCTTCGAGCGTAATTTCTCCTTCTTCCGAATTGATCGGAGCGAGATCCGAGCTTTCGATCGATGCATCGATCGCATCGGTCAGTCTCTCGATCCGGCGAGATCCTTTGCGTCCCTGCATTGGTTGTCCTCCACGAGTAATTTTGCATCGACTCCACTCGGATGGAATGGTCTTCCTAAACATCCGAAAATAGTTCGTCTAACGAATTTTAGCCTATGAATTTTGAGCGAACGGCGGAGGTGAGCGTTCCGCTGATAGCTTGCTCTCGCATCGCTTCGCGGCAAACCGTTTATCGAACTATCGTAGCAGGCAGGTAAAAATCGAGGTAGAAAGGGGCGAGGCGAGCCTGATTGCTGCCACGTAAAGAGACGTGACCAATCTGGTTGGGCCGCTGGAGTGACACTTCCGGATCGATGGAGAGCCGGCATCACCGCACATCAAGGTATTGTTTACCGAGGACAACCGAGGACAGACAACCTAGGACAGACAACCCAGGACAAAAGTCACTGCCAGACCAAAGTGGTCAGGGCCGGGATCGAACCGGCGACACATGGATTTTCAATTGAGATTTCCCGCATGGTCTTTCAGCTGAAAAACCCCGCAAATCCTTACGATTTTCAGTGTATCGAATGCAACGAAAATTGCAACCAATGCGTTCAATTTAAGTATTTTGCCCGTTATTCCGTATTTTTCGGTATTTCGGCAATCGTGACAAATGGTCGAATGTCTGATTCGAAAACCCGCCTGCCATGACGATTCCGATTCATCACTTCCTGGGAACCTTGCCATGCGACGCAACATGGACCTAATAAGACAAATCGCATTCGCTGTCGAAAAAGCGACGCCACCCGTCATTTCTTCGGAGCTAGTGATCGATGGATTCACCCAGGAGCAGATTGTCTACCATTGCGAACTGATGCTGGACTCCCAATTGATCGTCGCAATCGATATGTCAGATTTACTTCCAATGGTATCAACCTTGAGCATTAGTCGACTGACCTCAAAAGGCCATGATTTTGTTGACGCTGCTCGAAGCGATACCATATGGAACAAGGCAAAGAAAACAATCGAGTCTACGGTTAAAACAGCGTCGATTGAAACGATGACTGCCTGCTTGAAGGCAGTTGCAAGCGCCGCAATCGGATTACCCATCGATCCGTAAACGCCAATCGTCCAAAATGCCACCGCCTAACGCATCGAGCGGAATACGGCCTAGATATCAACCTGTGTCGCTTGCGCTCGTCCTACGCAATCCTAGGCGGTCGTTTCCAGCGATGAAGGCAAAAGAAAACGCCTCACAGGGACTACACCCCGAAACCGAAACAATCCTTCACGCTTCGCGCCCATGACCGGAACTCTGCAACGGCTTCATCTGTCGCACCGGTCTTTTGCATCTGTTGGAGGCGAACCAAGCCATCCGCATGGATGAAGGGAGGAACACCATCTGGCAATGGCAATCCAAGTCGCTGTTGCAGCTGCTCGAACTGCGCACCATCTTCTACGTCGATCATGCTAACCTCCGAACTGTTGAACCTTCTAAGCGGTCAAGTCTTGCTCGCAGTTCCCCTAGTTCCGAAATTGGACCCAAGGCAGATAGGATCGCTTTTGCCGCTGCTACTCGATCTCGTTCGCCATCTGCATCGAGGACAGCAACGAGAGTTT
>JBAWXH010000026.1:0-60345 GCA_037144155.1 Planctomycetota bacterium | reverse complement strand
CAATGGTCTTGGCATGGAAAATCTCCTGTCTCACCAATCTAGCAAAACAGGGGATTCAAGTCAAATAGGTGGGTGGCACTTAATATTACTTAATATTACTTTCCGATGAATGTTATTAATGTTACCATTTTGGAACGTTAACTTAAGATCTCCGCAATCATCAAGCCGCGCGCGATCGGGTAACTCGCCCGTAACGCAGTTTGTGCCACGCCTGAACGGCTTGTTCGCATACATAGGTCACATCGTCACGCGTCAAGTTTCCGTGGGTCGGAAGATTGATCCCAAACGCTGCACAGCGTTCTGCTACCGGGAATTCACCTGGGCTACCGACGTAGGCCGGCATGGTATGAATCGGATAGAAGACAGGACGGCTTTCTACACCACGCGCTGCCAACTCCTTGATCCAGTCATCCCGATCGACGGTGTGCTCGGGTCGCATCAGAACCGTGTACATCCAGTACGAATGCTTCGCCCATTTGGCCGAATAGGGCAATTGGAAGATGTCTTGAAGGCCTTGTAGTTCTTCAAAGTACCAACGAGCCACTTGCTGACGTCGCTGCACGTGAATGGCCAATCGTTCTGCTTGAGCCGTTCCAATGGCTGCGGCGATATTTGTCATTCGATAATTGAACCCGACTTCCGGATGCCAGTAGTTCTTGTTCGGATCGACCGCTTGACCTCGCAGAAATCGCATCCGTTGGGCCAATTCCGCATCATCGGTTGTGATGGCTCCCCCTTCACCCGTGGTGATGGTTTTGTTCCCAAAGAAGCTGAACGAGGCGCATTGACTGAGGGACCCAACACGGCGCCCCTTGTATTCGGCTCCGAGGGATTCAGCTGCATCTTCAACAACGGCTAGCCCATGCCGATCCGCAATCGCAAGGATGGGATCCATATTCACCGGGTGCCCGTAGAGGGGCACTGTCATGATGGCTTTCGTCCGCGGAGTGATGGCGGCTTCGATCTTTTCGGGATCCATGCACAAAGATTTTGGTTCACAATCGACAAAGACAGGAACTGCTTGGCAATACGTCGCCACATTTGCTGTGGCCACATACGATAGAGTTGGCATGATGACTTCATCCCCGGGGCCAATGCCATTGGCAACCAATGCCAAATGCAGCGAAGTCGTTCCATTGCAGGTTACTACCGCGTGCTCTACACCGCAATAATCGGCGAGAAGCCGCTCAAACCGCTCGATAAAAGTACCGCGTGACGAAATCCAATTCGTACGCAAACATTCCAATACATAAGCAGTCTCGTTGCCATCGAGCACCGGTTCGGCAACTCGAACATTTCGCTGGGTCATTAGAGATTCCTTTCTCTTTCTGCGGGATGCAAGTGTAGTAATTCCTCTAGAAGCTGATCAACCCCACTTTTCTATACTTCCTCCCTTGCCAATCCTCTTGGCCCGTGAAAACGTTGATTCGGTCTCTGTTTCCCGCATGGAAATCTCGCAAAAGAGCTATGTTTGGATTAGCTTGCAAACGAGTCCGTCGCGCTGCGATTTGCCAACAACGCCAAGGCAATTCAGGATCAATCAAAAACCGCATAGGGCCAGCCCGCCGTAACTATGCGCTCTTATCAGTGCATTCCCGACGTACGTTGGTTTATACTGACGATCTTACCCTGCAGCATTCTATTGGAATCCCTCCTATCCAATCCCGCCATCATGACTCGCTCCCGAACGTCCAACGGACTCAGCCTAGTTCTTTTGCTATCTTTCTCCCGATTTCTCGTAGGGCAGGGATTCGAAGCCGAAGATCTTCGAATCCTACCATCCCGTGTCGAGCTCACCAATCTGCAACCGTCGCAATGGGTAAGCGTTCGGCAGCAGCATTCCGATGGTTCGTATTCGCCATCGCTTGAGGATGCCACCGAGAATCATTCGGAGGTTTTATGGACGATTGAGGACCCAGAGATTGCCGAATTCGAGGTTGCGTCAGGACATGGCAAGAGAGTTCGTGCCAAGAAATCGGGAACGACGAATTTGATCGCGACGTTGAGCCGTTCTGGGCAAACGCCGATGGTAGTTCGCGCACCCATCCACGCCCAATCCATCGAGCAACACCCCGAATGGGAATTCACAAACCATGTGCAATCCATCCTCGCGAGGCAAGGATGCAACATGGGTGCATGCCATGGAGCGCTGGCTGGCAAAGGAGGATTCCGGCTATCGTTGCGAGGTTATGATCCCATCAGCGATCACTTCAATATTGCGAAACAAGTCCGAGGTCGACGCATCGAACTCCTTCAGCCGGAGTCCTCATTGATTCTGGCTAAACCCAGTGGCGATATCGAACACCAGGGTGGGCTGCGATTGCCCAAGGAAAGTGAGAACTACCGCATCCTTCTCGATTGGATCGCAACAGGGGCTAGCAACCAACACGCATCCGACCCAGTATTGTCCCGATTAGAGATCCTGCCCGAAGCAGTACTGCTAACGAAGGGGTCCGAAGAACAACTCACAGTTCTTGCTCACTACTCCAACGGTCGCACCGAAGATGTGACGCGCTGGTCGAAGTTCAATTCCAGCGATGAATCGGTGGCTTTGGTCGATGAACACGGAACAGTCAAAACGATCGGGCCAGGCGAAGGGTCGATCGTCGCTTGGTTTGCAAGTCGAATCGTTTCATCGCGTATCCGCATTCCTTTTGGAGAATCGCTGCGACCTGATCTCAGTCTGGCATCGATTCGTGAAAAATTGGGACGAGCCAATGATATCGACGAACATGTTGCCAACCAATTGGCCGCGCTCGGACTCGAGCCTTCCGATCGCATCAACGACACCGAATTTCTGCGACGCTCCAGTTTGGACGCAACCGGCACTCTCCCCTCGGAAGCCAAGGTGCTCGAGTTCCTCGCCGATCCTTCGCCAGAAAAACGGGCCAAGTGGATCGAATCCTTGCTCGATAGCCCTGAGTACGTCGACTATTGGACCTATCGTTGGTCCGACGTGTTGATGCTCAATAGCAACTTGATCCGGACCGATGGGGTCAAGGCATACTATCAATGGATTCATCAAAACGTCGAGAAGAATACGCCTTGGGATACCATGGTGCGCGATATTTTGACCGCGCGCGGCGAAGCCTTAGAAAATGGTGCGACGAATTTTTACGCGATCAATCAAGATCCAGAAGGGATGACGGAGAATGCATGTCAAGCATTCCTAGGGTTGTCGATCGGTTGTGCGAAATGCCATAATCATCCACTTGAGAAATGGACGAACGACCAGTACTACGCGATGGCTAATATGTTCGCTCGCGTTCGGGCCAAAGGATGGGGCGGAGAAGTGCGCGATGGGGACGCATCGCGGACCGTCTATGTCCTCGATCGAGGAGATCTCATTCAACCCTTGCGAGGCAAGCCGCAACCCCCCGCCCCTCTCGATGCCCCGTCGCTCGATATCGATTCCCCCGCCGACCGCCGCGTCGCGTTGGCACGCTGGATGACCTCTCCCGAAAACCCGTACTTCACGCGCGCGATCGTCAATCGGGTGTGGGCCGCGTACTTTGGAATAGGAATCATCCATCCTGTCGATGATTTGCGAGCCAGCAATCCTCCCAGCAACCCGGCCCTGTTGGATGCGCTTTGCCAATCTTTGGTGGCGGACAAATACGATCTCAAGCAGTTGATGCGGCACATCATGAACTCTGAGACTTATCAACGCAGCAGCGTCTCGACCGATGGAAATCACGGCGATCGCAAATACTTTTCGAGATATTACCCGCGACGATTGATGGCCGAAGTCATCCATGATGCAATTGCCACCGTCACCGATGTCCCCACCGAGTTCAATAAAGTCGCATTTCTCGGTGGCGACAAAAGAGATACCAAGTTCTATCCCAAGGGAACACGCGCCATCCAATTGTATGACTCAAGTGTCGACAGCAACTTTCTCAAGACCTTCGGCCGCAACCAACGTCGCATCACATGCGAGTGCGAGCGAAGCGACGAACCGAGCATCATCCAAGTCTTAAATTTGAGTAACGGCGACACATTGAATGCCAAGCTCACCGAGCAAGGTGGTATCGTGGATCGCTGGCTGGCTCAGTACGAATCGGATCTGCCCGGCCTGGTCCGAGCTGCCTACCTCCGTACACTCAGCCGCAGCCCGACCGAAGCCGAGCAATCCCAGATAGTCCACGAATTGCAGCAAACCGATACCGAACGCCGCGTCCTAGTCGAAGACCTGCTTTGGAGTTTGATGTCTTCTCGCGAGTTCCTGTTCAATCACTAAACGGTCCGGCCATATCATGCCCGAGACGCATGGCACCCGCGTTTTGCATTCCATATCTCCCCCCCTTGCTGTGAGCCTCACCCGATGACAAACATGTTCGCAATCATGCAAACGTTCTTAAAAAACAGGACTCGCTCGGTGTTCAACGGACGCGTTGCATTAATGATGGCTGCCATCTTTTCGGCGACAACCCCCTCATTTCTAAGGGCAGAAAATCCTATCCAGCATTCCTATTTGGCGCTCGGTGGAAAGACGGCCGTGATCGACGAGGCGGGCCAACCCGTTTGGGAGTATGCAGGAGGCTCGAGAGATGGATTTGTTCTTCCCAATGGAAATGTTTTGATCGCCTTTAGCGACCGCGTCGAAGAAGTCGACCGAGCCAAACAAGTCGTTTGGTCCTATCGACTGGATCCTATCAACAAAGAGATCGGAACTGCTCAGAGGCTCTATAGCGGTACGACTCTCGTGACAGAACTTGGAGTCAAACCCCGATTGCTCGAAATCGCTCTTAACGGTGAGAAGATCGTTCGAGAAGTCCCTCTCCAGCCAGAGACCGATAATGCGCATATGCAAACGCGTATGGCGAGACAGCTTCGCAATGGAAACTATCTCGTTCCGCATCTGTTGGCATTCGCCATCAAAGAGTATCGCCCGGATGGCCAAGTGGTTAACGTGCTGAGAACCGATCTCGATGTGTTGGGAGGGAGACCTGCGGAAAATTGGCCCTTCACGGCGATTCGTCTCGACAATGGAAATACGTTGGTATCCCTCACGCACGGCAACAAAGTGATCGAGTTGGATCCACAGGGTAAGTTAGTTTGGGAGGTCAACAATCACGATGTCGGAGGGCTGTTCAAGGACCCATGTGGAAGCCAACGGCTGGCCAACGGCAATACCGTCGTAGGTAGCCATGCGGCGAACACGGGCATCTCAATGGTCGAGGTTACCCCAGAAAAGAAAATCGTGTGGAGCAGCGACCATCCCCTCGCGGCGGGCGTCCACCATTTTCAAATTTTGACCACCAATGGCCAACGAGAACCGGGCATGCCTCAGAAGTAACCGCCCGGCGTAGATCGGCTTCGCGGGTCTATCGAACCCATTCAGACGATTCTCCAAGCCGTAAGTTCTCGTCTAATGTCGTCTGTGTCGGAATGGCACAGCAGCCAGTGGGACAGTGCTTCCAGCCTGTCACGCCATGCCGACCATTGCCGCTCCAAGTCTTTGACCAACGTTATTCGATTCGAGACCGAATTCCAGCGATATCGCGGATGGCTGCCAGCGTTCGATCAATTTCCGAGGGTGTGTTGTAGTGCATGCATCCGAGTCGGACCATCCCGTTCGGTTCCGTGCCGAGCGATTCGGTCAAAGGAAGTGCATAGTAGTTCCCGTGCCACGCGCAGATGCCTTGTTCTCCCAGGAGCGTGGTGACCTCGAGTGAAGTCTTACCTGCAACCGTGAAAGCGACCGTCGGGGCGCGATGATGTAATTGGTTTTTCGCCGTGATGCCATAGATTGAGATTCCAGGAATCTGTTGCAAGCCTTCGAGCAAGGCTGCAATCAATTTGGATTCGATATCGACGATCGCATCCAAAGCCGCATCGAGTCGTTGCCTCCTGGAATACGTTGAAGCATCCAGTCCCGATAATTGGGCCATATAGTCGATGGCTGCTTCGACACCAGCAATGCATGCATGATTTTGCGTTCCAGTCATCCATCGACCTGGAATCGACTGAGGTGATGTGCGCAGTTTGTAGGGAACCAGCGACTGCATCCGTTCCGTCCGTCCGTACAGCATCCCAATATGCGGTCCAAAGAACTTGTATGCGGAACATACGAGGTAATCGCAATCCCATGCTGCAACGTCGATTCTGCGATGGGGGGCATAGTGGACCGCATCCACAAAAAGTTCGGCACCAACGCAATGGGAGAGACGGGCAATGGCGGCGATGTCGGTCAACGACCCAACCGCGTTGGAGGCAGCCGTGACAGCCACGAGCTTGGTCCTGTCCGATAGCTGGCTCTCCAGAGATTCCATGCATAGGGTCGCATCGTCAAGGCGAATATCGATGATTCGAACGACAGCACCCGCATCGCGGGCTGCTAACACCCAAGGGGTGTAGTTTGCATCATGATCGAGTTTGGAAACGAGGATTTCATCCCCCGGCTTCCAGGTTCGCGCCAAAGCTCGCGAGAAATGCAACGTCATGGTGGTCATGTTCGACCCGAATGCGATGGAATTCGGATCGTCGACTTGGAAAAAATCAGCCGCCGCTATGTGGGCATGATTCATCAGCGCATCCACTTCGCGGCTGGTGACAAACGCACCGGAACGATTGGAGGAATGATGAATGAGGACTTCGGAAATCCGATCCGCAACGCTTTGAGGGATTTGAGTTCCTGCTGGGCCATCGAGATAGACCAAAGGCTGTCCGCCATGGCGACGAGACAACGACGGGAACTGAGAACGGATCCAATCGACATCAGGCGTATCAGGCAAATGCATGGAAGGTCAAGGGTTGCAAATCGAGGGGGGCGAAAGGGTGAGGAATACGAAATAGGTAGTAGGAAGCGCGGCTTGTTATCCAGGTTATTCAGGGCCGACTTTGACCGTGACGCGAGGCCGATTCTTGAGTTTTGCAAATGCTGATTGGACCTGTTGCAACGAAACCCTTCGATAGTTTTCCGTAGCGTCGCGAACGCCTTCGTATTTGCGCCGAACGGTCCACGCGTTTCCCACGGAGAAAAGGCGATTGCTGGGACGCTCTGAAGCCAAAATCATGCCTGCGCAAATCTTGTTCTTTGCCAATTCCAACTCCCTGTCCGTAATAGGAGATTGGCTAGAATCCTCCAGGATCGCTTGAATGCGAGACCAGTTTTCAGCTCCCTGATCGGGTGCACAGGCCAAATAGATCCCGAACAAACCGCAGTCTTGAAATTCTTGTGTGTATGTGACCGCCGTGTCGGCAAGCCCCGTATCGACCAAATCCCAAAACAACCGACTCCCGGTGTCATCTCCCAGGATCGAACCGAGAATGCGCGTTACGTATCGATCTGGATCGGAATAACCTGGTCCAGGTGAATACTCGAGCTTGTACTCCTGCGTTGCGGGAGGATGGATCATGTCGAACGACAGGGATTGAACCTTTGGTTCGATCAGTTTGCGATCGACCGAGGCAGGTTTCCAAAGCCGAGTTCGTTTCGCGATTTCGCTAACCATCGCATCAAAATCGACGGCACCTGTCGCCACGAGACATAGATTGTTGGGAGCGTAACGGGATTCATGATAGGCACGCATGGCGTCTGCCGTCAGATCTCTCACCGTTTCGCGCGTCCCCAAGACGCGTGTGGCCAAGGGATGATCGCCAAAATACGCTTCCATCGCCCGTTCCATGGCACCGTACGGTGGCTGGTCATCGTACATGGCAATCTCTTCCAAGATGACCTGCTTCTCGGTTTGGAAATCCTCATCGCGGAGCGAAGGTCGCATCAAGTCGGTGAGCAAGTCCAGCGCCGCGGATTGGTTTTCCGGCAGGATGCTGATGTAATAGACGGTTTGCTCTTCGCTCGTGTAGGCATTCGACTGGGAGCCAAGATCATCCAGTTCGCGATTCACATCGAAAGACGTCCGGCGCGGCGTTCCTTTGAACATCATATGTTCAAGAAAATGGCTGACGCCGGCAATGTTTGCCACCTCATCGCGAGAACCTGTTTTAACGAAGTAACCAAGCGATTGGCTGAAGGCTTCGGGATTGATTTCAGCGACGATTTCAAGCCCATTGTCGAGCGTTTCATGCTTAAATTGCATTGGGAAACTCCAGTGGTTCAGGACCGATCGTGACCATGGTCCACCCCTTGGGAAGATAATGGACGAAGTGTTCTAAAAGATTCTCGCACGTGAGTTGCTCGATCTCGCTCAAGACTTCTTGGCGGCTCGGAACGCGTCCCAGGTAGATCCAATCGTAAGCCATCTGAGAACTACGTGAAACGCTGCTTTCTTGTTCCATCACGAGCGAGGTGCGAACGCGCGACTTCAGCCGCGATAACTCGTCGGCATCGATACCATTCTTCAGCGAGAGGATTGTATCCAACGTGACCTGCAATGTCTCTTTCGCCCGATTGGATGTCGTGCCCGCATAACACAGCACGCTTCCGCAATCCTTTAGCGAATGCGAGGATGCAGACACGGCATACACCAATCCTCGCTTTTCTCGGACCTCTGTAAACAAGCGTGAGCTCATGCCGTCGCTCAGTATTCCGACGATCCCGCGTCCTCGATAGTACTCAGGATGATTGTAGGGAACTGAGTTGTAGGCCAAAGCGATATGCGTCTGCTGACTATCATGCGGGAGGTGCACCGTTCCCCCATGAGCCACGACATGACCTGGTTCCGAAGCAGCTTGCCCGCTCCAATCTCCGAATAAACTCTCTGCCAATTGAATGAACTCGTCCCAATCAAAGTTTCCCGCCAGGGCGAGAACAGCACCCGCCGGACGGCAATTGCGAGTATGAAAATCGACACAGTCTGCGTGCGAGATGGCTTCCAAGCCAGCTTCAGTTCCTAACGACGATCTGCCGAACACTTCGCCAAACCGCAGTTGTTTAAGTTCCTTAAAACACTTTTGAGCCGGGTCATCTTCGATCGAAGCCAATTCCAACAATGCGGATTGCCTCGCCTCTTCCAATTCGTCTTCAGGAAAGTGCGGAGACAACAATATCGAAGCGGCCACTTCGAGCGTGGGTTCCAAAACCCGAGCCATGGCTGCCATACTAAAAGTGGTGTGGAACGTTGATACCGTGCTGGACCGCTCGACTCCCAGGAAGTCAAGTCTCTCCACAACTTCGCGACTCCCAAATTCCCCAGCCCCGCGCTGAGACAATTCGAGAGTTAATCCTGCCAGTCCAGCCCGGTCCGTCGTTTCGCGACATGTGCCTCCCGGCAACATGATGGTGAACGCGACCGACTCCAACCACGGCATCCTCTCTCCCAGCACGACCAACCCGTTCGGAAGCTTGTATTCAAACACCTGCTGTTGCATGCAATCTGATCCTGTTCAGCCGTTTCTATCTGCAAATCCAGCCCGATCGTCACAATCGGTAGCACCGCCCAGTCTGTCGGGCTTCGTACCAATTCTTAGAAACCAAGTTTTCTACTGGCGATCACGACTTTTCAATCGGGCCAGAATTGTATCAAAGGATCTCGCTGCGGCGAATCCAAAGCCGATCGAAGGAGCCGACACTCGACCTTGATTTTCCCAGGAAATCCCAATCTACCCACCAAGAAATCCAAATACGGCCCAGGTCGACCAGCAGTCAAGGCGGAGCGAAAATGAGCGTGCGTTCACAAGAATCTCTTCTACAACCTGCCGAAAACGATGTCGATCCGACGTTTGCCATCTCGTTCCGGGCTAGCCGTGACGGCCTGATTTGCAAACATTGGGATTGGGAACTGGAAAACCGCAAGCCTCGTCGGGCTTCGATTTTTCGGACTTGGTCGCGTGGTATATTCTGCCGACTCGAAATCCCAGGATCGTCTCGATACAGCATGTGGCCTCAACAGCCCCATGGAAAACACCCTGACGCTGTCGGAAACCAGTTCCTCAACGCGCATGCCCAAGAACAAAATTGCTCAATCCATTCCGGCTGTCAAAAGTAAACTTGGTTCTCCAATCCATTGGATCCCCCTACCGCTCATTTCGCATTCGACCGATCGAAATCATCCCTTCGGCCACGTTGAACCGAAATGAATCGCCAATTAGCGATCCTCTCACGCGAGTCGTCCTATCCTCTCCTAACCATTGTGTCGCATCACCATCGTGTCGTACTTCATCAGGATCGATATCGCATCCTGACTATCGATAGCGCCCCAACCCTAAATTGGATTCACGACATGATTGGCCTAATGACCACTCAGGCATGGAAACGACGTGCAACGTCCACGTCGATCGCAATGAATCGCAAAATGTCCAACCAGCAGGCCTGTCCCTCAACGCGTTCCTCTCGCTCGATCGACCAAAGGTTTTGTTTGACAATGTCGATAAATTCACGTCGGTTGGATTATCCACGAACCTGTTCTGGTGTATCCAGCTCCGAATGGACTAGAATTCTGTTTCAGAGAGTACAGATTAGGTTAGCGTTTCCCACTGGACCGCTTCACTCCATTTTCGCGGCTTTAGCGAAGATGCAGTAGAGCAACTGACCAACACCAACACGGCAAAGCGAAACCAGATTTTGGATTTGTCATTTCATTTGCCGCACGTTGATTTGAGAAAGGTAGCAATGAGTTCATCGAAAGGCATGGACGAAATCCTGCGCAATTGGGAGTTTGATCCTCAGACCCTCTCCGTTCGATTGGTCAAAGGGGATGACGGCCGCGATGTCATCCAAATGCGAGTCGACCTGGGGGTGTTGCAAATGGAGACGAAAGGCCGCCCTGATGGCCAAAAGGTCAACGGCTTCGCCACATTTCTCGACCAGGCGTTGAGTCTCGAAGAACGGGATCCCGATTTGGTCATGGATGAAGACCAACGATTCGAAGCCGATCGAGAATTCGTCCAGTTCTACCACCGAAGGATCTCCTGGTTGCGTCTCGAACATTACCATCGCGCAGTCGAAGATGCAGATCACACACTCTACCTAATGGATTTTTGTCGCGATCACTCGCCCGACGAAGAATGGACAATGAGTCACGAACAGTATCGGCCATTTGTTCTGTTCCATCGAACACAAGCAGACGCACTGGCTTCTCTCGACGAATCGGAGCCTGAAAGTGCGATTACCAAGATCAACGAAGGGCTCGATCAAATGAAAGATGTCTTTAGTGAACACGAAGCGGAGGACGAATTCGATGATGATGAAATGGTCCAACAGCTTCGCGCCCTCCGAGACAATCTTCGCAAGCAGCATTCTATTGGACCGACTTTGCAAGAGAGGTTGGCCGAAGCGGTCAAAACAGAGCAGTTCGAGCTGGCAGCCATGCTCCGGGATGAGCTCGCGCGTCGACACGAAAACTGATATCCCGTGAAGAGTTTCCTACTCTCGCCATTTGCATCGATCTGCATTCCTGTCAATGAATTGCAACGATTCGTCTGGCAGCAACGATCCACGAGCCGATCGGCGTTCGCTGGCATTACACTGTAGGGCATGCCAAACGCAACGCCGATTCAGTACGTCGAACTTCATTGCAAGTCGAACTTCTCCTTCCTCGAAGGTGCGTCGCACGCGCACGAGTTGGTCGAACAGGGGGTTGCCTATGGCTACAGCGGCTTGGCCATCACCGATCGGGATACGTTGGCCGGGATCGTGCGAGCCCACTCCGCCGCCAAAGATGCGCAGCTAAGGTTCATCGTTGGCTGCGAACTCAATCCGATCGATGGCCCACCGCTGGTCGTATGGCCTCGAAATCGGTCCGGATACGCTCAGCTTTGCAGATTGCTCAGCATAGGCCGATTGCGAGCCACCAAAGGGTATTGCGAGATCTCCTGGCATGATATCGCCAGCCATTCGCAGGATTGGGTTGTCGGACTGGTTCCCCGCTTGCCATCGCTCGATTCCATCCGTGGACCGTCCCATCTGCACCCCTCGCGCGTCCTGCAATGGGAGAATCGATCCGAACATTCGGAAGAAGGACTGCAAGACCCATCGGTGCTTCCCAGTTTGACTGGGAACGAGATGGGTGCTTGGGAGGACACAAACCCTTCTCACGATGCATACCCACTCGATATAGCTCCGATTCCAAGCACGCCCTGGTGCTCGGCAGGGATCGCATTCGATGTGTCGGACAACGCCCCATGGATTGAATGGCTCAACGCTTTGCGAGAACTTCGAGGGGACGATGCCTACGTGTTGAGCCATCTCAACGCGGGTGTCAACGACGCGAACAAACTAGAACGCCTAATCGCGATCAGTCGGGCCTCATGCGTACCCTTGGTCGCTGCCGGAGAATGTCTTTATCATCTTCCCGAACGTATGCTGCTGCACGATTGCATCACAGCCATCGCATCGGGCACCACCATCGATCAAGTCGCGCGGTATCGACCCGCCAATGCCATGTTGGCCATGCGCCCTCTCGAAGCCATCGCTCGAAACTATAGGCACTATCCGCAAGCCATCGAGCGCACGATGGAAATCGCCAACAAGCTTGAGTTCAGCCTCGATTGCCTCAAATACGAATATCCCACGGAATGGTCACCCGATGGGATAACAGCCATTGAATACCTGAAACGGCTAACGTGGGAAGGGGCTCAGTGGCGCTACCCTAACGGAATACCTGTTCGGGTCGTGGAGATGCTGAAACACGAAGTGCAACTCATCGAAGACCTCCGCTACGAAGCCTATTTTCTCACCGTTTGGGATCTGGTCCGTTTCGCTAGGTCGCGAGATATCCTTTGCCAAGGCCGAGGATCTGCTGCCAACTCGGCCGTCTGTTACTGCCTGGGAGTTACCAGCGTGGACCCCAGCCAATACGACCTGCTCTTCGAGCGATTTATCAGTCGTGAGCGAAACGAAGCCCCTGATATCGATGTCGACTTTGAACATCAGCGACGCGAAGAAGTCTTGCAATACGTCTATGAAAAATATGGCCGACATCGGGCGGGAATGACCGCAGCCGTCACGACCTATCGCATACGATCCGCAGCCCGCGAATGCGCCAAAGCACTCGGCTTATCGCAAGATCATATCGACGGATTGGCTAAGGTTATCGACGGCCGAGGTGGAGCGGACACGTTGGCCAAGCGTTGCGAACACGTCGGGATCGATCCCACTTCCGACATCGGAAAACGGTTTCTGTTTCTCGTGCAATCGATTCTCGGTTTTCCACGACACCTTTCGCAGCACACAGGTGGCATGGTCATGACCCAAGGTGCCCTATGCGAACTCTGTCCCATTGAAAATGCCTCCATGCCCGGCCGAACGATTATCCAATGGGACAAAGACGATCTCGATGAACTTGGGATTCTCAAGGTCGACTGCCTAGCGCTCGGGATGCTATCCGCGATCCATCGGAGTTTCGACTTGATCGAACGGCACTACGATCGACCCTTGACCTTGGCGACGATTCCCCCGGACGACGCAGCGGTTTACGACATGATTTGCAAGGCTGATACGGTCGGCGTATTTCAAATCGAAAGCCGCGCGCAGATGAGCATGCTGCCCCGTTTGCGCCCTCGATGTTTTTATGATCTCGTGATCGAAGTTGCCATTGTTCGACCCGGTCCTATTCAAGGCAACATGGTCCATCCCTACCTGGCCGCGCGCCGATCAGGCATCCAGCCCGAGTACCCAACAGAGGAAATTGCCCAGGTGCTCCGCAAGACCATGGGTGTTCCTATCTTTCAAGAACAAGCCATGCGATTGGCTGTCGTCGCCGCAGGCTTCACACCAGGCGAAGCCGATCAATTACGACGTGCGATGGCCGCTTGGCGACGACCAGGTGTAATCGATCAATTCAAGCGGAAATTGATCGAAGGAATGGCTACGAAAGGACTCGACGAAGCTTTCGCCGAACGGGTCTTCATGCAGATTCGAGGTTTTGGCGAATACGGATTTCCTGAGTCGCATGCGGCCAGCTTTGCACTGCTGGTCTATGCTTCCTGCTGGATCAAACATCACTTTCCAGATGTGTTTTGCTGTGCCATGCTCAACAGCCAACCTTTAGGGTTCTATGCTCCCGCCCAACTCATCTCCGACGCACAGCGGCACGGTGTGAGTGTTTTACCCGTAGATCTTAACTTCAGTTGGTGGGATTCGATCTTGGAACAAAATGGAGACTCGTCCCCCGTTTGGAAATTGCGATTGGGATTGCGCATGGTACGAGGGCTCAAGCAAATAGAGGGCGTACAAATTGTCCAGGAACGATGCACGCGGGGGACCTTCCGCGATCAGACAGATCTGGTGAAACGTTGTGGTTTGCATCAAACGACCTTGGCCCTGCTAGCCGATTCCGGCGCGATGGACTCTCTTTCCGGCGATCGAAGGGCTGCCTATTGGCAAGCCTTGGGTCAAGAGAAATCGTACAAGTCGTTGCCTTTACTAGAAGCGGCCGGTATCGATCAGGATGAAGCCATACCCGATTTCTTAGTCCCGATGCACCCGATGGAACAAGTCCTCGCCGACTATCAAACCACGGGTGTTTCCCTGCGAGGCCATCCGATTCAGTTTTATCGAGTGCGACTGAACAAGCTTAAGGTCAAGACCGCCTCGGAGTTGCCCGATGCCAGGGACGGCCAATTCGTGCGGGTGGCGGGTTTGATCCTGTTGCGACAGCGGCCCGGAACCGCCAAGGGAATCACGTTCGTGACCATGGAGGATGAAACGGGCAGTATCAACCTCGTGCTCCATCCCACAACCTGGGAACATTACTACCTTATTTGCAAACAGTCCAACGCATGGCTCGTGCATGGAACGTTGGAGAACCGCCAAGGTGTGATTCACGTCGTCGTCGGAAGGATCGAAGATCTCCAGCAGACCATCGGGCCGGTCGCGCTTCGGTCTCGCGATTTTCGTTGAAGTGGCGGGAGATTTTCGTTGAGGTGCTACGGGGCGAAGCCAATCGGAACCGTTCGTCGATGGATTCAAAATTAGCCGCAGTGCGTTAGCACTCGGTTTCTGTTGAATGTGTTGAACGTTCCGGGCAACCGGACGGCAGCGCGTTCCGGCTAATTGTCAACAAGAAGTCATTGCCGATGTTCTTATTTCGCAATGCGACGCAAACTCTTTCGCTTCGCTGGGCAAAACGCTCGAAACATTTCTCCTGCATCTCGATAACGCCGATTAGGCCGCATTTCGAGCGACTTGCGAATCACGACGATCATCTCCGGAGCCACTTTTCGACGCAGCGTTGCATATCCTTCGGGAGGCCACGCAAAAGGCCACTCGGGCAATACGCCCGCGAGGACGCGATAGATCAGTAGTCCGAGCGCAAAGATGTCTGATCGAGCGCTCGGACGCCCCATCGCTTGTTCCGGTGCCATATAACCCACGGTCCCCGAGCCGGAGGCTATCATCGTGCGGACGATCGTGCGTTGGGCAACCTTTGCAATCCCAAAATCCATTAATTGCAGGCGTCCATCCGGCAACAGAATCATGTTCTCGGGCTTGATATCGCAGTGGATGATTTTGTTTTCGTGTGCATAGGCGACCGCCGAGATCATTTGCTCGATCAAGCTGAAAGAGGTTTCGAGCGACACCCGCTTCTTAAGACGATCTGCCAGCGTCTGCTCCCCTAGTTTGCTTGTGATCACGAAACGCCCTTCGATAAAGCTGGCATCCTTCAAGGGCAAAATATTCGGATGATCGAGGCGAGCGACGAGCCTAGCTTCCCGTTGGAACGCTTCCAACATGCTGGCCGTGACATTGAATTGATGGGGCATCTTCAGTGCGACGCGCACTCCTTCAATCGTGTCCAAGGCTTGGTAGACACTCGCGAATCCGCCTTGACTGAGCCGTCGTTCGATCCGGTACTTTCCCAGTCGTTGACGTGCACGAAGATGATCGGAATCGCCGCGGATTCGGTCCATTGGACTATAACTCTGTGCGATCATGTAGTTGAGCGTTCAAGGCTGTGAGTAGCGAATAGAAACCCGAGTTCGATCAGGCAACGAGAAGTGGACATCGCTAGATTCATGTAGCGCACCGCCGCAGGTCGATCCGTCGATCGACTGATCCTAAGGAACGTTGCCTCTTATCGGATCGAACTATTCTCTTCCTGTGATTCGATCCGAACGGTCGGATTATCTTGCCAACTCGTTTTCGCAAACGGCTGTGGTTGCTAGCATTTTGATCCGAAATAGTCCTTGGGTTGATGCACGAGTTTCCCAAAAAGCGCCTTCCAAATCCATATTGGCTTAGGAAGTTCTAGGTGCGAATCCGAAAACAACTCTGTGACCAGAAGTGCGGAAGGATTCCGACAACATGCTGGGCATAGAGTCCCAACACCCCGGACAGAGGAATGGAACCTTGGTCGGGGATTCAGGTTTGCAGGGAGCACTTCACCTCGGTGATGTGATAGCGAACCGGAGTCGTAAATGCGCAGCAGCCAAGTGCGCATCCACGTAGAAACGGGCACTCGATCTTGCCGCCTTGGTGCTCGGGAACGCATGGAAGCGCCCCGGTCACCTGCTGCGGTCCTATGACAACCCGCAATCGATGATCTCTTGCAATTGGGGAGAATAAGGATATGGCTCGGTTGAGTTGGGTTCAACGTCTCTACTGGCGTTATTTGTCCAAGCCCGTTGCTCATCGCGCTCTGTACAATTACGTCATCGAAAATCCCATCGCTTCGATCCTGGAAATCGGCATGGGAACAGGTGATCGCATTCGCACCTTGCTCTCACTCTACCAATTGTCCCCCGGCGCCCAGCAGTTGAGATACGCTGCAGTGGATCCTTTTGAATCGGTTGGATCCAGTGTCCCGCACATGAGTCTCAAGGGGGCCCACCGCATCCTGAGCGAGAACGGCGTCAAAGCAAATTTGATCCCTGGCGATGTGATGTCGGGTATTTCGCGGGTCGCTCACACCGTGTTACCGAGTGACTTGGTTGTGATCGATGGAAACTGGAATGCGCAGACTCCCGAGAGTGAATTGATCGAGAGATGGCTGCCACGTTTATGCCATCGGAATTCGGTCATCTTTGCATCCCAAACAATTGGCGATGTGCTGGTCCGAGTCCCTACTCCCGGCAATGCAATTCCTGGTGCCACGGTTACCAAAGCCGCGTAGCCTGAGTTCCGCTCTGTCCAGCTAATTTGACCTATCTATGGAAGTAGCCCCCTCGCGGCACAATACCCACGACAGCGTTGGCCCATCGGTTAGCGACTGCGGCCATCGATTCTCGTGAGTGAGACGCATCGTTCCTCAGAGATGGCACTGGATCCAAGCCGGGTTTCCCCACGCTGGATGGATAGGCAACTTCTAGCCTCTCGGGTGCGCTTTGCGAATCATCATCGCCATCCCACTGACTAAAGCAGGCATCGATCGAGTATCTTGAAGACGGGGATAGGGTAGCCGTAGCGGATTGCAGTTGTGTCACGAGAGAAGACAAAGGGGTTGTTGGAATCGATCGGCTCGTGATCGATGAAGCGCTTCGCCAGTGGATGGACGTTTGACGTACGAAGCTGTTGATCCATTGGTTCCAAGCCTGAAAAAACCGATTGAAGTTCGGCTGTGCGTAGGGATTCGAGTTGTAATAGTTGGTCCGAGGGATTGGGTTCGGCGTCGTGGGTTTGGGCGATGGGGTTGAGGGCGTCGTCGATCCTCCGTTGGGATTGGAAGCATTCGGGAGGGTGTCGACAGACCCCGGAGCGGAGGAGTACAGAGTTTGGATGGAACGCACGTCATCAGTTACCAACTTCGTGAAAACCTGATTGGCATCCACGGAGGGGAGCATCACGGAACCGGGGACAGAGGAATGTTCCAAGCCCAAGGAATGGCCTAACTCATGGACGGCTACCCACAAAAAATCAAAGGCAGCCGAGCCCTTTTGGTTCCCGATTTCAAAGGTCTCCGACGTATCGAATTGAACATCCCCAGCCAACACGCTTTTGTTGAGGTCTTTCGGAAGATAGGTTTGTGCCAATGTCCCTCCTGCTCCATCGATCTTCGAAAAGGTAATGTCGATCGAGTTATCAAGTCCGGGCTTGGACGTCTTCACGAAATGGACATCTGCCACCGTCGACCACGTTCGTAAGGCTGTTTCGATGGCGGATTGAACTTGAGCTGCCGAAAGCGAAAAATTGCTAGGCACCGATCCAATGTAATAAGTGAGTTGAGCCGAACCGCGTCCTGGACCATCCCATCCCACGCTCGCCGCGAGTACTTCGCGCTGTTCCAACGTTTCCACCCAGAGAGTACGTGCTTGATAGGTTCGACGCATGACGTGTGGTATCCTTGAGCGAAGGGGTCATTTCCAAGAAGGCTATTAGTCAAACGAGCGCGGAAAAGGTTTTCCCAAATCATTCTAGCCAAGCAGGACGGATCTGCAGATTGTTTGTCACGAGGGAACTTCGTGCAAACTCGATTAAACCATTGGAATCGAAATCAAGTGGCCTTATCAACTACCTGGATGGATTTAATGAATGGTTTGCAAGGCTTGTTCTCCTTACATCGATACTTTTCGAGCCAGCACCGCCCTTATCGGCGGCAGTACAAAGATTGGGCCGGGAGAAGAAATTTCGACACGTCGCGGCTTTCTTGGCAATAGCCGTAGCCGGGGGTTCGTGCGCCATTCGGACTTCTGATCTGGCGTGGATGCATGGCGAGTTGGTGATGCTGTTGGCAACTCAATCATTTACGTCTGTCGCATCAACAAAGCCATCGTGAAAGACATTACAATTCGGAAGTATAGGAGCCGCTGGGCTTCCGATCATCATGTTTTCCGGATTCATTATGTGCGCATGGCGTCGAAGTATTCCGTTTCAAGTCGATATCGCCGGGGTGATCCAAATCATGGGTACCTCCTTGTACAGTCGAAGCGATACGCCGATTCGTGAATTATTGCAGAACGCCCACGATGCAATCCAACGACGCAGGCAATTGGACCTGAATTACCAAGGTCAAATACGGATTCGAACCTGCGCCCAAGAGAGGGTAGTCGAGGTCGCCGACGATGGGATCGGATTGACTGCCGAGGAAGCCGAAAGGTATCTCGGTACTTTGGGAATTGGCTTGACGGGATTGCTCAAGGGAGTCCATCCTTCGGCAGCAACCGCACATTCCGAGGGAGCCAATTTGATCGGCCAATTCGGAATCGGTCTCTTCAGTTCCTTTTTGTTGGCGGATCGAATCGTTCTGGAAAGCTTCAAAGTCGGAGGGAGCGAAGGGGTGCGCTGGACCGCTGGGGAAGGGGCTGGCATTGAACTGGAATCGTGTGACAGGACCGTGCCCGGGACAACGATTCGACTGCTTCTTAAACCGGAATATGCCCTACTCGCACAGGAACCCGTGCACGTCGAAAAAGCAGTAAAAGACTACGCGGACTATCTGCCGATTCCCATCTTCCTCAATGATGGATCCGCACGAATCAACGTCATCCAAGCCGCATGGTTCGAAGCCACCCCCGAACCGGAGGCGATCGAGATGGCCTTGCTGGAACGGTTTGACGAAACACCTCTCGATATCATTCCGATTCGAATTGAAAAACCGATTTCGATTGCGGGTGCAATGTACGTCACCCCCATGCGAACGCCCGGTTTCTCGGGTGAACCCGTTGTCACGACGACCATTAAACGCATGGTGATCTCGAAGGACACGTATGGCCTACTTCCGCCATGGGCATCTTTCCTACGAGGTGTGTTGGAGCTCAATGATTGCTCCCCCACTGCCAGTCGTGAAGATTTAGTCCGCAACTCCCGATTCGAAGCCGTTCGTGCGAAGCTAGAAGAATTGCTGTTCGAACATTTTCAATCATTGGCAAAACGCGATCCGCAAAGAATGGAAGCCATCTTGTCATGGCATCGATACTCTCTGGCAGGATCCGCGTTGTTTGATCGCCGATTGCGGGATCTCTTGAGATCGTCTTACCGGTTCAACACGTCCACCGGACAATTGACCTTTGATGCGATCGCATCCCAATGCCCCGCAGATCCGATCCACGATCCGGATTGGGACCGAGTGATTTGGTACAACGCGGACACTCGCCAAGAGCGTTGGATGAACACCCTCTTTGCCGACCACGATATCCCCTGCGTCCATGCCGTCCGCAGTTTCGAAGAATCGCTTCTGGCGAGCATGGCGGGTGATTGGGCTGAGGTGCGGGGGCAAAGAGTAGAAGTTCGGATGGCTAGTCCCAGCCAAAATGGTTTTGGGACTCAAATTTTAGGAGTTTCGGATATTGAAGAGGCCCCTGAAGCGTGGCAACAATACTTCGTAAGCGCGGACGCAAAGATCCGCGTGGCCTCCTTTCGAAACCAGCAACCGGTCATGTCGTTTCTCGACCATCGTCACGAATTGCAGAAATCGTATGAAGACCTCAAGCGACAGGGGACCGTCCCGGTTGGATTTCAGCGATTGATCGACTCGCACTTCCGGGATTCTCAATCGCAACCCAACGAAGTTTTGCTCAACCGCAATCATCCCCTCATCCAACGCGTCCTATCCCAGCGCACGGACACTCCCTTGGCGTCAGTACTAAGACTACTGGTCTTTTCTTCGCTGAATTCGGCAGGTGTGGCGAAATCGCGCGACATGATTTCGGAGGAACGGGAAGACCTCGAATGGATCGCGGAAGCACTTTGGGGACGCAAGAATTGAATGCCGAAATGGCTGGCTTCTAGGGGATCGCAAATCCTTCAAATCTCAACCGTTCCGTTTTCCTCTTCTCTTTTCCGGGATAGAACCCCATGTCCGATCACGACGACGAAGATGTTTTGGGCCGGTACCAACAACTGCACGGTTTGATTGGGGAAGCGGGTGAACAATGCCATCGACGTACCATCGGGCGCATCAGCCGTGAAGGCTATCGCCTCGCAAAGAGACACCGCAATTTAATCGAATACCTCTCTTTTTCCTTCAACCTGTTCAATAACTTCGAGCCGTTGCATGATGATTTTGCAGAATCGACCGATGTTATTGTCGAGTCCATTTCACTTCTGGAAGACCCTACCAAAGCACGCGAGTTTGATTCTAGTTTCGATGAACGAATGTATGAATACACCCGTTGGTGGATGCTCCCCACGTCGTACCATGCGCTAGCCACTCTCGCCGGATGCCAGCATGGAGATAACTCGCCTGGTTTGCATCACTGCATCAATGAGGGAATCAATGTCTGCCGTCGTTTGGGGAGTAGCAAAGACAAGATACTTATGTTTCGCGAATTTGCGGTGGAAGTCCAAGTGGCCTCCGATGATTTGGAGATGGCGCTGCATACAGCTCGCGAAAGTCTGCAATTCCATTCGGATACGGGTCGCAAGGTTGCCAGCGCGGACGACATTGCATCCATTCTTGCATTGCAGGGGAGATTCACAGAATCGTGCGAGATGATTGTCGAAGGATTTAACTACTGTCAGCAATTTCACAATCCCTACATGGCCCTGCTAAACTTCGTTCCAATGGCCAGGGAGATCGCGAGCGTCGCGGGAAGAAGGGATGTATTAGATCTGTTGCCCATTCAGGTCGCGGCTGACGAAAAGACCGATCTGCCGGAAGATCGAATCCTACGTACGCCTGACGCAGACGAACATGTCCTCTTTGAGTACGTCCGTCAGCAAAGCCAAGCCATCGAACTTGCGTGTGCTGGAGACTATGAACGAGCGATCCAAATCCTGCAGCATTGGGATAAACATCTCTATGCACGAAAAAATCTCAATCGATGGTTCGTCACTCGCTGCCGACTGATTGCGCTGCATCGTTTGAATGGCGATATCGAACAAGCACGCGTATTGGCAAAGCCTACCGAAGTGATGGCCAGACGTGCGCACGACTGGTTGGCCCTCAATAAACTCGGCCGCTTACTCGATGAGTCCATCCCTGCAAACCCCTACGCTACCGTCGCCGAGCCCGATTGCGGCCCATACGCTTCCAAGAATTCAACGGCTGCTCGAACCATCTCTTCCTCTCATTTGGGAAGTTTGAAATCCGAGACTACTCCCTCCGACGTGGAAAGTGCCTCACATGAGTCGGCTTCGATCGAAACATCTTCCGAAGAAACCGAGTCGACCGGAGCAGAAGCAGCTTTACCCGATTACATCGAAGCCTTGTACGATGAACTCGAGATGAACGAAGGGAGTGACGAAACGATTGCCAACGTGGCGAGACGAGTCTTATCTTTCCGATCGCATGAAGTCGCATCCCCAACCGAGGCAGAGCACTTACTCCGTTTGGCAGGGCTGGAACGGGACCCATCGCAGATCCATGCCGGATACGCATGGGGCAAGTCCTTCCTGCAGGCCTTTCCAACCAGCGCCGATGTTTTAAGTATGGTCGCATCCTATTGGTCCCATCTTCAGGAATTGTCGGAATCGGAAGAGGACTCACCGATTGAGGATGAGGAAATGGTCAACATGTTTCGCAAGGCAATGGATATGGATATACATTCAGCGAAAACGTTCTACCGGGCCGGGTCGTACTTCTTTTCCAGGCAGAAATTTCCCGAGGCGGAGCGATGCCTGGCCAGAGCGTTTCGGCTCGACCGCAAACATTCCGCTGCTGCCCGCACCTTGGCTAAGACCTACAACTACACCGATCGACCACGCGATGCATTGACGGTTCTGGACATGTGCCTGCGCGAAGGATCCGATGATCCCAATGTGGCTTGGGAAGCTGCCCTTCAGGCCAACATTCAGGAGCAGCACGCCTCGATTTTGATTTATCTCGATCGCTTCGAGTCGTTGGTCGATAAGCAGCCTTGGTCCGATTACTATCGTGCCTTGGCCCTTCAAGAACTCAACCGACCGGATGAAGCGCTCGAGGCCCTTGGACGCGAACGGAAACTGAATCCGGATTCAGAACATGGAGTGCTTTTGCAGCACGCAAGTGCCCGTGCCATGCAAGGGGATTCCAAGGAATTTCGGGAGGACTTGCAAAGGGTTCTCGATACTTCATTATCCGAAATCACAACGCTGACCCGCAATGGATTGTTGCAATTATTCAAGCTCCTTTGGAAATCCGTTTCTAGGACGCTACCACAAGGGGAACCCTTGCGCCATGCGCTCGAGCAGAAACTGCTTTCCGCTTGCTTGGCTCCTGATGAATTGTTTGAAGTTACCCGTCTCGGGAGTAAAGAAACTGAATCCGAACAGTCGGTCCGTTATTTTCAGATCTATCTGAATCAATCATTGGAAGGTGATTGGGAGGATTCGAGTGGATGTTTGGCCGCCGAACGAGAATGGACCCAATTCACGATCCTATGGCGCGTTCTGGCTGAAGATCAAACACAAGCGGAGCAATTCGCGCTGGACTGGCAGGGAAAGAGTTTTCAGATCCCTGCCACGGTTGAATATGTCGAACAAGGGGATCAGGAATTTCTCGACTACCCCGGAGTCGTCGGGCAAGGACCACGGTACGTGTCTGATCCTCCACTCGAATAGAAACCAGCCCCGCGCACGGGAGGTGCGGGACGATCGATCTCGCCCATCGGTGATTCCACGGAATGGTAGATTGGGAAAGATAGCGAGGCTATGCCTGTTCGGTGAGGGGTTCCGTAGATTTTGAAAGTACGGGCCGATAAAAGATCACAACCGTCAAGGCGCCCGCCATCAAACTCATTGCCCGCGCTGAGACGACGCAATTCCATAGCACCGAACAAGGGGGGTAGCATGAAACGAAGTTTGGCCACATTTGGACTTTGGCTCGTTGTCGTTTCGATCGGTACTCAATCGGTCCGCGCGCAGTCGTTTGGTACAGAACTCCATAACACCCTGATGCCTGCCTCGGGTGGCATGGGTGGCGTAAGTATCGCTCGCCCTCAGGATGTGGTCAGTGCGCTCAACGCCAATCCTGCATCCATCACGCAGTTCCGCGGAACCCAGTTCATGTTTGGGGGAGGTTGGGCCGAACCCACGTTCAACATGACACAGTCAGCGCCTTTGCCAATTGACAGCCCAAACCCCTTGGTTCGTCCATACTCGGCCAAGTCGCAGGCGCCTGGTACGCCACTTGGAAACATCGGAGTGATTCAAGAATTGGAAGAGTTTGGTCTCCCGGTAACCGTCGGTGTGGGCTTTCTCAACACGGCTGGGGGCTTTGTTGACTTCCGGCAAGTCCCAGAGAGCAATGGAACCAATACGGGAATGGCGATTTTTAACGCCCCCATGGTGATCGGTGCGCAATTGACAGAACGATTGTCGATCGGAGCAACGACATCGCTCGGGATAGCGTTCTTTGATGGACCATTTGTAGGAGCAGGAGGTATGACACCTGATTACGCCCTACGTGGCTCGCTCGGCGCTAACTATCAGTTGACGCAATTCACGACCGTCGGTGCATACTACCAAACGTCACAGAATTACCGGTTCCACGACGCAGTGACTATCACCCCCATCGACCCAACGATGCCGAAAGTGCCCGTTACGGTGGATATGAACCTTCCGCAGAACATCGGATTGGGCCTTGCCAACAATGCGATGATGGATGGGAATTTGCTCCTGGCGATGGATATCCTTTACAAGTTATGGAACGAAGCTGCTCTGTATCAGTCCATCTATGACAACCAGTGGGTTGTCCAATTGGGAGCGCAGTTGACGCAAGGCAAGTGGAAATATCGTACCGGTTATGTATGGGCCGAAAACCCCATTGATCCATCGCCCGACTTCAATATCGGTGGAGTGGTTCAACCGGGCGGTTACCCATCCGTCTACTACACACAAGGCTTGTTGGCCATCACCAGCCAGCATCGCCTCTCGTTTGGTTTGGGACGGCGCGATGTGATTCCCGGCGTCGACTTCGATCTCATGGGAGGTGGCATGTTCCGCGACGAACAACAATTGGGCCCTGCCACCCGAACATCCATTGAAAGTTACTGGCTTGGATTTGGATTTACTTGGCGATTCAATCGTGGCGCGATCACGACTCCGATTCAATCCAATGCGAATGTCGCGAGCTACTAACTCGAGTTTGATCCGGTCGTAATCGACAGTAAGCAGGTTCGGATTGCAGCTGCTTGCACTTCTGCCGAGCGATCGACTTCGATCATGTGTCGATGCCGCTATTAGCCGGGGCGGGTTTGTTTGGCTTGTCTTCGGTTTCTTTCTTTTCGCGCCAGGGCTTGCCGTCCCGATAATTCTTTAATTCCTCTTCCAATTGTTCGATTTGTTCATTGCTCTCTTTGCGACCGAGCTCGACGGCTTTCTCGGACCACTCCACTGCCTTGTCAAATTGAGAGGTCTCCGCATAGGCAGCTGCAAGCGTGCTCAAGATATGGGGCTTGCTGTAATGGGTTAGTTCACATGCCTTCAGGCCCAACTCTAAGGCCCTTTGACCATTGCGAACATCTTCTTGAGGACTCGTGGACATTACCCAGGACAGATTGTTGAGGATGCCAGCGTAGTCATCTTCTTCTTGCGGAATGTTGGTGATGGCTGATTCGTAATCGGCGATGGCTTCATTGTGTCGGCCCATGTTCAACAGGATGTCCCCACGCAGCCTCAGTGCCTGCCAATCGGTTTCATCCGATTTGAGCAATCGATCTGCGATGCGAAGCGCTTTCTTGGGACGATCGTCCAATTGGTAGAAAGCAGCCAATTGAAGCAACAACATTCGATTTTCGGGATTCAGTTGGACGAGGCGTTCCATATCGGAAATCGCATCGGCGAACCGCTTCTCTTGGATTGCGATATCCATTCGAAGTAGGACGATGTCCGGTAATTCCGGGCGAGCAGATTCCACCACCGCGAGATCTTTTTTCGCTTGTTCGAAATCTTTCAACGCCAAGCTGGCTTTGGCCCGGGTGAGGACAGCATCGAGATTGTCCGCGTCGATTTCCAGGGCTTTCGTGCAGTCAGCGACACTGGCTTTCAAATGCAGATCTTCGTCCTCCTTTTTGGTCATCGCGAGGTGGACGCTGGCGCGAAGGCTGTAAAGCGAGCTGCGATCGGGATGCTCAGCGATCCTCGACGTGAGAAACTCGAGGGCCTTTTCCAGCTTGTCACTCTGAACCAGAAGCAACGCCCAACGGCGCTCGGCATACTCGTTATTGGGAGAGTTAACCATGAATTTTTGAAGGATCGATTCTGCCTCTTCAAATCGCCCCAACGTAATCATGGACTCGACGGCGAGTTGGATGGCACGTTCGTTATCCGGGCTGATTTCTATGGCACGCAATAAATCCTTCAATCGATCGTCCGCATCTTGACGCGACAGCGACTTCATGAGGAGGACTTCAGAGAGTTTTCCCTTGGCATCGGTATCTGATTTATCCGCAGCTAGGGAAGTTTCCAAAACTTTTTCCGCTTGATCCAGCGTTTCTTGTCCCTTGGCGATCTCCTGTCGAACCAGGTGGATGCGGGCTTTGAGCATCATGGCATCTACGAAATTGGGATCATTTTCGATGGCCAATTTGAGATCCTGCATGGCTTCATTGGTAATACGAGCCATGCGGTTATTGGGAAGCCGACCCCCTGAGGCTTGTTCGACGATCAATTGGGCACGTGCGAATGCCGTGGTGGCCAGGACTTGTTTTGCGGCTGGCAAATCAAATTCATCGAGCCCTTTTTCGATGGCGGACTCGCACAATTCGATCACTCTCCCCAAAGATTCCGGCGAGTTGTCCGTCACGCGGATGCGACTGGCCTCTTCGAAGTCCTCCGTTCCAGGGAACGCATCCACCACCTGATCCTTCGTCGGAGGGTCGGCGAGAGCGGGTGTTGTGGAGGGGGCCGTCACTTCCTGAGCAGTCGCCTGGATTGGGCATCCACTCAGCAAGAAGGAGATTACAATGGCAACACCAAAGGGTAAGCGCGCGAACATGGTCAACCTCGCCGTCTCGAATCCGGAATATTCCTCTTTGTCATGCCGTATTGTAGCGGGATGTCGACCGCGAATGTAGGTCGAAATCCGCGATGCATTTTGCCAGAAAGCGTCCATGAGCAAGCGTGAAGAACAATCCTTTCACCTTTTCCACCTCGATGCCACGGATGACGGTTCATTGCTCGAAAGGGCATTGAAAAAACGGCTTCCCGAGTGGAGTTGGGGAGAGATACGTGAAGCGATCCGTCGGCGGCGCATTCAGGTCAATGGCAACCTGTGTCTCGACCAGTTACGCCGCGTGCAGGGAAAGGATGTGATCAAGGTCTGGAAGGAGTCGCTCCCCAAACCGATTGAGGCATCCGATATCAAAATCGCGTATGTCGATGAGTTCCTGGTGGTGGTCGAGAAGCCGGCAGGTGTCACCAGCGTGCGGCATTTCGAGGAGCGCAATCTATCTCAGCAACGTCGCCAACTTCAGCCGACCCTTGAGGAGTTGGTCCCCTTTGCTTTGATGGAGCATTTTCAAGTTCGAATACCCAAGGAACCACCGAGGAAAACCAAAAAGTCCCAGGTCACTCCAAACCATTTTCTCGACCAGCGGAAAAGTCTGGATGCGAAACTCAAACGGTTCGCAGTTGTCGCCGTGCATCGCCTAGATCGGGATACCAGTGGCTTGATGATCTTTGCCCGAACTCCCAGCGTCGCTCAGGCGCTAGGCAAGGCCTTCAAGAACCATCGTGTTCTCCGTCGGTATCACGCGCTGGTTCACGGCCATCCCGAATCCCAAACGGTCGACACCATTCTGGTTCGCGATCGAGGGGACGGTCGCCGCGGTACTCGGACCGAGGGGCATGAAGAAGACCCTACCCAGCAGCGAGCGATCACTCATCTGCGACCCCTCGAAAAGATTGGTCCGTATTCCTTGATCGAGTGCCAACTTGAAACTGGACGAACGCATCAGATCCGCATCCATCTCGCCGAATCGGGACATTTGCTTTGCGGAGATTCCATCTATTGTCGACGGCTCGATGGCAGCACGATTGCCGATGACAGCGGCGCGCCGCGTCAAGCATTGCATTCAGCGACACTGGCATTCGAGCATCCTATCACTGGCATCAAGCACGAATTCAGAATGCCATGGCCTGCCGACCTTCATCGCTGGTTGAATCAACTGCGTGAGCAATACGCATCGAAGTGATGCGGCGCGGGACGGCGTATGGATGGATTGACGATGTTATCGTTTGAGAGTCAACGTTTGAGAATTCATGATGGCGGAGGTTCGAGAAGATCACTTCGTCTTTGCGCTGTGCGCTCTCGCGATTGATCGTTGCGCCATTTAGCGATTTCTCCATGGTCACCGCTGAGTAGAACATCCGGCACACGATGTCCTCGGAATTCGGCTGGCCGCGTGTACTGAGGAAATTCCAATAGCCGATTCCCTCGAGAGAACGAATCGTCCCAACTGCTTTGTTCGTCCCCTAACACACCTGGAACCATGCGAATGGCGGCGTCGATGACGACCATCGCTGCGACTTCTCCCCCGTTGAGCACAAAATCCCCAATGCTCAGTTCCAGGGGCTGAAGAATTTCGACGACGCGATGATCGAAGCCTTCATAACGGCCGCAAAGCAGAATCAATCGCCCGAGCGGCGCGAGGTTTTCAATGCGAGGCTGGCGAAGACGTTCCCCCTGAGGTGTTAGCAAGATCACTGTGGCGGGTCTTGAATCCATTGTTCGAACCGCTTCCACACACTGGATCACAGGTTCGACACAGATCAACATCCCAGGTCCACCCCCATAGGGTCGATCGTCGACCTTGCGATGTTTCTCATCGACAGACCAAGCCCGCAGGTTGTGGATCTGGATATCGACCAATCCGCGATCGATGGCTTTCGCCAATAGACTTTGAGTCAAGTATCCTGAAAAGATTTCAGGGAAGAGAGTGATAACGTCGATTCGCATCGCGTGGTCGATCCGCATCGCATGATCGTTTGGATTGGATTCCATCTCGAACCTGACGATGTCGATTTGCGTTGCTAGGGGATGGATCGAGACCCAAGGTTTTTTCGGAGCGAGCAAATGCTAGCCGCCGGTGATGCAGCCAGAAAATGCAACAACCGCAGCAATCCCCGAGGACCCAATAGGAGTTCCCGGGTGCAGCCGCGGTTGCAAAGCCAACTCAGTGGATAGAGGCAAATCAGTCGGGATAGGCGACTAGGCCGTCGCGACTTCCGTCTTTTTCGATGGCACACGACCCAATCGGGTCAACGCTTCTTGTTGCTGCGACAAATGCGTTCCATTGGTCCCATATTTTGCAATGAGAACGACCGCGTTCTCGCTGGGCTGTGCCCCAACGCTGAGCCAGTAATCAATTCTCGCGCCATGCAAAATGGCTCGAGCGTCGATTTCTCGGCACATCGGATCGTAGTGACCCAATTCTTCCAAGACTCGGCCATCCCGAGGGCTGCGTTGATCGATCGCGCACAATCGATAAAAGGGACGATTCTTGCGTCCCAATCGCTTCATTCGAATACGTACCGCCACAGAACAATCTCCAACAGATAAACGATTAGCTAGGGGGCAAAATAATAACGTCCACACGTCCGACTGGGGAGACTCATTTTGAAAAATTGTGCCTCAGCTGCCCCGTTTCTTTTTCCGAAGGAGCCTTTCCCTTTCTTTTTGCAGCTTTTCACGCTCCTTGGGAGACAGTCGCTTGCCTGTATTCCCCTTGAGTTTCATTCCTTCCAAGGGATTGAAGGGGTTGTTTGCCATCATTCCTTGCATTTGCTGCAGCATTTTCATTTTGTCTCCAACCGATCCGGAAGTTGCCATTTGCAACATCGGGCCGATGAGTTCGAACTGTTTGATCAGATCGGAGACTTGATTGGGCTGCACACCGCAGCCAGTTGCAATGCGGTTGCGACGACTGGGGTCGATGACTTTGGGGTTTCGACGCTCTTCCGGAGTCATTGAGTCGACGATTCCGGTCAATCGGCTCATTTCTTTCTCGTTGTCGACATTCCCCATGACTTTTGAAAGCTCCCCCATCCCTGGCATAAGGCTGAGCATTTTGGTCATCAATCCGGGCTTGCGCAATTTTTGCATCATGTCGCGGAAATCGGCCAGCGTGAAGATGCCTTTCGACATACGTTCTTCGAGGGCCACTCGTTCCCGGTCATCAATCATTCGATGCGCTTCGCGAGCGACTTCGACGATGTCTCCCATCGACAGAATGCGGCTGGCCATCCCCTCTGGTCGGAAGGGTTCCAATGCATCCATGTGTTCACCGGTACCGATGAATTTGATCGGGACCGAGGTGACCGCCTTCACACTCAGAAGAGCACCACCACGTGCATCGCCATCGAGTTTTGTCATGATGACGCCATCGAGACTGAGGGCGTCGTTGAACGCTTTGGCGCTATTGACGGCATCCTGACCCGTCATGCCGTCGACCACGAGAAAGACTTGATTCGGGTTGATCTGGCGATCGATTTGCTTGAGCTGCTCCATCAATTCAGCATCGATGGCCAATCGTCCTGCGGTATCCAGGATGACGACGTCGGCACCGGCGGCTTTGGCTGCGACAAGCCCTTCGCGGCACACGGCGACCGGGTCGGTGCTACCTGTTTTGCTAAAAACACCGACTCCCAATTGTTTGCCCAGGACGTGCAGTTGTTCGATGGCGGCGGGGCGCTGAAGGTCGGCCGCGATCAAATAGGGCTTGAGTTTTTGCTCTTTGATCAGGAGAGCGAGTTTGCCGCAGGTGGTCGTCTTTCCGGCCCCTTGGAGGCCGCACATCATAATGGTGGCCAGTTCCCCCCTTTTGATCGCCAAGGAGTTGTCGACCGGTCCAAGGAGCTGCACCAGTTCCTCAAAGACGATCTTGATAAATTCTTCGTGGGGGCGGAGGGAGAGAAGGACGCGTCGGCCTTCGGCGGCCACGGTGACGTCTTCGACGAATTTTCGAACGACATCGATATTGACGTCGGCTTCGACCAGGGAACGTTCCACCATGGCGATTCCATCGCGCATGTTGGCTTCGGTGAGCTTGCCTTTGCCCTGGAGGGTCTTGAAGGCCGACATCAGGCCTTCTTGAAGGGACTGGAACATTGAAATTCCGGTGGAATGAAGGAATTAGAAGGGAATTTGCCGAAAGTCGTCGTTCGGCGTAAGAATCTATCCTGACAGGGCGGCGCCGAGAAGGGATTTTCCAGGGAAACCGCCAGTGGATCTGAGGCAGATCGATTCTGAATGGAACTTTCGAGCCCATTGCAATCTCCAAGGGCTCGCATTGCATTGTGTAGCCGGTGAGGGTTATGCGGACGGACTTTGCAGCAAGTTGGGCAAAGTCAACCACTTGGGGACCGCCAAGTCGCACTATCCGAGCCAGCTTTCGTTGCAATGCGATTGGGTCGAATTAGACTCGAAACTGCGTCGGCAAATCCAGCCGCAGCCCTTTTTGCCCCCGTTTTGGCTCCGTAAGAGGTTCCTCGATGGCCACCTTTGGTTTTGGAAGCGGGTCTTCCGCCAACAACCGTACTCGCAAGGATCGCGAAAAAATCCGGAAAAAGCAGCTTGTACGCCGCTCGGTGTTGGAATCCCTGGAAACCCGTAATCTGATGACGGCGGGACCACAATTGATCGGTGTCCAACCTAATGAAGGTTCGGTGCTGACACTTGGGGGATCCAATTCTCCGACGGTTCTCAATGTTAGCCCGCGCGAATTGGTATTGCGCTTCGACGATTCGTCGGCGATCGATGCCAACACGCTGAGCGGCATTCAGATTAAACGAGCGGGAGCCGATGGGGTCTTAAGTGCGGCCTACGTCACAACCGACTTGGGTACCAATGGCGCAGCCGTATTGGATTTCAGCGCGTCGCTGCCAGGACAACAGGGGAACGGGACCGAAATCCGCTTCACTCAGTCCTCACGCACGAACGGGATCAACGGCAAACCGCCCAGCTACCCGATCCTGAGTGTGACAGGACAGCGGATTAACATCGATGTCAACATCGCACCTGGTTTCAAAACCACGGCCGCCGATCTCGTCAAGGCGATGAACGACGATGCTGCGGTCTCCTCGAAAATCGTCACCACGTTCTTGCGAGGTCTCGATTCAACCGTCATCGCTGACACCGTCCCGGTCAATCAAATCCTCACCTTGCAAGGGGCCGATTCGGCCCGCGCGTCGACGAATTTCAATTCCGGCTCGACGGCGCTTCAAGTCGAATTCATTTCGACTGGAACGGCCGCCACTGCGGGAGGGGTACGCGTTGTCTTCACATCGCGAGCGTTTGACACCCCAGCTCCGCCCAATGTGATCGTCAACGGAACGACCATTTCCGTCGAGCTCAACAGCAATCCGCGCGCTCAGTCCACCGTTCGTGAAGTGATCGATGCGGTCAACGGCTCCAAGGATGCACAAAAACTCGTTGTCGCTCGATTGATCAGCGGTTCGGACTTGATCCGCATCGGCGGCAACTCCACCAGTTATTCGCCTCTCATCTTGACCGGTGGCGACGACCAACTAGTAACGCCAGCGTACATCGGACTTGGAGATAGCAACCGCGAAGTCGTCATTCGATTTGCAGAAGCATTGCCCGACGATCAGTATTTGATCGATATCTTCGGTACCGGCCCGTTTGCTCTTCGCAACACCGCCGGCTTCGCATTCAACGGTGGCGTTTCGAGCAGCGTTCGTTTCGATCTTGACCTGGGACCGTCCATCCAGGCTGTCGTACCCCAACCGGTCGTGACGACGAACGGTACCAAGCAGCAGCTGCGCAACGTCATCTACGTTTATTTTAACGGTGACAAGCTCAGTTCGGTCGAAGCCGTCAAGCCGATTTATTACCAATTGATTCACACCAATGACACGCTTTACGGTGGGGATGATGTGGCCATCCGACCGGTCGCGGTCAATTATGATGCCAGTTTGAATCGCGTCGCGCTGACGTTTGATCGAAATCTGGATGCGATCGTCAATCCAGCCAATCCCAACGCAGGACCACTGCCTCTGGCAGCGCTCCGTTTGAGGATCGGCAATGATGAAGCGGTCAACAGTACCTCCGTCACACAATTCACTCCTGCATCTGATCCGGGGAGGCGATTCGATACGGCCTTGGACCTCGGTGGCGGATGGCTGGCTGGACCGGGGGCCAAATCGGCCGTCGTCAGCTCGGAAATCCAAAATCCGACCCCCTATCCGTTGGACTTCCCCGGCGCCAACAGCCAACCCGGGAATCGCGACAACCGATACGAACATCACGTCACACGTGTCGATCAAGACGGCATCGATGTCATCTCGTACAACTTTGCATCGCAATTGGGTACGGCCAATCAAAGCGTGCAGCTAAACGCCATCACCGACATCCAAAAGAAGATGGTTCGCCAAGTTGTATCTCTGTACGAGAAGTATCTGGGCGTTCGGTTCGTCGAAAGTGATAACCAAGGCTTTACGATTGCTGTCGGTGACATGCAAGCCATCGATCCGACGTTGTCGTTGACACCCATCGAGCCCAACCGACCAGGAGGATTGACCTATGCGGCTGGTCCTCTCGTGTCAAACACAAGCCAATCCGCCGTCATTATTGATAGCCAGGACTTCAACACGGCCGATGACAATCTGTATGGGACCGAACTTTTCCGTTCGTTCATGCGCGGCATCGGTGTCCTTCTAGGACTCGGTAACGCGGACGAGTTTCCTCAATCGACGATTCAAAACAATTCGCCGATCACCAATCCGAACGTCGAAAATGTTTTCCCTGGCAATGCCGATATCGTTCACGGTCAGTTTGTTTTCCGTCCCGAGAGCCGTGATATCGACCTCTATCGTTTCACGGTTCCCGAGCGAGGCGGACAACTCACGCTCCAAGCGATCGCAGAGCGACTCTCCAACTCCAGTTTGCTCGATGCTTCTCTAAAGCTCTACCGCAACGAGGGATCGTCTTCATCGCCAAAATGGGTTTCTATCGCGGCCAATGAAGATTATTTCAGCGAAGACCCATTGATCAGCCTCGATTTCGCCAAGGCTGGTGAGTACATCATCGGGGTTACTGCGAAAGGAAATACCAACTACGATCCGTCGATCGAAGACTCGGGATTGGGCGGACGCTCCGAAGGCAAGTACCAATTGCGGATCGATTTCCGACCACCCGCAGCATCGACTTTGACCGACGCAAACGGCACACCGACTCCAATCGATGGCGATGGCGATGGTCGACCGGGCGGCATCTTCAATTACTGGTTCGTCCCAACACGACCTGATCGTACGACCACCAGCACGACAGATAGCAGTTCCTACACGATTTGGGTCGACAAGACGGCCGCGGCCAATGGCAATGGAACGCTGGCTTCTCCCTACAACACCATTAGCCGAGCCATCATCGATGCGGGCAATATCGCCGGCGCCGATGCCACTGGCAAGCGGGTTGTCGCCGTTCGAATTCTGGGCAATTCGCAAAGTCGAGCCTATGAAATCGGCTTCAACCGATTGGGCCAGTCCATGGCCGACGGAACCACATTCGACGTGCCTCGCAACGTCAACGTCATGATCGACGCAGGGGCCATCATCAAAATGGGTCGGTCCCGCATCAGCGTTGGTAGCTCGACTGTCAGCGTGAACCGAAACGGTGGAACCTTGCAATTGTTGGGAACGCCCGATAGCAAGGTCATAGTCACCTCGATCAACGACACGACCGGAGTTGGTGTCAACCCGGATCGCACACCTCCTGCCCCCGCTCCAGGGGACTGGGGTGGCATCGACTTCCGAAATCGAATCGATGGAGGCGATGCAACGCGCGTCGACAAGGAACGCAACGGACTGTTCCTGAACTCAGTGATCCATTCGGACCTTCGTTACGGGGGTGGACAAGTCCTCGTCGATGGTGTGTCGCAAGTCATTACGCCGATCAACATTATCGACGCAAGACCGACCATCGCTAACAGTCTCATCACACGCAGCGCCGACGCGGCGATGAGCGCGACTCCGAATAGCTTCCGAGAAGATGATTTCAAAGATCCGACATCGCAATCATCGGGTCTCTTCGTTCCCGACTATAGCCGCGTTGGACCTGAGATTCATGGCAATCGCGTTGTGAACAACACGATCAATGGATTGTTCGTCAAGACCCGCACGGGTGCTGGCCAAACGTTGGAAACGATCACGGCGACAACGCGTTTCGATGACATCGATATTACGCACGTCCTTGGTGAAAACCTGATCGTTTCCGGTTCGCCGGGAGGTGGCATCCTCGACGTCGCTTCTCCTCCAACCACGGTCGTGACGTTGACGCCGCGAACCAATGGCAGCCTTCCAGCGGGAACGTATAACTATCGCTTGGTCTACGTGGATGCCAATGGCAATGAAAGCCTGGCATCGATCCCAACCGTTTCGACGACGGTGGTCGATGGCGGTTCCATCCTCCTGAACAATTTGCCTCCGATCGCCAGTTCGCTTCCTTACATCGGTCGAAAACTGTACCGAAGCGACGCGACGGGGGGTGGCACTTATCGATTCGTGTCGCAAATCAATGCGATTTCGACCAGCTTCACCGACAACGGTTCGGTTTCCGGTGCACCTCTAGCAGAGTTGCAGGCCAAAATTCGTTCTCGCTTGGACGGTAGCCTCAAGATCGATCCGGGCATCGTCATCAAGAATAACGGTTCCCGTATTGAAGTGACCGATGGAGCCCAGTTGTTGGCGGAAGGTACCGACAGCCTGCCGATCGTGATGACTAGCATCAACGACAACACCTATGGTTTCGGAGGTACGTTTGATACCGCTAGCAACCTAGGCAAGACCGCTGCAAAACCAGGGGATTGGGGTGGAATCTACATCAATCCTGGAAGTTCGGCTTCGATCGACTACAACCGAATTCGATTTGCAGGTGGTACCACGCGTGTGGAAGGTGGATTTGCTTCGTTCAATGCCATCGAAGATCAACAAGGTGATTTGCGGCTTACCAATTCGCGCATCGAACGCAGTGCCGATGGAACCGAAGCCAATACGCTCAACTCGACACGCATTGGCCGTGGTACCAACGCCGCAGGAACCATTTTTGTTCGAGGTGCTCAACCGGTTATCCTCAACAACCGAATCAATGATAACGAAGGAGCCGCGATCAACATCGACGTCAATTCGCTCAATAGCGACTACGTCAACGATCCAGGCCGCTCGACAGGTGCCCTTGGTATCGTCGGGGATTTCCCTGAGAACCAAGGCGCGTTGGTGCGCGGTAACCGTCTCTCGCGCAACAATATCAATGGCATGCTCATCCGAGGCCAAACGTTAACAACACAGAGCGTTTGGGATGATACCGACATTGTCCATGTCATTCAGTCGACCATTACGTCCGACAATTTTTATACGTTTGGCGGATTGCAACTCAACAGCTCCCCCAACCAGAGCTTGGTCGTCAAGTTCGGTGGAACGACGACAGCGGCCGGTCTGAACGCGACGGGAACTCCCCTCGACATCTCGGATCGTATCGGTGGAAGTATCCAAATTGTTGGGCAGCCAGGATTCCCGGTTGTTCTCACCGCCATCGGCGATGATTCGGTTGGTGCAGGATTCGGAATCGACGGCAAACCAAACTTCGATACGGATAACAACGGAGCCGATAGCGGCAACACGTCCGATGGAGATGTTGTTCTCCCAACCGGTCCCGAAGTAGATCGCGGGATATTGATCGACAATGATGTCGACGTCAACACCCCAGGATTTTTCTCGTTCCGTCCACTCGCAGGTGGCGGTGGATCATTTGGTAGTGGTGGCGGTATCACCGCTCAAGGAAAATCTCAGCTATTCATCAACCAAAACGTTATCTTCGCCTACACCAACTACATCGATGTTGGCAGCGATGGACGAGCGATCCCGTTGGCCAGCACCACGATCACTCAACAACCGACGCTGGTCGCACCGGATCTGGTCGTCAGCACGGGAACGTTTGTTGGAAACAACAACGCGACGGTTCGCTGGCGCGTCGAATCGAGATTCAACAACGGCGTATCGAAGCTGTTCAATAACTTGTTCCTGGAAAGCGATCAGCCTCTCGGGAACATTCGCTTCATCAACTACCTCGATGAGGATATTCAATCCCCGAGCGATGATTTCCTCTATCTGACGGGGACGCCCGGCAAGTCCGATTTCCGGGCCTATACCATCGACAGCGCGGAACGTATTGGTTTCTCGCACGGTGGCTTCTATGAACCGGGTACCAATTTGGTCAACGCGACCTATCTCGGTTTCGCAGCCGACCAATATCGCGATCTAGCCAACGCCATTGAGACCACCGGCACCAACTACGACGTTGCCGGAAATATCAATCTGACAAACTTGCCCAGCATCAACGACGCGGTGTTAGGTCAAGTCTATGGATTGGGGGATGTGACCACGGCATTGGCATGGCAATTTGATCCTGCATCGAGCAACGGACAAGTTACGACATTCCTCGAGTTGGTACCACAAGCGATCCAGAAGGCGGCCACTCCGGGAGCATGGAACGGCGTTTCCATGCAAACCTATTCCAATGATCGCAACGTTGGGGTTCAGAACGAACGCGAGTCCGCACGGGCTAATGCTCCCTCGGTCAACGATCTTCCAGCCAATGCCCAATATCTTGGTCAATTGGCCAAGACTCCGAACAGCGGTGACGAGAATACGCGACTCGGCTTTCAGATCCAAGGGGTCATCAACAAGCCGTCGGATGTCGACGTTTATAGCTTCTCGGCAAACGGTGGAACCGAGGTTTGGTTGGACATCGATCGCACCGGTTCGGAACTGGATACTGTCGTTGAGCTGATTTCAGCCGACGGACAAATCTTGACCATATCCGACAATAGCTATCTCGAAGAGACACAAGCGGCATCCAATCCGATCTATTCGGTTTTGAATGGTAATAGCGCCAATCCGCTGCGACGCAGCTCGCTCAGCGTTTTTCCTCAAACTTCGAGAGGTGAAGCTCGCGATGATTACAGCACCAACCTCAAAGATGCCGGATTGCGAGTCATCCTTCCAGGACAAGCCTCGGTCGCTTCCCTGTACCATGTGCGTGTACGCAGCAGTAACCAGTACCCAGGTCAGCCAGCGAATACACCCGCTCTTTCCGATCCTGCATCGGTAGGTCAAGGTCGCTCGAAGGGCCCCTATCAATTGCAAATTCGGCTCAACGAGCAACAAGAGTTCCCTGGTTCATACATTGGTTATGCCGATGTGAAATTTGCTACGAACGGGATCACCCTCAATGGGCTTCCGCGGCATTCGCCTCTAGTGGGCGAATCGGGTGAGATCGGTGGCGATCCGACCAGTCCTACCAACAACACCACCGGTCCCAACAACACGTTTGGAACAGCGCAAGAGTTGGGTAACTTGCTTCAAACGGATCGCAAAACCATTTCGGTTTCGGGATCACTCGCGAGTTCGAACGATGTCGATTGGTTCACCTTTACGATTGACTACCCATCTCTCGTCTCGCCTCTCTCCAGATACCTGTCGACCGTATTCGATCTCGATTATTCGGATGGAATCGGACGGGCTGATGCAGCCATGTATTTGTTCCGACCGAACTCGGCCAATACGGAGGGAACCCTGGTTCAATTCGGAAACAACAGCAACATCCTGGACGATCGAGCCACCTCGTTGCCTGGTGCCGACAACACCGACCTGGGACGCGGA
Source organism: Planctomycetota bacterium (assembly GCA_037144155.1). Classification (GTDB taxonomy): domain Bacteria; phylum Planctomycetota; class Planctomycetia; order Pirellulales; family Pirellulaceae; genus JBKCUI01. The sequence continues at coordinate 22,031 of JBAWXH010000026.1, read as the reverse complement.
TCGACGGGTACACTGGATCCGTACATTGGCAACGTAGAGCTACCAGCAGGCCGATACTACTTGGCGGTGACCAACCGAACGCAAGTACCAAAGGTTCTTGCCGATCGCTTGAACAATGCGACGGGTACACCGGCAAATACTTCGAGCATTCGATTTAGCCCGGTGAACAGTACGCGTTTGATCGTGGAAGATCGTGTGGGAGATTCTCTCGCATCGACCGTGGCACCCATTACACCCACCTTCTTCACAGACAATTCCCGAGTCGATTACACGCTCGGCGATGTCCCGATGTATCTGCTTTCGAAGGCATCCATTTTCTCCGATAGGAGCGACGTATACATTGCGAATCCGTTTACCGGTCAGAGGAGCAATTATGTTGGTCAGGCGAATGTCGATCTAAGTGATTTCGTCGTTCGTCCAAACGGTGACCTGAGAGGGTTTCAATCCTTAGGGCAAAACGCTCAAGGCGATGCAGCTTCGCAATACTTTTTAGTGGACACGGGGAACGCTTCCGCTACCTCGACCGGTACGTCGGGAATCGTGACGCGTTACCTCGACCCAGCAACTGGCAGATTGGCCCTGGCCGACATCGGCACGATCCCACAGGCGGTCACCGTCATGGGGACGCGAGAAGGGGAAACTGGTTTCATGGTCGCACGGCGACCAAGCACGGTTTTGAATAATGTTTTCAATACGGGTGTCAAGTACGTTAACAACATCCTGTATGCGTTCAATGCGAACTCGGGACAGGCCTTTAGTGCACCCGCTCGAAACAACGCGTTTAACATTGTCAACCCTAATGCGCCGGATACGATCCTAGGCGCTGGAACGACAATTACGGAACGAGGATTTATTGACACGGCCCCAGCGGCAAATGCAACATCCAGTTCCTTCGCCGTTACCGAGGCTACTGCTGTTAGCTCGGGCCAAACGACCTCGTTAATTAGAGATGGCGACACGATCACGCTGCGTCTACCCGGCAACATCAACACGACGCTTGAATTCAATGCCGGACCGGAGCTAGCTCTCAACTTGGACCCTGTGAATGTACCTCTTCGTACATTGGCCGAAGGGGATAAGTTCACTGTCGACGGCGTGAACTATCAAGTGACTTTAGGTTCGACCCCTATTGGAACTCCGGGTGTTCGAACCGTCTTTTACTCGAAGACGATGACCAATGCGGAATTAGCAAAGGCGATCTCGAACGCTGTCCCAGCTTCGATCGAGGTCGGATTCGAGGGCAATCGTTTGAACTTCAAGGGAGCAGTGACTGCGGACTTTGGGGACCTCGTCAAACCGCGCCCACAGGGATCGGGTCGCGTCGCGACGGATGTAGGTTCCAACGGAAATGTTGGCAGCGGTCGATTGGCTATCAACTTCCTGGCTCAAGACACTGCTGAGACGATCGCGGCACGGGTTGTCCAAGCGATCAACTCAGCGGGCTTCGCAGGTCTTTCGGCTGTGCAGTCCTCTACCAACACGAATGAAGTCCAAGTCATCGGTGGCAATGTCACTGCGGCTTCAGGCAGCACCCGAATCATTGGAATTGCTCCTGGTGGATTGGTGTCGGGAATCGCAGGTATCAACGCGAATCTTTACGCGGTCAGCAGTGCAGGTGGACTCTTCCGTGTGAATTCGGGCGCCCTACTGTCGAATACTCCCTCCAATATTGCGACCTACGTCGCGGCTTCGTACCGATTGCAAGGAATCAATTTCACGGGATTGACGGCCGGTCCGAAAAACGTGGCTGGCGGGGCTTATGCCAATATCCTCTTTGGAACCGATGCATCGGGAAATATCTACGCGTTCGACACCAATGGCGTTCCGCAGAACGTCTTCGCGAATGGATCGTGGGTCGTCTCAACCGGCGTACCGAATCTAGAAGGTTTGTCGTTCTCGAATCTCGACTTCAACTTGTGGCATACCACAAGCCAACGTGACACCGATGCCGGTCATGGCATTCCTGCCAATCCCGACGGCACGGCGGCTCAGCAAGGAGGTCAAAGCTGGTACTTTGGCTACGAGAACAATCAGCATCCCAACGCCAATTTCAGTACAGCCGACAACCCGATTACCAGTCCACGGGCCGATGGTCAGCCAGTCCAACGCACCTACAACTTTGCTGGGGGTGCGCTCGGCGTGATGGAAAGCTCGCCATTCTCCCTAGCGGGAATGGTGGCTGCAGATCTTCCGACCCTCTACTTCAATTATTTCCTAAGCACTCAAGATGCGTCGTCGGCTGACGCGGCGCAGGTCATGCGAGACTCTCTGCGCGTGTATGGAATGGGTGACTCGGGGCAGTGGATCCAATTGGCAACCAACAACGATGCCGAAACAACCAACGAGAAACTAGTCGATAACAACTTGTCTGGTACGACAGCATCCGAAGTCGCCTGGCGACAAGCTCGGGTCGATCTGGGTGCATTGGCTGGCAATAAGAATGTTCAGTTGCGGTTTGAATTCAGCACCGCGGGTGGGTTGGGCTTCGGAGCACAAGGTGGTCGAGGTGTCGAACTCCGCGCCATCGCAGGCAGCGAACTTCGCGATGGTCAAGTGATGACCGTCGGCGGACGTACTTTCGAAATCGAACTCGGCCCGACTTTGGTCTTTCCAGGAGGTGCTGGTTTGACCAATGGCGACACCTTCACTGTGAGTGGCTCGACATTTGTCTTCTGGGACGGCACCGGAGCTCAACCGACTGGCAACCTCGTGCCATTTAAGAGTACAGATGCGGCTTCGGTAGTTGCTAAGAGCGCGTACGACGCGATCAACGCGGCCACCTATACCAAGCCAACACAAACCGCGGACCTCGCGGATCCAGCCCTTGGTTCCGATACTTTATCGCGGGCACTGTCCATCGGCATCAACGGTTCGCCAATGATTGTCACTGCCAACGGGGTTATCGGCGATAATCCAAGTATCACCGATATCACACTTGCCGATACCGACGTCGATTTGGTCAGTATGCAATTAGATGCTGGAACCACGATTGTTGCCAAGGCATCTTCCACAGTCGTCAATTCGACATTGGATCCTTACATTCGACTGTTTGATTCGTTTGGTACCCAGATAACTGCTAATAATGATTTTGGTGGTTCACGCGATTCACAGATTACATTCACGGTCCCCAAGTCTGGAACCTATTACCTGGGAATCAGCGGCTCGACCAACAGCCGTTACAATCCGTCGGTAGCCGGAAGTGGAAGCAGTGGTGGCTCAACCGGGTTCTATCGATTGACAGTCGATGTCACCCCGCGTTTCAATGTTTCTATCGTCAACAACCGCGTACAACTGGACGGTGTGAAAGATGTTGCGGTCCCTGCGAACTCCGCTGTCCAAGTGGAAGGTAAACTCGGCCTAAGCAATTCGACCAATCTGCCGATCAACATTCAGCAGAGCATGACCAACAGCGAAGTGGCGATCGCGATCAAAGCTGCGTTTGAGGAGTATTTGACCAGTGGTACGGATCGTTACGATACCTTCAGTCGCCACGATGAGTTCCTCGATCTGACCGGTGTAAACGTTACGGATCCAGGTCCGTTCACAGTCACTGGGCAGCGAGATGGCGATACGACTTCGGAGTACTCTCTCACGGGCAATCGACCTGCCTATCGGGCCCGTGCGAATGCCTTCGAAGGCGTTTACTTAGATGATTTCCTCATCGGATTGGCCGAACGAGGGGAAACGGTCAGCGAAGCGGCTCCCGGCACAACGTTTGTCTCGGTTCCATCGGCTGGCAGCGGAATCCTAGTTGGGACTTACCAACTCGAAATTCGATCCGGCTCCGATTACGGTGTACCGCAAACGGGTACAGGAATCGTCTACAACCGCGCCTTTGAACCAAATCAACAGATTTCGGATGCGCCGAACATTCGGTTCAACGACGCATCGCAAATCGCAGATGGCCAACAGATCATCCTCAACGATGGAGTGAATACACTCGCGTTGGAGTTTGATGATTTGTCGTTGCCCTTGAACTCTCCCAATCGAGGCGCTACGCCCGGTAGTCTGCCCATTCCGTTTGATCCCAACATCAATGAATCGGCTTATGTCATCGCTTCGCGTGTAAGAGATCTAATCAACTCTTCCGCGGTAAAGAGCGTCTTGAACACCGGCGCGATTTCTTCCGATGGAAGTCTGACCGGCCAAAACACGCGTGAGATCACGTTGCTTGGTACCGTCACCGCCACGCTGCCCAGTTCGGTTGGGTTTGTCACGAACCGGTCTCCAAACGTTCGCTTCAAAGATTCCTCCCAGATTGTGGATGGCCAAACGTTGGTGATCAACGATGGCAACAACACCTTGGCGCTAGAGTTCGACAACAAGAACCTGTTGCCAACAGATCCAGGTTATGGAGTGCGTCCAGGGAACGTTGCGATCCCGTTCGATCCAACCACGTTGGAATCGGGTGCAGTGATCGCGGCTCGAGTTCTTCAAATCATCAATTCCCCTGCTGTTCAGGGCGTTCTGCAAGTCACTGCGTTCTCGGTATCGGGATTGGGCGGCCAAGCCTCCGACACCATCTCCATCGGAGGTGCCGTTGCTGCAACGGTGCCTGGCTCGATCGGTGCCGTGCTCACAACGAAACTTGTCGGAGATCGAAATACACCACGCGACCAAGGTCAAGTGATTGTCGAAAACTCGAAGGTCTCGAATTCTTCGGGATTTGGTATCTCGATTCTGGCCGATGTTCGTGACCCAGTCTCAGGGAACCCCAACCCCGGATCGGTTCGTAACACGCTCACGTTAAACAACCAACGGTTGATTCCTGGTGCTGTGGTGATGAACAATGAGTTGTTCGCCAATGCTGCAGGTGGAATCAATATCAGCGGCGACGCGAATGCAGCCAGCACTGTGGCACCCGCTCCGGTGCCGTTTGCCCGGGTCGTGAACAACACGATTCTCGGCGGCACGATCAATAGTGTCCTGGTTCCGCCAGCCTTGGTCGTTCAAGGAGACTTCTATGCCTTGGGTTCCATCTCCTTTGCCGACAGCGTCGTTCGCTACGATCCTCGCGTTGGTGGTGGACCGGTGCCCATTCCTGGTTTGCAAGTACCGGCAGAAGCGCAGGGTGCTCCGAATTACTCAGGAATCGGCGAACCGCTAGCCAATCAAGGCGTTGTGTCGCTAGGCCGCGGTGGCGTACTCGTTCTTCGCTTCGACGACAATATTCTAACTGGCTCCGACGATGCTCGACCCGACCTTGCGGTGTATGAAGTTGGCAACTCCGAACTAGTACGTGTCGAAGTTAGCGCCGATGGCGTGAACTACACATCGGTAGGCTCAGCTTCATTCAACAACCGATTTATCGACCTGGATAAGTATGGGTTTAACTCCCTCAGCCAACTCTATTTTGTGCGGCTGACGGATGAACCGAATGACGGTGCCACCAGCGGTGATTCCGTCGGTGCAGACATCGATGCTGTTGGGGCGCTTTCCAGCAAACCTGGTATCCGCTACACGGCATCGGGTGTTGGCATCCAAGTCGGACCGAACTCCAGCCCAACTCTCCTAAACAACATCGTCGTCAACAGTACGACCGGTATTTCGGTCGCCCCAAGCAGTTCGACCACCGTCATCGGCGGGACGCTGTACCAACGCAATTCGACGAATGTATCCGGTGCTGGACTCGGTCAGTTCGCCATCGATGCAAGAGTCAACAATGTGCCGGTGCCATTGTTCACCGATGCCGTTACTGGAAACCTCTATCCGTTGCCAGGAGCACTTTCGATCGATGCTTCGATCGATTCATTGGTCGATCGTTCGGCCCTGCTTGCGGTCAAGCAACCTTTAGGATTGGCTCCATCCCCGATCATAGCCCCTAGCATGGATATTACAGGGGCACTGCGAGTGGATGATCCGACCGTGGCTGCACCTCCAGGGCTAGGCGAAGGAATTTTCAAAGACCGCGGTGCATCGGATCGATCGGACTTCTTGGGTCCAACCGTCATCGCGATCAGTCCTCAAGACAACGATTCGCTCGGAAAAGATACCAACCCATCCCAAGGGGTCGTCGAATTGGTCAGCACCGCGCTGAACTACTTTGATATCCAAGTCTTGGATGTGGGAGCCCTCAACGGTGTCTCGCAAGGAACCGGGATCAATTCGCAAACAGTGACGGCAAGCTCCGTCTTGGTCTACAAGAATGGTAAAGTTTTGGTCGAGGGACTCGACTACCGTTTCGGGTACGAATCGACGAGCAACATCATTCGCTTGACGCCACTGTCCGGCCTTTGGGAAAGCGGAGCGGCTTACACCATCCGCTTTATCAACAAGAATGAGTACGCGATTAAAGCGTTCGCTCCGACAGCCTTGATCGACGGAACCACTTACACGATCCTCGATGGAGCAGCCAAGCCGCACTACTTTGAGATCGACACCGGACTGAAGTTGAATATCCCTTCGTCGGTAGATGGATTTACCAATACGGTCACCGATGGTTCGATCTTCCGATTGGACGATGGATTCAAACGTATAACATTTGAATTTGACAACAACAAAACAACCTCGACCGGCAATATTCCGATCAACTTCTCGAACCAAGATCCTCCGGAAGTCTTGGCAGAGCGTATCGCGAACATCGTTTCAAGCGTCAATTTGCAATTGACGATCCAGTCGATTGGGGACGGCAATCTGCAAATCGGTGGAAGCAATCTCATCCGATTCATTCCGGAAACCAGCCGAATCGTCGCTTCGGGTGCAACCGGCGTAACACCGGTTTACGGCCTCCGAATTCCAGCCAATGCGGGGGTCCCAGAGGGTGTGCGAGATGGTCAGCGATTCACCATTCAAAACGGTGACAAGACCGTCGTGTTCGAACTGGATGGCGATGGTGTTGTGGCTTTAGAGAATACGCCAGTACCACTCGATACGAATTCCGTCGATACGCAAGCTGCTTTGATCGTCCAAGCCATCAATGCATCGTCTCTAGGTTTGAGGGCCACCTTTACACCTGGCGGATTCATTGCGGTCGGAACCGACCCGGCGATCCGGATTCAAGCTACCAATAGCGTCTTGCAAGTTGTCGGAATTCCCGGTCGTGCATTGACGAATGCAATTCCGATCGACTTGAAGACCACCCTCGACTCGACACAAGTCGCAGATGCGATCTCCAATGCGATCATCTTGGCAAACCTGAACGGAATCAATGTAACGCCGCTCGGCGATCGAGTCTTGATCGAAGGGGCGACGGGCATCGCTGGCCTCGGCACAGAATCGGTTTTTGGTATTAAAGACCGGGCCGGTAACGCTCTGCGTGCATCGGAACTCAATGGTGACACCCTGATCACGATTTTCCTAGGTGAAGGTCTCGATTATGGAGATGCTCCGGATCCGAATTATCCGAGCAAGCGAATCAACAACGGCGCTCGCCATAAGATTGCCGATGGCTTCTCGCTCGGTCCGACAGTAACTGCCGACCCGGATGCTCGAGTACCGGATGGAGATGTCGACGATGGCGTGACCTTTGGTTCGATTACCGCCGGTTTCACGGGGACCCTGCAATTGACGGTTCAAGGGATCACCCTTGCCCGGCCTGGATTTGTGAGTGCTTGGGTCGATTTCAATGGCAATGGAACCTTTGAATCGAACGAGAAGATCAACATTCCTGGTCGCGTGGTCAACGGCGTCAATGCTCCGATCACGTTCAATGTTCCTGCCGGTACGGTCACGACGAAACCCATCGCGGCCCGTATCCGACTGAGCAGCGATGCGACCGCCATCGCGTCCCCTTTGGGCCTTGCACCAGACGGGGAAGTGGAAGACTACATGCTCACGGCGGCGTCGAACCCGTACACGAACCCCAAGAACCGATTCGATGTCAACGCCGATACATTTGTTTCGCCGATCGACGTTCTGCAGATCGTGAACTACATCAATGCTGGCTTGCCTAGTCGACCGACATTGCCAGCCACCAACGTCCCGCCTTATCTGGATGTGGACAGCGACGGGTTCATCGGACCTTTGGACGTACTGGCTGTTATTAACTACATCAACGCCAGTCGCTCAGGTGGAAGTCCTGGGGGCGAAGGCGAATCCAATGGTAGCGACCTATGGATATCGGCGTCCCATTCTGCGGTTCCCGCCGTAGATCGTCCAGCAACTTCCGTAGCTGCCGCGACGTCGAGTGCTTTGCTAACGGTCAGCCCGACAACCAAAGCAGTCGATTCGTTCCTGGCGAACTACGGAGGAAGTGTCGAAGGGACCACCAGTACCGACGATGAAAGCGATTGGGGTTGGTCGTTGACCCAAGAGAAGCACGATGGATCCTTTGCAACCGCTCTCGACGATGTCCTGGGTGAATTGTTCTAAAGAGCTCTGCTGAGCCAACCGATCGAGTTCGAGCCACCTTCTCCGGGTGGCTCGAATCGTTTTGCGGTGGTGGATTTCAACCATCCGCTATCGCGATCCCTGAACGGATCGATGCCAGATCGATCGACCTGCCCGATGGATAGACCTAAGGGGGCGAGCATCGAAACCACGGATGCGTGCCGCCAATAGCACTGCGAGTTCTTCGGGCTGAAACCTATCGTTTCGATCCCGACTCATCCGCTCGAGTCATCCGGCGAATGGTGGGTGAGTCGGTCGATTCTTCGTCCTGCCCGGCAAATTCTCCGGGAAGCAAGACCCGACGAGAAGAGGTTGGAATGCCTGGCGTCGTCTCAATCGTTTCATTCGCTGCTTGATGGGCTCGGACGGCAACGGCAGAACTGATTCGCATGAACTCATCCCGAGTGGCAGGCGAGACTTTTTGCAGTCTCAATCCAACCTGCTGCAATCCGTGAGGGTTGGTGCGAGCCGTTTGAGATATTTGAGAGAAGAACGCAGCGCACTCCACGAAGTTATGGTCGGCCGTCTTGCTTACCAACGGTCCGAGTGTTTTCACAACCAGATCGGCACCTATGTTGTCCAGTTTCATGAACGCTTCCATCCATGCAGTGGTACCGGGGCGTCCGTCGGAAAACGTGGTCTCTCGATTGTGCAACATCACAACGCATTTTCCACGTAGCTCACGGGCCCACAAATTGCCTTGATAAGCCCCTGAGGATTGATAGATATGCAGGGTGTTGCTGCCATAGACCAAGTCCATTTTGCAGGTCGTCCCCGCACCATCGTCTCCGGCTAGCTGATATTCGCCGATTCGATCGAGCGAAACCCTTGTTATCCCCATCATATCCCAGATATTAACGACGACTTCGGGATGTCGTACCAGGAAGACGTACATTTCTGGATCGCATTCGACCGTCTGCGATGGCATCTTTCGGAAATAGCTTGCATCTTCCAAAACGGATTTGAGGCGTGTCGCCGCATCCGGGGTGAGCAAATCGAATGGAATCCCTCGGATGGCTGCCTGCTTGGCTTCGCGAGAGCTAGTACCTTCGATCGATTCAAACCGAGCGCGCTCGTACCGACCCGGATCGATCTTGCCGTCGGCGACTTGCCCAAATCCGATGGATGCGTTCCCTAGGGAGAAGAGGGAGACCGCCACGCCGAAAAGGGCAAAGGTTGGGAGGAATGCCCAAGGTCTCTTTGGTCCGCGCTCAATGGGATGCATCGACGATCCAACGTGTTGAAAATGATGGTTCGCTCGATGCACGCTTCCTTCACCCCTCGATTCGCAGCGAGAAGGCGGTTTCGGCGATTGCGGAACACCGGCTACTCTGGTTTCGGCATTCGCCCCCAAAAAGGCCAGAGGAAGATTGGATTTTGAATTGCTAGCACTCCGGAGGGGTCTCGATCTGGTTCGTTTCGATGGCGTCCCGACGACTCTGCAATCCAATCGCAATCAGCCCTATAATTGACCCGTTCTAATCCAGATATCGATCGACAGAGCCACCGAGTGCATGGCTCCCATCGCCGTCGATTTCGGCCTATCGCAACGATCCGAGCCTTGACCGTTATGAATCGAATTCGCTTTCATCGTTCAGCATCTCGACAGGGTGCGATCGCTCGCGCCCAACCACTTGGGCATTTGATTCCACTGGGTTGGACGTTCCTCTTATCCCTGCTTCACCTGGGTTGCACACCGAATGCATCGGACACGAAGCAAGGCTCTCTCGAGTCGAATGCCACATCCGGAGGATCGTCCAATCCATTAGCACGGGAAGAAGGGGAGCAGGGGGAAAGTACCGAAAATCAATCGCAGGGCATTCAAAGCAACTCAGCGTCCAATGCGTCCATCGCGGATGCGCGCGCCCTCGTGGAAGAATGCTTGGGCCGATATCGAAACATGACTCGCTATTCGGACCAAGGTCAATTGACCGTGGCCGTGGAAGGGGCTCCCAATTTCACAACGCCGTTTCGCGTGGCATGGGAGCGCCCTAACCACTTGGCGATCGCCGCCCATCACGTCCTCGGTAGTTGGACGAGTACCACATGGGAAGCGATATGTTCCGAGCCATCAAATCCCTTTCCAAAACAACGGCTTGTCCGCCCTTTGCCGAACGCAATCGATCTGAAGTGGTTGATGAGCGACAACCTAGGGGGGCTCTTTTCACCCCCGGTGGGACTTCCCATCCAACTGGAACTACTCCTCTCGCAAGATTCATCTCAGGTTTTCTCTGGAAGTGATACGAAGTTGACTCCCCTCGAAACGGCGATGACGGATGGTCATTCATGCCATCGGATACGTGTCGAAAAAGAGGGATTGACTTGGGTCCTTTGGATCGATCCGGAAAAGAAGCTACTTCGCAAAATGGAATTGCCGGCACAACTTTTCTATCCCGCCTTGAGCGAACAGGAACAATCCCTAGTCCGATGTGAAGTGGATATACGGGATGCCAAGGAGAATGAAGCCATCGATTGGAGCCAATGGAAAGTTCCAGTTCGGCCGGACGATGTTGGTGTGCGACGCTTGGTTCCTCCGCCACCCATTGCTTCCACCCGCATCTTGGGGACGGTGCTCGATCCCTTCGATTTAAAAGACGTCAACAATGAACTGATTTTCGATGCAGCCGAACCGAAACGCGCGATTCAAATCCTGTGTTGGATCGGCGAGGATCCAGCAAGTGAAGGCTTCGTCAAAGACCTTCTGGCGATTCGCAAGATCCTCACCGACCAAGAACTGAATGGAAAGTGTCAAATAATTCTCGTTGGACGAGAGGCAGATAAAGGATTGCTCGAAGCTCTCAAACGATGGAATTGCGATCTTCCACTCGCGATCGACCGCGCCCAACTATCAGAGTCGTTGTTCCACATTCCTGGCGTCCCTAGTTTGGTCATTCTCGATCGCAATCGACGGGTCCAGGTTTCGGAAATGATGTTGACCTCTGCGATCGCGGCATCGATCCCATCCCTCGTGCTGCGTTTGAGCAAAGAAGAGGATCTGGCGAGTCGCCAACTCCAGCAGGATGCGGACAATCAAGCTCGCTATGTCGCAGCACTGCATCGTGTCGCTGTCGACAAAACGGAATCATCCAAGCTGGATCCTTTGCGGCCGTTCCAGTTCTCAATGCACGGCATGCGTCGCGATTGGCGTATCCCATTCGATGAACCGCTTGTCAGCGCCGGAGGAGCTTGGTACCCAAATGTGGCGACAGGGGCTCTTTCCGAGAAGGATCCGATACCGTTTACGAAAGGGAGCAATGCTATCGTGATGGCGGCGCTGGACGAAAAGGGAAAGCTGTTTGTCATTACCGATGCAGGCACATCCAATGCGTGTGCTACGGTCGACACCGATCAAGCCGACGGTGCCAAGCGGATCCACACCAGTATTGATCCTTGGACCCACGCATGGATTTCGATCGTTCCTGAGGGACTACCTCGATTTTGGATTACTCCAGTCGGTCTAACCGAATCGACGTCCCCCGCGACGACGTACAACACCGTAGCATCGGAAACCCCGATCGGCTTCGCCTGGACTGGATTACCTCAAGATTCCAAGCTTGCGATTCTGACCTCGGCGTCTCGCTTGCTCGCCATCGATCCCAAAACAGAACAACGTATGGATGCCGCGATCGGTCAGGACTCGATTGCCTTGGTGCCGGGTCTGGACCTCAGCGGAACGGTAACCCAGTGGGATGCCTTGTCCGACCGAGGGAGACTGAGCCGCATTCAGAACCTTACGTTCCCTTCGCCGAACATTGGGAGCGAACCCACCCTCGAGGCGCGATTGGAACAGCTCACCATTCCTCCGGAACCTGGACAATGGGTTTGGGGGCGTCATGGTTCGATACCAGCAGCTTTCTCGCTAGGCAAACTTTCCAGCGGCGAGACGGGGATTGTGGTTTCCGATTCTCTCCATCAGGCGTTGAACAACCGCCCTCTCACCGTTCGGCCCGAGCAAAGCAGAATCTTAGGTTCGACTCGATTGGCCGATGGATCCCTTTACGGGGTTGCCTTTGGCCCCAATCGCGTCCTGCATCTATTCTCCGCCGATTTGCGCATCATGGATCAAGTCTCCTTCGACGCGCGCATTATGGCGGCAGCCTTGTTTCCATCCAATGGGGATTTGAAACTGGTGATCGCCTTGGAAAACGAAGTGAGTTGTTGGACGATCGACGTTCCCGATCGTGCCCCGACGAGCGAGCCCACCTCGGGCGTCCCTGCTCAGCGGGGCACACAGTGAGCCTAGTTGCCGGAATATCCCCTGGCGGCTCGGGCTCGGATACCAATCCAGAGCGAAAGCAACGCATTTTGATCGCCGGGGCCAGTTGCCGGGCTGCAGCGCAATGCGCCGCTCGATCCGGATTTTATCCAATCGCCCTGGATGACTTTGTCGATCGCGACTTGATCGAGTGCGCCTCGGCCTATCCCCTGGCAGCCATCGAAACATGGGGAGTTGTCCAGCCCTTTCTCCCTGGCCTTAAGTGTCTTTTAGCAGGTGGCATCGAAAACCGCCCGGAAATCCTTCAGCGACTCATCGATTCAGGGGCGCGTTGCGGAATCGACGTACCGATGCTCGGGCTGCTTCGTGATCCTTTGCAATGGCAATCCTGGGCGACCAAATGCGGATTGAATTTTCCGGAGACGCTCTGGCACCCGATCGGAGGTGGCATTGGCAATCCGATAGGGACCGCAGACTCCGATCGAAAGTGGCTTTGCAAGTCCTTGTCCAGCGCGGGTGGCTTGGGAGTTCAATTCTGTGATGATCCCACGCATTGCTTCGAGGGGTCAGGCGCATCCAATGTCTATTGGCAACGCTTCGTAAATGGCCGGCCGATCGGCATTACCTTTTTATCGGCAGCGGGCCGAAGCCAATTCGTAGGAGCAGCGCTTTCGATCGGCGGGCAGAGAGATTGCAGTCCGCTCCCGTTCCTTTATCGAGGGAACATTGCACCGTTAGAGATCCGTGACGCGGAACGTGAACGCCTCGAAGGTTTCGCACACGCGGTTCACCAATCCACGGGTATCCGTGGGTTATGGCAGGCCGATTGGATTGTCAATCACGAAGGCTGGTGGTTGCTCGAGATCAACCCAAGATGGTCTGCGAGTATGGAATTGCTGGATCCTCTGTATGGAAACCGTTTGATCGCAAACCACGTTGAAGCCTTGGGGGATACCCCTGCTTTCGTGACGCTTCCATGCATTCCAGAGACTCTTTTTTTGGGTAAGCTGGTCCTTTACGCAACGCGTGATTACCAGCCTTCGTATTCCGATTTAGAGTGGATGTGGAGTCGGCGTTGGAACGGCTCATCGAACTTGCCATCCGAGAGTGAGGGGCTGGCCGATATCCCGAATACCGAAGCGCTCATCCCGTGCGGGTATCCTGTTTTGACCTGTTTGGTCGGGACGCAGCGGTGGGAAGATGTTTCGAGAGCCTTGGAACGAATAACCCTCGAAGTCCGACGCAAGTTAGGGATTTAACGAAAAAAGTCCCGCAATAAGGAATCCTGCGGGACTTCGTGGTTTGATTGATCCGGGTCAGGGGGTTGATCCGGGTTCATTCGACTGGGTCAAAGAACCCTACTCGGGCGCATCGATACGTTCGCGTTCGGCAGCGGATCGAAGTTTGGCCAAGGCTCGCAGTTCCAATTGACGAATTCGTTCTTTGGTGACACCGAGTTCTTCGCCGACTTCTTTCAGCGTACGAGGTTCTTTGTCTCGATCGAGACCGAAACGCAGCACGATGATCTGTTGTTCCCTTTCGTCCAATGTGTGAAGGATTTTATGGATTTGATCCTCCCGATTTTGTTGGTCGATTTCCTCTGCCAAGTGATCGGCACGCACATCTTGATGGGCGGTGAAGACTTCGTCCGAGCTGGTTCGGAATCGTTCGCGATGTTTGAACTCATCCGGGATCGAGCGAGCAAAGTTCTTGCGAATGGCCCAGTGTGCGTACGTGCTGAATTTGAATCCACGTGAATAGTCAAATTTCTCTACTGCTCGCATCAGTGAGACGTTTCCGTCACTAATCAGAGCAAAGAAATCTCCCGAAGGACCAACATGCCGCTTCGCGATCGAGACCACTAAACGCAGGTTGGCTTGAACGATCTTGTTCTTGACAACGACCGCTTCTTCGCTCAGCTTTTCGATTTGATCCATCAAGGCGATGATCGGAGCCGAAACGTCGAGCTTTTCACGTAGTTTGGTTGCCTTGTACTTGAGGAAATTCATCTTTCGGAAAAGGTGATGCTCTTGAACAGGTTCGAGCAATGGAACTTCGTACAGGGATGCCAAGTAGGAAGGCAACCCGCTGGGAGCACGCAATTTCCTCCCTGAATTCGCTGGCCCTGGAGCATCGGCTAGGAATGTTTCCACGTTCGCATCGTCCTCGAATTCCGTGTTATGGATGAAATCCAGTGGAATTTCAAAGACCCGCTGGGCACGCTGTTCGTTCAATAATCGAATAACGCTGCTGCGAGTGCGCTTGTATCTCTTCGCCAACACCACGGTGGAAACACCCCGTTGGTGCTGTTGGAACATAGCGCGCTTATCCTCTTCGGAAAGCGTTTCGCGTTGTTCTGGAAATACGGCCATGGACGGGTATCTGCGATCAAAGTTCTTGATGGTGTATCGAATGGTTTCGACGCTACGATGGACGTCCGCAGCGACGGTTCGAGCTACTTCGGAGAGATTTGCACCGGTAGCCGACAACCGTCGTGCTAGGTCGATGATTTCATCCCGTTCAGCATCCGACATCTGACTGAATCGTTCACCCCGCTTCACTCGCGTTTTGTTCTGGCTAACGAAGCGTTCGACGCTCGAGTGGAGAAACCCGACACGCTTGCGCCCTTCCGAGACAAATCGTCGTGATACGAGACCTTGATCCCGCCAACGGGAGATGGTTTTCGTCGAAACGTTAAACAGCTTGCTTAAGTCTTCGACGGTATGGACCAGTTCCTTGGCTTCTTCCAACCGGAGATTCATGGAATCGGTGATGTCTTCCACGAAAAGTCGTAGATCATGGACCGCATCGTCACCCTTGACCAAGCGCACATGATTGGAATCCGGCCGAACGTCGGTCACGCGAAAGAACAAAAAGTCGTACGGATAGTCCTTCGACGGATCCAGTTCCGACAAGAGTCTTTCAGCGCGATCCGCTTGCTCGCTGCGTTTTGCTCTTGGAGCAAACCTCACTTGCTGATCACGTAGTTCTCGGATAAGTGCTATTCGATAGTCGCTGTTCATGCTACCCTCGCTTCCTGCCTTGCCAGACGTCGCTCTGTTTGTCCTTGCGGTTCCCGACCGCGGTGAGCTTACTGACATAACGGGACCGACCCCAATCTTTGGAGTATGTAATCAAGTACCGGAAGACCGTTGGACTTCCTAACCTCAACACCATCATCAGTGGCTTGACCTTTTGGTCTGCTATCGATTCGATGGAGTTGACTTTAGTTCCCTTTGCGTTTCAGTTTCATCTGCGACGCAACCGTCGCGAACGGTCAAACCATCCTCTCTCGAATTCGACGATGTGAAACCCCGAATGGTTCACACCAAGTTTCCAAAGAGGACGGAAAAATGTAGAGCAAGAAGTGGGCCAGAAATCAAATGAATCGCCCTGTGATTTCAAATTGAGTGAAAATGCAGCGATTCTGCGGTGATATTCCATGCTGTAGAACACTTTTTTGCCCAGACGAACTCCCTGCTTGTAACAATTTTTTACAAAATAGGTCCTTGACGGTTGCCGAATGCTTCCGGGGACTGTCATTTTTTCGGCGGTGCCATGTCTCGTTTCGCGACAGCGCACTTCAAAGTGATCCTTCGTCGACGTGCTGGTCGCGTCAAAACCCAATGGCACCCATCATGCAACCTGTCGTCCCTGTCGTCGGCATTATCGATTATCAAATGGGGAACCTTCGGAGCGTTGAAAAAGCGATTGCCAAATCGGGTGGACAGCCAGTTGTCAGTGGTGATGCGAAGGGGTTTTCGGACGCGACCCACTTGATCCTGCCAGGAGTCGGAGCGTTCCGCGATGCAATTTCGGAGCTCAAACGGCGCGATTTGATACCGCTCATTCACGATTGGGTTGGCAGTGGCAAACCCTTTCTCGGTATCTGTCTAGGTCTGCAATTGTTGTTCGATGCCAGCCAAGAAGGGGGAACCTATGAAGGTTTGGGTTTGATCCCTGGGGAAGTTATCCGTTTCGATTTCGAAAACGCAACCGATGTATCATCTGCCAGTGAGATCTCGCATCGGATGAACCTGGGTACCACATCGTCACCGACTGGAGTGGTTGGAAACGCCGCGGTGCAGCTTAAAGTCCCCCACATGGGATGGAATCAAGTCACTTCCCAGCAACCGGACGATCCTTGGCTCGAAGGGATCCCCGCCGAACCGTATTTCTATTTTGTGCATAGCTACTTTGCCGTCCCCACCGATCCGAATGACGTGTGGCTGACCAGTCATTACGGACATCCGTTCTGTGCGGCCATCCGCCGAAACAACATCGCAGCGACGCAGTTCCATCCTGAAAAGAGCCAAGCCAACGGCCTTCGACTCCTCAAGAATTTTCTTTCTTGCTCGTAAAACAACCCGGTCCAACCGAGTCAAAACCGCGCTCGGTATCAATGGCGTGCGCCTCTTAAAAGTGCACTGTTTTGGCTTCTATCGTACTCGTACTCAATGAAATGGTACTCGTACTCGTACTCGATGCGGTTTCTTCGATACGGTTTCTTCGAGTGCGAGTACCGCTAACCCTCATTATGAGAAGGAGTACGAAAAACGCCGGGATAATACGGATTGGGGCTCAGAGCGACTCGAAAAGGGCAACATCAATACGGTCGCCCAGTACGATGGAAATAGGCTGTATGGTTTCTCAACAGTCGACGTCCGGGTATCATCCAGACCTCCTCCTTCATGCCACGTTGAACGATCCACTTGGAGCAAGTCTTTAATGCAACGAAGAGAATTTCACCAATGGATGGCAAGCGCCGCAGCCATCGCCGCGACCGGTACTCTGGCCGTCAATGCCCAGGCTCAGCCTCCAGCGTCGTCGGGGGCTCGGCAATCCAACCCGATTGGTCTTTCGACCTACTCCTTGTGGCGTTTCAAGAACGACGAGTTCAAGGATGTCGGCAAGTGCATCGACTTTGCCAGCGAGACAGGATTCGACGGAGTCGAAATACTTCTTTATCAAATTTCGCAGACGGAGATGCTAAGCAACGCTGCGTGCCAAGCGATCAAGCGACGCGCGCTGCTCGCAGGTTTGCCCCTGTACGGGATGTCGACGCATCAAGGCTTTGTCTCTCCTGATCCGGAGGTGAGGCGTCTCAACATCGAACTGACCACGGGACAAATCGAATTGTGTTACAAGCTTGGCATTCCCACCATGCGGGTCAACACGGGACGATGGGGAACGAGCAAGAACTTCGATGAACTGATGGCGAACCGTGGAATCGAACCCCCGTTGCCTGGTTACACAGAAGAAGATGGATTTCCGTGGGTCATCGATGCTCTCGAACGATGCTTGCCGACCGCCGAGAAGTGTGGTGTGGTTTTGGGGCTAGAGAACCATTGGGGGTTGGGACTCACGCCGCAAGGCGTTCTGCGAATCATCGATGCGATTGATTCTCCATGGCTTCAGGTCACTCTCGATACAGGAAACTTTTTGGAGAACCCCTATGAGAAGCTTGAGATGCTCGCCCCGAAGGCTGCTTTGGTCCAAGCCAAAACGTATTACGGAGGGGGCGAATGGTATGAACTCGATCTCGATTACCAGCGCATCGCCAAAATGCTTCATCAACATAACTATCGCGGTTGGGTTTCCCTCGAGTTTGAGGGGAAGGAAGATGCGAAAACGGCCGTTCCAAAGAGCTTGCAACTCTTGAGAAACGCGTTTCGATACTCCTAGCACAAGACCGCAGAGGCTCGTAGCCGTACTTTACTATCACCAGCCGCTGGGCAGTCAGCGCTCCATGCGGCGGTGCCTGGACTGATTATTGCGAGTGCCCGAGCCGAATCATGTGGTTACGTGCTCGGCTTCCAAATGCTGATGGCTATTCCAGAAATCCAGTTTCCATCGGCCGGCACCCAAGGACAGCTTCGTGATGGCCGTGTTTACGACTTCCCCGAGATGGTCTTCTAGGTCGTCCCGTTTGAGGAAGGCTTCCAAGAGCCGGATTTTGAAGTCCGCGTGGATGACCATTGCAACACGTTGGCTTGAAAACTCGGGGGAGCTTGTGAACCAGTCCGCGACGCGATGCGCACGCTCACGGGCCGTCTTCATGTCTTCGTACACGGTCAGATCGTTCCAGCCAGAATCGCCGATCCTGGCATCGATGTCCCAGCTTGGGCAATGCGCCTCTAGCTCAGCACGGTTCATGCCGGGCATCGGATGGCGATCATTTTTTCGATACCCGCGGTAGCACCCACCCTGCTCGTACAGATCCTGACGGATGCTGGGTCGCAATCCCGTCTGAGCCGCTACCGGGCGAGCTGTTTGAATCGAACGGATGAATGGGCTAGTCAACAGCACGGTAGGCTTTAAAGCAACGAGTGCTTCCGCCAACCGTTTTGATTGCAACTCCCCAAGTTTCGTGATCGTAGGATCGGGAACGCGTAGCTCCTCGGCTTGAGAGTTGTTGGCCGATTGTGCGTGGCGGACGAGCAGTAGGCAAGGGTTCATGATGCGCCGGAACATGTAATGGGATAGTGGCAAGGTCGGGGTGTTCCGCGGTCGGTATCCGACGAGAAGCCGAATTGGATTGCCACGTTGTATTGAGCTCCTCCGTCGGGCACAATGACGCTTGCACGCCGCGACCCAGCCCCCCCGGGCTTGATGATTGGTCGAATCCCGATCGAACGGCGAGAGGCCGCTTGTCCGTGACCCGCGTTTCGGATTGCGTTCATCCTGTCGGATCGGTCGAAAGCCATTCAATCAACCATTCCGCCGTAATGGAAGGGTCTCGAAGCGGGGCACTTGTTCGCAATCTCGTCAACCGCGAGATAATCCCTGGCAATTAAGACTCTACTCGTTCCGACAGCACTGGATCGCAATCAAGGCTGAACCGGAAACCTACACCGAACTGGACTGGATAAAATCGAATGCCGCACACGATGGTGATTTTTGGCGCTTCGGGGGACCTTACGAGCCGCAAATTGATTCCCGCTCTCTATCGCCAATTTCAGCGCGGAAGATTGCCCAAACCTTCGCGCATCGTTGGCGTGGCCCGGAGTGCGTTCACGTCCGAGGAATGGCGCGCCCAGCTTACGGAAAGCACGGCCAAGTACGTGAAAGGGGATTTCGATACCGAATCGTGGCAAGCCTTTGCCAAAGAGATTTACTATCTGCCCGGCGATATTGGCAACGAAGAAGATTTTCACAAACTCGCCCAGTTTCTCACCGAGATAGAGCAATCGCAGCCGGCGGATCGCGTCTATTACTTGTCGACAATGCCTCAGCTGTACGCCAAAGCAATCGAACAATTGGGCAAAGCAAACCTCAGTTCGGACAAGCAGGGGTCGCGGCGTGTCGTTATCGAGAAGCCTTTCGGAACCGACTTGGCCACCGCCCAGCAGTTGAATGAATCGATCCACAAAACGTTTCGAGAAGACCAGATTTATCGCATCGATCATTACCTCGGTAAAGAAACTGTTCAAAACATATTGGTGCTGCGGTTTGGCAACACGATTTTTGAACCCCTGTGGAATCGAAACTACGTCGATCATGTGCAAATCACGGTCGCGGAAGAAGTCAAAGTCGGCCGCCGTGGTGGTTATTACGACCAATCAGGCGTTCTTCGCGACATGTTTCAGAACCATATTTTTCAGCTCATGATGGTCACAGCCATGGAAGCTCCCGTGCGTTACACAGGAGAGTTTGTTCGGGATGAAAAGGTGAAGGTTCTGCAAGCGGTCCGACCTTACCGCGGTAGCGATTTTGCGGAGATGGGAGTGCGTGGCCAATATCTTGGTTACCAACAGGAGGAAGGAGTTCCCGCCGAGAGCCAGACGGAAACGTTTGCTGCTTTAAAGCTTTACATCGATAACTGGAGGTGGAGAGGGGTCCCCTTTTACTTGCGAAGCGGCAAAGCCATGAGTTGTCGCACCACGCAAATCGTGATCCAGTTTCGCGAGCCACCCTTTATGCTATTCGGAGACCACAAGGCATATCGCCCCGAGGCAAACCGTTTGGTCATCCAAATTCAACCGGGCGAAGGAGTCCAACTCTTCTTCCAATCCAAAGTCCCTGATTCGGACATGCGCCTGCGATTGAGCGAACTGGACTTCCGATTCGACTCGAGCGGCAAAGAACTCCCCGATGCCTATCAGCGGCTGTTGCTCGATGCCATGATGGGAGATCCGGGATTATTTGCTCGGAGCGATGAAGTGGAACAAGCCTGGCGAATCATCGACCCGATCATCGCAGCATGGAAAAGCCCTGCTGCGCCGACACTCTTCGGCTACGATGCCGGGATGTGGGGACCCCAACCATGCTCCGAATGGATGGAACAACAAGGTAGAGCTTGGTTCGACATATGCCCGATGCTAGTTTGATCGATTCCTATTCCGATCTGCACAATTCGATCGACAGAAAGCGGCGGGTCGCCGCCTGCAACTCGTTCGTGCGTCGCATCCTTCAGCGATCTCGCATCGCTGCGTTCCAGTCGCCTGAGCTCTCTTTATTTAGGCCCAACTTTTCGTTTGACGGGCGAGCCATAGGCTGACTCCATAGGCCATCGCGACAAACCCAACGCTGAAGATCAGGTCGCTTGCCAAAGTCCAGCGCCAGAACGGCAATCCCATCCAATAGCATTGACCTAGACCTTGCAATGTGGCTTCGTATCCCATGCGAGGATCGAGCCAAGCTCCAAAATTGCTGATCAAGAAAAAGATCATGGAGCCTGCAAAGGCGGCAGCCGGGACGGTCGCCAACGAAGCGTTCAACGAAAACCGGTGGCGGTCCCATACGTTGGACAATACGGACCCTGCGAGCGAAAAGACCGCAAATCCTAAATAGTTGAAGAACATCGATGGCGCATGATAAAAGCCCATCCCTGGAACGTTGCCGAAATGACCGATCGAGTCCGCTACAAACAAGACAGCCAAAGGTAGGAACCATCGTGCGGGCCCCTTCAAAAACAATCCGCAAAACAGCGACAATGCCCCAAACGTGGCAAAGTTTTCGGGCAGTGGAGCAAATCGCAGGATCAACGTCAGTACTGCCAATGCCAACGCAAATGGAATCGCGTGGGATTGGATACCTTGTTTCCAAAAAGAAGGGTTCACGGAAGGTTTAGGAAGAATCGTCGGCATAGCAGCGTGCCCGAAAACAAAAGGAAAAACAAAACCGGCTGGCGATAGTCCGAATCGCGAACCACGTAAACTAATGACATTCTACGTTGCATGCAAGCTCCGCAGTCCTCGTACCCTCCGTTTCTTTGGTTTGTCTTCTCGGCCTAATACGGGTAAGATGGTCGCACAGTGGCATGAACCGAAATTTTCAGCGACTGGGACGGGTAAAGGATTCCATGACAAAACACATTTTTGTCACCGGTGGGGTGGTCAGCTCCATCGGCAAAGGGTTAACAAGCGCTTCGATTGGAATGCTCCTGGAAGCCCGCGGATTGCGCGTGCGCATGCAGAAACTGGATCCGTACATCAACGTCGATCCAGGCACGATGAGCCCCTATCAGCACGGCGAAGTCTATGTT
>JBAWXH010000025.1:0-69094 GCA_037144155.1 Planctomycetota bacterium | reverse complement strand
CACACCCACTCCGTGCAATGCCGAGCCGCAAAAGACGGGTTGAATCTTTTGAGCGATGCAGGCTTCGCGGAGTGCCTTGCGAATCAGGTCCGCTGGGATGGGTTTTTCTTCGAGCGCCAATTCCATCAATTCGGTGCTGTGGGAGTACAGCTTTTCCAGCATCACATTCCGCCAGTCCTGGGCATCATTGATCAGGTCCTCCGGGATCTCTTCCGATTGAACCGTCCGTCCAGCGTCTTCCGGATTGAACAGAAGCAGTTTCATATCGATCAAGTCGATGATCCCTCGGAACGGATCGCGCGTATGGCTGGGACCTTGACCGACGGGGATTTGGATAGCTAGGGGATCTGCACCCAAACGTGGACCGATCTCATCCAGGACGCGGTAAAAGTCCGCTCCTTCCCGATCGAGTTTGTTGATGAAGACGATGCGAGGCACACCGTACTTGTTGGCTTGTCGCCATACGGTTTCGCTTTGCGCCTCCACCCCTTCGCGAGCGCTAAATACAACCACGGCACCATCGAGCACGCGAAGGCAGCGTTCGACTTCGGCCGTAAAGTCGACGTGGCCTGGCGTATCGAGCAGATTGACCGTGCAGTTCTTCCAATGGAAGGTCACGCACGCGGCGAAGATCGTGATGCCACGCTGCTGTTCTTCCGGATCATCGTCCGTCTCGGTGGTGCCCGAATCGACGGCCCCAGCGCGGTGTTTGGTACCGCTCATGAAAAGCATCTGCTCGGTGACGGTGGTCTTGCCCGCATCGATGTGCGCGATAATCCCAATATTTCGAATCGATGTCAGTTCGCGGGCCATGTGAGGCAATGGGTGGGTAGGAGAAGTGCGATGTCGGAAACAAGGAAATTAGTTATGGCGAACGAAGGGGATGGGGAATGAAAGCGGCAGGGTTTCATCCCCCAACCGCGACACCCTTTTGATCGATCGTGATCGATCGCGTTGATCGGTTTATCGACCGACTCGATCGTATCGACCGAGTCGCCCGCGACGGGCAGCTCCGTGGGAGGAGAGCCCTTCATGGCAAGCCACTGGATCGCAGGCCAATGGTACGACGCCGTTGGACAGCGTCGATGGCTCAAACAGGCTTTTTGCGGAGATCGAGCCATTCACTGTGGAATACGCCTTCGCGATCGAGACGTTGGTAGGTGTGGGCTCCAAAGTAATCGCGTTGGGCTTGCAACAAGTTCGACGGCAAGCGGGCCAAGCGGAAGCTATCGTAGTAGGCTAATGCGGTCGAGAAGGCAGGAACGGGTAACCCGAGGTGCGTGGCGGCCAGTATCACCTCACGCCAAGAATCCTGCGCATTTGCGATGGCTTGGGTGAAGTAGGGGTAAAGGAGCAAGTTTTCAAGATCCGGCTGTGCGTCAAAGGCTTCCTTGATACGGTCGAGGAACTGGGCGCGAATGATGCAGCCACCGCGCCATAGGAGGGCACAATCGCCGTAGTTGAGATCCCATTGATGCTCTTTGCTGGCTTCCTGCAATTGCACAAAGCCTTGTGCGTAGGAACAAATCTTGGAGGCATACAGTGCTTGCCGAACCGCCTCGACGAATTTCTTACGATCCCCGACCAATGCTTTCACTGCGCCATCAAAGGCAGGGAGGTGCGAAGGATTTGGTTTTGGCAAGACCTTGCTGGCGCGGACACGAGCTTCTTTCATGGCTGCCAGGCACCGGGCATAAACGGCCGTGGTAACCAAGGTGCTGGGCACACCTAAATCGAGCGCCAGTTGGCTCATCCATTTCCCTGTCCCTTTGGCACCCGCCACATCCAAGATCTCGTCGACGAGGAACCCTTTTCCTCCCGCATCATCGCGCACCGAGAAAATATCGCGAGTGATCTCGATCAAGTAGCTTTGCAACTCACCGTGATTCCAATCCGCAAAAACGTCGTAGAGTTCGTCGTTGGTTAGACCGGCCGCTTCCTTTAGCAAGAAGTAGGCTTCGCAAATGAGTTGCATGTCCCCATACTCGATGCCGTTGTGAACCATTTTGACGTAATGCCCTGCCCCGCGAGGACCGACCCATTCGCAACAGGGGATGTCGTTCTTTGGACCCACTTTGGCCGCGATCGATTGAAAGATCGGCTTGATCGTATCCCAGGCGGCTTTGCTTCCACCGGGCATGAGGCTGGGACCTTTTAATGCTCCCTCTTCTCCTCCCGAAACTCCCGATCCGACGAACAGCAGGCCTTTGCTTTCGACGTATTTGGTGCGTCGCTCGGTATCGACAAAGTGTGTATTGCCACCGTCGACCAGGATATCGCCGGGCTCCATATAGGGGAGAAGTTGCTCGATGAGGTCATCGACGGCAGGTCCAGCTTTGACCAGCATCATGACGATGCGGGGCCGTTTCAGATTCTTGACAAATTCCACGATCGAGTGGCAGCCGACGAAATTTTTCCCTTTTGCTCGACCGGCGATCAGATCATCGACCTTTTCTGTCGTTCGATTAAAGACAGCAACGCGAAAACCGCGACTCTCGACGTTGAGAGCCAAGTTTTCACCCATTACTGCCAAGCCAATCAGCCCAAAATCGCACAGTTCGCTCATGGTCGTGAAAATCCCTAGGATGCAGCCCGCCGCTGCGCAAGAAAAAACAGTCTTAACCCAAGGGGGCATTCTATCGTCACCCCAGTTCTCCTTCAATCGATGGCGTTCGAAGCGAGACTAAGCAAAATCCACGGGAAAATCATTTCCTTCGAAGGGAAAGCCATGGATTGATGAAGAGTTGACGGCCCCCTAAACTTCCCTCGAATGGATTCTCCTGCAATCCAATTCCAGCTGATCCGTTCGGTCCAAGCGAAGCGTCGCATTTCTCCAGTTAATCTGACTTTAGTCTGACTCGTTCCGTCGTCATCTTTTGCAAGGGCAAAACCAAATGAACAATAAGTCCCACGCTTTCCACTCCATGATCGCATCATGGGTCCTGATGGGTGCAACGCATTGGGGTGCCTCTGTCGTGGCGGACGATTGGAGTCAATTTCGAGGGGGAACCGCGTTGAGTGTTACCTCGAACGCATCCTTGCCGACCACCTGGGAACAAGCACCGAAGCCAGCTTGGCGGACCCCCATCGAAGGGAGCGGTTGGTCGCAGCCGATCGTGGTGGGGGACAAAATCTTCGTGACCACCGCCGTCTCCCCACGAGCTGCGGACAAACCGAAAGGAATGATGGGTGGGGTCATCGATCCGAGCACCATGGGAAAAGCACCGAAGCCGAAGGATCCTCTTCAATGGAAGCTGATGTGCTTGGCTCTCGATTCCGGTGAGCTTCAATGGCAACAGACGGTGACCGAGTCGATTCCTGCTTTTGGCAAGCATGCTTCGAATACGTTTGCGACGGAAACACCGGCCGCATCGAACGACACGGTCTTTGTGTTCTTTGGAGCGGCAGGGGTCTTGGCAGCGTATGACTTTCAAGGCCAACAAAAATGGACGAAGTCCTTCGAGCCTCAAAAGATCAGCAACGACTTTGGAACAGGATCTTCAGTGGTCCTCAGCAACGATTCCCTCTTTGTGCAACTGTACAACGATCAGTCCGCGATCCTGTACTGCCTCAACGCCAACGACGGTTCACTGAAATGGCAATCGGAGCGTGACAAGGGTTCGGCATGGAGCACTCCGATCGTCTGGAACAATCAAGGGGTGTTGGAAATCGTGACGGCGGGATCAGGTTCGGTCATTGCTCTCGACATCGCGACCGGGACCGAGCGATGGCGTTATGGAAATCTCGACACATCCTTCTCATGCTCGATCGTGGCCGATGAGGGATCGGTCTATTTTGGGACGGCGAGCCCTGGAAGCCGAGCACCGATCGCGGCCATCGCATCCGGACATTCCGGAGACCTATCGCTTGCCAAAAGCGAAACGTCGAGCGACGCGATCCGTTGGTCAGGCTTCAAGAGCGGCGCAGGGATGCCATCCCCTGTGATCGTGGGGGACTACCTTTATTTCTTCGGCAATACCGCCACATGCTATGACAAGCGAACCGGTAAAGAGCTCTATCGCAAACGGATGCCCGGTGGAACGTTGGTGGCGGGTTGTCCTGTGGTGGTCGGCAATAAGATTTATCTCGTGAATGAATCGGGCAACCTGATCACCCTCACCGCCAGCGCCGAGTTCGACCCGGTGGAACTTGCAACGGGGGCGAAAGACGAAGTGTACTGGGCCACACCCGCCGTTGCCGGAAACTCATTGCTAGTTCGTTCGTCCGATGCGATTTATTGCTATCGCTAGTCCAACGGGTTGATGCCTGAATGGTGGATGCGTTGATCGTCCTGGCCGACATCACGCATCCACTTCACGCTTCAATCCACATCACGCATCAATACGACTTCGCAAAAATCGCTTGGGTGGTAGCGGGTTGGCCGGTTAGGAAACAAGGTTGCGTTCCCGAGGGTGCATCGAGCGGAATGCAGCGGATGGTGACTTTGAGTTCATCCAAAAGAGGCTGCACGGCTTGTTCGCTCGTGAACCAACATTTGGCGAAACCACCTCCTGAGCTTCGACCTTGTTCGTCATCGGGTTGGAAGTAGTCGCGGAATTCGGCTTCGGTGCGGATCTCCACCGTGTTGGTTTCACGATGCTTGAGGGCGCGAGCGAAGAGTTGATTTTGGATATCGGATAGGAGCGATGGGAGAGTTGCCGCCAACTCGGCAATCGGAATGGAGCGGCTCTCTCCGGTATCTCGCCGGGCGACGAATGCCGCTTGATTGGCGATGTCTTTGGGGCCGACTTCGATCCGCACAGGAACACCTCGTTTGACGTGGTACCACTTCTTCTCTCCCCCGCGAACGTCTCGACCATCGATGTCAACGCGAAGTCCTTCTCCGGCGTAGGAGAGGCTCGCCAGTTCCTTGCGTAACCGATCGCAATAGGCCAGAACCTCCTCGCGTTGGCTATCATCGCGATAGATGGGCATGATGACCACTTGAGAAGGTGCGAGTCGAGGGGGTAGGACCAATCCGTCATCGTCCGAATGGGTCATGATGAGAGCGCCAATCAAGCGCGTTGAAGCTCCCCAAGAGGTCGTCCATGCATATTCGATCTGGCCTTGTTGGCTTTGGAATTTGATTTCTTGGGCACGTGAAAAATTCTGCCCCAGGAAGTGCGACGTGCCAGCTTGCAAGGCTTTGCGATCCTGCATCATGGCTTCGATCGAAAGGGTTGTTACCGCCCCAGGAAATCGTTCGCCGGCCGTCTTTTCCCCTCGAATGACCGGCATTGCCATTTGGTTTTCAGCAAAGTCGGTATAAACGTCCAGCATGCGACGGGTCTCTTCCATTGCTTCTTCGGCGGTCGCATGCACGGTGTGCCCTTCCTGCCACAGGAATTCGGCGGTTCTCAAGAACAACCGCGTCCGCATTTCCCATCGCACCACGTTCGCCCATTGATTGATGAGGATGGGCAAATCGCGATAGGACTGGACCCATTTTGCGTAGGTTGCCCCGATGATGGTTTCACTGGTTGGGCGAACGATGAGAGGCTCTTCCAACGGACCGGCCGGTCGCAAACCACCTTTACCATCGGGTTCGAGCCGATGGTGGGTGACGACGGCGCACTCTTTGGCAAAACCCTCGACGTGCTTCGCCTCTTTTTCCAAAAAGCTCATCGGGATAAACAGGGGGAAATAGGCATTTTGATGCCCCGTCTCTTTGAACATGCGGTCGAGCCCTTTTTGCATGTTTTCCCATATGGAATATCCCCAGGGTTTGATCACCATACAGCCGCGAACGGCGCTGTTCTCTGCCAAGTCCGCCCCCTTGATGACCTGCTGATACCATTCGGGATAGTCTTCGGCACGGGTGGGGGTGATTGCTGTTTTCGTATTCGCCATGGCAGATGTCGTGTTGGAGTGAGACGATGAAACCGGAATATGGGGAAACCGGAATATGGGCCGCGATCGGGAAATACCGAACGGGGTACCATCCGGATGGACAGCAGTTTATCCCAAGCGCGGCGATCGGCCAGTCCACGCTAGCGTCCCGTGCGACCGTTCTTAGGAGGGGGATTTGGGGTGAATTTCCATTGCAACCGGGGGGGCCATTGAGTCCAATACACGATAGAAAAGATGAACACATGCACTAAGAGTGCCGAAATTCTTTCTATCTAGTAACTTGAAACTGCCGAGAGCCCTACTCATGAGCCATCATCGCCGCCCGATTGCCCGACATCTCGCGAGAAAAAAACGCCGGCTTGTCGTCGAGAATTTGGAGCAGAGGTCCCTCCTTGCAGCCGATTGTTACACCAATTTTGCGATTCCCGAAGACACCGATGGCAGCGGTGACGTCACCCCTTTGGACGTGTTGACGGTGGTCAACAGTCTGAATGCAGATACGACGCCGGTTAGCAATGCACGTCGTAATCCTGCCATGCACATGGTGGATGTCGACGCCGATGGGACATCGTCCCCGCTCGACGCATTGAGTTTGATCAACTTCATCAACCAATCTTCGTTTAGCAACACCCCACGTCCGAGTCAGACCGACGTGCAGCGGCGCATCGGGCGGATCGAACAGTCCATCGCCAGCGGCGATCTCCCCCCTAATTTCACCTTAGACGATGCGTTTGATGTTTTGGCTACATTGCGCGTCGGCGGACGACCAGAGATGGGTGATCGGGTCGTCTATGGTCGTCTGTCCCGAATGGGAGGACCGACACTCAATCCATCCACGAACAGCAATGTCTCCAATCCGGATGGATCGGACGATTCCGAATCGACTGCGGACGATTCGAGCGACGATTCCGCCACCGACGATTCCATCGATTCGACCTTTGCACCCGACCAAATCTGGATTTCACGCATTTTGAATCGGTTGGTTGCCTCGGGGGTCAGCGAGGACCAGATCCGAGCGGTTCAATCGGCTCTGCTGACGTTCGATTCATCGCTGGAGAATCCGCCGAACTGGGAGGACATTCGGTCCTGGGTCGATGGCGTTTTCTCGGATCTGGGAATCGATCCCGGCACGATATTTCCGGACCATGAACCAGCCTACTCCGAGGAATGGCTGACGGGGCTGCAGGACCGTTTGATGGAAGCAGGGGTTTCCGACGAAGTCATCGCTGCATTGGCTGCAGACGTTCGAGGCGCGATTGCCTCTGGAACACCATGGACGTTTCAACAGGTGAAAGATCGGTTGAATTCTTTGGGAGTGGATTGGAAAAGTTTGTTCCGTCAGGAAAATGCCGACACCGATCCTTCCTTCTCAACAGATCCATCGACCGAAGACCCCTCGCTTGAACCCCCAGTCTTCGAATCCCCCGATACTTTTCCATTGGATGACCATGAGGTTATCGATTCCTTGATCCGTCGATTGCGTGATGCCAAGGTCTCCCCGGAAATCCTTCAAACGATTTCGTCCGAGATCAAAGCAGCTTTCGATTTGGGTCAGCCTTGGTCATTAGATCAAATCCGAGCCCGTCTCGTGGAACTGGGCATCGATACGGACTCGTTGTTGCCAACGGATTCGGTTCCACCGATCCACATCCCATCGGACGACCCACCAGGCGATACCGACATAGCCGATCACACCCCGGACTTTAGCGCAGACCTCTTCGGCAGGATCGATTTGCAACGGTTTCTACCCTCCTTGGTCAACCGAGGCGTATCTCCGCAGATCATCGAGACGGTTCTTAATGAAATTCTTGCCGCCCGTGCGAAAGGACAATCCCTAACTCCGTCGGAGATCGTTCTTCGATTGCGTCAATTGGGTGTCTCGCTCGACCGAATTCTCCACCCCTTCGCTTAACCGCTTCGGGATGGATCGATAAATCGAACATCGTGTCTTCGGATAGCGGCCGCATTCGATCGCGAGTTCCATGCGGATCGATGCGCGATGCAGAAATTCGGTTACAATCTTGAGTTGCGGTTGGTGAAGCGTTTGTGCGAAATTCGATGCGCCGAAAAAGCTAGGTCAGTCTATTTTTTCGCGCATCGGCTTCGGCGTGTCCCAAAGATTCGTCCAAGCCTTCGAACGGCACATTGCATTGTTTCAAGCAACTGTTCCGATTTTCAAGCAACTTTGCCGATGGATCAACTTGGCGAGCGGATGCGTTATGGACCGTACTGTTTCGCGATACCTCGGGTGATGAACAAGGGGATTTGCGGTCACCGCTAGAGAATAGGCATGACAAAGATTTTGGATTGGCGACGCTCAGACGATCCCCGCGATGTTGTCCATTTGGCTGTCCAAGCCATCGTTGAGGGGCACGTCGTGGCAGTACCCACGGAGACTTGTTACGTACTTGTTTCCAGCGCGCTGCACCCAAACGCCGTATTGGAATTGGACAAAATCGCACGATCGCATCATCGATCGCCCGTGGCCGTCGTTCCTCGTTCGGCGGATGAAGCCTTGGACATGGTCCCGAAACTGGGAGATGCGTCGAGGCGATTGATTCGCAAAGTTTGGCCAGGTCCGTTAGTCCTGCAGCATCGCAATGCGGATGCGTTCAGTTCCTTGCGATGCCTTTCGAAGGATGTTTATGAGCGGATACAGACCTCGGAGGGGGAACTGCGACTGTGGCAACCAGCGCATGATGTGCTGCACTACATCGCGAGACTGGTATCGGGCCCCTTAGTATGTGCGATTGCCCCCAGTCGACATCATCCTGGCCAATCCGTTGCTTTGATCGAAGACCTCGTCCCAGGCCAATCCGTACTTGCGATCGATGCCGGTCCAGCGGAATATGGCGGAACGCCAACCGTTGTGGGATTGGATGGAAATCGAGGGCGCATCCTCTCCGAAGGGGTCATCGATCGGGAGCGTCTGAGATCGCTATCGCAATTCGTCGTATTGTTTGTGTGCACTGGCAATACATGCCGATCCCCGATGGCGTCCGCCATGATGAAAAAGAAAATCGCTGAGCAATTCGGCCACCTGGCAACGGATGGCAGGATTCCGATTGTCTCAATTTCCGCGGGTGTATCTGCCTACGGTGGAGATCCAGCATCCCACGGCGCTTTGCAAGCCATCCGGGCTTACGGGACTTCGCTGGACGACCATCAGAGCACTCAGCTCAATTCGAATTTGGTGGAACAGGCCGATTTGATCCTGGCGATGGGTCAAAAGCATCGAAACGTGATCGTTTCGCAATGGCCGGAAACCGCGTTCAAAGTACACTTGATCGCTGCGGACGGGGGAGAGATCAGCGATCCCTTTGGAGGACCCCTCGAGGTCTATCAAAAATGTGCAGATCAACTCGATCGGCATACCTCGCACTGGATCAAGTCACTCGATACATCCTCCCTGATACATTGGGAAGAAGAATAGAATGCGACTGCAATTGCAAAGTTCAATACCACTCCATCACCATCATCCAATTGGGGAGAAATTCCCATGCGAATAGCGGTAGGGAGTGATCACCGAGGATATCAAATCAAAGGCAAGCTGGTAACGCTGCTGCGCGCCGACGGTCACGAAGTCACCGACTTTGGAACCCAAAGCGATCAACCCGTCGACTATCCAGACTATGCCGTGTCGGTAGCCAAATTTGTCGCGGAAGGGAAGGCCGAGCGAGGTATCCTGATCTGTGGAACGGGCTTTGGCATGGCCATCGCAGCCAACAAGTTCAAAGGGGTCCGCGCGGCCACGTGCGCCGATGAAGTGATGGCCGAAATGTGTCGGCGGCACAACGACGTCAATGTCCTATGTCTGCCCGGGGATCTTATCGGCGATCGCCCCGTGGGAGATTTGGTTCGAGTGTGGTTGGCCACC
The DNA here is from genome assembly GCA_037144155.1 of Planctomycetota bacterium. GTDB lineage: Bacteria > Planctomycetota > Planctomycetia > Pirellulales > Pirellulaceae > JBKCUI01. The sequence continues at coordinate 59,367 of JBAWXH010000025.1, read as the reverse complement.
GAGTTCGAAGGGGGTAGACACTCTCGCCGCGTCGAAAAAATCAATCACATCGAGCAAGAGAATCTAGCATCATGATGCGAGTGGATAGCCACCACCATTTCTGGGCCTACTCGAAAGAAGAGTACGGCTGGATCCAAGAGAACATGGGGGTATTGCGCAAGGACTTTCTACCCCAGGAACTGCTGAAGGAAACGCAAGCCACCCACGTCGATTACGTCGTAAGCGTGCAAGCCCGGCAAGACCTTCGCGAGACCAAATTCTTGTTGGATCAGAGTGTAGGCCATCCCTGGATTCGAGGGGTCGTGGGCTGGATACCCTTGGCTGACCCCAACGTCGGGAAGACCATCGAAGCTCTGCAGGCTCAAAAATTGCTCAAAGGAGTACGGCATGTTGTGCAGGATGAACCGGACGAGCATTTCCTCGATCGGGAGGATTTCAACGCAGGGATCCGATTGCTCAAAGGCGTCGACTGGGTCTATGACCTTCTCGTCTTTGGAAAGCAGCTTCCGATGACGATCCGTTTCGTCGATCGCCATCCGGACCAGCGGTTCGTCCTGGATCACATTGCGAAACCGGTCATACAGTCCAGTGGCATCGACCAACAATGGGAAAGAGATTTTCGGGAATTGGCCAAACGTCCGAACGTGATGTGCAAGTTCTCTGCCCTCGTGACGGAGGTTCGCGATCCAACGTGGACGGTGGAATCACTTCGCCCCTACTGGAACGTCGCGATCCATGCCTTTGGTCCGGATCGGCTGATGTTTGGTAGCGATTGGCCGGTCTGCTTGCTCCGAGCGACCTATGCTGACTGGGTCGCTACCGTTAGCTTGTTCGCGTCCGAGTTGAGCAGCCAGGAACAAGCCAACTTCTGGGGTAGAAATGCCAATCGCGCGTACAAGCTGGGAATCGAGTAGTTACACTGAACTCGCATGAAACCATTGACCCCGCTCGATTCCATATCTCTGGCTTCGGTCGCACAACAATCGTTAACCTTTAGCACCAACCCTTGGCTGGTGGTGCTCTCGATCGCCATTTGCCTTGCGTGCTTGGCATTGTCTTGGTTCGCTATCCGCCGTAGCAACTATCAGCGATCGGTGATTGGGCTGGAAGCATTGAGGAACGCGGCGGTCATTCTCGGAGCTCTGCTGCTCAATCAACCTGAATGGATTGAGAATTTTCGATCCGTTGAGAAGCCGACTTTCGCCATCCTCATCGATCGTTCGCAAAGTATGCAAACGCGCGATGTCGTGACCAGGAATCCCGGCACGTCGTTAGGCGATCCTTCCTCCGATAGCGCTTCGGTTCGCGGGAACGCGCAAACACGTGCGGAAGCCGTAGAGCCTCTCGTAGATCCGGCCGCCTGGTCGAGCTTGAGGTCGATTGCCAATATCAGCATTAGCACGTTTCCTACCGAAGGTAAGATCGATGGAAGCGACTTGGCAGCCCCACTCAACGCTGCCCTCGATGCCGGGTCGGGGATGCTCGGAGTCTTGATGATTTCGGATGGCGATTGGAATCTCGGCGAACCTCCTGTATCGGTGGCGTCGCGTTACCGAACGATGGGTGTTCCGATCTTTTCGCTCCCTGTAGGTTCTCCTAACAGACTTCCAGATATCGAATTATTGAGCCTCGACACACCTACTTTTGGGATCGTCAACAAGGGAGTTCGGATTCCATTCACCATCGAATCCTCGTTGCCTCGGGATGTTGTCGCACAAGTCGTCATCACACCCTCCGACGGAGAGAGACTCACCAAAGAAGTGCGTATTCGAGCGATGTCCCGGACCGCGGATTCCGTCGTTTGGACTCCAAAGAATGAAGGGGACTACACGATCCAAGTGGACGTACCTTTGAACGCGAATGAAATGATCGACAACAACAATGCCTTGTCTGCACCGATCGCAATTCGGCAGGAGAAACTCAAGGTGCTTGTGATCGATTCGTTTCCGCGATGGGAGTATCGGTACCTTCGCAACGCGCTATCGCGCGATCCTGGTGTGGATGTCGCGTGCCTGCTCTTCCATCCAGACCTGGATAAAGTCGGCGGTGGAAACCGGGATTACATCAAAGAGTTTCCAGCCACCCTTGAGGAGCTGTCTAAGTTTGACGTGGTCTTTCTGGGTGATGTCGGTTTGCGCGATGGGCAGTTGACGGCTGAGCAGTGCAAGATGTTGCGTGGCTTGGTCGAATTTCAAGCCAGCGGATTGGTATTGATGCCTGGTCCACATGGCAATTTGCAGTCGTTGGCAGAGACGGAAATCGAACCCCTTTTTCCGGTCGTGCTGGATGATTCGAGGCTCGATGGGTTTGGATCGAGAAACGCGATGCGAATGGAATTGACCGAGGCTGGACGTCGCAGTCTGCTCACCAAATTGGCGGATACGCAAGACGACAACGTCGACGTTTGGGCTAATTTGCCTGGCTTTCAATGGCATACCGCGGTCTCGCGGGCCAAAGCTGGTTCAGAAGTATTGGCTGTGCATGAATCGGCCATGGGCGAACAAGGTCGAATGCCGTTGCTCGTCACAAAGACATTCGGTGCTGGCAAGGTCCTATTCATGGGAACCGACGGCGTATGGCGCTGGAGACGAGGTGTCGAAGACAAATACCACTATCGCTTTTGGGGACAAGTCGTCCGCTGGATGGCCTATCAGCGCAACATGGCGAAAGGGGAATCGATGCGGTTCTACTTTTCACCCGACTCCCCCAGTATCGGTCAGACATTGACGTTGCGAGCCAATATTATGCAGACAAGCGGTGAACCGCTCGGTGAAGGAGATGTTACCGCCAAAATCGAAGCCCCTTCCGGCAAGACGCAAGTCGTTCGTCTGACCAGCGGCGGCGCGGAGAGCTGGGGTTCTTTTGAAGGACGTTATGAAGCCACCGAGCCAGGTCTGCATCAAGTAACGTTGCTATGCAAACAGACCAACGAAACCCTAGAGACCAGTTTTTTCGTTCAAGGAACTTCGCGCGAGCGCATCGGCCAAGCCGCCCGCCCAAAAGTTCTCGAGGAACTGGCGCGGCTAACCGGTGGCAAGACGTTAGCAATTGGCGATCGTGACCAATGGGTCGATGCGATTCGGACAGCCCCACAGCCCCCATCGACCATTCGGAGGGTTCCTCTGTGGTCCCACCCCTGGTTGGTGGCCACCATGATGGCATTGCTGACCGCGTTTTGGATCGGGCGCAAGGCTGCCGGGCTAATTTAATCGCTTCGGATGGGTTGATTTGGGGATGCTAGGCTTGCAATGATCGGATCGATGTGTGAGGCTCTCTCTGGAGCGATCCTGCAAGTGCCGATTTCCAGGCTCGGGAATGGATCCAGCGCGACCAGTCCGCGATCCCTAGGGAAGATGGTATCATTGGACGATTCTTCCTCATTCTCATTGCAGATTTCTGTTCTCGCATTCGGCGACAAACAACGTGTCCAACGCAAATACCCCTAGTCCTAAATCACCCAAGAGCATCGGAGATCTGCTCCGGGAGTTTCGCGAACATCGCGACCAAATGAAATTGGAATTGGCCAAGAGCATTGTCGGCCAGGATGATGTCATCGAACAACTCTTTGCCGCTATCTTTACACGCGGACACTGCTTGCTCGAAGGTGTTCCAGGCCTCGCAAAGACCTTGATGGTTTCCTCTTTGGCAAAAATTCTGGACGTGAACTTCAAGAGAATTCAGTTCACACCCGACTTGATGCCCTCGGACATCACCGGAACCAACGTCCTAGAAGAGGATGCACAAGGCCGACGGGAGTTTCGCTTTGTCGAAGGTCCCATTTTTACCAACATTCTTTTGGCGGACGAAATCAACCGCACCCCCCCAAAGACACAAGCCGCATTGCTCCAAGCAATGCAAGAACGGGAGATCAGTGTGGGTCGCGAAACCTACTCGCTCCCCGATCCGTTCTTTACCATCGCCACGCAAAATCCGATCGAACAGGAAGGTACGTATCCACTTCCGGAAGCCCAGTTGGACCGCTTTATGTTCAACATCAAAGTCGGTTATCCCTCCGCAGAAGAAGAGGAAAAGATCCTGCTGTCGACCACGCGAGGGGATCGACCTGAAATTTCAAAAGTACTGAGTGCGCGCGCGATTCTCAACATTCAAAAACTAGTCACGAACGTGGCCGTCAGCCCTTTCATTGTGAAGTACGTTGTGGCATTGGTCCGAGCGACTCGACCGGGCGAGGCCGATTCGCCGGAGGTCGTCAAAGAACTCCTCGACTTTGGGGCTGGTCCGCGCGCCGGACAATTCTTGATCCAAGCGGGTAAAGCCATGGCCGCCATGGATGGCCGATTCAATATCGCCGTCGAAGACATTCGAAAAATAGCGATCCCCGTCCTCCGCCATCGTTTGAGCACCAACTTCCAAGCCCAGGCTGAAGGGATGAACACGGACAAGATCGTGTTGCGGCTGCTCAAGGAAATCAAAGAACCGGCCATTCCAAAATATGCAGGAATCGATGCCGGCGGATTCGCTCCTCCGTCTTAAAGATATTCATCCGTTGTTCTGGGATTCAGCCGCAATGGTCGTGCTCGTGCTCAGAGACACGGTGCTCGTGCTCGTAATCGAATCGAGGCAACGATGAAAGAACACCTATTTGATCATGATCGACTTGACGTCTATCGCCTTTCGATCGAATACGTCGCCAATGCCTTTGATATCTCGCAATCATTGGAGGGGCTTCATCGCCATGCCCGCGATCAATGGTTGCGTGCTGCCCAATCCATTCCGCTAAACATCGCTGAGGGCAACGGCAAGCGCAGCTTCAAAGATCGAGCGAGGTTTCTGGATATTGCCCGTGGTTCAGCGCTTGAGTGTGCTGCGATTCAAGACGTTCTGGTGGTTTCTGGCGGACTAAATCTGGAAACGAGTTTCGAGCTGAAATCCAAGTTGGTTCGTATTGTCGCAATGCTCACTCGGATGGCGATGAAATTCGATGGTATTTCGGAGCCGCTGAAAGGGTATTATCTCGGCGACGATTACGATTACGAGCACCGTTTCACTGAGCACGAGCACGAGCACGACGAAGAGTCAGAGCGACGCGATGCAGACGACAGCCTCGATTGGCCGTTTTTGGCTTGCGCAGAGACAACCCCTCGGGCTCAAGAAGATACTTTTGGAAACCTAAGGACATGCGCATCCTCAAAATCCAGGTACTAGGGCACCCGGAGAACAGAGTCTTGCACCAGCGTTACATGGAATGCTTCTACTCGGCCGCGTCACGTGCTCGATCGATATCGGTCTTCAGCGTTCGCATGTAGGCATGCCATTCGGACTGCAGCGCATTCAAGTCCCCGAAGATGCTGCTGAAATGTCGGATCAAATCGCGGCGCGGAATGGCTCCCGTTTCGGTCTCGATTTCTGAGAGAAGACGATAGTAATCCACCAATTTCAAGCAGTGTTTCTCCATCAAGAAATGGGTCAGCGCCCAGGCTTGGCCATACGCATCAGAAACTTGAGCTTGGCTGGTTGCTGAATCGAACAGAAGATCGCACACGAGCAATTCGATCGAGACTCGATTGGGATCGCTGGAGACCCGTTGATACCCACGCAATCGGCCTTGATTGACGGCACCTATGCCACCCCAACCTGCGTCGCTCGATGTTTCAAAGTAGCTGGCCAAACCTTCATGCGACCAACGCAGTGCGATTTTTCCGCGCGGCATCAATCCCGTGTTGCCTGCCAATTGATGGGTGGCTTCATGCGAAACGACTTCGATATCGTCCTCCTCGCGGGTGAGTTTGACCAACAGTTCCATGGTGTTGGAGAGATGGGCTGTTTCTTTGGATAAAGGGGTACCTCGGGCTCGCATCTTTTGTTGCTGAAGTTCTTTGCTACGCTGCTCGAGAACCTTCATGCGCGAAGTTGTTCCTTGATCGAAGAACACCGCGACGTTGTCTTGGGGAGACCAATAACCCAGGGCGGACGCAAGCTTCTTGTCGATTTGGGTCGAGTAGCTCAAGTAATCTTTTTCCTGCCCGAACAGGACTACCTTCAGGCGTGTCTTCGGCGGCTCAAGCAATACTCCGTCGAGAGCAAACTTCATGAAATAGGACTCGTAGACCATCTCGAGCAATTCGAGACGGGTTTCGAATCGAGCTTGCTTGCGGCGTCCGACCTTCGCGGATCCCGTGTCATGCAAAAGGACATAGTGATCGCTGAGGGCGACCTCCATGCCGTACAAAGGAACGAACTCCTTGAGTTCTTCCGCCGCGGCCGCTGCATCCTCGAGGGGTTGCTTGATCCTTCGCCTCGCTTCCAACAAGCGAACGACAGTCGGATGCTCTGGATTGATTTTATAGGCAGCGTTGCAGCAATCGCGAAACTCGGCCAATAGCCCTCGGCGAATAGCCAGTTTGGCCGCTGCTAGATAATCATCGACCGACTTGGATTGCTTGGCCTTGCCCCAAAGCTTTTTGAACTCTTCGAGCTTGGTAGGTGCTTTGATGACGACGGCGTTGTCCCGGCTGAAGGCCAAAGTTCCCAAGCTCGGATGGGTGTATTCAATGACACCCGAGCCGAGATTTTTTGCTTTGCCTTCGAGGAGAACGGTCTTGTCAGAACCGGGCAGTTTGTAGAGGACGAAATCCGCGGCAACAGGGGATACCGTCGCCGCCTGCAAAAGGATAACCCCACTGCACGCAATCAAGATCGCATTGGCTCGAATTCGGTCCATGCCGTGAATGTCCATAGTGAGGGGGGATGACGTACTGGAATTTCCATCGATCGGCGGTTCGGTCCCGCCCTTGATTGGCTGCGGACCTTCTGCATGCAGGGACACCTGGATCGAGCACTACCGCAGGAATCCACCGTTCATCATACGGCCAACCCGAGGAAGCGTAGTCCATTCCGCATGAGAAAATCCAGACTCTCAGAATGCGGACACCCTCATGCTTCTGGGACAAAGCGGACGAAAATTCGATTTTCGTTTCCATGCGCCTGAGGCGCTGGCCGATTTTTGCACGTCGAAAGAACTCGGCTAGCGCCTCAGGCTCACTTTTGTCGGCTGTGTCTTGAGGATCACTTGAACCGGGTACAGATTATTCAACCCTTGCCCATCGGATAGACACTAGGCGGTTCGGGTCCGGAACGATCGATCGCTGAGATGTCGCAAACGCTTGCTAGCCCGAACCACGGCCCGTTCGACGGCAATGATCTTGCGGTACACACCCGGGCGAGAGCGGAATCGATCCAGCGACCGTCGGTACTTCAAGAAGAACATAAAGGTCTCCGCAAAGTCCTCGCTGGCGTTGGTTGTCGCGTAGTCGGTGATGAACTCACCGAGCAGATAGCCATAGAAATAGCTAAGCTGTCCCGCTTCGGATCGACAACGACGTTTGCCCGCTTGGTATTCCGGGTTTCGCTTGAGGATGCGGCGCCAGCGGTTGTACGGAGTCGAGTTGCAATTGCTGTAGGAAGTCCCAAAGGCGTTTACGAACCACTGGTCTCGGAAGAACGCTGGGTCGTGGAAGTACCACGCGTGGGCATACTCGTGACGGATCGTATCGCACAGGGTCATCCCAGGCTTGCGAGGTTGATGGGGCAAATCGCGGGGCAGGTAGATCACGCCGGGGCGATACCCCCACTTTGCATAGTGTCCAACCTGCTCGAAGACATAACCCCGTTCGCCTTCACTCTTGTCGCCGGAAATCACCAGCTCAACAGCATCTAGATACACACCATCGGCCAGCAAGCCGATTTGGGCGAGTTCTTGACGGACGTGGTTGTAAGCGCGATCGACGTTGGCCATAGCAGGACGCGGAGGACTTTTCGGCACCATAGAAATCGCTTGGAAAACCGAACTCCTTCGGTCGCCAAACGGGATATTACTGCCGCGTCCCTGCCTCACTTAGTCTGGTTCGAACGGTCCGCTGGTTCAACGCGCAAACCCAGATTTTCAGTCCCCATTCCCATGAACCGGGGGTCCGTCTCGGATTCTCCGCACCAGCTTGCCAATCGATACCAACACGCGCATTGTTGGTCTGAAAACCACCCAGGCAACACCCCCTGCAGAGGGGTTATGTCGTAAAGCTAGGTCCTGTCGCGAGTTGCGTCTTGGACCCCAATTCCATTCCCTCGGCAGACATCCACAATCGACTCGCTTTCCGATCCTCGATCACGTATACTGAACAAGCCGTTCGCATTATTAGCAGTTTTTCTTATGAAGATTTGGGGGCTGCCGTGGGTTTTCGCTCGAACGTGATGGCCATTCTCGCCGTGGGATGGCTCGTGAGTACGTGTTCCGGATCGGATCCATTGGAGCTGCGGAAGCAAGCCTCCTGGGGTTGGCCGGAGACACCCAGGGTTCGCGGTCAACTGGAGCAATGGATCGACGCATCCGCCCAAGGCGACATTCAGCGCGAGGCGCGTAAAGATGCAGGAACGATCGGCCCCATGCGTGGGATCGCCTTGCATGAAGCGGTGATGGAGATCGCTGCCAAATGCGACCCGGGTATCGCGAAATTCTTGCTGACGCTGCACTCCGAATGGACGCCCGAGACCTACGCTTCGCTGGAAGCCCAGCTCAGCTCGTTGATCGCCAACGGTGGACTACCGGCGTGGATCAAGCCCGAACTGCAACTCGCCTTCGCCCGCGGTCTTATCCATCATCACCTGATCGATGAAGCGATCCAACACTTGCAGCCATTGGCCATTGATGCAACCACCGATCCCTCGTCGCTTTTGTTTCATACGGCGGTTTGCCAACACTATTTGTTGATGAAGCAACCCTGCGAAGAGTCATTGCGAAAGCTCCTGGAACGAGAAACCGAAATACCCACCCGCTATGCGATCACCGCTCGATTGATGCTGACCGACATCGAGCCTCTCAAGGAGGATTCACTGGACGAAATCGCTCGCATGATGAACGATGTCGAACGCCGTTTGTCCTTAGGACGGGCCGGCAAACAGGTTCGAGATCAGGAGCAAGCCATCGTCGACAAGCTCGAAAAAATGATCGATCAACTGGAGCAGCAGCAACAACAGCAACAGAAACAACGCCAGCAGCAACAACAGCAACAACAGCAACAGCAGCAAAAAAAGAAACAGCAGCAGAACCAACCATCGCAAAGCCAACCCATGGATCAGGCTCAAGTGGCGGGAGCACAAGGTTCCGGGGATGTCGACGAAAAAGATGTCGGCAGTAAATCAGGCTGGGGGAATCTGCCTCCCGCCCAGCGGCAGGAAGCCCTTCAAAGCATCACGAAGGATCTGCCGAGCCACTATCGGGAAGTGATCGAAGCGTATTTTAAGCGCCTAGCCAACGCGCCCACGAATCCCTAATGCGTCGCGCGAGTTCGAACAGATGACATCGCCATCGCCGTCCGATTTTGAGGCACATGAGACCGCACAGGATGGGCTCGAAGAGGATCTCTGGTACCGAGGCGGATTGGCTTTTGAATGCACCGGCTGTGGCAACTGCTGCAGCGGACCGAGTCAGGGATATGTATGGGTCAACGAGGAAGAAATCGCGGGCATGGCCGCCCGTTTGGGTATCGACGATCTCGATGTATTCGAGCGAAAATTCGTGCGCCAAATCGGTGCCCGCCGTAGTTTAGTGGAATACGGCGATGGAGATTGTATCTTTCTGGACCCGCAGTCGCGGCAGTGCATTGTGTACGAAGACCGACCGACACAATGCCGAACATGGCCGTTCTGGTCAAGCAACGTGAGCAGCCCGAAAGCCTGGGCGCGAGCGGCCAAGGATTGTCCTGGCTGCAACCGAGGAAGACTCTATTCGCTGGGCGAGATCCAGCGGGTTCTCAATAACGACGGGGATGCCGCTTCCTCGTGAAGCCGCATCCAACCTAAAACGAACGTCGCATACATTCGGTCGACGAACGTGTTACTTGATCTTGCTGGCGTTGCCTGCCTGACCAAACGCGACCATACGAGCCACGCACACGTCTTTCATCGCGGTGCGTGCAGGCTTGAGATAATCGCGAGGGTCGAACTTTTCAGGGCTTTCAAACAATACCTTGCGAATCGCACCGGTGATCGCCATTCGGCAATCGGTATCGACGTTGATCTTGCGAACACCACTCTTAATCCCACGTTGGATCTCTTCGACGGGGACACCCCACGTCTGCTTCATCTTGCCGCCGTACTTATTGATGATCTCTTGCAGCTCTTGGGGAACCGAACTGCTCCCGTGCATCACCAGGTGCGTGTTGGGAATGAGTTTGTGGATGGCTTCGATTCGGCTCATGGCGAGTACTTCGCCATCAGGCTTGCGTGTGAATTTGTACGCGCCATGGCTGGTTCCGATGGCTACGGCCAGTGCATCCACTCCTGTTTCTTTCACGAAACGAGCGGCTTCTTCCGGATCCGTAAGAAGTTGATCGTGGCTCAGGACTCCTTCGGCACCGTGGCCATCCTCGGCTTCTCCATGACCCGATTCGAGCGAGCCGAGGCAACCCAACTCCCCTTCGACCGACACACCATGCGAGTGAGCCAATCCGACCACCTTTTTGGTGACCGCGACGTTGTACTCATACGATGCGGGGGTCTTGCCGTCCTCTTGCAAGGAACCATCCATCATCACCGAGGTAAAACCATTTTCGATGGCCGACAAACAAGTCGCCGGCGAATTCCCGTGGTCTTGATGCATGACCACTGGGATTTGTGGATACAGTTCGACGGCCGCCAACATGAGATGGCGAAGGTATGCATCTTGGCTGTAAGCCCGTGCACCGCGCGACGCTTGAATAATCACCGGGGAGTCCGTTTCTTTGGCAGCCTCCATGATGGATTGGATTTGTTCCATGTTGTTCACATTGAACGCCGCTACCCCGTAACCATGTTCTGCTGCGTGATCGAGGACTTTGCGGAGAGGCACGAGAGCCATGAGCGAGGGACTCCAAAAGAATTGCGAGAAAAGCCAAAAAGGGATCGGAAAACGGGGCATCGACGATGAGCCCCGAGGCGCAGGGTCCTGGGGGCACGCCCCCCTTCCACTTGGAAGTCAACACCCTGTCGCCTACGATGGGGATTATCGTGATAAGTTCCTGCGGGAGCAATGCGAAAACCCAATCCAGATGTCCAAAGCACCCATAGACTTGCAGTATGGATGAAGATTATTCCAAGCCGATTCGTTCGGTATCCAAATTGCAACCGCTGGATAGCTATCTGAGCGGCAGTTGGGAAGCTCTCGGAGCTGGCGCTCCTGTCCTGGTCGCCTTGGCGCAGCTCTGTGGCCAAGCCATCGTCGAGCTTCCCGTATCGCCGGTCGGCTTGTTGGATACGCTGCTGCCGGAAGCCAAAGCCATTCTGGTTGCGGCCCGAAATCGAGGAGTGATCGAGCTTAAAGCAGTCAATACAGCGTTTGATCCCGCCGCCCGACTCCTGGCGGTCTATGTTGAACTGGATTCGGTCCAAACCATCGCCTTTCGAGATCCCGAGAATCCCGAAGTGACGGTGACGTTCCTGGAAGGGATTCGCCAGCTGTGTCGATTAGGTTTGGTAATGCACCACATTCATCGTGATTTTTCCCTGACGCGGCTGGGATTTGAAGTTGCGCGCTCGATCGATGCAGAGGAGGTACAGCCATGGCTCGCCAAAGGCACCGAATTCGGCTTGCACGATTGATTGGGCTGCTGATTATCGCAACGATTGGATGCGTGCTCGGCGGAATGTGGATTTGGAATACGTACCTCGTCGGGGAACGCTCGACCGAAGCGCAAAACAATCCCTTTGTGAATCGGCGATCGAACGCTCCCGACACGGACCCGCCTCATCCGCTGGATCCGATCTTGCAGCGCGCCGTGAAATCCTTGGAGCACCATCGCCGCCAGCATCACTCGTACACGGCGACCATGATCAAGCAAGAGCGGATCGCCGGCAAACTGGCACCCGAAAACCGTATTCTCCTGAAGCTGCGCTATCGCCTGGCTCCTTCCCAATCGCAATCGATTTCCCAATCGCCATCGAACGAAGCGCCATCCATCGAAACTGGATCGCGCCCGATGGATGTCTACTTGAAGTTCTTGGAACCCAAATCCCTGGCGGGCCGTGAAGTGATTTGGAAGCAGGGCGAAAACGACAATCGACTCATCGTCCACGAAGTCGGTCTGCTCAATCTGGCGAGGATACCCCTTGCTCCGACAAGCGGTCTCGCAATGATGGGAAACAAGTACCCGATCACGGACATCGGCATCGAAAAGCTGATCGAAAAGTTGATCGAAAAAGGAGAACGAGACCGCGCGCTCGGAGACTGTCAAATCTCCCCCACCCAGGAGGTCACGATTGCGGGCCGCCAATGCGAACGGTTCGAAATCATCCACCCCGAGCCGACCAACAACCACGATGGACAAGAGATTTCGCACGAATTCTACCGAGCGGTGGTCGATATCGATATCGAGCATCAAATACCTATCCATTACGCAGCTTACCAGTGGCCTCGACGGGGAAACGAAGCCGAACTGGATGAAGAGTACACCTACAGCGATTTGAAACTGAATGTTCCGCTCAACGATTCGGACTTCGATCCCGACAATAGCGACTACGATTACCCTTAAAAGCCATTAGCCAAAAGGCCTTCACGCCCACGCATCGCCATCATGCCCACGCAACTTCAATTCATGGACTGTCCCCAATGTGGCAAGCGCGTTCGCACGAACGCCGATCGCTGCCATCATTGCGGCTCCGTCCCGGCCATGCGTTTGCGGCGGAAGTCCATGCAGGACGGATCGCACTCGGATTCCGAGGATGCGGAGTCCCATCATTCGGCAACAGGGGGAGGTTACGATCCCTCGCAAGATGATTTTGACTACGAAGAGTTTGCCAAAGAGGAGTTTGGGACCAGCCAACAACCGCATCCGCGTCCATGGTGGTGGTATGTGGCTTGGGTCGTTCTGGCTGTCTTCCTATTCGGCCTGATCGCTGAACTAGCGATGGCATTGCCAGTGTGGCCCTCCAGGGCTCGTTAGTCACCTTCTGTACGGTCATGATGCGATTTAGTCGGCGGATGAACTTTGACTACTCATGAATCCGTTTTTAAGGTGTAGACCAGTCCAGGGACTGGGGGACGTTTTCTTTTCGATCGCTATGCGCTCGCAGCAGTTGAATCGTTCCATCGTAGCAGCCGATGGCCAAGGCATCATCCCCTACAGACTATCTCTGCTGCTGTGCCATTCGCCACGAATTCAGCCGATGCGAAAATAAAATCATCCTTTGTCGTGAAGGGAAGATTGCAACCATTGGACGCTTTCGAGCCCAGCAGTGCTGCTGGATGCAATGTCACCATGACTAGCCTTCGTGCCTGACCGACGAGGTCCTGTGTGAAGTGATGTGTTTGTTCGACGCGTCCCTGTTTCTATTCTTCTGAAAACGCGAACGAGTAGTATGGGCATTCATTCACTGTTACCATGAAGCCGGGTGGAGATGGTCGATTTCCAAGCCCATTATTGACGCCGACTCCTTGAACTTGAATCTCCAACTGGAACAGAAGATCCAACCTATGAAGCCAGATGCACCGACCTCTAGCACCTTACCTCCTAGAGATGCTCACAAGCGTGGGCTGCACCGGATCATGACGTTGGGTGGGGAGTATGGCACTCGCAATTACACCATCAAGCACCTTCAAAGCGCGAAGGGGAAATCGGTTCTCACTGAGACGATGCCTTTTACGACCAGCGAGGCAGCGGCAGCGGAAGAGGCGGGAATCGATACGCTTAAAGTCAAATTTGATCCAAAGAACCCGGCCAGCGCCATCGCGATTCGTAAAGCCGCTTCGAACACGTTCATGACGTTCTGCATCGGGCTGACAAAGATTGCTACCGTGCAGGAAGCGGTCCGAGCGGGCTTCGATGCAATGGAAGCCGGTGCGGATGGAATCATGTGCCAATGGGGCCCCGAATTCATTCGGGCTGTTTCTAGCGTAGGTATTCCTGTTCAAGCTCATGCCGGACTGGTGCCCCGCTTAAGTACCTGGACGGGTGGACTCAAGGCGGTTGGAAAGAGCATGGAAGAGGCCATCTCAGTATTCGAGCAGATTAAGTCATTCGAAGAAGCAGGCGCATGGGCGGTCGAAGTGGAAGTCGTACCGGCCGAGTTGCTTACGGAGATCTCCAAACGCACTCGCTTGGTGACTTCGTCGATTGGTGCAGGTAGTGGAGGTGACATTCAATTCATGTTTGCAGAAGATATCCTAGGCAATCATGCTCCACCTTATCCGCGACACACGAAGCAGTATCGAAACCTCTTCAAAATGGAACAAGCGATGCAAGTGGAGCGAGTCGAGGGATTTCGTGACTATATCAACGATGTCAAAAGCGGCGGGTTTCCGGGCCCCGAACATGTCGTCAAAGCACCCGAGGGGCTGATCGAACAATTCCTGGCCAAGCTCGATGGCCAATAGGATTAGCGTGACTCCCTAGGGTTACTCGATAGACCTAACGGCTGCTGTCAGGCCACGCTGTACAAAACCACTTTCAGTTATTGCGATGGATCTACAAATCGCAATACTTCCTATCGGTTTGCTCTCGGTGGGGCAATAACGCATCCACGGGATCTACTCCGCCGCGTCGGCTTTGCTCACGTCGAACTCTTGCACAAAACAGTTGTTTCGCAGCTTTCGGCGCCTGAAAGGAGTAGATCGATGGCAGAACGATTAAAAGTCCTATTCGTCTGTAGCAAGAACCAGTGGCGAAGTCCGACTGCAGAAGCCATCTACCGCGATGATGCGAGGCTGTCGGTGCGCTCTCGCGGTACATCCAACACGGCTGCGCGGCCGATACGAGAGAAAGATCTGCTATGGGCCGACCTAGTGCTCGTTATGGAACAAAAGCATCGAAGCCGTTTGTTGGCAGATTTCCCTGGTACGACCAAGTTTCTAACGATCCATGTCTTGGACATTCCTGACGATTATCGCTACATGGACGCTGAGTTGGTACAAATGCTTCGCATCGCTGCCGACCCATTCATTGACGATTTTCACAGCCAGAGTCCTACCACATCGTGATCGATCCAAAAACAGAATTCTCTTTCCCAAACAATGCTGCCGCATTTTCCTAAAGCAATTTTGCGTCACCATTTTACAATGCCACGCATAACCTTGAAGCCGCCAATGATTGTTGAACCACCGTATTCTTTCGCCAAACGCATTAGGGCTTTGTGAAAACCGCAGTTGGGAAACGCCGACTCGACCTGGGAGATCGAGGATCTGCTCATTCCCTTGCGGATCCAGCCTTGCGAGGCATCGATCCAATCCGCTTTGCGGCAGGCCTCGATGACGTCCTGATGTGGTCCCCGATACCTGAATAACTTGTGATGCCAATGGATTGCGCCACTTAAAGTATCCGGGTCTAATCCCCAACTAAACTTTTCGTTGTCTTGAAGTGCTACGGCTTCCGACGGTTCGAGGTAAGCCAGTTCGTGATCCGTCCAAAGCCCGATGTCGTGATACACGAATGCCGTTTCGACGAGTTGTTCGTATTGCGGCGCATTATTCAGAAAGTGCATCGCGTACGTGATGGCTCGGTACACGTGGTTCCGGTAGCCGTCGTAGTCGTTTCCAATGACTGTTCGGTAGCGTGCGAGTAATTCTTCAACCCGCAGACGTTCGGTCTTGATGATGATATTGGGCATGGTTATGGGTCAATTTCTTTCGTATTTTTTAGTTTCGGAATCGCATTTACCAATGCGGTGTCTTGCGGACTTCCTTCATGAACACTGACAACTTGGCTTCATCAAGAAGCGAATTCGTTCTTAGGCTTGAACACGCATCCACGCCGAAAGGTTGAACCTCTTCAATGGCCATTGCAACGTTTTCTGCGCGAAGACCACCAGCTAGGAACAATGGAACAGGGATGGCTTCTCGAATACGACGACTAATCGTCCAGTCGTGTGTGCGTCCCGTCCCCCCCAGAACTTTCACTGGAAGCCGTTGATCCCCCGAATCGAGAAGCAAAGCGTCCACACCTTGCTCGGCGATGCGGCACGCTTCATCGATCGATTCTTCACCCGTGACGTGGATTACTTGCACCAGCGAAACCCCGGGGAGTGCCGCTCGTAGATCCTCGAACCTACCCTGTTCAAGCCGGTCGACAATCTGCAGTGTATTGACCCTGCAGTGTTGCTGCTGAGTCACGATATTGAAAACGTTCAGCTCACTGGTTAGCAGAAAGGAACCGATCGACGGCGGAATGATCGCGGCGATCTCTGCGATGGTTGATTCGGAGATCACACCCGGACCGCTCGGCATTCTCGCGACCAAGCCCAACGCGTCGGCTCCATGCCGAATCGCAAGCTTCGCTTCCGCAACATTGCTGATACAGCAAATCTTGACTCTAGGTTGTGACGTCGGCTCCAACGAGTGCTCCACCGGGTAATGACGCTTTGGTTGGTTCAGTGGCGAATCAACTCCTGCACTAATTTAACCAATTTCAGCCGGAAGACGAGAGATCGACGCCCGCCGTGTTTCTTTTCAAACCATCGTTTTTGGCCATTTCCGAGTTCGCCAGACTATTGGAAAATCTCTCGGATAAAATGCCGATTGGATACCAGGCATTTGGGAATGGCCACGAAGCGTTTCATGGATGCAATCGCTTGGAATGGAATTGTCACAGGCTTGGCCGAATTCAAACTCCTCGTGTGCACCGAGGTTGAACCCAATCGCGGTGATAATGCGTAACGTCCTATTCCTAGCAGTTGTGCTTAGCCATGGATTCCGTCGACTCGGTCCACCCTATTCATGAAACCAGATAAGAACCTAATCGAATCGAATCTGCGACTCCACGTCGATCGCTTGGCTGGTTTGATCGGGCCACGGTACCTTCGGAAGCCGAAGACGATCCAAGCCACGATTGGATACATTCAGGGCCAGTGGTCTGGCATGGGCTACAACAGTTCGCATGAGTGCTACGATGCACTTGGCGATCATGCAACCAACCTGATCGTTGAGCAACCCGGTACGAAGCGAGCCGATGAGATTATCTTGCTGGGCGCCCACTACGATACGGTTTACTCAACCCCGGGGGCTGACGACAATGCGTCCGCAGTGGCTGTTTTGCTCGAAGTGAGTCGACTACTGCGTGAACACCACAGCAAACGAACGATTCGATACGTCGCATTTGCCTGCGAAGAACCCCCTTACTTCAATGCCGACGCGATGGGTAGCCAATACCACGCTCGCCAAGCCCGTTTGCGAGGCGATAAGATCCGAGGAATGCTCTGTCTGGAAATGGTCGGATACTACAGCACAGCCGACAATTCACAGACCGTGCCTCCCCTTATTCCGAAATGGATGCGTCGCTTCTTTCCACAACGAGGTGATTTTTTAGCCGCGGTCGGCAATTTGCCATCCTGGAAATTGTGCTGGAACTTTCGTCGAGGATTCAAACGTGGCGCTCGATCGATGCCCCTCTTTTCGATCTGCCTCCCAGAGAAGATCAAGGAGATTCGGCTGAGTGACAACCGATCGTTTTGGGATCAAGGCTATCCGGCCTTGATGCTTACCGACACCAGTTTTCTGAGAAACCCCAACTACCATCGCTCCACCGATACGCCAGACACGTTGGACTACCAGCGGATGACGGAGGTCACCGTTGGCGTCGCATCCGCTTTGCGATTCTTAGCCAGCTGAGTTGACGCCTGCTTTACTGCTGCATCGTCTCAGGAAAAGTTCAACAATTGCACCCGCCGCGAGATCCCAACAAAGAAACAAACAAGATCGTTCCATTCGATGAATCTATCCATGTTGGGTGGATAACCGCAGCAATCAAATCGTCGAGACGTTTCTTGGCCATCTCCGGCGAAACAACAATATCAATGTCCTGAGTCAATCGAGGTTCACCGTAGGCTGAGCGAATTGACCCACCAGTAATGTGGAATGGGATCTCATGTCGCCGTAAGATCGCGACGAACCTTTCAACCGTTCGTTGAAAAGCCTCAACGGGAAACATTTGCTAAGTGACCTTGGATCATCGCAGCGACAGCCGGCTCTGACTCATAAAGCTTGAGTGCAACGTGCCATTTTAGTTGTTCATCAGAAAGCTCAGGGGATTGCTGCCGCATTCGAGCGCCCATCTGTTGGCGAGTCCATGCGAGCATTGCAGCCGACCGCTCGACTTTCTCTCGAATCGACATAGCATCCACGCGTCGCTGGTATTCGATATCGATTTCTGATGCTGTCATGATCCTCAATTTGTCTGATTCCAACGTGGGTCTGATTCCAACATCGTCTTTCCAACATGGTCTCGCACGCCACTCAAACTAATCGATGGACTCTGAAATGGGAACCGCAAGCTCGCCTTTACCAGAACTCGAACACGAACACACTCACGAGCCGAAACGACGACCCGAGTGTGTTGATTTTTGTTGAGTAGGCTTCCAGTTTGTGATTTGACAGGCAAGATGCCTATCCCACTTTACGGCTCGATCGCCTCGTCTTCAGCGACGATGCGCTGGTTGCTGTCGGCCTAGAACTCACTGATCGCTCGGAACACGGCGTCACGGAAGCCGCCGATGATTGGATTCGCAACAGTCAAAAGCTATAAGCTATAAGCCGGGAAGCAACGTTCTTCCGGATTGGCCTACTGCATACCGCTTGCTCCTCACTGCTTCCCATGCGGGAACCCAGGAAGTCTCGATTCTCAATGAACAACATCGAAGAATTTCTAAACGCAAAGACGTTCGCCGTAGCCGGTGCATCGCAGGACCGATCGAAGTACGGCAACAAAGTCTACCGTGCAATCATCGCATCCGGTCGTACCGCTTATCCACTGAATCCCGCAGCACCTGAAGTCGAAGGCAATCCCGCGTTTGCTACGATTGCGGGACTACCCGTTGTCCCGGAGTCCTTGTCGATCGTCACGCCACCGCAGGTTACTCGCCAAGTCATCCAGCAAGCAATCGCTGCGGGCATCAAGAACGTTTGGATGCAACCTGGAGCAGAAGATGACGAGGCTAGCCAAGCCGCTCGAGAAGCTGGCCTCAACGTCATCGACGATGGAAGCTGTATACTTGTCTTACTTGCCCGCGAGAATCGGGGTTAGAAAACTCCCGAATTCCTCCACGAAAATGAGTCCTAGACCATGCGATTAACACACCCAGAGTTACATCGAACGGATCGCATTGGATGGCTTCGAGCTGCCGTTCTTGGAGCCAATGATGGGATCGTTTCCACGGCGAGCCTGGTTGTCGGAGTCGCTGCCGCAAATACCGGTAGCAGCGATATTCTAGTAGCCGGAGTCGCGGGGTTGGTCGCTGGTGCCATGTCGATGGCTGCGGGCGAATACGTTTCGGTGAGCTCACAGGCAGACACAGAAAAAGCGGATATCGAACGCGAGCGGGCGGAACTTGCTGCCGACCCAGTCCACGAACATGCGGAGCTGACTGCGATTTACGAGAAACGAGGGCTGGATCCGACGCTCGCAAGCCAAGTCGCGGACCAATTGATGAAACACGATGCATTAGGGGCGCATGCGCGCGATGAACTCGGAATCTCCGACACACTTAGCGCTCGACCCGTGCAAGCCGCATTCGCATCAGCGGGTACCTTTGCGATCGGAGCTGCGATGCCATTGCTGACTGCAGTGTTGACACCACAACGTGCGCTGATTCCGGTGGTCGTGGCTACTTCCATTCTATTTCTCGCACTGCTCGGAGGGTTTGGAGCATACGCTGGTGGCGCTCCATGGTTGAAGGCCGCCGTGCGAGTTACATTTTGGGGCGCACTGGCGATGGCGATCACGGCCGGAGTGGGTGCAGTTTTCGGGGCTGCCGTTTGACTCCTAATTCAGGTCGTTGGATCGCTCACCAAGTGAGCTTTCGTTCGCCTAGCAAGCCACAGCCGATAAAAATGAGCCTGAGGCGCTAGCCGAGTTCCTTCGACGTGCAAAAATCGGCTAGCGCCTCAGGCTCATGGTAACCAAAATCGACTCTTGTCGGCTGTACCTAGCAAGCCACCAATAAACCATCTTCAACGACAAGCTCAATCGTTTGTGCTATGGCTTTCGGTTGATTCAACTCACCGCGTAGAATTTTGACTTCGGATGGGGCAACGATGCCGAGAGAGATTCGGTTGCCCTGGATTTTGACGACTTGCACCGTGATGTTGCCGTCGATCACCAACGTATCACCAACTTTGCGGCTTAGAACTAGCATTTTGATTCTTCCTTGAGTTCGATTGCTTCGGCAGTGGGGGAGCGTTGGCCTGCCGCGTCCCAACACATCCAATATCCGCGGAGCCCGTGACAACTTAGGTCCGCGCCGAAGTGAATTTGAAAATTCCTCTGGAATTCCTCCGTTCTTGTCGAGGGGGGGAAAGCCGGGACAGGCACTGTTACCTGGGGTCTTCGGCCATGAGAAAGGCACGGCGCGCACAGTGCGAGACTCTCGGGCTACCAGCGTGACGCCGAGATCGACGATTTTGGAGCGAGGCAAGGTCAAGCTCCCATCGTGCTAGACGCAAGAGATACCAGATGCTTGAGCATGTCGCTTGCCAAGCCGTGCTGCGACCAAAAGCAGGCAAGTGGCCGCGTTCCTAAGCCGCGCCATGCTAGCGATTCAACGCAGTGCATGTCCTGGTTCTCGTGCTTTTGTGCGGCGGCAAAGAACCTTTCGTCACCGATCGAAAAGGAGATCATGTTCGGATATTGGAAATGTACCCGCTCTATTCGGAGGAGCGCGAACTTGAAATGCGGGCAGGTCACATCGAGCTTTTGACGCGATGGGCACAGTTAGGTGTTCCTGAGTACATCGATTTGACTCGTACCAATGCTGGGATTTGAGTAGAAAACTGTGCGTGAAGACCTGGACATGATCAAGGCATTGATTGCCTCGAAAACGAAGGAACTTTTAGAACTCGGCAAAGACGATCTGGGGGACAAATGATCGCGCAAAGACGCTAAGGCGCAAAGATGAACTTGGGACTGTTCTTTGCGCCTTGGCGCCTTTGCGCGAGAATTGAGAACCTTCACTACCCAGTTCTGATTCAATCCATTTCAGGTCGGTCCATCTACCATGTCCGAAAATGAAATCGCCAAAATGATTGTGGACGCTTGTTTCAAGATCCATACAACCCTCGGGCCGGGGTTACTTGAATCAGTCTATGAAGCCATCCTAACGCGTGAACTGCAAAAGCGAGGACTTCGAGTCGCACGACAATCACCGCTCCCAATCACCTGGGAAGACATGCAGTTCGATGAAGGGTTTCGGGCCGACTTGATCGTTAACGGTTTAGTGATCGTTGAATTGAAGTCCGTCGAGCGATTCGCTCCCGTGCATGCGAAACAACTATTGACCTATCTGAAGCTCTCTGGCCTGAAACTTGGGTTGCTAGTCAATTTTGGAGAGGAACTAATCAAGGATGGGATCAAGCGGATCGTCAATGGACTCTAGAGACAGAAAGAGTGGATCTCGCAAAGACGCGAAGGCGCAAAGAACACTGAACCGGGCCGCTCTTTGCGCCTTAGCGACTTTGCGTGAGCCATTCGCCCCTGTCTTCGTGAATGAGAAATACGAAATCAGTGAACAGCCAATTCGATCACTACAAAACTCGCGTCAACATGTTCGATCGCTTGAACCAATCTGCCGAATCGGATCGCAATCTGGCTTGGGCGGATTTCAAGGCCCGATAGCGCATCGAAAACCATGGCGGCGAACTTCCTGTATTCGAATGGTGTCATATACAATTCTCGAATCTACTATTGAACACATTGGATTGAACAGTGAATGCCATGACCAGTTTTCAGATTCCCGAATCAGCTCCACCGCTTCCTAGGTCGTATTGGGTTGTTGATCGGATGTTCTTAGCGGGCGCGTACGCTGGGCGGGCTGAACCGCGAGCCCATAAGGAACGTCTGTCTGGATTGTTCAACGCCGGTGCGAGGACTTTTGTCAGCTTGATGGAGGAGGATGAGACCAACAACGACGGGATACCTTTTGTTCCCTACGAAGGGCTTCTTCAGCAAATCGCATCCGAAGCAAATGAGCAAGTCGACTGTGTGAGATTTCCGATCGTTGATCGGCACATTGCAACCAACGCGAAGATGCGAGATATCCTCGATACCATTGACCGTTCGATCGAAAACAATCGCCCCGTCTATGTTCACTGCTTTGGTGGTATCGGTCGCACAGGCACAGTCGTCTGCTGCTGGCTGCTTAGACATGGTCACGCTTCCCGAGATAACGTGTTTGAAGTGCTCACCGAGTTGCGTAGAGCCGATACCGAGCGGGCCTGGCGTGATGCCCCAGAAAACAATACGCAAAGGCAGTTTGTGCTGAATTGGCCCGAGGGGAGAGCTCAACGCAGAACCCCTAGGCTATCGACTGCAGTTTTGCGGGACGATTGGTTTACCAAGCTGACTGGATTTTCTGAAAGGTCACCGGTAGAAGTACGGGATTGCATTTCCGTGCGAGAAGGCCGATTGACCTCGCAAGTGAACGGTACTTCCTATCAATGCGGCCGACTCGAGATTGTGTCGTTGGGCGAGCTCCGCAAACGAGTTGCTGAGATGGGTGGTCAGGCTGGGAAGTTGACTATTTCGGAACATGTGGGCGATGTCAAAGCTCTCCATGCAGATGTTGGAAATGCCGGTTCCGTTTTTCAAGTCGCCTCGCAATTCAATTTGCTCGAGATGGTTTCTCCGCGCGTCACGCCAGAACATGGAATTGGAATCTACGAAAACGATCCGACGCAGGGGCCAGCCTGTGCGATCGCCTGCGGGGCAGGGACAATCTATCGCAACTACTTCGTCGAGCTCAACGGAAAGATTGGTCAGTCAGAAGCAAATCAAGTCGATTGCTTAGCGGATATCGGTAATGCATTAGGGAATAATGCCAATCGACTATGGAAGATGCGAAATGGTTATGCATTGCCGTCTGCGGACGGCCTCAAGGAAGTCAACGCTAGGCTTCAAGGTATGTCCGAACCAGAGCTTGATGCAATACGGGAAAAACTGCAGATCGGCGTTCAATGGGATACGCAGGTCACTCTAAAAGGGGGTAAGCACTTGGTCACGCAAGTATATTGCTCGGCGTTGCCGGTAGCCTACAGCGAATTGGCATCGTCTCAGTGGGAAACATTTGCGCGATTGGTGTTGGAAGCGGCATATGAGGCAACGCTGGCCGTGGCTGCTCTGAACGCAGCTAACACGGGTAACAAAACGGTGTACTTAACATTGCTCGGCGGAGGTGCATTCGGAAACGATCCGACGTGGATTCTGGATGCGGTTCGACGGGCAGCAATCCTATCCAAAGAAATAGGACTTGAAGTGAAGATAGTATGCTTCCGCCATTCCAATCCAGCAGTTCGCAAGCTCTGTGAAGATATCTCGTGACACCATAACTGAAAACCTGTGAAAACTTGGGCACGCACAATTCTCATTGGGGAACCTAATGAACGGCAGTCTGGTACGCCAGACCCTGTTCGCACTTCTCCTAGCCCGGGGGTTCTCAGCTTGTGTCTGACATGCCTCTTGGAAGAGATCCAGCATCTTGATGGCGGCTGCTACATTGCGTTTGGCGATGTACTCGCTTATGCCGGAGACATCATTACGGCTTCATCGGACAGAACAAACGTTGGCATTGCGACGATCCACGATGCTCTTTAAGTCGCTCCCACAATTTCACAAATGCAACGGATTCATCTGTACAACGTATCGTTTGCTAGTCCGCCATACAACCAAATGGCGGCTACTGTCCCACGTGCTCGCGCCTCGCTATGCTAGCGACCTGCCGCCGTGCCTGTCCCGGTTTTGTGTTGCCGGTTTTGTGTTGAGCGTCCCGGTTTTTGTAATTTATTCATGAACGATTTCGTGGAGTACACCCCACAAGGTCTGTACTGTATTCCTGGTGATTTCCACATTGATCCTCATTCGCCTGTCGAACGCGCCGTAGTCACTCATGCGCATTCCGATCACGCTCGCTGGGGCTGCCAAAAGTATCTTGCTGCAAAGCCTTGTGAACAGTTACTACGACTTAGAATGAGCCCGGAGGCGGAGTTCCGATTTCTCCCCTATGGCGAAACGCTAACCGTTGGCGGAGTTCGAGTCAGCTTTCACCCCGCGGGGCACATTCTAGGCTCGGCCCAAATCCGGCTTGAGTATCAAGGCCAGGTCGGCTTGATCACCGGCGACTATAAACTTGGAACGGATCCGACATGCGAAGCGTGGCAGCCTGTTCGCTGTCACTGGATGATTAGCGAATCCACGTTTGGGTTACCCATTTATCGCTGGCCATCTCAAGAAAGCGTTTTCCAGTCGATCAACCAGTGGTGGCAAGAGAGTCATGACGAGGGCAAGTGTTGTTTGCTCTACGCATATGCTATCGGCAAGAGCCAACGTTTGCTCGCAGGACTCGATCCGACCATCGGAAGAATCTATTGCCATGGAGCCGTCGAGAAAGGGAACGAAGCCTATCGCCGTACGGGTATAGCTCTGCCAGAAACAACGTATGTAGGTTCGGTTGTTGGCAAGCACGATTGGCGGGGGGCGATGGTTGTTGCCGTACCAAGTGTTCATGGAACACCATGGGTGAAGAAATTCGGACGTTGCAGTTCAGCTATGGCGAGCGGCTGGATGGCCGTGCGAGGAGCTCGCCGACGTCGATCCGTCGACCGAGGCTTTGTCCTAAGCGACCATGTCGACTGGCCATCTCTCTTGACCGCAATCGACGCATGCAATCCCGAGACGGTTTGGTTGACACATGGTTACAGCGCTTCGGTCGCTCGCTATCTCGTCGAGCGAGGACGCGATGCGCGCGTACTCGATGCACGTGGCCGGAGCGATGTGGACGAAGATGCCGCTGACGTAGATGCCTCCAACGTAACGACCAAGGACAGCATCGATCCTGCTCCAGGAGAGGCGAAGACACCATGATGCGTTTTGCCGCTTTGTTCGATGCAATTGACCGGACAACAAAGACAAACGAAAAGCTGGCCGCTCTAGTGCAGTACTTTGGCGGTGTAAGCCACGCCGATGCTGCGTGGGCGACATACTTCCTCTCCGGATATAAGCTCAAGCAATTGGTGCCGACCAAGTTGCTTCGCATTTGGGCAGCCGAGGAGGCGAATATTCCCTCTTGGCTGTTCGAAGAGTCGTATCATTCGGTTGGAGATTTGGCCGAAACCTTAACCTTGATTGTTCCTCCTGGGGAAATGCTGGATGATCTCTCACTATCGCAATGGGTTGAACAGCGATTGATGCCGCTTCGAGCGATGGAAGAAGCCGTTCAACGCGATGCTGTGATTTCGATTTGGAAACAGTCTCCTACGCAAGTGCGATTGGTGATCCTGAAGTTGATTACGGGAGCGTTCCGGGTGGGTGTGAGCAAAACCATCGTGACGCGCGCTATCGCAGACCATGCTGGTGTGCCGTCCGATGTTATCTCGCATCGACTGATGGGTATATGGAAACCTACCGCGTCGTTCTTCGAAAACCTGATCTCGAAAGAGGTGCAAGATACGATCGCTAGCCAGCCGTTTCCCTTTTGCCTTGCACATCCGATCGACCATGAACTTGGCCCTGAAAGCATCGGACCCGCAAAAGACTTTGCGGCGGAGTGGAAGTGGGACGGAATACGTGGTCAAGTGATTCGACGCAATGATCAGGTGTTCATTTGGTCGCGAGGCGAGGATCTCATGGAGAACCGCTGGCCCGAGATCGAATCGGCTGCTCAGCGATTGCCTAACGGGACAGTTTTGGATGGAGAGATCTTGGCGTCGCTTGGCGAGAATCAAGTTCTTCCGTTCGCCAATCTTCAAAAGCGTATTGGGCGAAAGACAGTAAGCAACAAACTGTTGAAAGAAGTTCCTGTCGTTTTCCAGGCATTTGATCTACTTCAAGACGCCGGCGAAGATATTCGATCCCGACCGTATTCTGAACGCAGGCAGCGGCTTGACCGATTGCTGTCGACTCTTGATCATCCGAGCCTTCGTCGCACGCAGCTTCTTCCAGGAACTTCTTGGGATGAATGGGCAAAGATCCGGGATCGAAGCCGCGAGGCGAACGCCGAAGGATTGATGTTAAAGCGTTTGGATGCAAGCTATGAAGTCGGCCGAGTACGCGGGGTTTGGTGGAAATGGAAGGTATCGCCGTACACGATTGATGCCGTTCTCATCTATGCACAAAAAGGACATGGAAAGCGATCTGGGCTGTATACGGACTATACGTTCGCGCTTTGGGAGGGTGATACATTAGTCCCCTTTGCAAAGGCCTACAGTGGACTCGATGATTCGGAAATCAAAGAGGTGGATAAGTTTGTCCGGCAGAACACACGCGAATCTTTTGGTCCAGTGCGAAGCGTTGCACCGGAATTAGTCATGGAGATTGCTTTTGAGGGTTTACAGCGCAGCCCACGCCACAAAAGCGGAATCGCGACACGATTCCCAAGAATCGTTCGCTGGAGACACGACAAAAAAGCCGAGGAGGCGAATACACTCGCCGAGCTAATGGGTTTGTTACCTTCGATAGAATAGGAGTTGTTGAAATCGCATCCCATTTTGAGCCTGAGGCGCTATTGGGCCGTCCCACTTTCGAAAATGAAATTGCTTGCAGTTTCGGGAGGGCGAGGCTCCTGCCGAGCTGGCGACTCATGGCTCAGCAGGAGCTTCGCCCTCCCGTCCAATGAAATTGCAGGCTTGGAATGTGGGAAGACCTCCTAGCCGACTAAAGCAACAAAAAGACCGGCTATCGCCTCACGCTTAAAACGACTCCAGAGATTACCAAACTCCAAATTGACCAATCCCACCCCACTACAAACTGTCCACGATTACTTTGCCAGCAAGGGACAAAAGCCGTTTCGTTTTCAGAGGGAGGCGTGGACAGCCTATGCTGATGGGCACAGCGGTTTGGTTCATTCGGCCACAGGTACTGGAAAGACATTGGCAGTTTGGCTAGGGCCGATTCTAGCTTGGCTTAAACGGAACAAGACTAGAACCGATTGGAATCCAAAGAATCCGCCGGCTCTTCGCGTCCTATGGATAACACCTCTTCGAGCTCTAGCGGCAGATACGGAAAATGCGCTTCGTGCGCCCATCGAAGCCATGGGACTGCCATGGCTACTCGAATCTCGTACAGGTGATAGCCGCGCCAGCATCAAAGCGAAACAACTCAAACGATTGCCAACCGCGTTGATTACAACTCCCGAGAGTCTTTGTCTGCTCCTGACGCATGCAGCCTTGCAGCCGCAGTTGAGTGCCATCGAAGGAGTTATCATCGATGAATGGCACGAACTGCTCGGAAGCAAGCGAGGCATTCAAGTTGAACTGGCGTTGGCGCGACTTCGCAAGCTTAACCCCTCTCTTCGAACTTGGGGGCTATCCGCAACACTCGGCAACCTCACCCAGGCTGGCGAAGCACTCGTTGGATGCCAATCAACGCAACCTTGCAAAATGATTCAGGGTATAACCAAAAAGCGATTGCGACTTGATTCGCTGATTCCGGACAAAATGGAACGCTTCCCATGGTCTGGACATATCGGATCTAGCATGGTTCCTCAAGCTGCCAAGGAGATCGAGGTCGTAAACAGTGCACTCGTCTTCGCCAATACCCGATCGCAAACGGAGATTTGGTATCAACACCTGCTGCAATGTCGACCCGATTGGGCGGGTCAAATCGCAGTGCACCATGGCTCACTCGATATCAGCGTACGAGACTGGGTAGAGAACGGATTGCGAGACGGCAAGCTACGAGCAGTTGTCTGTACGAGTAGTCTCGACTTAGGGGTCGATTTTTCAGCGGTCGACCTAGTTCTTCAAGTTGGCAGCCCCAAAGGATCCGCTCGATTGCTTCAGCGCGCGGGCCGCAGCGGGCATCAACCCGGAGCCGAGAGTCGCCTAATCTTCGTGCCGACGAATGCCTTGGAGTTGGTCGAGTTTGCGGCCGCAAAGGATGCCATCCAACATGGCAAGATGGAAGCTCGACCGCTTCTCAATAAGCCCTTGGATGTCCTGGTACAACACGCGGTCACGATCGCAATCGGCGGAGGATTTACTTCCGAAGACTTGCTTGAGGAAGTTAGAACTACCCAAGCGTTTCAATCGCTGACCGATGACGAATGGCGATGGGTACTCGATTTTATCGTTCGGGGCGGTAGCTCACTCAATGCATACCCCGAGTTTCATCGTTTTCAGGTCGAAAATCATCGGTATCAAGTATCGATGCGTCGCGTGATTACTCTCCACCGCCTGAACATTGGCACCATCGTTTCCGATACCGCCATGAAGGTTAAATACATGAGCGGTAACACGATCGGAACCGTCGAAGAAAGCTTTATATCCAAGCTCAAGGAAGGAGACAAATTTCTGTTCGCGGGAAAACTAGTTCAGCTGGTGATCGTCCGAGATAATGTCGCATACGTCAAGCGTTCGAAAGGGACACCTGACGCAGTTCCGCGTTGGATGGGTGGACGCATGCCACTATCGAGCGAGTTGAGCGCTGCGCTGCGTGAGAAGATTCATGAGGCATGCGACGGAGACTTGAAAGGTCCCGAGATGAAATCCTTAAAAAGTCTATTCGAACTTCAGCAACGCTGGAGCATTTTGCCGAGAACGAACGAGCTTTTGATCGAAGTGATTCACGAGCGGTCCGGCTACCAAGTGTTCTTGTTCCCGTTCGAAGGACGGCTCGTGCATGAGGGGATGGCTTCGGTATTGGCATATCGCTTGACGCGGCAGCTGAGAACCACCATCAGCATGGCCTGCAACGACCACGGCATTGTATTGCAATCACCTCACGAGATCCCAATTGAGAAAGCCATTATCGAGGGCCTGTTTTCAATAGAGCGACTTGAGGACGATGTTCGCCAGAGTATGAACGCGACGGAAATGGCGAAGCGGCAGTTTCGCCAAATTGCGAGGGTTTCTGGTTTGATCCAAGCTGGCTTGCCAGGGCAGAGGAAGAGCACCAGCCATATTCAAGCTAGCAGCAATTTGTTTTTTGATGCCTTTAGCGAATACGATCCGGGGAATCTTTTGCTAGAGCAGTGTCGGCGAGAGGTACTTGAACAACAACTAGAATGGACTCGATTAGGTCGTGCACTGGAGCGTATGCAGGAAGGCAAGATAAAGATGATGTACCCACCCAAGGTAACACCACTGGCATTCTCGCTTTTGGTTGATAAGTTGAGGGAGCGAATGAGCAGCGAAACTCTTGCAGAACGGGTCGCACGCATGCAAAAGGCACTCGAAACCGCCGCTGGGGACGAGGTGACAAAGGCTTCCAGCCTGTGAAATGCCCCTGACCGCTGGCCGGAAGTTCTCTGCTCTCAACATCTTTGTAATGCTAGTTCCCTGAAAAACCAATGGGAGAGCGAGGCTCCTGCAGAGCTTGCGACACCACGGTTCGGCAGGAGCCTCTCCCTCCCTATTAAGAACTTGCTTGGGTGAAGTCGAAGAGGAAATGTTGAAAGCAGTGGGCTGGATGCCAATACCACTTTCAGACTTTTACCCACTGACTATCCACACATCCCACGATGCCCCAACTTTATCCTATCTCCACACCAACAAACGGCCATACCTGCCTATCGTCGCTAGCGGTCTCCATCGAAGGGCTTGATTTTCAATTGCTCGCAAGACGAGGGGTTTACTGGCCCGAGCAAAAGACACTTTTTATTGCGGACACACACTTCGGCAAAGAAGCAACGTTTCGTAGCCGAGGGATCTCGGTTCCTCGCGGTAGCACTGACGGTACACTGGCGACAATCTCACAAATGATTTCCGAGTGTCAAGCATCGCGACTGGTATTGCTAGGCGACATGTTTCATGCAAGATCTTCGATTTCGCAAGGTATCCGAGAATCGTTGGATGCATTTTTTCTAGCGCACCAGCAACTGCGATTTTCATTGGTTCTGGGCAATCATGACAGGGGCCTTCCGGCATTGACTAAAGGCTGGCCGATTGAAATCATTGACTCGGGTGCTCCGATCGGTTCGGTTTCCGTTTCTCATATTCCGCAAGAGCCTAGCCTGTCGACTAAACTTTTACTCTGTGGTCACCTTCACCCCGCTTACCGGTTTATCTCCAAAGTGGACTCCGTTGGGAAATTAGCGTGCTTTTGGCTATCCAATCGGCAGTTCGTTTTGCCCGCGATCGGCGAGTTCACAGGTACGCAAATAATCCAGCCAAGCAGGTCCGATCAAACTTGGGTCATCGTAGATGATCAAATCCTTCGAGTATAAGACTATGCCACTGACACCTGCAGATATCGACCGAATCATTCAAATGGCCTGGGAGGATCGAACCGCATTTGATTCGATTCAAACCCAGTTTGGCCTGACCCCAGGCGAAGTGATCAAGCTCATGCGAGCTGAAATGAAACCATCGTCGTTTCGACTTTGGCGGGCTCGCACGACGGGTCGGAAGACCAAGCACGTAGCTCTTCGCTCGGCTGAAGTAAATCGCTTTCGATGCCCCGATCAGAAGGGGTCCTGAAGCTAACATCCGATTCGCAAAAGTGGCATAGGCTTTCAGCCTGTGTCAAGACTCTAATCACAGGCTGAAAGCCTATGCCACGTAATGTTTTCAATCTGTTTTATGGATTTGATATCACAGAGGATCGCTCAAGTTTGCTTGAGAGCGCAAAAAAGGTTGGCGCCCAAAGTCCAACAAAGATCCCAAACCTTTCGGCATGGGCCTTCGATTCAGCCGCTTCACCGCCGGTTAAGAACCAAATGGCAATGGAGCCAAGAATGGATGCGAACCCGAGAACGAAGCAAAGCGTCGATAGCATTTTGAAGAGCGAATGGTTCATGAAGTTAGCTCGGTAGGATGACTGAGTCAACGACATGGATAACACCGTTGGTGCAATGAATATCCGCAGAAATAACGGTCGCGTCGTCAATCATGACCTTGCCATCCTTGACTTCAATCTTGATTGGCTTGGCAGCGACGGTTGTGGCAGTCGTCAGTGTCATCACGTCGGCTGCAGTCACCTTACCAGCGACCACATGATGCGTCAGGATACCTACCAGTTTTCCCTTGTTCTCAGGAAGGAGTAGACTCTCGACTGTCCCCGCAGGCAACTTCGCAAATGCATCATCGGTAGGTGCGAACACCGTAAACGGGCCAGCGCCTTTCAATGTCTCTACCAAACCTGCTGCGCCAAGTGCTGCCGCAAGAGTCTTGAACTTACCTGCACCGACTGCTGTATCAACAATATCTAACATAAAAGTTTCCTCGGCTCTTCTTACTCGACTCGCAACGCCAGGAATGCTGGTTGAGTTTACGGACGAGACTTTCGAGCTCGTCCAATAGTAGGACGATGGAAACCCCCACGGCTGTGGGGATTGTCGGCTTGACCCGATGGTACAATGTCAACAAATTTTTGGGAGATTGAGAGATTCAGGTTGGTAGGGGTACATGATGTTCTCCATTTTGGAACGAGTTTGGGAACACGCGACGTTTTGTACCGAGCGGTGTCGTCGCTCAGAGATCGATAACCAACCGGACAAATCGTACGCTTGCGCAGGGGGTGCCTAAGGTGCAGCATGCTCCTATTCAACTGGTTTGGCTCAAACGTGATCTGCGATTGGATGATCATCGTCCAATTTTTGAGGCTTGCCAAATCGGACCGACCGTCGTTCTGTATGTGTTTGAGCCCAAGCTGTGGGCCATGCCTGAGATGGACCGATCCCATTTTGATTTCATCGTCGAGTCGCTCCGGGATCTTTCAAGTCGCCTGTGCAACGTAGGGGGGCGGCTGGCCATTCGCGTTGGTGAGTTGCCCGAGGTCTTTATCGACACGGCGAGGACTGCCAACATTGCTGGCCTCTACTCGCACGAAGAAACTGGAAACGGCTTCACCTACGAACGAGACCGTCGGGTTGCGAAATGGGCTCGACAAATGGGGATCCCTTGGAAGCAGTTTCCTCAAAACGGCGTCGTGCGGCCCCTGAACAATCGCAACGGTTGGGCAAATCTTTGGCAGATGCGAATGAATGCGCCAATCGCCCCAACACCAACGCGCATGTTGATCCCTCACGATTTCGATTGGGGGCGAATGCCAAAAGCGGAAGAGCTTGGACTTGCAACGACGCGTAAGACAAACCTGCAAATCGGTGGCGAGTCGAAAGCGAATGCAACCTTGGAATCGTTCTTGAAGATTCGCGGTGTCAACTATCGAAAAGGGATGTCGAGTCCAGTGACGGCGCGAGAGAACTGCAGTCGATTGAGTCCCTATCTTGCGTGGGGTTGTCTTTCGATGAAGACGGCATACCAACAATTGATGGATCGGCAAAGAGAGATTCGAGAAAGCCCAGTCGGTTCGATCGACGCGCGTTGGTTGAGTTCGCTCCGCTCGTTCTCCTCGAGGCTAGCATGGCATTGTCATTTCATGCAAAAACTGGAGGACGAACCGGAGCTCGAATTTCAAAACATTAGTCGGGTTTACGACGGTCTTCGCGAGAATGATTTCAATCAAGAGAAGTTCGAAGCATGGACGGCAGGCAAAACGGGTTACCCGATGATCGATGCATGTATGCGAGCTCTCAACGAGACCAGTTGGATCAATTTTCGAATGCGAGCCATGTTGATGTCGTTCGCGTCCAATCATTTGTGGTTGCATTGGCGACCAACGGCCGTTCATTTAGCGAAGCACTTTCTCGATTTCGAACCGGGCATCCATTTTTCGCAATGCCAAATGCAATCTGGAACAACGGGAATCAATACCATTCGCATCTACTCCCCTGCAAAGCAAGTGATCGATCACGATCCGACGGGAGCGTTCATCAAGCAATTCGTTCCCGAACTGGCACGCGTTCCCGATATGTATCTACCGGAGCCACACCGCATGCCCTTGGACCTCCAGTCACAAGTTGGTTGTACGATCGGTCGCGATTACCCATTCCCGATCGTAGATCATCGAAAGGCTTACAAGTCGGCTCAAGAAAAGATCTTCGCGATCCGGCAAACGGCATCGGCTATCGATGATTCGAAGCGTGTTTTTGCAAAGCATGGGTCGCGCAAAAAACGCGATCCCTTGCCAAAGCCCAAAAAAGCATCGGGCTTGCGGCAGCTATCGCTCTTCGACGATACCGAAAATCCTAGCCAAAGCTAGCCAGTTGTTCTTAGGCAATCGGCAGCTTGCAAGTTACCTTACTTGCAAATTTGAGCCTGAGGCGCTAGCCGATTTCTTTCGGCCTGGATCGGCGAGCGCCTATTACAACCAAGCCGTGCCGGATGAACTTCGAATGACTCCCGATAGCGATACGATGCTTGTTGGCTTTACAGATGGAACCATGGAAAAATAGAAATCAGAGGAAACTGATATTCGACTTTAGCGCAGGAAGTGGATCAAGCATGAAGGATTCTGATTTGCATAATAATTTGAATCGGTGTGTCAGCGTGCGCAACGACGGTAAGGGTGACAAATGATCGCGCAAAGGCGCTGAGACGCAAAGGGAAACTGGGGGCTGTTCTTTGCGACTTGGAGACTTTGCGCGAGAATTGAGAACCTGTACTGCCCAGCCCCAATTCAATCCATTTCAGTGCGTCCACCTACCATGTCCGAAAATGAAATCGCCAAAATGATTGTTGACGCATGTTTCAAGATCCATACAACCCTCGGGCCGGGATTACTTGAATCCGTCTAGGAAGCCATTCTAACACGTGAACTGCAAAATCGAGGACTTCAAGTCGCACGACAATCACCGATCCCGATCACCTGGTAAGACATGCAGTTCGATGAAGGGTTTCGGGCCGACTTGATCGTTAACGGTTTAGTGATCGTTGAATTGAAGTCCGTCGAACGATTCGCTCCCCTGCATGCGAAACACTATTGTCTATCTGATGCTCTCTGGCCTGAAACTTGGGTTGCTGGTCAATTTTGGAGAGGAACTAATCAAAGATGGGATCAAGCGGATCGTCAATGGACTCTAGAGGCAGAAAGATTGGATCGCTCAAAGACGCTAAGGCGCAAAGAAATCCTGAACCGGGCCGCTCTTTGCGTCTTTGCGTGAGCCATTCGCCCATGTCTCTATGAATGAGAAATACGAAATCAGTGAACAGCCAATTGGATGGTTACGAAACTCGCGCCATTATGTTCGATCGCCTGAACCAATCTGCCGAAACCGATCGCAACCCTTGCGGATGGACTTAGGGCTTGTCCGTGATCGACGATTGAAGGTACGGCTTCTTCTTTTCGAAGAGCTTGCGGTGGTCGGCAATTTCGCGGCGAAGAGATACGTCCGACGTCAACTGCAATGCGTCGTTGAGCGTGGCTATGGCGGCCGTGAATTCGCCGTTGGCAGCTTGAATGACTCCCAGCACATGCAGCAAATTCGGGCCGGGGCCTCCCTCTGCTTTTTGAACCGCCTTTTCCACCGTCTTGAGAGCGGTTGGGGGATCGCGATAAAATTCCTCGGGGCACGTCGCCATCATCCAGGCAGCATTCTGCAAACAGCGAACATTGTTCGAGTCCAGCTTCAGTCCCTTTTGGTAGGCTTCTGCCGCTTCCTTCCAACGACCCAATGATTGGCATGTATCTGCAAACAACGTTGCTGCAGAACTTGATTCGGGATCAAGGGTCATGGCGGCTTGGTAGTCGGCAAGCGCGGCTTCTATTTCCCCCTTCGAAAACTGCGCGGTGCCACGGGCGGAGTAAAGCCCCGAATCTTTTGGATCTAGTTTTATGGCTTGCGAGTAATCGTCAATGGCTGAGTTGAAATCCTGTTTGCGGTATCGCATCTCACCGCGGTTGTGATAAGCATCGACAAACTTCGGATTGAGCTCGATCGTCGTGCTGAACGATTGGATCGCTTCATCGGGCAGACCCGCCAATGCGCGGGCAACACCTAGGTTATGGTGCGCTCGCCAACGCGTCGGATCGTTCTCGATAGCTAACGCGAAATCATCGAGCGCGCTCTGGTCCAACTTTTCCGCTTCTTCGACCTGGTGCGACTGAACCATTTCGCCAGCCATGTCCGATCGGAGTTCGCCACGGCGATTTGCTGCCCAACTCAACAGTTTCTTCGCATAGGCTCGCTCCGGGAGCAGACGCGTTGAATCGCCCATGATGGTTCGACAGCTCTCGATCACGCTATTGAATTCGATAACCGAATTGGCTTTTTGCGAACGGTCGTAGAGAGATTGAAGATCGGCAGCGATTTTTTCTTCCGGTTGGTCGGCTGTTTCCAGTTTTTCGGGACTCCGTCTCGCCAGGCCTGGAGTGCCGTTGGGTTGCTTCTCATCGTCCCAACTGGTTCGCGGGGACGCTCGCTGCGCCCAGGCTTCGATAGCGACGTTGCCCCAGGCGCAACTGAAGACGAAAGTCAGGCAAGCCAATCGCAGGGCGCGTGCTAGGGCGGCACTTCGTTGAATGAATAAAGTTGGGAATATTCCGTATCGAACCCATTCGATGTTGAGCATAAAAAACCTCCTGGCTGAACTGTGTCTCGTGTAGAAAAAGGATACCAAAAATCCTCGTTTCAACAGCCCTATCCAACCTACCAACCCTGTGAGAGATAGCGGATTGCCGAATCAATGCCTAGTTGGATTTCGTCCCAGCGTGTAAATTCCAAGCTAGAAACGACTTGCCATCGCTCGCATGTGGTCGTTGACCACTCCGAATCGAAACCTCTTGCAGGACTCCTAAATATGCCGGTCTCCGACGCGATCCTCCGCCGTTTGCACGAACTTCTTTCCCACGTTGCAGACGTCAAAGGCCAAATCGATCGCGGTCCGAAACAGATCAAGTTGGCGCAGTCGCAATTGCAAGCGGCGCGCGACACAGTCACCGCCTGCAAAGAAGAGATTAAAAAGAAACGGTTGGAGGCGGATCGCAAGCAACTCCTACAGCGCGAACGGGAAGCCAAACTTTTTGAATGGCAAGGAAAGCTGAACGCCGCCGCGAGCAATCGGGAGTACCAGGCAGTCAAGGATCAACTGGCCGCGGACACGCAGGCCAACAGCGTGCTGTCGGACGAGATCCTCGAGATTCTCGAAAGTACCGATGCGCTCAATGCTCGGTTGGTCGAGCTTGCTGCCAAAGAAAAAATAGTAGAGGCCGATACGTCCAAAGCGGAAGCGAGGATCCTGGAGCGTTTGGAATCGTTGAAAGTTGATCTGACGCGGTTTGAATCGGAACTCAAAACCGCGGAATCCGCATTGCCCGATGATTTTGCGGAAACCTATCGCGTCCTCGTTGCGTCGCGAGCGGAAGAGGCTTTCGCCCCGTTGGATGACAAATCCTGCGGGGGGTGCAACACCGGTCTTCCTCCGCGCACGATCGATCAATTGAAGATGGGACATCCCCTTCCGTGTTCGAGTTGTGGCCGCTGGATGTATCGCCCTGCGTGATTGGAATCGTTGTTTTGCAAGGATCGTTTTCCGCAAGGGCCAGATGGCAGGGAACAATTCTTCGTCCATGCTTGACGCGATTCCGTGAAGTCTCCATTGACGATTGCGGTTACCGCCGGGATCCCGCTTCCTATTTCGTAGCTCACGTCCTCGGACGAGCACCTCATCCTTCGCCCCTGGATTACGTATGCGGTCTCAAGATCCGATCTGGGAAACCATCCCAATCTCTGTTCACAACGCATGCCAACAGCTGCCAAGGCACTTGTTCGAACGCGTTCGTCCCGTGGCAACGGCACACCGCGAATCGTCGCTGACCGATGCCGAGTTGGGGACGGGCCCCGTGGTGTATTGGACCCATCACGCGCTGCGAGTCGATGAAAACCCTGCGCTCGATGTGGCGCGAGAACTGGCAGCGGCCTGCAATAGGCCGTTCCTCGTCTATCGAGGGCTGAGCGCAACCTACAGCTATGCATCCGATCGGCATCATACCTTTCAATTGCAATCGGCACGCGAACTCGAACGCAGCTACGAAGCGATGGGGATTCGATGGTCGATGTTCCTCGAAACGCGAACGGGGTCCTTTCCTGCGCTGCTCGAACTTGCCAAGACCTGTAGTTTGCTGGTCACGGACGACTTTCCAGGTGAACCGACGGAACGCTGGTTGAAGCGCATCGCCGGCTTGCGAAATCTCCCCATCCTGGCAGTCGATACATCGTGTGTCGTTCCCATGCAATTGGTGGGGCGTTCGTACGATAGAGCCTTTGCTTTTCGCGAAGCGACGCAGCTGTTGTATCGAGATCGCATTCCGGTAGAGTGGCCCGATTGCACGGCTCAGCCAGAGCCTTACGTTGGACCATTGCCCTATCCGGCGACGCAACTTGTCGAGTGCACCGACGCCGAGTGGCTCGAACAATGCGACATCGATCACGGCGTTCCCCCCGTTGCAGATACGCTGGGTGGAAGTACCGCCGGCTACGATCGCTGGAGCCAATTTGTCCAACGATCGCTTCGAAGCTATAGCGCCAAGCGAAACGATCCCTGCTCCGACGTATCCAGCCGGATGTCAGCGTATTTGCACTACGGGATGGTTTCTCCGATGCGTTTAGCCCGCGAAGCGACCATCCGGGGGGCAGACAAGTTCGTCGACGAACTTTTGATTTGGCGAGAATTGGCCTACGGTTACTGTTTCTATCGATCGGATTACGGGCTCTTTCAGACGTTGCCGCAATGGGCGAAGGATACGTTGCAACGTCATGAATCGGACCCGCGTGAACGGGTTTACTCGTGGGAGCGGTTGGCTCGCGCACAGACACATGACCGGCTATGGAATGCTTGTCAGCGCAGCTTGTTACGGCATGGCGAACTGCACAACAACGTGCGAATGACCTGGGGCAAAATGGTCTTGGATTGGACTCGCAAGGCGCCGGATG
Organism: Planctomycetota bacterium; assembly: GCA_037144155.1. Lineage (GTDB taxonomy): Bacteria > Planctomycetota > Planctomycetia > Pirellulales > Pirellulaceae > JBKCUI01. Next base: position 21,699 of record JBAWXH010000025.1, on the reverse strand, counting down.
CCCTTCGAATTTTGATCGATCTCAATCATCGCTACGCGCTCGATGGACGGGACCCTGCGTCCTATGGAGGCATTCTTTGGTGCCTCGGTCAATTCGACCGTCCCTTTGAACCGGAATCTCCCATCACAGGTAGAGTGCGCAGCCGAAGTACCCGCGAACATTCCCAACGCCTCGATGTCGGCCTTTATGAAAAGAAAGTGGATCGGCCGATCAGCAAGCGAGCTTTGCGAGTGGCTGTGATCGGGGCAGGTATTGCAGGTTTGATCTGTGCTCGAACGCTACGCGATCAAGGCGTGGAAGTCGAGATCTTTGAGAAGTCCAGAGGACCGGGAGGACGGGCCGCAACACGTCGGATCGACACGCAAAACCCGTTCGATCACGGTCCTCCCTATGCGATTGTTCGCAACCATCGTTGGGGGAACCTGTTGCAGTCTTGGTACGAAGAAAACATCATCGCACCTTGGGATGGCAAGATCGTGAGGTGGGTGCAAGGCAGGGTAGAAGAAGCGCTTCGCGAGGGGATTCGATGGGTAGGAGTCGGCGGCATGAACTCCCTTGGAAAGCACTTGGCAAACGAACTCTCGCTGCGGTGTCACACGCAGGTGACCGATCTCGTCGCGAATGGGAATGGCACCTACGATTTGGTTGCAACGGAAATGTCCGCTCAACGGGAGCGTCCTACCAACCCATCCCTGCTAAACAGCAGTGATGTCGATCGCGCAGCGGTTAGCACTACAGAACGATTTGGTCCCTACGATTCAGTGCTATGGAATTGCCCACCGGAGCAAGCAAATGCTATGGTGCCGGAAGATTGTTCCTGGAAGCCCGCGCTCGGGCAATTCTCATTGGATCCTTGCTGGGCGATGATGATTCGCTTCTCGGAAAGATTGCCAATGGAGTGGGATGGAGCTCGTATCATGGGAGAGGATATTTCTTGGATCGGACGCGAATCGAGCAAACCTGGTCGGGATTCAACACAAGAAGATTGGGTTGTGCATGCGTCGTCCGATTGGTCTCGAAGCTACCTGGAAATGCCTTCGGATGAGATTCAAAAGTCACTATTGGCGTCGATGGCCAAGGTTGTTGGCTGCACCCTACCCGAGCCTATCTCAATCGCTGTCCATCGTTGGCGCTATGCATTGCCTACTTCAATCGGTCTCCCCAATGATTGTGGTTGGGATGCGAATTGTGGGTTGGGTATATGCGGTGATTGGGCCGCACAAAAAAGCGAAGGAACTGCAGGGATCGAACGGGCGTTGCAAAGCGGTACAGCTTTGGCTGGCTCCGTTCTAAGATGGTTGGTCGGCCATGGTCCGGTGGATAGCAGTCTGAACCGAACCCAGACAGGTACGAATTGGAAACAGCTTGAGCTGTTCTAGATCCGATGGATCGCTCAACGACTCGAACGCGCTATCGATATCGTGTTCGACATCGTGATCAATGCCATGCGATTACACGCGCCGGCCTGGACGATAGCCGACACCGGGTGAATCCCCTTTAGGCCGACGATCACGCTGCTGCTTTTGGGAACCCTTTTTGAGATGGTTCGATTTTGCTTGCGAGGATTCGTCCGAAGGCTTCGGGGTTGTTGAGGAATCGGCAGCCTTTGACTGCACATTCTTTGTCGGTGTTTTTTGGTCGCTCGGGGTTTGGCCGTTTTCCGCGTCCACATTCGGGATGGTGTGAACATAGTCCCCTCGAAATCGCTTGTTGGCATCTTCGCGGCGACGATCGATGGCTTCACGGGGTGGTTTCGAAGGGATCAAACAATCACAACCTTCGCCGATCAAGTCGTTGCGATCGGCTTGTCGCAACGCATCGCGGACTTCGAAATAGTTTTCGGGTTTGAAAAACTGCATGAGCGCCCGTTGGGATTTGCGGTCACGCAGGGCTTTCGCAATAAAAATCTCTTTGAGGCTGAATGGATCCAGACCGGTGTAATACATGCTGGTCGCGATATCCAAAGGAGCCGGGATGAAATCTTGGACTTGGTCCGGTTTGTATCCATTGCGTTTGAGGAAGATCGCTAGTTCGATCATGGACTCGATCGAACTGCCAGGATGCGATGCGATGAAGTACGGAATGATGTACTGTTTCTTTCCCGCTTCCGCCGAGGCCGTCTTGAATTGCTCGGTAAAGAATTCGAAGTCGTCATTGGCTGGCTTCCGCATCTTGAATAGCACATCGGGATCCACATGTTCTGGAGCGACCTTCAAGTGGCCTCCGACGTGGTGCTGTGTCAGTTCCTGAATGTACTCGGGGGACTGACGTGCCAAGTCCATACGGATACCGCTTGCTACGAGCACCTTTCGGATTCCAGGTAATTCGCGAGCTTCCCGCATGAGTTCGATGACGGGTTGATGATCGACGCCGAGCAGTTTGCAGACCTTGGGATGGACACAGGACTGCCGTCGGCAAACCGCTTCTACTTCAGGGCGCGTGCATCGCATGTGATACATGTTGGCGGTTGGTCCACCGATATCGCTGACGATACCCTTGAAATCTTTGTCGGAGGACATTTGACGGATTTCGTCGAGCACCGATTCTTTGGATCGGGATTGGATGATGCGACCTTGGTGTGCCGTGATGGAGCAGAAGGTACAACCACCAAAACATCCTCGCATGATCGTTACCGAGTTCTTGATCATGTTGAAGGCAGGGATCGGTTCGGTATAGGTGGGGTGAGGCTTCCGCGTGTAAGGCAGACCATAGATGCGATCCATGGCTTCCTGGCTGATCGGCAAACTCGGCACGTTGCAAACGATGGCTTGTGTCCCGTGACGTTGTACCAACCGGCGGGCGTTCAGCGGGTTCGTCTCGTTGTGGATCATCCGCGTTGCGATGGAGAATGCGGTTGTGTCGCTGTTGACTTGTTCAAAGGAAGGGAGTTCCAAAGCGTCCTCGGGAATCGATTCGGATGCACCGAGCGCATAAGCAACGCCGCGCATGTCACGAAGATCTTTCACCGATTCGCCTGACTCAAGACGCCGCGCCATTTCGACGATCGAGTTTTCTCCCATGCCGAACGCTACCAAATCGGCTTTGCTGTCGAGCAAAATACTGCGCCGAACTTTATCGCTCCAATAATCGTAATGGGCTAGGCGCCGCAGGGAGGCTTCGACACCACCTGCGATGACGGGTACCCCCTTATAGGCTTGGCGAGCCCGTTGGCAGTAAGCAAGCGTCGCTCGATCCGGTCGCAATCCAATGCGACCGCCAGGCGAATACGCATCGTCGTTGCGAACTTTTTTGTTCGCGGTGTAGTGATTGATCATGCTGTCCATGTTTCCAGCACTGATCGCAAAGAAGAGTCGAGGTCTTCCGAAGCGCTGCCATTCATCGCAGGATTGCCAATCGGGTTGGCTGATAATCCCCACTCGATAACCGGCAGCCTCAAGAACTCTACCGAGAATGGACATCGCGAAACTAGGATGGTCGATGTAGGCATCGCCTGTCACAAAAACGACATCGATCTCATCCCATCCTCTGGCTCGCGCCTCGGCCATGGTCATGGGAAGAGGGACTCTCGCAAGCGGTCCATGCGGTTGCCGCTCTCCCAGATTGTCGAGGTACCTGGAGACGACATTGCCATTGCTGCTCGTCCCTACCGTGGAGCATCCTCCATCGGAGTTCGGTATTTCGGGATCGACGATCGGCAGAGAGTTCGGCATAGGAACCCTGGAATAACCAGGGGAATCATTTTACAAGAGGTTCGTTTCGGCAACCCTATTGTAGATATCTCAATGGATTCGTCATCTGCAAAACAGGAAGGAATTGCTGGGATTCCCTTCAGCTTTCCGATGGTTTGCAGGGTCTCGCATGAATAGGAGAGCGAGGCATGGCGTGCCCGAAGTATGGGCACGCCATGAGTGGACTCAACGTGGCAAACCGATAGTTTGTCGTCGAGTTGTTTTCAGTACCGTCGCCGGAGGAGGTATGCGCACGATCCCATGGCCGTCAAATAGCGGTTTTGGGTGATCGTAAAGGTTTCCTAGCGTCGGACCGTTCCCGGTTTGTTCTCGGCCGTCTTTTCGGACGGAACATATCCCAGGAAGGACATCAAGTCGCGGATCTCGGTCGGTGTCAATTCATCGAGGAGTCCTGCCGGCATGACGGATGTCTTGCTCGGAATCAGCTCTTCAATATCCTCCTCGGGGATGACAAATTCTTTGTTCTCGTTCACTCGAACCGCGATGCCTTTGGATGTCTTTACGACGATACCTACGTAGACTTCGCCGCTGCGAGTTAGAACCTTCTTAGTCGCATATTGGTCGCTAATGACATGCGATGGGAACAAGATCGATTCGATTGCCTCGTTTCGCGTGAAGCGACGATTGAGACTGGTGAGGTCGGGACCGTAGCCACCTCCCTGACCGTTCATCTTATGGCAGGCGCTGCAGCGGGCTTTCGCGTAGACATCTCCTCCACGTTCGACCGATCCCGTTTTTCCTTGTTCGCCGTTCAGGAATTGGTCCAAAAAGGAGAGGGACCAGCGAGGCTGAGCGGTTTCTGAGGGAAGTACGGCGGCGGGGGTGTTCGGGTATTGATGCTCGAACCAAGATTGCCATCCGGACATCGCCGTTGCATTTTCTCGATTCGATGGAATCTCGGGGGTTTCGCCAGTCCAGTACTCAAGAAGCTTGAGAGTAGGGGATGGATCTTGGTTGGCCTCGATCAACCGGCACCCTTGCAGAATGGTTTGACGGATGGCTTCTGGGTCCTCGGTGGCGGCATCGATCGCCTGGAGTGCTTTGCAGACATCGGGCACCGCGAATAAATCGAGTACTCCCATGGAGCGGACCAAGTAATCCCAATTGGCTTCATCAGGACGTTGAGACATGGCCAAAGCGATCGAGGCGCGACGATCAGGGCTCTTGCGCCAGCGTTGTCTCAAATGTTCCATAGCCGACGGCTCGTCTTGTTGGGACAGAATCGCTGTGATGCCCGTTTTCAATCGCTTGAATACATCGGCTTCCAGCCCTGCTCGATCGATCGAAGTGTCCAGTTTCTTGAGCGTTTCGATTTGCTCTTTCGTGAGCTGATCTGGAATTTTGTACAGAGCGGACAGGGCAGCGTTCGGGTAGCGTTCGCCTAGTTCTAGGATTTGCAGTGCTTCATGCTGTGTCAGAAACTTGGACATCGCTTCCGATGTCTTCATGACATACAGCGGATAGGAACCACCGGTTTTTTCTTGGAGGCAGGACTCGAGGAATTGCAACACGGTCATGCGTTCGGCCGATGTCCATTCGTGCTCGATCATCGGCAAATGCATCGCGACCAGCATGCGATCGGCAATGGGGTTGTCCGTCTTCAGGTAAGCCACCCCTTCGGCCACGAGATCGCTTTGCAGGAATGTTGCCAACCGGATCAATTCCCCATTGATGGTCGAGTTGCCGGTGGGGAATTCCTGTTCGACAAATTGCTTCAAATTCGCATAGTCTCGTGGATTTGCTTTGGTCACGTGCAATGCGACTTGAATCGCTCGAAGCAGATCGAGGAACTCGGAATCGCTGACGAAACCGCGCGCGGACCTAAGCATCGATCGGACGACCAATTCGCAGCTATCGGGTTCGCGATCAATCGCAATAAATGCAAGGGCTGCGTTGATTGCGACCCTGGGATTGGAGTCCTGGAGCAAGTCGCGCCACTGGGCCGTCGGCACATTGCCGATTAGACGTCGCGCGAGGAAGCGATCCTCGCGACTGTCGCTGCCCAGCATCGGTTGCAATTCCGAAGGATCGCATATGGCCCCTGTACGGATCAGCGCTTCGCAGGCCGCAGCGCGCGCGATCGGCGAGGTATCCTGCAACATGTTTTTGAGACGACGCTTGGCGATGTCATCTTCGGGATGAAGTCCCATCAGGCGGGCGGCCTTGGCCCGCACTTGTTCATTCGCGGTGGTCGATAGTTCAACCAACATTTCGGAGGTTGGAACAGGTCCAAGCAATTGCATCAAGTCGATGGCTTGCAAGCGGTATTTGGCGGGATTGTCCTCGCTGAACGCGACACCGAGAACCTGCTCATCCCAGCCTTCGCCCAGCTCTCGCTTCAAAATAGCCACGGATTGTCTCGCAAAAGCGGAATAGAGTTGGGGTTGGCGGATCGCTCGGGCGATTCCTTCGCCGAGGTTCTTGACCGAATCGGGAAGATCTCCATCCCAGCGCACGCGATAGATTCCACCTTCGGTGCCACGGCCACCCGTGCAGAAATAGAGTGACCCTTCTGGGCCAACCTCGACGTCGGTCACATTCATCGGAGTCCCTGTGACAAAGTCCTCCGCCTTGACTCGACCTCGATCCAAACCGTCGATCTGCAAGGCGATGATACGCCCTTCGGACCAGTCGGCAGTAAAGATGGCGCGATGGTATCGGGCTGGGAATGCAAAGTGGTTATAGACCACGATCCCTGTGGGAGAACCGCGCCCGGTGTTGGTCAGTGTCGGAAGCCGATCGGGATAGTAATCGGGCCAGTTTGCCCATCCGCTTCGCCAACCGAATTCACCCCCTTCAACGACCTTGAATAAACCGGTGGCGCGATGCCATACAGCGCCGATATCGGCTTCCATATCGCTGTCATGCAAATACAGTGAGCCACTAGGATGGAATGCGAGGTCGAAGGCGTTGCGAATTCCCCCTGCTACGAGACTGAACTTTTTCGTCGTCAGATCATAGCGAATGACCGTACCGCCCGGAGCCTTGACTCCCATGGCGTGTCCACCTGGATCTTCGAACCGTGGCTGAACCAGATCCCCTTCGTAGGGGGCGTTGTACGCATTGTGGTCGTCCAGCGGCGCATCCAGCCGCGCGTGATTTCCGATCGATACGTAGAGAAATCCATCTGGACCGAAGGCGATTTGATGAGCTCCATGCTCACCTGGAGTTCCTTTAAAGTGGGCGATCACTTCGCACGTTTCCAACTGACCATTGCGGTCTTCATCCACCAAACGATAAAATCCAGACAAACCGTCCGGACCTTGACCCGTCACATAGACATCGCCGTTGAGGGCAAGAATTCCTTGTACATTTTGCACGAGGTCGCAGTAGTCTCGCGTCTTGTCCGGGATACCATCTTTGTCGGTATCGTAGAGCAGGATGAGACCACCCCCTTCCACGGACGCGATGATATGACCGAATTCGTTGAACGTCATACCGATCAATGAACCGATACTCGGGTCAGCGATTTGTTCGATCGTGAAACCTGGAATTGTTGTAAACCGGTTTTTTAGGCGGTTCTTGATATCTTCGACGACTTTCGGATCCGTTGCTTTCGACTCCTTGGATTCTTTCGATTCTTTGGCTGTGGTCTTGGCGCTGACCTGAGTCAACTCTGGGCCCTTCGGTGAGGACGATGGGCGACGCCTCGAACTGCTCGAATCTACGGGAACATCTTCCTCGGTTGATAAGGCATCGTCCGTTTGAGTCGTCGCTGTCTTGGTTGTGTTTTTGACGATCACTGGAGGTTCAGCGCTCGGGCGAGACACGTCCGCAGATGACTTCCTGCTTGCACCGTTTTTCGATTCGGCAATTTCGTCCGTTGGTATTGAGGACGTGTCTTCGGAGGCGCTGGATTCAATGGCCATGGCCCAGTCTTCGTCGGAGTACGTGGGCATGTACCAATTGGTGCTGATCGACTTGATGGCCTTCCATTCTTCATCCGATACGACTAAACGCCAATTGCCAGTGGTTGGCTTGAAATAAAACTGCGCAAGGAAGTTTGGTGTGGCTCCACTCACATCGGCAACTTTAACGGCCAGCACGTTGCGACCTGGACGAGCCATCGATTGCAGATCCAGTCGGACACGCCCCGATTCCAGTTTGTTCACACGGACGCGACGACCATTGAAGTAAACGTCGACAGAGGAATTGCATTGAAGTTCGACAAAGCATTTCTCGACTTCAGGCAGTTCCATCACCCTTCGAAAGTAACAGGGACCAGGCTGGTCTGCATTGACGGAGGAGGGATCACACCAAATCGATTTCGGTTGCGGCCGAGATGCTTCGCTTGGGGGTGGCGCATTTTGTTTCTTGGAGCTTGGCGAGGCTTTGGGGGACCCTTTTCCGAAGCTTGGAAGCAACCGGGGTGGACGTGTATCCTGCGCTTCGGCGCTCCCACCAAAGGGAGGGAAGACCATGGAATAGAAGAAACCGAGACAGAGAATGTGACGCCAACGAATCCTTTGGAAGTGGCGCTGCCACTCACAGATCCAGTGCTTCTCGGTGATGCTGCTTTGACGATCCATCGATGCATCCATTGCAATTTCCTCTGCAATCTGCCTTCAACGCTACGTCCATGTAGCCCGACTCGGGCAGAGTTTCCAGCAGAGACACTAAGCCATGTCATGGCTGCAAATCAAGAGCGGTTGCCAGCCATTCTCGACTCGCTAGCACTTGGACCAGCCATTGCACTCGATCTCCATTGGTCGATTCAAAATCGGCAATCGATGCCTGCAGGGAATCCGGTATTCGCTCGGAGCGTTCTGGTACCGAAGAGGGGAGCGACTGGAGCAAACCTAACCATTGACGCTCCGTTTCTTGCCGCGCCAGTACCATACGACCTTCCGGCACAGAAAAAAAGAAATCCGCTAGCATCGAGCGATCATGCCAGGGGATTTGCAATGCTATCAATACTTCTCCATTCACAACAGTCATGGGAAACCGATCTCTTCGAGCCAGTGACTCGTCGATAGAAACAAGCTTGTTGCCGTTCATGATCGGAACGATGGAGATGGTGCTCCTGAGCGACGCGGAGTTACTCAAATAATAGAGATGGCTTTCGCGCTCATATCGCCAATGAGGATCGATGCGACGAGCGTAGTGTTCGATCCAGCCCATCTTGCCCCGCGCGTCCATTTCATCCCATGTCATCCACTCCGAGGACTGTGACAATCCGGCTAGTTCGGGTTCGGTGACCGCGACGCGATAGCTTTCCATGTCCTCCAATTCACCTGGCAGGCTATGGGAGTCGGAGTCTCCCCAGACCATCTTCCAGGATTTGCCTGGAACTGGATCGCGCAGCATGGAATCGGCGATGACGCGATGCGACGAGAACCGCCCATCGACTGCGAATCGGATCGAAGAAGCGTTGTGCAGTCCATCGTAGACAATCGCGACTTGATGGGTGCTATTCCAATCCCAAGCGTCTGTGGTTTCGATTCCGATCCAACTGATGGGTGCATCATGGATCCAAATGAAGCGAAGCCGTCCATTGACGATATCGACGTGAATTCCTGGATCCTTACTACTCGGGTCTTTAATCGGAAAAATGGAGGGCTTCTGTTCGATGGGACGGAGTGAAAAGAGCTGCGACTGATAAGGATGGTTGATCGGATCTTCGATTGGGCTATCCACGCTCACATTGAAGACAATTGACCACTCCTCATTCCAGTTCCATGGCTGCTGCACAGGCACCTGCACTTCATTGCCGCTACCGATGTTCATCGGACTCGAACGGATCGCGATTCCCAGTTGACTCTTCCACAACGCGTTCCTCGCGATGATGGTGTCTTCAACAGGGATTCCGCGATCCTCTAACGGCCATGCGGCAGTCCATTGGTCGGTGGCTGGAAGCGGAAACTGCGTCTGCTTTCGGTGCCAATTAGCAACCTCTGGCGATGCAAGAAGACGATTGCCATCTTTGTTCTCAGTGTTTGCGATGGACTGAACGGCTTGGATCAAATCCTCGAGCTGCGTTCTTTGTAGCGGAGTGGCCGCTTCATAAAAATTTGGCAGGTCGAGAGAGAGCAATGGCATCCGTGCTGCTGCCGTTGTCGTTGAAGCCGTTTGGGGAGAGAGCAACGTATCGAAGGGTCCGACCAAAGGCAACGAATCGACGTTCGTTAGATCGCGGTTGAATTCCTTGGATCGAAGGAATTCGTAGCCCGGCAAAGTTCGTAGCGTTCCCGCCCGTGCCCAGCTTGCGGTGGCGAGCCGCTCCGGATTCGCTTCGGTTTCGAGCGTATCGAGGTCTGCAGCCAATTGGGCTCGGAGAAATTCAAAGTAGAGTTGATTCTTGGCAATTGATTGTTTTAACCAGTCGTCATGAAGCGAAAAATTCCAGGGCAGCGGGTTGGGTAAAGTGGCGTCGTGATTTGGGGATTCACCGAAGTTGTCTGCGGCCCACTGAGCGGCTTGTCGGTTGACGAATTCCTTCGATTGGCACCAACGCTGAATGGCCTGAATCAAAACCGACGACCTTGTTTTCGGAAGCGAGGACGCAAGCTCCTCGATTTCGTTTTCGTCGAGCTTTCTTCCGGTCAATGCGAGATACGAGCGATCAAGCAATTGTTTCCACTGTTGGACCGACAGGGTGGCATGCATGCCGTCATTGGAATCGGTTGCAGGTTGTGGGACTTGAACCGAATTTGGGGTCTGGGCCCAGCAAGAGCGCGTTGCAACCGGGGATGCGCTCACGAGGGTCAGGCCAAGAAAAAACGAGACCGCCTGGAAGGAGGTCTCGTTAATCGATAGATTCACAAACGCAAAACGCATGATGCGGCGCAGCCGATCCGTTCTCGAAAGAGGGGGCTAATCGAGACTGACCGTTACGGTCTTGGATTCGGTGTAAGCCTTGAGCCCTTCTTCGCCCAGTTCTCGACCTTGGCCACTCATTTTAAAGCCACCAAAGGGAGCCGCCGCATCCAAAACATCGTAGCAGTTGACCCACACGGTTCCTGCGCGAACCCGTTTTGCAAACTCGTGCGCACGTCCGACATTTCGAGTCCAAATAGCAGCGGCCAATCCGTAGAACGTGTTGTTGGCGCGCTGGATCAATTCTTCCCAATCTTCGAATGTGAGAATGGACATGACGGGACCAAAGATCTCGTCCTTGGCGATCGACATGTTATCAGTCACGCCATCGAACACGGTTGGCTGTACGAAGTAACCGCGACTGCCGAAGCGATCGCCACCCGCGATGCACTTTGCCCCTTCTTGATTCCCCTTCTTGATAAAACCCATGATCTTATCGAACTGATCTTGATCGACTTGTGGACCTTGTTCGGTTTCCGGATTCAGAGGATTCCCTAAACGTCGGGCCTTGGCCAAGTGCTTAATTTTTTCGACAAATTCAGCATGGGCTTTCTTTTCCACAAAGACGCGGCTACCAGCGCAGCAACATTGGCCTTGGTTGAGGAACAGTCCGATGTAAGCTCCTTGTGCGGCTTTGTCCAAGTCCGCATCGGCCATGACGACGTTGGGACTCTTTCCTCCCAATTCGAACGTTAGTCGCTTCAGCGATTCGGACGCGTCGCGCATGATGATCTGGGCCGTGCGGTGTTCTCCGGTAAAAGCGATCTTGTCCACACCCGGGTGTTTCACCAGCGATGCACCCGCGGTTGGGCCGTAGCCTGGAACGACGTTGATCACGCCATTTGGGATTCCGGCTTCTTTGGCAAGCTGCGCTAGTCGCAGGCAAGTGAGCGGAGTCTGTTCCGCAGGTTTCATCACGATGGTGCAACCGGCGGCTAATGCGGGGCCCCACTTCCATGAAGTCATCAGCATGGGGAAGTTCCAAGGGATGATTTGACCTGCGACACCCACCGCTTCGCGCCGCGTGTAGGTGAGGTAATTGCCTCGGATCGGAATCGTCGATCCGTGAATTTTGTCGGCATAACCTGCGTAGTAGCGAAGGCAGTCGAGAACCAGGGGCAAGTCGACATGACGGGCCTCGCGAATCGGCTTGCCATTGTCGAGGCTTTCGAGAGCCGCCAATTCGTCGATTTCCTCCTCGATCAAGTCCGCCAATCGGAACATCAGCTTGCCCCGATCGCGAGCATCCATTCTGCTCCATGGTCCAGAATCAAATGCATGTCGGGCTGCCTTGACCGCTGCGTCGATATCTTCTTTGTCCCCTTCTGCCACTTCGCAGATCACTTCTTCGGTGGCTGGATTGACTGTGGAAAACGTTTTGCCGGAGATTGCCGGACGCCACTGACCGTCGATGAAGCACTCTGTATGTTGGATCTTGGGTAACGCAATCTTGGATTCAGCTATGGCCATGGTCAAAGGCTCCGTGGAATAGAATGGTGAGGAACGGAAAGGGGTTCCTGGTGAGAAACCACCTGGTCGATACCCAATTCGGGCATCCGCGTCCTTCAATTCTAGGATATCCGTCCCCCGAAAAATGGAACAGGTAGATGGATTGCCGGCCAATCCTTGGAAATTCTCATGGGATACCCGGTAGGATTCCTCGGATGCGAGCTCTGCGTCGAGTAAACTCAGTGAATGTTCCATTCGACGCGGAATTCCTGCGTTTTGGAAATCTCCGGTTCACTTGGTGGCGATGCACGCAATGTTTAAAAACGAATTCCGTCCGATCAGGTTCTCTGCGTTTCTACTCCTCATCGCGATGCTTTTGGGGACGAGTCTTTCATCCAGCATTGCTTTCGCACAAGTGGTTCAAATACCCGGTTCGGGAAGCTTTAACTTGTCAACCACCGTCGCCGTTCCCGATCGAGGATCTACCTATGCAGGTGGTTCAGGCCGAAACGCAATCGGTAGCACCAGTCGAGGATATGGAAGCACGGCGTACGGTGGGTCGTCCGGAGCTTCTTCGGTGACTGTCAAGGCGACCGTCATCGATTTGGACGAACTGGACCAAATGATTCGATCTCAGGCGGGAAATAAGCCCACGGCTCCTCAACTGTCGCAGACCGATCCAACCCTGTACACACGTATCACGACCGCCCCACGGGGCCGCATCCCGCGACCCGACTACGATTATCTAGCGGTGCTCAGCGGTCATGCTGGGAATGCGCCGGGCGTCAGTGGGTATGGTGCCACACATCAAGAGTACGACCGTGAATCGACGAGGTACTATTTGGAGCGCGCAGCCCTAGCCAAACAACGTGGTCACTGGGCCTCGGTAGAAATGTATTATCGACTCGCATGGGAGAGCTTGCCCGGCGATCGCCGCGAAACGGCTCTCAAGGCCCTGGCGGAAGCGCGCGCTAAACTATCGGAAGAACGTGCCTATTCCGCAGGTCAAGCCAAAGCCAAGAGTCAACGCGACAGCAAGAACTCGCGTTAGTTGAATCCGCTCCTCTTCGGGTTTACGGGCGAGCTCCATCTCTCCAATTCAGTCAAAGTAGTTTGGCAACCATGTCGGAATCGGAAGCATCAGTCACGGTTCGCAGTCTCTCTGCTATGAAGCGTCGCGGTCAACGGATCACGATGTTGACCGCGTACGACTATCCAACGGCGCAATTGCTCGATTCGGCAGGCATCGATTGTCTACTGGTCGGAGATTCGCTGGGAATGGTCGTGCAAGGTCACAAGACGACCATTCCGGTGACGCTTGATCAAATGATCTATCATGGCGAGTTGGTCGTAAGGGGGGCCCGCCGAGCGATGGTGGTCATCGACCTCCCCTTTCCCGTAGGCCAGGTTGGGATCTTGCACACTCTCGAATGTGCGGCCCGGGTCATGAAAGAGACACAATGCCATGCTGTGAAGATGGAAGGTGGATATCAGCAGGCCGACACGATCCGCGCGCTGGTCGATGCTGGAATACCCACGATTGCTCATATCGGTCTTCGCCCACAAAGTGTTCATGCGCTAGGGGGATATCGTGTTCAAAAAGACACGGAACGCTTAATGAAGGATGCTGAAGCGGCGGAAAGCGCGGGAGCCTTTGCCGTGCTCATCGAGTGCGTCCCGGCCGAACTTGCAAAGCAGGCTACCGAGCGATTGACGATTCCAACCATCGGGATTGGTGCTGGTCCACACTGCGACGGCCAAGTCCTCGTCACCAATGACATGCTCGGTTGGAACAGCGGATACGTACCCAAGTTCGTTCGACCGTTTGCGGACCTGAAGTCTCTCGCGAAGGAAGCATTCGAACAGTACAAGCAATCCGTCCAAGACGGAACGTTTCCCGGGACAAAAGAATCGTTCTAGAGGTGGCTGAATCGCAACGTATGAGAAACTCGTTGAATGATGCGAGCGGCAATACCTTCAACAAATCGGTGTGTTCGCGCAAACCTATCTCGGCAACACTTGATTTATCAGCCGCAGTGCGTTAGCACCCGGTTTTTGTTACCCACTGACGTGAAACCGGATGCTAACGCATTCCGGCTAATGGCAAACACACATAGCGCTTGATTGACAGACAGCGTTACGGGCTCTTCTCGACTAGACTTGCTCCCGTGCCCTATCGATCTACCTTCCCGTTCTGTCCTTTCAATCTTAGACGTATCTCGCGATAGCGAGCCGCCATTGCGGCTTCTTCACCCCGTTCCGTCGGTTCGTAGTATTGCCGCTCCACACCCAAGTAATCTTGGGATGCGATCCCGTTCGGAGCGTCGTGAGAGTACTCATAACCAATCCCGTGTCCCAGCGCTTGAGAACCGGGATAGTGACCATCGCGAAGATGAATGGGAACCGGAATGATCGCTCCTTCCCGGACATCCTTGCGAGCATTGAGGATGGCGGTCGTGGCTGAGTTGCTTTTGGGTGCAAGGGCCAAATACAAGACCGCTTGGGAGAGAGTGAGTTGGCATTCTGGCAAGCCGATAAACTCGCATGCTTGCATCGCAGACACAGCCAAGGTCAATGCGTGAGGGTCTGCGTTTCCAATATCTTCGCTGGCGAGGATGACGAGGCGTCGGCAGAGGAACCGGACTTCTTCCCCACTTTCGAGAGCCCTCGCCAACCAGTAGAGCGCCGCATCGGCATCCGAACCGCGGATGCTTTTGATCAGAGCGCTGGCCATGTCGTAATGTTCGTCCCCGGTCGGGTCGAATTGCAGGATCTTTTTCTGCATGCTTTCCTGCATCAGCGCAACGGTCAGTTCGACTGGGAAGCGATTGGAAGAAAGGACAGCGATCTCGAGCGCATTGAGAGCCCGTCTTGCGTCCCCTTCGGCAATGCGAGCGCAATACGTGAGCGCATCGGGATGTACATGCATGGAGAACTTGCCCAATCCCAAGTTGCGATCGGCACAGGCTCTCTCTAACAAAAGAACGATGTCCTCTTCGCCGATGGCATGGAGTTCAAAAATTTGCGAACGACTGAGCAAGGCTCCATTCACGGAGAAGAAGGGGTTGCTTGTCGTGGCACCCACCAAAGCTACCGTTCCCGACTCGACGTCCGGCAGGAGAGCATCCTGTTGCGATCGGTTGAAGCGGTGGATTTCATCGATGAAGAGAATGGGTCGAGCGCCGGTGACCGAGACTTCATCGCGAGCCCATTCGAGGGCTTCGCGCAATTCTTTGATGCCGCTCGTGACGGCATTGATTTGCCGAAATGCCGCTTTCGTCTCAGAGGCCATCAATCGGGCCAGCGTCGTCTTGCCGGTGCCTGGGGGGCCATAAAGTAGAATCGACTGCAGTTTGCCAGCAGCGACGAGACGGCGCAACAGTTTTCCGGGCCCCAAGATATGGGATTGCCCCACCATTTCGTCGAGGCACTTTGGCCGCATGCGGGCCGCCAACGGCATGGCGGATTCTCGGTTGGCAGCTTCGGCCTGAGCGAACAAATCCATTCCAATACCATCCTTTGACTAAGAATTCTCGGTGAACCGGCAGGCAATCAACGCTTGGTTTTCCAGCCTAATCACTTACAATCTTCGGCCCGATCCACTCATGACTCTCTGTAGGTAACTCCATCAAGATGTCCGATTCTCAGTCACCCGGCAACACCGAACTAGGCGTCCACCAAGCCGCAAGGCTCGAAAAACTCAAGAAAATTGAAGCGCTCGGGATCGACCCGTGGGGGCATCGCTTCGATGACCGTCTGTACATCGACGCAGTCCGTGCTCTGGTACCCCAAATTCATTTCAAGAAAGAGGATGGTACGTTGGTTCCCCTGCCCGACTTGGGTGGACCAGAACCTGTCGATTACAGGGCATGGAAGACTGCCAACGCCCCGGGCGAAGAAGTCGGGCCCACGGTCCGGGCTGCGGGCCGAATCATTCTCATGCGGACCGCCGGGAAACTGGTGTTTCTCAATATTCGTGATCTGACCGGCGATCTCCAAATCATGATCGCCAAAGGCCATTTGCCCGACGAAGATTTTGATCTTACGAAACTTTTGGATTTCGGAGATTTGGTGGGAGTCGACGGCCGTCTGGGGCGGACCAATACGGGTGAACTGACGATCTTCGCCACCAAACTCCATTTCATGACCAAGACGTTGGAACCACCACCGGAGAAGCACGCGGGTCTTCAAGATGCAGAACTGCGGCAACGCATGCGGTACGTGGATTTGACCTACAACCCCGACTCACTCCATACGTTCTTGCGCCGCACGAAGATTATTCAATCGATCCGTAGCACTCTCGCCAAGCACGCGTTTGTCGAAGTCGAAGGGCCCACCTTGCACACCGTAGCCGGCGGTGCTGCTGCCAAGCCGTTCCTCACCCATCACAACGCGCTGGATATGAAACTTTTCTTGCGGATCGCGCTGGAGCTGCATCTCAAGCGATTGATGGTCGGTGGTATCGAAAGAGTTTATGAAATCGG
The DNA here is from genome assembly GCA_037144155.1 of Planctomycetota bacterium. Taxonomy (GTDB): domain Bacteria; phylum Planctomycetota; class Planctomycetia; order Pirellulales; family Pirellulaceae; genus JBKCUI01. The sequence continues at coordinate 5,240 of JBAWXH010000025.1, read as the reverse complement.
ACGGGTCTATCGCAACGAAGGGATCAGCCCGAAGCACAATCCGGAGTTCACCATGATCGAACTCTACTGGGCCTATGCCGATTACCGCACCATGATGGATCTGACGCAACAGATTATCGTGGAAGCCATCCAGGCCACCGGCCAAGGCTATCAGCTGATGTGGGGGGATTTGCCAATCGATTTTACGCCGCCGTTCCAGCGCCGGACCTACACCGAACTGTTCGAAGAACACGCGGGGGTCAAGATCAACGATCATGCTGCCGTTTCGCAGCTTGCTCGAAAGCTGGGCTTGGCAACGGAAGGCAAACACCCCGACGTGGTCGTGAGCGAAGTCTTTGAAGAGAAAGTGGAAGACGCACTCATCGGCCCGATCTTCGTAACCGATTACCCAGCTAGTTTATGCCCGTTGACCAAACGTAGTGCTACCGATCCATCGATTGCGGAACGCTTTGAACTCTTCATTCATGGGATGGAATTGGCGAACGCCTACACCGAATTGAACGATCCGATTCTTCAAGAAAATCTGTTCTCGACGCAATTGCAAGGAATGGCGGAAGAGGACTCCATGGCCAAAATGGATAATGATTTCATCAAAGCCCTTCGCTATGGAATGCCCCCAGCAGGCGGGTTGGGAATCGGGATCGATCGACTCGTCATGCTGCTGACCAATTCCCGCAGTATCCGTGATGTCATTTTGTTCCCGTTGCTACGTCAAGAGAATTAGGAGACAACTCAGATGGAAGCAGGAATCGTCGGATTACCCAACGTCGGCAAGAGCACGCTGTTCAACGCATTGACGGGATCCCAAGGAGCACAGGCTGCGAACTATCCGTTCTGCACCATCGAACCGAACGAAGGGATCGTATGCATTCCAGACAAACGGTTGGATCGTATCAGCCATTTCATCAAGACCCAGAAAATCATTCCGGCCATGTTCAAATTGGTCGACATTGCGGGGATTGTAAAAGGAGCCAGCGAAGGCCAGGGTTTGGGGAACAAATTCCTCAGCCACATTCGGGAGGTCGATGCGATCTTGCAGGTGGTCCGTTGCTTTGAGGACCCGGATGTCATCCACGTCGCGGGGACGGTGAATCCCGTTGCCGACATGGAGACCATCGAAATGGAATTGATGTTCTCGGACATTCAAAGCTTGGAAATCGCTTTGCCAAAAGCCGAACGGGCTGCCCGCACAGGGGATAAAGAAGCCAAGTTTCGCGTGTCGGCCATTCAGAAATACTTGGAGCAGTTAAACAAGTATTTGCCATTGCGATTGCTGCAACTTGATGAAACCGAAGCGAAAGCCATTTCAAGCTTCGGACTGATGTCCGCCAAACCGATTCTCTATATCGCTAACGTCGATGAGACCGATTTGGAAGGAAAAGGAGAACTGGTCATGAAGGTCCGCGAATTCGCAACCAATAACGGCGCGCGGGTCGTACCGGTTTGCGCCAAACTGGAAGCGGAGATTGCCGAACTGGACGAGCCGGATCGTAGCGAGATGCTGGCCGCTGTTGGACTTGAGGAACCTGCCCTCCAAGTCGTCGCTCGAGAAGCCTATCGAACGTTGGGACTTCAAAGCTATTTCACGGCTGGAGAGAAGGAAGTCCGAGCATGGACGATCCCGGTCGGCGCGACGGCACCCCAAGCTGCCGGTGTCATCCATACGGACTTTGAGAAAGGTTTTATCCGCTGCGAAACCTACGGCATCGTAGACTTAGAACAGTTTGAAAACGAAAAGGAAATACGTGCCAACGGACGCATGCGGACCGAAGGTAAGACCTATGTTGTCCAAGATGGAGATATCTGTCACTTCCTCTTCAACAGCTAGCGGACATGATTGGTATTCAGGCGGGGATACTCTCGCCGTACCAAACCGATGCAGACACAACCGACAAAAGTCGATTCCCGTTCCTATGAGCCTGAGGCGCTAGCCGATTTTTGCAAGTCGAAAGAACTCGGCTAGCGCCTTTTGAAGTTGCACTATTTGAGCCTCTCGAGACCCCATTCCATGTTTTCCCTGGCTTTTTCGTACTCGTACTCGTACTCAGAGTTAGCGGTACTCGTACTCGATGCGGTATCTTCGAGTACGAGTACGAGTACCATTTCATTGAGTACGAGTACGATAGAAGCCCAAACAGCGCAACTTCAAAACGAGCGCCTCAGGCTCACTTTTGAGGGCTGTGTCTATGCAGAGCACACTCGATGCAGAGGATCCTATCGTGACGGCTGGCTATTCCCTCGGTGAACTAACGCTCGTTGCCCTCTCTGGGAAGGATCGCGACAAGATCCTCAACAATCTGTGCACGCAGGATTTGCGGCATCTGGTCGAAGGGCAAGTGACCGAAACGTTTGTGTTGGATGTCAAAGGTCGCACGCTCAGCCACGGTGTCGTTGCGGCCCGACCAACCGAAACTTGGTTTCTATCGACCCTCCATCAAGGCCCCCGGTTGGTACCTCATATCGATCGGTACATCCTGCGCGAAGATGCAGTGGTTACGGATCTATCCAGTCAGTGGCACGCCTATCTAGTGCGTAGCGGAACTGTATTGGCCAAGGACTGCCTGCAAGAAGCCGTTGACTCTGCACACGGTGCATCTAACAGGGGATCTGATGCGAGATGTGGATCGATCGCCGATGGAGAGGAAGAGATTGTGTGGATTCACGTGCCATGGATGGTGGGAGGAGCGGAATTATTCTTGACGTCGACCCAAGCATCAGGACCGAAAGCACAGCGACTGGCTACCGAATGCGAAACGAATGGCCTCAGCCAACGAGCCGGATGGGATTTGGAACGGATCCAAGCGTTCTGGCCATGGTACGGTGTCGATTGCGACGAAAAAAATCTTCCGCAGGAACTTGCGATCGACGATCGAACCATCTCGTTCAAGAAGGGATGTTACCTGGGTCAAGAAACCGTAGCCCGCTTGGACGCACTCGGACAGGTTCAAAAGAGATTGGCGATCCTCGAAGTCGATGGTACCGAGACGCTGGAACTTCCTTTCCGTGTCGAATTGGATGGAAAAGAAATCGCCGTCATCACGTCCTTAGTGGAAACCCCAGAAGGTCGTCGCCAGGGGCTGGCCATGATCCGTCGCAGCCATTTTGAGCCGGGAAGTCGATTTCTGGTTGGGTCGCAATGGGGAACCGTCCTGCCACGCCCTTAGCATGGCGCCATCGCGCCGATTAGCCCTTTGTACACGTCTGGCCAGTACAATCAAAAAGATCAGAAGAGCTCAGTGGCGGGCGACTGGAAAGGTGAACGCAACTAGAGTCTTTGTCTTAATGGGGGGGTGGGGGGCACAACTGGCCGAATGGTAAGAAACAATAATGGTATTCAGGGAGGGACGCTGGTTTCAAAACCGGGCACATTTACTGCGGAATATGACTGGACTGGCTGTCCAGCCTGCAATCCACCCGATACGGTTTGGGCAATTGTCGGAAGTAGAGTTGGTGTTGGTAATATCATTTCATGGGGCAACGCAAGGTGCGAATAAGCGAAGGTTGAATTGATCCGATGATGTTTACGTTCTGCTTCCGTCTATGTTGCGTGCTCGTAACGCTATCATCGAGTACGTTTTGCCTTGAAGTGCACGCACAAACCAACGCTACGATTGTCCTTCGGCCGATTCAGATTATCGATCCTGCGGTCTTCGTAAATGGGTCCATCTCGCTGAGCTACGATGGTTCTAAGGCTGTGGTTCTGAAGCGGCAAGGCGAAGGTGCAATTGTCGATGTGGATGATTGGGGAGAGTCGCCTATCCGTGTGGATGCTCGGTGTTGCGCTCTGGTGACTGACTCGCAGCTCGGAGGTGTCTACTCGATACTTCGGACCGAGCAAACCAAAAATGGACTAGGTGACCTGGAGTACTACAGCGATCTGGATCAGCTTCAAGCCGGTAACGTTGCTTGGAGACTAACCAACATAACGGAGGGAATCCATAGTCAAGCCTACTACCTGCCGAACGTCGACTGGTTCGCAATTGCGATCAATTCAATGCGAATATCTGACTTTCGGTCAACGGTCGAGGTGCTTCGCCGCAATGGTGAACGGCTTGGAGTCGTAAAAGTCCCCGGCAAAGTACTAGGTATTGAATACGACGATGGGCCAACAATCTATTTTTTCGCCAAGGGTGATGGCAACACAATTTTGGTTCAACGAGGACTGGTAGATATTCAGTCGTTGAAGTTAATTCATGTTGAAAACATGCTGATGTTCGACGCATTGGAGTTTGGATGGGTACTCGCAGATGTTCACGGCGGTCATGCTTTAGGAGGAAATCGGCGCTTTCGCTTGCGTGGTACTCAAAACGGCGACATCCGCCTGTACATCGAACAGATCCTAAGCCAATTCTCCAGCGCTCCCAATCGCATGACTTTTCAGGGTGAGGAAGAGAACGTCAGTCGCGATGAGTTTTTTATACCCAACGGAACTATCAGCTGGAAAATAGCTCGACTCAATCAAGTTGCAGGTTGGAGTGATCCTTCTCAATTCGTCTTTGCATCCATGGATTACATAGGCAGTCCCCGGGTAGTGAGGTATCCCTCCTTTTGGAATGGTCGACGGGACATGGGGGATCTGTTTTTGCCTCTTAAGAAAGAGTCTCTAAAACGATTCAATGTTATCGATGCAGTGCTTCATGAATCAGGAGGCGTGATTGCGCTGGAGAGCGGATCGCATCCTATTCGGAGGACCGACCATGTACGGGCAGATTTAGTAACGTTCACAATTCCCTAGTTGCCCGTTGCGCCCGTCTTGTTCTCGATCTGAAGTTTCGCGAGTTCCGCGACATTCGGTTCGCTACGAGATTTGTCACCCACGATCGCGGCACGATAGTATGCGATCTATAGCTTGATTCGCGCATCGATCTTTGGACCGACGGCGAGTGACGGTTGCCTCCACTTCTTGGCGGATAGTAATTGGCGGACTTGGATGCGAAATATCTCCAGCGAGTCCATCGCAGTACCGTTGGATGGATTGTTCGAGATGTGGTTTGGGCTGGCTACCAAGATTGCATCGGCCCGTTGCTCCCAATACCCCCACCTACCTACAGCAGAATCGCTAGCGCGCAGGGTGCTTTTGGGGGCGAAAAGGTGCGAAATGGTGCCATGAAAACAGCTTGTAGAGGTGCTAGCACTGACCACGAAAAAACCCCAGATCCTTTGAAGAACCCGGGGTTTTCATGGAAAAATCAAGAGTGAGAGCGGAGGGACTCGAACCCTCGACCCAAGGATTAAAAGTC